>DIKO01000045.1 GCA_002423615.1 Desulfobacteraceae bacterium UBA5616
TCCAACCGTTGTTTGCGGCCATAGATTCTTTACGTTGACTATTCGGCCCTTTTTCACTATATATTTTTAAAAAATAAAGGTTACATGATCAAAGGAGGCTGCAATGGTTAGAACTGAAATTTCCCTCTTTCTGAAAAATGCCCCCGGTGAATTGGGCAAACTGGCGTCTTTATTCTCAAATGAAGGCATCAATATCGATGCCCTGACGATTCAAGACGCTTCAAGTTACGTCAAAGAACTGTTTCAGGCAAGAGGAAAATCCCTGAAACGCATTGCTTCCGCCGCGAGCTATAATTCCATGCGTAAGGATTCAGCGGAATTCGCCCTAATCCGGCTTCTGGCGGATAACACCGACAAGGCGGTGGATTTGTTGTCCAAGTATGATTATGTATTCGATATCATTCCCGTTATAGCTCTCAAGCTGGACAACCGGCCGGGGTCTCTGGCAAAAGTCGCTCAGACCTTCGGTGAAGAGGGAATCAATATCAATTATGTGTACGGGTCTGTTTCTTCGCCGGATGAAAAATGCCTTTTCGTGTTCTGCCCGGAAAATATAGATCTTGCAGCCAATATTTTCAAAGATCAATAATCACGGCGATTTCCCTGATTTGTCCCGGAATGAATCAGGGGAAACCCGTTTCAGTCGTATTTAGTAATCGTAAAACCCCCGCCCGGATTTTTTCCCGAGCCTGCCGGCTTCCACATATTTTCTCAACAACGGGCAGGGCCTGTATTTGGAATCTTTAAACCCGTCATACAGCGTTTCCATGATGGCCAGGCATGTGTCCAGTCCGATCAGATCAGCCAGAGCCAGGGGCCCCATGGGATGATTCATGCCCAATTTCATCACCGTATCGATGTCTTCCCGTTTACCCACCCCATGATAAAGACAATACACCGCTTCGTTGATCATGGGCAAAAGTATTCTGTTGGCAATAAAACCGGGATAATCACTCGCCTGGGCCGGCGTTTTTCCGAATTTCACCGAAAGGTCCCAGGTCGTTGCAAATGTGTCGTCGCTGGTTTCAAGACCCCGGATCACCTCGACCAGTTTCATCACCGGAACGGGGTTCATAAAATGCATCCCGATGACTTTCCCGGGCCTGCTGGTTTGAGAAGCGATTCTGCCGATGGGAATGGAAGAGGTGTTGGTCGCCAGGACGGTGTCCGGTCTGCAAATCTTGTCCAGGGATTTAAAAATCCCGAATTTAAGACCCTCGTTTTCTGTGGCGGCTTCAACCACAAAATCCGCAGCGGCCATATCGTTCAAATCCGTGGTGGTTTTGATTCCGCCTAAAACCGCATCTTTTTCTTCTGCCGTCATTTTGCCTTTATCAACATTCCGGGAAAGATTGTTGGCAATGGTTTTTAGGCCCTTGTCCACAAATTCCTGTTTGATGTCGCTCATGACCACCTGAAGACCGCTCTGGGCGGCGACCTGGGAGATGCCGTTACCCATCTGGCCGGCCCCGATGACGCCGAAAGTTTTAATTTCCATTCCGCTCTCCTTTCAAATAACTCACGATTACGGGACAGGAATCCCGCATCACCGTTTAACGATCAGCGCTACGGCTTCTCCGCCGCCTAAGCACAATGAGGCCAGACCAGTTTTCTTGTCCTGTTTGATCATTTCATGTAAAAGGGAGACCAGAACACGGCAGCCGCTGGCCCCGATGGGGTGGCCCAGGGCGACGGATCCGCCATTTACATTCACTTTGTCCGGGTCCAGCCCAAGCTCCCTTGCGATGGCCACCGATGAACCGCTGAAAGCTTCGTTGACTTCAAAAAGGTCAACCTCATGGATTCCGATGCCTTCTTTTTTCAAACACTTGGGAATGGCCCAAATGGGAGCCACGAGAACATATTTCATATCGATACCGTAGCTCGCCTGGGCCCCGATGCTCGCCAGAACTTCACAGCCCAGTTCATGGGCCTTTTCCCGCGACATGATCACCACTGCTGCCGCGCCGTCGCTGATAACGGAGGCGTTTCCGGCTGTGCCGGTCCCGTCTTTTTTGAATGCGGGCTTCATCTTTGAAAGGCTTTCGTAGCGCGTTTCCCTGGGGCATTCATCCGTGTCAAAGATTTCGGGAGACCCTTTTTTTCGGGATATTTCAACGGGGATGATTTCTTCCCGGAATCGTTTTGATGAAACGGCTTTCATGGCCTTTGCAT
The DNA here is from genome assembly GCA_002423615.1 of Desulfobacteraceae bacterium UBA5616. Lineage (GTDB taxonomy): Bacteria > Desulfobacterota > Desulfobacteria > Desulfobacterales > UBA5616 > UBA5616. The sequence continues at coordinate 2,176 of DIKO01000045.1, forward strand.
AGGAATCGGCGGCAAACCGGTCCTGATCTTCACGGGTGACATGATATTTTTCGGCACAGAGTTCATTGGACATGCCCATGTGAAAATCGTTGACAACGTCCCACAAACCGTCATGAATCATGTGGTCGTAAAGAACGCCATGCCCCATGCGGTAACCGGATCTCGCCTTTTCCAGATAATAAGGGGCCATGCTCATGTTTTCCATGCCGCCCGCCACCACAACATCCGCATCCCCGACCGCTATGGCCTGGGCCGCCAGCATGACGGCCTTCAGAGATGAACCGCAGACTTTATTTATGGTAAAGCATTCCGCCTCCCAGGGCATCCCGGCTTTTACCGCCGCCTGCTTGGCAGGATTCTGACCATAACCGCAGGGAAGAACCATGCCCATGATTACTTCATTTACAACTGATTTATCGATTTTAGCCCTTTTTAAAGCCGCTTCAATGACAATGGCCCCCAGTCGGGTGGCTTCAATGTCGGCCAGGGATCCGTTGAAATTCCCCAGAGGTGTTCTCACCGCACTGACGATAACCGCTTCTTTCATACATTGCTCCTGAAAAAATAGCCTCGACTCGTTATTCTGCAGGCGACGGTTTGGTTCGCCGCTCCAATTCTTCAATATAGGTTAAAATAATGTCGGTCTGAATTTCAATATATTCCTCGATGCTGCATTCCCTTGCCAGAGCCCAACGTCTGAATGTCCACATGTGGGCCATGACGCCGATATCGTGGGCGAGGATTTTGCTCCTGCTGCTTTTGCGAAGAGCCGGATCGATGGACCCGAAAATTTCCGATAATGTCTTTTCAATGATACTGATGACATTATTTTCACTTTTCAGGACCCGTTTTCGCCACTCCCTGGGAAGCACATGGGTTTCCTGATACAGAAGCAACATGTAGTCGCTCCTCCTGTGGCAGGCCGTGAAATAATGCCTTATCAACTCGGCCAGGGCCGTTTTTTCCGTGGCCCCTTTTGATCTGGCAGTGCTTAAAGCCTGTTCGATCTCAATATAGATGGAGTCCAGAACAAGGTAAAGGACATCCTCTTTGGTAGCGAAATATTCGTAGAGAGAGCCGATGGACAACCGCGCGGCCTTTGCGATTTGGCGGGTGGTGGTTTTATCGAATCCATTGGTGATAAACAATCGAACAGCCGCATCCGCTATCTGTCCCCGCCTTCTGGCCACAAGCTCCGGATTTTTGATCTGGGTGGGGATGTCTTTGGTGCGATGTAAATTTGATATCATAAGCTGAATTCGGGAATATAATCGGTGCCTGATTTAAATCAAATTGATCGAGCGCTCATTCATAAAACCCTACCACGCATTCAATTTTTCTGTCAAGATTTTCCTTGATGCAAAAACCGATTTATACTGAAGGATAGGGATTTCCGCAATAGATGTTTTGGCGTTGCCGATTCCTGAAAATCAAGTCGGATTTGGTGATATGACGACACTCCTGACAATTATCGGATCCCCCTGAAGTGCCGCTATGCCTGCTGGTGTTTCATGACGTTTTATGGTAAAAGAGGCCCAAATACATTTTCAGGAAAGGATAGGCATATGAAAAAATGGAAATGCACGGTCTGCGGTTATATTCACGTTGGTGAGACTCCCCCGGAAAAATGTCCGGTATGCGGCGCCGACCGGACAAAATTCATTGAACTCGTCGAAGAAGAACCTGTCACTGAAACGGAAGCCATCGGCACATCAGATCAGGAATCCGGGGGCGCTTCCATGGCACTTCGAATCCTCTCGCTTGCCTCTCTGCAGGTCACCAGGCTTCATGCCCATCCCATATCCGTCCATATCCCCAATGGTGTTCTTCCCGTGGCCGTCCTTTTTTTAATCATGTCTGTTTCCTTTGAGTTGCCGACCCTGGCATTGGCTTCCTTTTATAATATGGTCGTCGTCGCACTGGCCATGCCCTTTGTTATTCTTTTCGGGTTTATTGACTGGAAGCGACGGTTTCATGGGAATTTGACCCCTGTTTTCATTACAAAAATTGGCTGCGGCGCTTTTCTGACCATCGCGGGGATCCTGGTGGTGATCTGGCGGATGATCAATCCGGATGTGGCCGGCCCTGAATCGGCCCATCGTGCAGCCTTTTTGCTGGTTCACCTGATGATGCTGGCAGCAGCGGTGCTGGCCGGTTATCTCGGGGGCAAGCTGATATTTAAAAAATAGCGTCTTGACAGGATTCATGGTTTTGTATTAGAAACTTCTCCGCTGAAAAACAGTATAAAATAATGTACAAGGACGTGCATTGTTTTATGATACAACAAAGACGTTGGTGCCCGGATGCCGGGATCAGCGTCTTTTTTTTGTGCTTTTGAAGCTGCTGTATCCTGGTTTCTGAAAATTTATTACCTTTTTGTACTGTATTGACCGAAATTATTTCATTTTTGTAATCCCGGAAAATATGCAAATCCGTTTAACCTTTGATATTAAACGGGAATTAATTAAGGTATCCTTCAACACCCGTTGGCACCCATATTGCTAATTGATATAAATGCATTAACTTTTTCGGAAAAAATAATGAGTGTGATGTTTCTCTGTTTTAGAGGGAAGAACGATTTTCAGGAGGCATGATAGATCATGTGTCGATTGTTTGCCATAACCAGTGATACCCCTTTGTCGCCCATGACAGCGATGGAGGCTCTCGATGTCATGCGCGAAGGCCATGACGGTTCCGGCGTGGGGATCCTGTTGAGAGATCTCGGCGGGCCCTTTGAGGAGATGAAGGACGCGCCGATTCTGTCCGGTATCTTCAGCGAAAGCGGAATCAAGCGGCTGGACACCTTCATGATGGGTATCGGTTTCATGACCAAATATAAAATATCCATCAAACTGCCGAAAACCGCGCCAAGGGGTACGCCCAGAAGAGATGTTTATCTGATCAGGGCCTATGAATATCCCGAGGAATGGGAGGGCTTGACCCAGGCGTCACTCCAGGACCGGCTGATGAATATTCGCCTTAAGCTCAGGGAAATGGGAGAGGAAAAGGAGGACATGATCGTTTTTTCCTTCTGGCCGGACGTCATCATGCTAAAAGAGATCGGCGATCCCATGACCGTCGGGCGTTATCTCAGTCTTGATCGCAAGGAACTCCAGGCCAGGATCATCATGGCCCAGGGTCGTCAGAATACCAATTACGCCATTAATCTTTATGCCTGTCATCCGTTTTTCATCCAGGGATACAGCACCATGACCAATGGGGAAAATACGGCTTTCATCCCAAACAAGGAATATCTCATGAGCCGGGGATTTCCCGGATATTCGGGATTTCAGTCCGACTCCGAGGTCTTCACCCATATTCTGCATTATCTGTACAATTCCCTGGAGCTTGGCATCGAAGCCTACAAACATGTGATCACACCGCTTCAGGGTGACGCATTGGAAAAGCATCCCGACGCGGCCCTGCTTCGCGTCTTGAAACACTCCTGCCGGCGGCTCATTATCGACGGGCCCAATTGCGTTATCGGCTGCCTGCCGGATAAAAAGTTATTTATGGTCCAGGACCGGAAAAAGCTGAGACCCGGGGTTGTGGGGGGGCGACCCGGCATGTACGGTTTTTCCTCTGAAATTTGCGGACTGGATGCTGTTATTCCCGATCGGGACAAAAGCAAGGATTTTCAACCGATGCATCTGGATACCGCCATTGTGGGTCCGGATCGACAGGAGGTCTCCATATGTTGCCAAACAGACCCATTACCCCTTCCACGCTGAGTATCAAGGACCTGCTCTGGCAGGTTCTGTGGAATAAAGATAAATGCACCCTCTGCGGCCAGTGTACGGCCGTGTGTCCGGTCAATGCAATCGAGCCCGGGGTGTTTCAAAAGAGACTCATCGAGCCGGCCTTGAATATTACCGAAAAGCCCGGCAATGTATATAAGGTATATTACGGTATCCGGCAAAAAACAGATCCGGCATATGCGTGTATCGGATGCGGCATGTGCAGTCTGGTTTGCCCCAATGACGCCATTCTTCCCTCAAAAAATGAAGAAAACGATAAACTGAGACTGCATATCGACAGGGGGGGGCAGCCCCGGAAAAGAGGCGGACGGAGAAATGTAAAGGACGGGATCCTGGATCAGATCAAGTTCATCCGGATTTCCATGCTGACCGATCCGGCACTTGACGCCGGGCGCCATGAGTTCGAACTGCGGACTCTGCTCGGCAGGGTTTTGTCACCGGAAAAACACCTGGCCCTGCTCAAGGAAAACGGATGGGCGCCGCCCGTGAGGGAAATCTACCCTTTGATGATCGGCGGCATGTCCTTCGGCGCCCTTTCTCCCAATATGTGGGAAGGACTACAGATGGGGGTGGCTTACCTGAATGAGGAGCTGGGGATGCCGGTCCGTATTTGCACGGGCGAAGGGGGGTGCCCGCCCCGTCTGTTGCGAAGCCGGTTCTTAAAGTACGTGATCCTCCAGATCGCCAGCGGTTATTTCGGGTGGGATGAGATCATCCACGCCATTCCCCATATGAAGGAGGATCCCTGCGCCATTGAAATCAAATACGGCCAGGGCGCCAAACCCGGGGACGGGGGGCTGCTCATGTGGTACAAGGTCAATAAGCTCATCGCCGCCATCCGGGGGGTTCCGCCGGGGATCAGTCTGCCCAGTCCGCCGACCCATCAGACCCAGTATTCCATTGAGGAATCCGTAGCCAAAATGATACTGTCCATGTCCATGGCCTGGGGGTTCAGGGTTCCGGTGTATCCGAAAATATCCGGATCATCCACGTCCCTTGCCGTCCTGAACAACATCACCCGGAATCCTTATGCCGCCGGACTTGCCATTGACGGGGAAGACGGCGGAACCGGGGCTGCGTTTAATATTTCCATGAACCACATGGGACATCCCATCGCCAGCAATATCCGTGATTGCTACCTGAACCTGGTTGCACTGGGCAAACAGAACGAAGTGCCCCTGTTTGCCGGCGGGGGCGTGGGCAAGAACGGAAACCTCGCCGCCAATGCGGCCGCCCTGATCATGCTGGGGGCCAGCGGCGTTCAGATGGGCAAATATATCATGCAGGCGGCGGCAGGCTGCCTGGGATCGGAATCCGACCGATGCAATATCTGCAATATCGGCAATTGCCCGAAGGGGATCACATCACAGGACCCCCGGCTTTACCGCCGGCTGGATCCCGAGGATGTGGCCCAGCGGGTGGTGGATGTGTACCTGAGTTTCGACACGGAGTTGAAAAAGATCGTGGCGCCCTTAGGGCGATCGACCTCGCTGCCCATCGGCATGTCGGATGCGCTGGGAATTGCCGACCATCATGCCGCCGAGCGATTGAGAATACAGTACGTGGTTTAAAACGGAGTGATTCGTTATGAATATCAGACAGGTTTATGAAATTTCAGGGGAAGAGAACGGCCAACGGGTGGAATCCCGAATTCTTGAAGAAAGGATTCAGTCTGCGGTGGCCGCCGGGAATCGGCATCTTCTGGTCAAGGCACTGGGCCAGCACGGCATTGGCGGAAGGCTCTTTAAATCCGGTGAGGAAGCCATCCATGTGAACATATACGGCCAGTGCGGCCAGCGGGTAGGCTCCCTGGGGTATCCCAATACCTTTATCGAAATTATGGGGCCGGCCTCGGACGATGTTGGCTGGCTTAATGCCGGTGCCCAGATTGTGGTCCACGGTAATGCGGGAAATGGCGTATGCAATGCCATGGCACAGGGGAAAGTCTATGTGTCGGGCAGCATCGGTGCCCGGGGTATGACCATGACCAAGCATAACCCCCGGTTGGATCCTCCGGAATTGTGGGTGTTGGGGTCCGTAGGGGATTATTTCGGGGAATTCATGGCCGGGGGTACTGCCGTGATCTGCGGCCACAATTCCCAAAGCCCGAAGAATATTCTGGGATATCGGCCTTTTGTAGGAATGGTGGGCGGAAGGGTATTTTTCAGAGGCCCCCATGACGGCTACAGTCAGACCGATGCCAAAATGGTTCCCATAACGGATGACCAGTGGACCTGGCTTTGCGATAATTTAAAAAGATATCTGGAGCATATCAATCTGTACGATCTGCTGGACAGCTTGACGGTCCGGGAGGAGTGGCAGTTAATTATGGCCCGGACGCCCCAGGACCGTGTGTTCAGGTCAAAACCGGCCATATCCGATTTTAAATCCCGGGTCTGGGACAAAGAGTTGGGCCAGGGGGGATTGATCGGTGATTTGACCCGTCTGGACAGGTCACCCATCCCGGTGATCACCACCGGCGACCTCAGACGGTTTGTGCCGGTATGGGAGAACAGAAAATACCTGGCCCCCTGTGAAGCCACATGCCCCACGGGCATTCCGGTACAGCAGCGGTGGCAATTGATCCGGGAAGGCCGGGTGGATGAGGCCGTGGACCTGGCCTTGTCCTATACGCCTTTTCCGGCGACCGTATGCGGTTACCTGTGTCCCAATCTGTGCATGGAATCCTGCACCCGGCATCTGAATGCCATGACGCCGGTGGATGTGAAGATCCTGGGAAAGGCCAGCATCGATGCCCGGACGCCGGAATTCCCGGAAAAGACCGGCAAAAAAATTGCCGTTATCGGCGGCGGGCCTGCTGGTATTTCCGTTGCGTGGCAGTTGCGGCGGAAAGGTCATCAGGTGGTGATTTTCGACAAGGCCAGGACCCTCGGGGGTAAGATGGCCTCTGTCATTCCGGAAACCCGGATTCCGCAGGAAGTGATACAGGCCGAGCTGTCAAGGGTGGAAAAAGTCATCCCCAGAATTCATCTGTCCCGGGAATTGTCCCGGGAGGAGGTGGAACAGATGAAGACCGATTACGATTTTTTGATCATCGCGTCGGGCGCCCACAAACCCAGGATGCTGCCGGTTCCAGGAAAAGATCGTCTGATCCCGGCCCTGGATTTCCTCGCCAAGGCGAAAAAGAACGGAATCAGACCGGGGAAAAAAGTGGTGATCATCGGCGCGGGAAACGTGGGATGTGATGTGGCCACAGAAGCCTCCCGGCTGGGCGCCGAAGACATCACCCTGATCGATGTCATGGAACCGGCGTCTTTCGGCAAGGAGAGGGCGGATGCCGAGAAAGCGGGAGCTAAATTCAGGTGGCCGTGTTATACGGAAGAAATCCTGCCCGAAGGGGTGAAGCTGAAAACCGGAGAAGTGATCCCCGCAGACACCGTGGTGATCTCCATCGGCGATGCCCCGGATCTCGGATTTCTCCCGGATACCGTGGCCACCGAACGGGGATTTGTACTGGTCAACGAATATTCCCAGACCACCGACGCGGTAATTTTTGCCATCGGCGATGCTGTAAAACCGGGCTTGCTGACGGATGCCATCGGCGCCGGTCGAAAAGCGGCCGAGGCCATTTCAGATATGATTCAGGGTAAAAAACCCGTTGGGGACAACCGGCGGATGATAGACAAAAAGCGGGTAACCCTGGAATATTTCGATCCGCGGATTGTCGAATTTGACGGCGTCGACCAGTGCGGTTCCCAGTGCTCTTCGTGCGGGGCCTGCCGGGATTGCGGAATCTGCGAAGCCGTTTGTCCCCGGGCCGCCATCAGCCGGAAGGACAGGGGAAACAGCGAATACGAATATATTGTGAACCCCGATCGATGCATCGGCTGCGGTTTCTGCGCCGGGGCGTGCCCCTGCGGAATATGGGATCTGGTTGCCAATGATCCCATCGAGTAATGGGAAATGGGGGGTGAAAGACAGGGATTTTATCGGCCTGTTACGCCCAGCCTGTTACCCATACCTTAAAAGGAAAATATGGAAGCTTTAATCGTACTCGAAGACGGACGGATTTTCCCCTGCCGGTCTTTTACCGGACCGGGGGAGGCGTCGGGAGAAGTGGTATTCAATACCAGCATGACCGGATATCAGGAGGTCCTCACCGATCCCTCATATGCCGGGCAGATGGTGACGATGACTTATCCTCTGGTGGGTAACTACGGCGTCAATGCCGATGACGTTGAATCAGACAAAATACAGGTGGCCGCTTTTCTGGTTAAGGAATATCAGCCGTCGTACAGTAATTTCAGGGCAGGGGAGAGTCTCGCCGATTACCTGAAACTCCGGAATATCATGGGAGTTGAGGGATTTGATACACGGGCATTGACCCTGCACATCCGGACGGTGGGGGCCATGCGGGCGGTGATTTCAACCCAGGACCTCGATCCCGGCTCACTGGTCGGGAAAGCCAGGGCAATACCCAAAATGGCCGGCCTGGACCTGACCCGCAGCGTGACCACCCGTCATCCTTATTTATGGGAAAAAGGCGGAAAGATCCCCTGCGAAAAGGAACTTTCTTCGGGTATCTGGAGATGCCGGGGAATGAAGCCTGCGGTCGTAGCTTATGATTTTGGTATTAAGCATAATATTTTACGATGTATGGAACGGGAGGGGTTTGAGATCCTGGTGGTCCCGTCGGACACCATGGCCCATGTCGTGAGGGCTATGGATCCCGACGGTATTTTCCTCTCCAACGGTCCCGGAGATCCTGAGCCCGTTCAATATGCCGTCGACACCATCCGGGACCTTCTGGGGTACCGCCCCATGTTCGGCATTTGCCTGGGCCATCAGCTGATGGGGCTGGCCCTGGGGGGGTCCACCTTCAAGTTGAAGTTCGGCCACCGGGGTTCCAACCAGCCGGTTAAAAACCTGGTCACCGGCAGGATCGAAATCACTTCTCAGAACCATGGATTTGCCGTAGATCTCGACAGCCTGGTGGGCGGATCCGTCGAAATCACGCATATCAATTTAAACGACAAGACCCTTGAAGGGTTCAGGCACAAACAACTTCCGGCCTTTTCGGTTCAATACCATCCCGAAGCATCTCCGGGGCCCCATGACGCCGGATATTTGTTCGGACAGTTTAAAAGGATGATGAAGTAACCCTTAAGCCAAGAATGGACAGCAGAATTTAACAATGCCGAAACGGACGGATATCAAAAAGATCCTGATCATCGGGGCGGGTCCCATTATCATCAGCCAGGCCTGTGAGTTTGACTATTCCGGGACCCAGGCGTGCAAGGCCCTGGTGGAAGAGGGCTACGAGGTGGTTTTGGTCAACAGCAACCCGGCGACCATCATGACGGACCCGGAAACGGCCCACCGGACCTATATCGAACCGGTCACACCGGAAACCGTTGAAAAAATCATTGCCCGTGAACGCCCTGACGCCCTGCTTCCCACCCTGGGGGGGCAGACAGGGCTGAACACGGCGGTGAACGTGGCCAGAATAGGTGTCCTTGACAAATATCATGTGGAAATGATCGGGGCGTCCCTGGGCTCCATTCAAAAGGCCGAGGACCGTGACCAGTTCCGAAATGCCATGAAAAAAATCGGCCTTCGCATCCCCAGAAGCGGCATTGCGACCTCCATGGAGGAATCGAGAGCCGTTGCCGACGACATCGGGTTTCCCATCATCGTCAGGCCCAGTTTTACCCTGGGAGGAACCGGCGGCGGGGTCGCTTATAACCCTGAGGATCTTGAAATCATGGCGAAATCAGGTCTTGATGCCAGTCTGATTCATCAGATTATGCTGGAAGAATCCGTCCTGGGATGGAAGGAATACGAACTCGAGGTGATGCGGGACAGGAGCGACAATGTGGTCATCATCTGTTCCATCGAAAACCTGGATCCCATGGGGGTACACACCGGCGACAGCATCACCGTGGCCCCGGCTCAGACCCTTTCGGACAAGGAATACCAGGTCATGCGAAACGCCTCCCTGGCCATCATGCGGGAAATCGGCGTGGAGACGGGGGGATCCAACGTCCAGTTCGCCGTTCATCCCGGGACCGGGGAAATGATCGTTGTCGAAATGAATCCCCGGGTGTCCCGGAGTTCGGCCCTGGCATCCAAGGCAACGGGATTCCCCATTGCCAAAATCGCCGCGAAACTCGCCGTGGGATACACCCTGGATGAAATTCCAAACGATATCACAGGGGAGACCATGGCCTCCTTTGAACCCACCCTGGATTATTGCGTGGTGAAAATACCCCGGTGGACTTTTGAAAAATTTCCCGAAACCCGGGACTATCTGACAACGGCCATGAAATCCGTGGGTGAGACCATGGCCATCGGAAGGACTTTTAAAGAGGCCCTGCAGAAGGGCATCAGATCCCTGGAAATCGGACGGTTCGGGCTGGGTTCGGATGGCCGGGACGCCGATTTTGCGGATATCGGTTCCGTATCCGATATGGCGATCGAACAGAAGCTCGCCACCCCCAATTCCAACCGGCTGTTTTACCTGAGATATGCCCTGATGAAAGGGATGGCCGTTCAGACCGTTTATGAACTCACCGGCATTGACCCCTGGTTTCTGCATCAGATCAAACAGATCGTCGATCATGAAAACATCATGGAAAACCAGCCGCCGGAGTTATCCAAACCGTTTCTGGAGGAGGCCAAGGCCATGGGCTTCTCCGATATTCAGCTGGCCCATCTGTTCAACAGCACGGAGGACGATATCCGTGCCGAAAGAACCCGGTTGGGCATCAGGCCGGTTTACAAACTCGTGGACACCTGCGCCGGTGAATTCAAGGCCGCCACGCCGTATTATTATTCCACCTATGAAAAGGAATGCGAGGCCCGGGTTTCGGATCGGAAAAAAGTCATCATCCTGGGGGGCGGTCCCAACCGNNATCGAATTTGACTACTGCTGCGTGCACGCTTCCTTCGCCCTGCGCGAAGAGGGCATCGAAAGCATCATGGTGAACAGCAACCCGGAAACGGTGAGTACGGATTACGACACTTCGGACAAGCTGTATTTCGAGCCCCTTACCCAGGAAGACGTGCTTCATATCGTGGAAACGGAAAAACCCATGGGGGTGATCGTCCAGTTCGGCGGCCAGACCCCTTTGAACCTTTCCGTATCGCTCCATCAGGCCGGGGTCCCCATTCTGGGAACCCAGCCCGAAAGCATCGACCGGGCGGAGGACCGGAAACTGTTTCAGGCCATGCTGCAAAAACTCGGCCTGGTCCAGCCTGCCAACGGAACCGCCACTTCCATCGAAGCGGCAAAGGGGGTCGCGGAAACCATAGGATATCCCGTTGTGGTTCGTCCCTCCTACGTCCTGGGAGGCCGGGCCATGAAAATCGTCTATGACCAGAAGGACCTGGAAACTTTTACCCGTCTGGCCATAGCCGCTTCTCCGGGGCATCCGGTGCTCATCGATAAATTTCTCGAGGATGCCGTGGAACTGGATGTGGATGCCATATCCGACGGCCGGGTGACGATTATCGGCGGCATCATGGAACATATCGAGGAAGCTGGAATTCATTCGGGCGATTCGGCCTGTGTTTTACCCCCTTACAGCGTCAGCACCGCCAGGCTCGATGAAATCGCCGCCGCCACCAAAGCCATGAGCCTGGAACTTAAGGTTGTCGGCCTGATGAATGTCCAGTACGCCATCAAGGACGATCAACTGTATGTCCTCGAAGTCAACCCCAGGGCATCCCGTACCGTTCCCTTTGTCAGCAAGGCAACGGGAATCCCGCTGGCCAAGCTGGCCACAAAGGTCATGCTGGGCAGGACACTGGCCTCCCTGGGATTGACAACGGAAACCGTTCCGTCCCATATGTCCGTCAAGGAGGCCGTGATGCCGTTTGACCGGTTTCCCGATGTAGATACCCTGCTGGGGCCTGAAATGAAATCCACGGGAGAGGTGATGGGCATTGACGTCCATTTCGGAGCGGCCTATGCCAAGGCACAACTGGGCGCCGGGCAGAAGCTCCCCCTGTCCGGTACGGTTTTCATCAGTGTCAAGGACCGGGACAAAAAAGCGGTCCTGCCCGTGGCAAGGCAATTTTCTGATCTGGGATTCTCCATTTGCGCGACCCGGGGAACATCGGCGATGTTAAGCGAAAACGGTGTCTCAAACACCTTGATCAAGAAGGTATCCGCAGGAAGACCCCATGTGGCCGACGCTGTTAAAAACGGAGAAATTCAGTTGATCGTCAATACGGGGAGCGGGGGTGAAACCAAACGGGACGGATACGAGATCAGACGGGCGGCCATTAAATACAATATTCCCTATGTGACCACCATTGCCGGGGCCATGGCAGTGGGAAAGGGAATCAAAGCCTTAAAGGAAGAGACGCTTTCGGTAAAAACCCTTCAGGAGTATCATCGCCAAAATGTATTATGATGAAAAACCACGGGAAGCCTGCGGACTGTTTGCCGTCCATCAACATGCGGATGCGGCGCGGCTCTGTTACTTCGGGCTTTACGCCCTTCAGCACAGGGGCCAGGAGAGCGCCGGAATCGCCGTTGTCCAGGATGACCGTATCGTGGCCCACAAAGGTATGGGTCTGGTGGCGGATGTGTTTAAAAAACATCACATGGACCAGTTGACCGGGGAAAACGCCATCGGGCATGTGCGGTATTCAACGACCGGAAGTTCCATCCTGACCAATGCCCAGCCCTTTCTGGTCCACCACCGGAAAAGATCCTACGCTGTGGGGCATAACGGCAATATCGTCAATGCCTATGAACTCCGAAAAGAACTGGAAGAGACGGGGTCGATTTTTCAGACCACCATGGACAGCGAGATTTTTATTCACCTGTTCATTAAAAATCTGAAACTCGGGTTTGATCCGGCACTGGTGGAATCGGTCAAGAGGCTCAAAGGCGCCTTCTCCTTTGTGATGCTGACCAGCAGCGGTGAAGTGGTGGGATTAAAGGATCCCAATGGATTTCGCCCCCTGTGCCTTGGAAAGCTCAACGGAAACTATGTGCTTGCTTCAGAGAGTTGCGCCCTGGACCTGGTGGAAGCTGATTTCGTCCGGGAGCTGGACCCCGGGGAAATCGTGATTATCAGCGAAGACGGGGTCAGGAGCATCCAGACGGTACAGCATCCCAGAAAGTCTTTCTGTATTTTTGAGTTCATCTATTTCGCCCGGCCCGACAGCACCTTTTTCGGGAAAAACGTATACCTCACCCGGAAAGACCATGGAAGACGACTGGCCCGGGAGGCCCCGGTGGAAGCCGATTTCGTCATGCCGTTTCCCGATTCAGGGGTCTATGCCGCCATCGGTTATTCCCAGGAATCGAAAATCCCCTTTGAAATGGCCATGATCCGCAACCACTATGTGGGAAGAACCTTCATTCAGCCCTCCCAGTCCATGCGGGATTTCGGCGTCAGGGTCAAGCTGAACCCCGTCCGGGAGTTGTTGAAAGGCAGGGACATCATCATCATTGAAGATTCCATCATCCGGGGGACCACCGCCAAAACCAGGATCAAGGCCCTGCGGGAACTGGGTGTGAAAAAGATCCATATGCGGGTGAGCGGCCCGCCCCATCGTTTTCCCTGCCACTACGGAATCGATTTTTCCACCAAGGGTGAATTGATCGCTGCGAGGATGTCGGTAGAAGAGTTAAGGCAATATCTGGGCCTTGATTCCCTCCATTACTTGAGCATCAAAGGTCTTCTGGAATCCACGGGTGTGGAAAAAGCCGAAGACAATTTCTGTAAGGCCTGCTTTGACGGATGCTATCCCGTGACTTTTGATGATGCCATATCCAAGGACTGCCTCGAGAGGCCTTGACCGCCGATATAGGGGGAAAGCCGCACGAATTTTGGCGGATCACGGCATTCCCCCTCGTATCCCAGCGAACTCCATTGAAATCCGGCATGATTTTAATGTCTTGTCTTCGGTCAAAAAACCAGCTATAAAAAGTCCTGTTTGTTAACCCCGAACAGGAGCGCCCGCCCTTATGAGAGAGAGCAAATACCTCAAGGAAAATATCCAGAATATTCAGCGGTTGATGGATATTCCCACCCTCAAAAATTTTGAAACCCGAAATCTGGGCAAGCTGTTACGGCTGTCCAAAATCCGGGAATATGAGGATGGGGAGTGCATTATTAAAGAGGGGGATGTTGATCAATGGCTGTATTTCCTCCTCAGTGGAAAAATTAAAGTGGTCAAGGAAGGCGTCCAGTTGCAGACCATCGACCGGCTGGGTGAAATTTTCGGCGAAATGCGCATCATCAGCGACCTGAAGCGGTCCGCCTCTATTTTCGCCGTGGGTCATACCGTCTGTATGGCCGTGGACACCGGGGCCCGGGAGCGGTTGAACAGCCAGGAAGAGATTGACCGATTCCTGTTGCTGCTGTACCAGGTGTTTGCCGAATTCATCGTCATGCGCCTGCGGCTGACCAGTGAGGAGCTGGTGATGTCCAAGAAGGAGATTTTACGCCTGGTACAGGATGAGATTTTTCTGGATGAGATATAATTCCAATTGAAAACATCTATTTTCGCAAGGCGGCCTTGGTCATCCGATGTTCAGGGATCTTTACATTGAAATCAATGGACTCGATGATATACTCGGTGCCCTTCCCCTTGGACAGCATGTCCTTGAATGTCATCCTTTTGGGATACCACCGCTCCCCAATCTGAAAGACTTCCGTAATCCGGGTGGTTTTGAGCAGTTTTCCGCTTTTGGCGAAACGTTCTTCCTTTAAGGGGAGAAACCGCTGCTTATCCACCCATATTTTCCGGGAGTCATAGGCGAGCCCCCTGATTTTTCCCGAAAGCTTAACCACATAGCACTGACGATCGTCCAGATTATCCTCGCCTTCCACAACGGCGTCATAAAGGTCCAGCATGCGATGGTTCTCCGTGATGTCCTCATAGGACAGATCAGAGCCCATGACGGACTGGCGGAGCAAATGTCCGGATATGGCAATGATGCGGTCATTGGGTTCCGGGGTGTAGGTCCAGATTTTATCCCCCAGTTTCAACATTTTTTTCCCCGCTTCCCTGGCCGGTGACAGGTATTCCACAAAGGCCTCGTCGCTGCCTCTGATCCACGCCCGGGAGGTAATGGTCCGGCTTTGGGCGCGTCCGTGAACGATCATCGTAGTCAAGCTTTCCGCCTGATCGGCGACCAGGTTTTCATCTATTTTTTTAAGGATTTCGCTCCCTGTGGGAAACTCCGCATACAGCGGGAAGGGGAACAGCAGCAGAAGCAAAAGCGTAATCGCCTTCATGTTTCCAGTTCCTTGAAGAGTTGGGAGGTCTCACGGCTGAAGATACTGATCCCGGAAACCAGAGAACCCAGCACGGTAGCGCCGAGCCCGGGAATAAAGCCGATATAAAACGCTCCGGAGCCGATTTTCGCCTTTAGGATGTTGGGGAAGAGAATGGCCGCGCTCTGGAGCATCCCGGAGATGTCGATTCCGACCTCCTGGAGGTAATAGGAAAAGCCCAGACCCAGGAACGTCCCCAGGATGGACCCCGCCATACCGGTGGCCAAAGCTTCCCCGATCAGGGCCTGATATACGTGACCCTTGGATTCTCCAATGGCGAGCCTCACGCCGATTTCACCATATCGCCTTATTCCGGACATCAGCCCCGTATTCCACAATACAATGGACATCACCAGAATGAAGACAAAGATAAAAATAAATATCCACCGATCCACCCAGTCGAGATATTCCCCCGGACCGCTCTGATCTTTGAGGGTTGTCATCACCGGGGAAAATTCATCCCGGATATTTTCATACACCGCGTTAAACCGGGTCTTCTCGCCCAACGCGCGGACCTCATCAAAATTCATATCCGGAAAAAATCCGAGGATTTCGCTCGCAGAATCAGCCATGTCCAGGGCGTATTGAATGTCCGTGATATCGGCGATCAGGGTTCCTTTGTCCATGACCCCGATGCCGAACCGAACCGTTCCCGCCAGGATAAAGTTTTGAACAGCCATGCCGCCCGTTGCGGTTGCGCTGATCAGTGTGGCGGTTTCATAAAGATCCACCCCCAGTTTTTCGGCAAACTCCTCGCTCACGAGAATCTCGCCGGGTTTTTCCGGCAGGCGTCCCCGAACTATGGCGCCGGCAAGGTTCAAGCGCCGGACTTCCGTGGACCCGGGGGTCAGAAGATCAACGGCCATGCCCAAAACCGGGCCCTGGACCCGGGTTTCCCCTTTATCATCGGGAAAGTCCAGCAGTCCGCCGAATTTGATCCGGGGGACCCAGTCCATTTCCGGACAGTCCCGGAACAGCTCAGGGACCAGTCTGCCGATGCCGGATAGGGCGAGGTCATTGGGCATCTGGCCGGGGATTTCGCCGTAAGCCTTTGTGGTGATTTTGACATGCCCGGTATCCAGAACGGCACTGGTCCGGGTGATGTCCTCCCTGACGCCCAGGACCCAGCAGTAAAACAAGACCGTGATCATTACACCCGCACCCACGATCAGAACGGGGAATACGCTCCGGTTCGGATCTCTCAGCAATCCCTTCACCAGAAAGCGGATCATGTGAATTTTCCTCTCAGGGCATCCGTGGGTTTCAGCCGGGAAATCCTTCGGGTGGGCAGGAAACTGACGATGGTCACGGTGATCAGGATCAGAAACGTGGTGCCCAGAACCAGCCCGGCCCCGTATGCCGGGTAGACGGTGTCGGCAATGGCAAGGCCGATACTTTCCGTCATGGACGGAAGAGCGATGCCTTTGACGGCAGCCAGGGCCAGAAGGGGAACCCCGTAAACCGCCGCCATGGCCAGGGCCAAAACCCCGTGCAGGGCCCCCTCGAGGGTGAACAACCCGATAATCGCCGTTCTGGGCATTCCCAGTGCCATCAGGGTACCCATCTCCTTGCGTCGTCTGAAAATGGAAAGGATCTGGGTATCGAAAACGGCCAGAAGAGACATGAACAGCAGAAGAACATACAAAATGGACGATCCGGCGGATTTGGTTTTGATAAACGCTGTAAGGTCCTTCAAGAGAAAATCAAGATCCCTGAAGACAAATACACCGTCATCCGGAGGAATGTTCCGAAGATTTTTCGAAAGCACCACCAGAGTGGCCTGTCCGGGCGCCTGGATCATTTCCCTGAGGGTATCAAGGGGGATCCAGATCTGATTGGAATCTACGGACTGCACGCTGGTGCTCATGATGCCGGCAACGACGATTTCTGTTGCGTCGAACGTGCCGAAAATATCCCGCCATCGCAGGGTTACCACCTCTCCTTTTTCAAGACGGGCCTCTTTGGCCATTCTGCTTCCGATCAGGGCGGGGATATCGCCTTCCCCATGGGTTTGAAGGATAGCTGATGGGATATCGAGGAGAGTCTGTGCCGGGTCGATGCCTTTCAACACGACGCTCTGGATCCGTCCTTCAGGGAAAATAGCCCCGGAGGTCATCAGAATGGCGGTCGCCTCTCCTTTACGGATGAGACGGGTCAGGGATTCCGGCATTTTTTCATGGGCGTTTTCAATGGACAACGGGTCATAACGGTCATAACGGCGGTGCCAGAACTGCCCCCCTCCCAGTTCCATATCGATCATGGCGTCCATGGCCTGCTGATTGAATCCCTGCAACAGGCCCTGGACCCCGACGATGGTGAGAAATGCCAGGGATAGAATAAAAACATTCAGCCAGGTCCGTAGTCCTGCGCCGAGGATATTTCGAACAGCCAGTTTGATGATCAGCATGTGTTCCGGCCTTCCGGAAGGTCCATACGGGCGTCTTCCACCACCTTGCCGTCGGTCAGCGTAATTTTTCGCTTCAGGTAGCCGATGACTTTATCATCGTGGGATGCAAAAATAAAAGTCGTGCCCAGCTCCTCGTTCAGCTTGATCATCATTTGAAGGATGTTGTGGGAGTTGGCCGCATCCAGGTTGGCTGTGGGTTCATCGGCCAAAACGATTTTCGGCGCCTTGACCATGGCCCTGGCAATGGAGACCCGCTGGGATTCGCCACCGGATAACTGGGAGGGCCGGGATTTCTGCTTGTCCATCAATCCCACCCACTCCAGGGCCTGTAAAACGGCTTTCTTGCGTTGTGCGGGCGCCATGTCCAGTAGAAGCAGCGGAAATTCCACATTTTCATAAACCGTATAAACCGGCAGCAGGTTGTAGGTCTGAAAAGTGAATCCCAGATAAATGCTGCGAAGCCGGGCCGCCTGTTTATGGGAGAGTGTGCCGGTGTCCTGACCCATGACCCGGACAAGACCCCGGGTGGGCGAATCCAGGGCGCCGATGATGTTTAACAGAGTGGTTTTTCCGGATCCGCTGGGTCCCACCAGGCCGGTGAATTCCCTGGATTTGAAGGTGATGGTAATGTCGTTCAATGCCGTGAAAAGGTGTTTGCCCATGGGATAATGTTTGACGAGGCGTTCCGTGGCGATGAGAATTTGGTCTTCCATTTTCAATTTTCCGTATCAATGATGGTAAACCAGGATCAACTGGATTCCGGAACCTGGCATCGCGGCTTCGGATCTCAGGGTAAACGCCCCTTCATCTGAAGTTTTCGGGTAGTCAAAAAGACTCAGGGTGACGTCCAGATCATCAAGCGTCCTTGTCCAGCTAAGATGTGGTGCAAAGGCTTTTTCATCCCAATGATAATAGCCGATAATGGACAGGCTGTCAAAAATACCCGAAGGATAACGGATTACACAGGCGGAAACGTTCAGCGTATTTGGCCATTCCGGCAGGAACCGGGACATAACCGTCACCAGATGCTCCCCCAGGACGTGCAATCCGTTTCCAATGCCGAAGGTATAATCCATGCCGAGGGTGGCGAACTTGGACCATTCGAAAGGCAGGAAATCCGTGCTCTGCTTCTGGCAAACCGCTTCAAACCAGAATCCTATGATCCTGTCCCATCGCCCGTCCAGAGCAAAACGGGTTTCCCACGCATCGGAAAGCCCGAACTCCGAGAGGTCTATTTTCCGGTTATGGAAGGTCGCGGCAACTTCTCCGTAAGGCACGGGATACTGAATCCTGCCGCCTGTTTCAGGGGTGGATGAATCCGTTTTCAGGAATTCAAGACCTTTTAGATCATCGTTTCCCAGAAGGACCCAGAACCAGCCGTTGGCATTGGAAAGGCCGGTATATTTTAACTGAAGACCGTAAACACCGTCGGTGAGGTGCAAGGGGTCCCTGGGGTCCAGGCGGTCAAACCACTGAAGGGGTCGAAGGAGATGGGCCGGTCCGAAACTGATTTTTTGAAGGCCAAGCTGGCCTTCCATCTGGGGGCGGCGAACCGGAATATCAACCGGTAGAGCTCCAGATCCGCATCCTCGTCGGCATCCCGGGAACTTAAGGACGCGAATCCGTTCAGGGCCATTTCTGCATCGAGAAAGGTATCTTCGGAAATGGGATGTTTTAAACCGACCTGAGGGATGTAACGGACCCCGGCGCTGTTTTCCAGGGTTTCTTGAATGCCCCTCGCAGAGACCCATCCGGAGAGTTGTCCGCTGATCCTCCAGTCCGATGCAATGACTGCGCCGTTTAAAACCGCTTCCATTGCCATCAGCCACGCCCAGAACATCAAAAGGGATCTGAAGATGCTATTTTTCTTCCTGTCCGGAGGTATTCTGGTTCGATTCCAGTGTTTTTTTCTTTTGAGCCCTATGGCTTATCTCCGAAATAATAAAAAAACCGAATAAAAGTACCCCTATCCCCACGGCAATATACCATTGGTCTTTAATCATGTCCAGGAAATCCATAATCAAGTCTCCTTTAAATATAAATGTTTTTAATTAGTTAAACGGCAATACCCGATAAACCGGAAACCGCAAAAAAAAACCACAACCTGATACTTCAGATTGTGGCCCGACAATCGTGTAACCCCAAGGTGGGTTTACCTTAAGGGATTTACCTCTGGAAGCAGTAAGCGACTTCCAGACCCAGGAACCGCTTTTTTTAAAGAAAAGCTGTCAGATCTTTTTTAAAAAAAAGGCCGCAACCTGATACTTCAGATTGTGGCCCGACAATCGTGTAAGCCCAAGGTGTTTTTACCTTAAAGGGCTAACCTCTGAAAATATAAATAATGGTATTATTTCCAGACCCTGAATAATTAACAGATAAAAAGTTTCTCTTTGAATAAAATTTGAAAACCGGTTTGTCAAGCATTTTCGTCAGAGGGTAAATCTTTCCGGTTTGTCCCCAATCGGTTCAGGATGGCGTCGCAGAGGCCGTCAATGGTGTACTCATTTGCCACGATATCCACGGTGAATCCCATTTTTTCAGCAGTTTGTGCGGTAATGGGGCCGATGCAGGCGACGGTTACGCCCTCCATGAGCTCCTTTAAGGATCCTTCCGGCAGCAGGGCTTTGAAATTGTTTACGGTCGAGGAGCTGGTGAAGGTGACCATGTCAGCTGTTTTTTCTTTGAGATATTGTTTCAGTGCCCCGGCATTATGCCCCTCCAAAACGGTTCTGTACGCTGTAATTTCGTCCACCTCCGCACCCATTTTCCTGAGTTGTACGGGAAGAACGGGTCTGGCCAGCTCTGCTCTCGGCAGAAGTACCTTTTTCCCACTTACATTTTTCTTTTCAAATGCTGCTACCACCGCTTCGGCAACGTAGCTCTCCGGAACGATATCGCTCCGAAGGCCGTAATCCATGAGTCTGCCCGCAGTGGCCGGTCCGATGCAGGCTGTTTTGATGTGCCCCAGGCATCGGACATCTTTGTTTTGGGCTAACAGCCGGTCGAAGAAAAAACGGACCCCGTTGACGCTGGTGAATATCAGCCAGTCATAGGAGGAAATGCGTTCGATGGCCCTGTCCAGGGGTTTAAAATCATCCGGAGGCGCCACGGCGATCGTGGGAAATTCGATGCAGCGGGCGCCCAGATCGGAAAGCTTTTTCACCAGGTCGCTGGCCTGTTCCCGTGCCCGTGTGACGATGATGCATTTTCCCAGAAGAGGCCGGTTTTCGAACCATTTCAACCGGTCTCTCAGCTTTACCACTTCTCCCACCACGATAATGGATGGCGGTTTCAGACCCACCCGGTTGACCTCATCCACAATGGTTAAAAGGGTGCCGGATACCACCTGCTGATCCGTGGTAGTCCCCCACCGGATAAGGGCCACCGGTGTATTTTCAGGCCTGCCGTTCTCTATGAGCTTCCTGGTAATAAGGGGGAGATTTTTTACCCCCATCAGAAAAACAACGGTTCCGATTCCCTTCGCGAGAGATTTCCAGTCAATACCCGATTCGGTCTTGGTCGGGTCCTCGTGTCCTGTGACAAACGCCACGGTGGGGGTAAAGCTTCGATGGGTCAGGGGTATTCCGGCATAGGCCGGTGCGGCAATGGCGGATGTAACCCCGGGAACTATTTCGAATTCAATGCCGGCGTCCACCAGCTCTTCCGCCTCTTCCCCGCCTCTTCCGAAAATAAAGGGATCTCCCCCTTTTAAACGGGTTACCGATAATCCCTGCCTGGCTTTTTCGATGATCAGATCGTTGATCTTATCCTGGGCAAGAGTGTGGTCCCCTCCTTTTTTCCCCACATAAATCATTTCCGAATCGGGTCCGGCATGATGGAGAAGGGCAGGGGATGCGAGATAATCATAAATGACCACATCGGCTTCCCGAATGCAGGAAAGGCCTTTAACCGTGATCAGACCGGGATCACCCGGGCCGGCGCCGACCAGATATACTTTACCGTGTTTCATTTTTGATGAAATCTTCTTTAAGGGTGTCAATGATGGTTTGCGCCCCCATGGCGATCAGTCTGTCTCCGAGGGCTTTCCCGATAGAAACGGATTGCTCCGGATTTCCATCGAGGGTGTCTTTCAAAAGGGTCTTGCCGTCGACCGAGGCCACCATGCCGGTCAGGGTGAATCTGCCGTTTTCAAGCCTGCCGAAGGCCGCTATGGGTGTCTGGCATCCACCCCCTAACCGGGTTAAAAAGGCCCGCTCGCCCATGATCACGGTCCGGGTATCCGGGTGATCCAGGGTTTCAAGGACGGCGTTGATCTTTTCATCATTTTTCCGGCACTCGATGCAAAGGGCACCCTGGCCTACGGCGGGCAACAGGATATTTTCATCCAGATATTCGGTAATGCGGTTTGCAAGACCCATCCGGAGGATGCCCGCCGCCGCCAGTATGATGGCATCCAGATCCGTTGTTTTCAGTTTTCTCAGACGGGTCTCAAGGTTCCCCCGTAACGGTTCGATGCGAAAATCCGGTCTGGCATTAAGCATCTGGGACCCCCGACGAAGGCTGCTGGTGCCGATTCTGGCTCCCGCCGGAAGCATGGAAAGGGGCTTATTATTTTTTGAAATTAATACGTCGTTGGGGTTTTCCCGGAGGGGAACGGCGCCGATGTGGAGTTCCGGAGGCAGTTCCGCAGGCATGTCCTTCATGCTGTGAACGGCGAGATCGACCCGGTTGTCCAGCAA
Source organism: Desulfobacteraceae bacterium UBA5616 (assembly GCA_002423615.1). GTDB lineage: Bacteria > Desulfobacterota > Desulfobacteria > Desulfobacterales > UBA5616 > UBA5616. The sequence goes on from DIKO01000045.1 coordinate 24,305, forward strand.
TGCTTCTTCGATTTCCTTGACAAATAGCCCTTTGCCGCCCACGCGGGCCAGGGGAACATCCAGAATTTTATCCCCTCGGGTTTTAATGACAACGAGAGAAACCCCGCTTTCAGGGAAATTTTCTTCGATTCTGGACTTGACCCAGTTGGCCTGCCACAGGGCCAGGCGGCTTCCCCGCGTTCCGATTCTGATGGTCTTTAACATCAGTGGCCGCAACTCGCGCAGCTCGATGAAGAACAGCCGCTGCACCCGGATGTTGAGGCGGAGGCCCTGACCGTTTCCCCTCCGCTGCCCTTGCTGAAGAATCCGCAGGCGGACATTAATCTCACGATGCTTTTCCCGCTGCATGAGGGGCATTCCCCGGGTTCATCCCCGCCGAAGACCAGGTATTCGAAATTATGATTGCAGCCTTTGCAATGGTACTCGTATATGGGCATTTTAAAGCTCTCCTTTTTGTAATCCTCACGACAAACCAAAAACTTCAACAGGTGACCCATGATAATCACGGCAACGGATTAATCAAGGCTTTTACTTTCCGGATGTCTTCCGAAGCATCAATCCCCAGTTCACTTGCCGATTCAAATTCGGCCAGGGCGTTCTTGAATTTATTCAGCTTGGTATACAGATGGCCGAGCCTGAGGCGAAATAGGCCGTTTTCGGGAGAAATGTCAACACTTTGTTGACAGAATAAAATGGAGATTTCAGGGTTTTCCCCTTTTTTGTCAAACAGGAATCCAAGGGCTGAAAGGGAAGCGGAATCCTGGGGGTTTTCCTTGATAGCCCGCTTGAAAGCGGAAATGGCCTGTTCGATCAACCCCAATTCTGTATGGCATTCCCCGAGAAACCGGTAACCGGATCCGTTTTCCGGTTTCAGGGTGATGGCCCTCTCGAAATAAGGCCGGGCCTTTTCCGTTAATTCCAGGTCCATGTAAATTTTGCCGGTTTGATAGGCCACCTCAAACCGGGTCGGGTTTAAGGCCCCGGCTTTCAGAAAATATTCCAGCGCTTTTTGGGGATTCCGGGTTAATTTCAACACCAGGCCCCCATTGTACCAGGCCATTTCTTCCCCGGGATCGAGGCTGACGGCGGTTTCAAAATGCGCGATGGCTTTTTCAAAATCGCCCATAACGCCGTAACACACCCCCAGACTGTTATGAACATTTATGTTGTTAGGATCGAGGTCAAGAGCAGCGGTAAATTCCGCGACCGCTTTTTCCATGTCCTTGTGCTGATAGAAATGATCCCCACTGATATTCAGGGTCACAGAATCCAGGACAACGGTGCTGTTCGGGCCTAAAAATGCCGCGTGATCAAGGGCTTTCCGGGCGTTGTCAATGATTTGATCCTTGCCGAATAAAAGCGTGGGATAGACGGCGATGCCGACGGATACGGTGTTTTTGCCTGTTTCGGATATTTTTTGCTGGATCTGTCCGGCTGCTTTAACGCAATCCCCCCTATCTTTTTCCGGAAACACACAGGCAAACAAAAACGTGTCGAGCTGCCCCAATAAACAGGATTCCGTTTTGCAGAAAGCGGTTAGTACCTCTGCAATTCCCAGGGCATCCTCTGGTTGAGGTTTTCCCCCATCGGCGTGTTCATCCATTCTAACGGCCAATACCCCGAAGCTTTCCAGGGGTGTGACTTCGGCTGCGATTCTGTCAAAAAATGATGATCCGGCTGAAAGTCCGGGCAGGACAGCCTGAATGTCCCCCGATTTTTCATCGACGGCGATTTCATCCGTTCTATAAAATAAAAACTGCTGTTCGGTTTTGCTGCTGTGAAACAGTCCCTGCTGATCTTTTTTCATTATCGGGCCGTAGTGTTCATGAGATTTGTAAAAGCGTTTTCGATATATGGGAATTCTTCTTCCCGGACCGTTCTTAAATCCAGAATAAACCGGTTACTCTCAATTCTGCCGATGATCGGCGGTAATTGGAAGCGTAATTGTTTTTCAATAAAATTGACCGTCATCCCCTCAATGGTGATGCCCAGGCATTTGCTGGGTATCTCGAGGAGGGGCAAGGAGCCCCCCCCCGCCTTAGATGCCAGATCCATCAATTGAACGTCAAGGCGAGGATCGTCAATGGCCAGAAGGCGTTTCTGAAGGGCCAGGGCCTTTTGTTCAATCTGCATAAAGGGGAGGGTCAGCAACCGGAGGGTGGGGATGTTCTGCACCGCTGTTTCGGGGTCCCGGTAGTGGCGCAGGGTCATCTCCAGGGCGGCCAGGGTGAGTTTGTCAATCCGAAGGGCCCGGGTAATGGGGTTTTTCTTGATTTCGTCGATGAACTCTTTTTTCCCCACGATGATGCCGGCCTGGGGACCGCCCAAAAGCTTGTCTCCGCTGAAGGTGACGACATCGGCTCCGGCTTTGACGGATTCCTGAACAGTGGGCTCCTTCACCAGACCATATCGAGAAAAATCCACAAAAGTGCCGCTGCCCAGGTCTTCCATGACGGGGATATGGTACTGGGATCCCAGCCGGACCAGATCTTCAAGGGGCACTGCCTTATGAAATCCCACAATGCAGAAGTTGCTCTGATGCACTTTCAACAACAGGCCCGTGTCACTCTCAATGGCCCCTTCATAATCATGGAAATGGGTGCGGTTGGTGGTGCCCACCTCTTTTAAAATCGCACCACTTTTACGCATCACGTCCGGAATTCTGAAAGACCCCCCGATTTCTACCAGTTCTCCCCTGGAGACCACGGCCTTTTTACCCCTGGAGAGCGTCTCCAGGCACAACAGCACGGCCCCGGCATTGTTGTTCACCACCATGGCCGATTCAGCCCCGGAAATTTCACAGAGAAGGCCTTCCACAGCGCTGTATCGGGAGCCGCGCCGCCCCTTTTCCAGGTCGAATTCCAGATTGGTGTAATTCTGCGCAATGGTTGCGATGTTCTCCACGGCATCCCGGGGGAGAAGAGAGCGTCCCAGGTTGGTGTGAATCACGATGCCCGTGGCATTCACCACCCGTCTTAAATTCAGTGCCATTAAGCGGCTTACATTCTGCCTGACCTTTTCCAGAACAGAAATCCGCGTCAGCAGGCATTCATCGACGGGTTCAGCGTTCTCGGTAATGTTTTTTCTGAGTCCCTCGATAACGCCGCGAACCGCGATCAAGGTCACGGATTTTGGAATATCCTGAAAAAATGGGTCTGCTTTGACCATTTCCAGAATTTTGTCCACCCCGGGAATCATTCTGAATCGTTCCTGCTGTCGCTGGTCCATTTTGTCCTGTTCTCGATAGGATGCCCGTTTACGGGTTTACGCGCATTACCGCTGAAAAAGTTCATATCATTATAATTTTAGGTATTTCAATACTTATATCGACGTTTACCCGATGATCCTGAACCCCCTGCCGAGGTTTCAAAATTAAGCGCTTGATTTGGTTCGTTCAATCGGTGAAAATAATGCCGGACATCGTCAAATTCTTTTAATTCATTCCACATCTATGATATGCATAAACACTGACCAAAGTCTTTCGGAGCCCTTGTCACTGTTTGGCTGGATGATTAAATCAACTTCGCCGTTTAAAAACCAAGAAGGAGACATCGCATGAATGGGTATGCTGAATCTATATTAAAGGTGAACCTTTCTTCAAGAGAAATTCATACCGTCCCCACATCAAATTATGCGGACCGGTTTATCGGCGGGAGAGGCATTGCGGTAAAAATTCATTGGGATGAAGTTTCTCCCGGGGTCCATGCCTTTGACCCGGAAAACCGGCTGGTGTTCATGACCGGGCCGGTGTGCGGTGTGCCCGGGTTTGCCGGTTCCCGTTGGCAGATTTCCGGAAAATCGCCCCTTTCCAACGCCTACACCTATTGCAATTTAGGCGGTTCCTGGGGGGCCCAGTTGAAATTCGCCGGATATGACGGCCTGGTGGTTTCCGGCAGAGCGGATACGCCGGTGGTTATCGTTATCGACAACGGCCATGTGGAGATACGGGATGCCGCAGACCTTTCCGGAAAAGGCGCCATCAAAACCCGGGAAATGCTAAAAGATTCCCTGGACGAGAGTTTCCGGATCGTTGCCGTGGGTCCGGCCGGGGAGAACCGCGTGGTCTTTGCCTCCATTCTGGCCGATGACGATTCTTCCGGTTCCGGAGGGTTGGGGGCTGTGATGGGGGCTAAGAACCTCAAGGCGGTGGCGGTAAGGGGAAATCACAAAATCCGGATCGCCGGAAAGGAAAAAGCCGGTGAATTACGGAAAAAAATAAAACAGCTGAAGGGCGGTGCGGCCGCTGGGCCGAGGCTTTTGCCGGGAAAATATGAAAAAGGGATCTGTTTCGGCTGCGTTGACGGCTGCATCCGGAACAATTACATCGGGGAAGACGGCCAAAAGGGAAAAACCATGTGCCAGTCCGGTTTGTTTTACTATGTCCGGGCCCTCCGGTATTTTAAGAAAAGCACCGATACCCCCTTCCAGGCCACAAAGCTTTGTGATGATTTCGGAATGGATACCTATCCCATTGAAATGTCGATAAAATGGCTTGACCGGTGCCGCAAGGCGGGCCTTGTTTCCGATGAAACCACCGGTCTTCCGCTTTCCAAAATCGGAAGCCTGGAATTCATCGAAACCCTGGTCCGGAAAATTGCCTTGAGAGAGGGAATCGGCGATTTGATCGCAAACGGCATCCGGAACGCCGCCAATGCCATGGGCGAGCCTTTTTCGGCCCTGATCACGGACTATGTCGGAAAGACCGATGCCATGCAGGTGTATGACCCCCGCCTGTATCTGACCACCGGAATGTTCTGGGCGATGGAACCCAGGCTTCCCATCGCCCAGCTTCATGAAATCAGCAGGCCCTTGACCATGTGGGCGGCCAAGGCGTCAAACTCCGATTTCATGGGCCTTCCTGAAAAAGGCAATTTCATGACCTCCGGGGTTGTCCGGAATATCGGCAAAAAATTCTGGGGATCGGAAATAGCCGCGGATTTCTCCACTTATGAAGGCAAGGCCCTGGCCGCGGCCAAAATCCAGGACCGTCAGAACCTGAATGAAAGCCTGGTACTCTGTGATATGGCCTGGCCCCTGATTTTTTCGCCTGATACCGAGGACCATGTGGGGTTCCCCGGATTGAGTCAGGAGATTTTATCCGTCGTTACGGGGGTCTCCTCGGATGAAACGGCAATGGAAATGCTTGGCCAAAGGATTTTTACCGCCAAGAGGGCCATCGAGCTTCGGGACGGCCACCGGGGAAGGGAAGACGATGTTCTGCCGGAATTTCATTTCACCATAGGCGTCAAGACGGATTTTCTGAACGAGAATTGCATTGTCCCAGGCAAGGATGGAGAAATCTTCTCCCGGAAAGGCATGACGGTCGACCGCGAATCTTTTGAAAAAATGAAGGGGGAATATTACGGAATCCGCCGGTGGGACCCGGAAACAGGTCTGCCCACCCGGGAGAGCCTGGAGGCCTTGGACCTTATGGAGTTTGCCGACGGCCTTGAAAAGGCGGGGAAACTTGCTTAAAACCTCAGGAATCCAAAGCTTTTCGGCATATGAAAACGCGGCGTCGGGTGATCGACAAAGGACCAGGTCAGCCAGTGGGGATGAGACGACCCGTCTGCGCATTTATAAAAATTCGCCTTCCAGAGGATATCGTTTTCAGGCTTGCGGGCATCCGGGCAGTATTTTTCAACCACGGCAAAGGGCAATCGGAATTCAATCGACCAGTTCATGGGATCTTCGATTTCCGGGTCGATAATTTTCGGCAGGGTGCGGCCGATCTGAATAAGGTCGCAATCCCGCGCGGCGACAGGGACTGGCGCCTTTCCTTCCGGGTTCCACCGGAAGAGCAGGGTGCCGCCGCAATTGATCTCCAGATTAAAATAGGAAACACCTAGATCTAAACCCGGCGTGAAGAAGAATTCCACGCAACTGTCCCTGCAGACCGGGTCATGGTAGTTTTTTGCCACGGCGCGGACATATCGATCCTCAACCCGGAAGATGATATATAGGGCTTGATCATCCCAGGCAAGCCTGGCCAGGGTTCTGGGGCGATGAACCGGCGCATCGCCCATGTGCCGGTCAATCACCAGCGGCTCAATTTTTTTCCAAAACGGCTTGTCCCAGTTTCCATCGATCCGGAGGGGTCGGGGGAGCCTGGCAGCCTTGTATTCCTGCGGCATTTCCATGATCATTCCAGGTTCCATTTATTCAGCGCTCATCTACTTCAATTGATGTAAACCTATCATACCCGCTGTTTCAGCCTGATATTTTTCGATGCGATTCCCCAGATGAAAAATTCGATCCATTCAAACCCCAGCTTCAGGAGCTCGGTATCGCTTGCCCTGATCCTTTTTAAGACATCGGATTTGATGGGGTAGCGCTTGAGAAAAGTGCTCTGGAAAACGAAATCCCGGAATCGGTCGATGTTGTAGGCCGCCATGAAAGCCATTTTTCCCCGGGGGCAGTCCGGGCCCTGCCCCTGCCAGGGGTCGCACTGGAACAGGCTTTTAACCCTGGCCCAGCGGGCGGTCATTTTCTGGTAGATTTCCGCATCCTGGTCCCTGATCCAGGCCAGGGGCGTCCACTGGGCGTTTTCGAACCGACCTTGGCAAAAATCCGGGGGTCTGAAAAAATAGACGAATTTTTCCTTCTCTTTACCTTTATTATACATGACCCCCTGTTCCATGGGAAAGGTCCGGCAGGCATCGGGACGGTCCGGATATACCGAACAGCCCGCATCGGTCAGAAAGGGGCATGTTTTTTCGCTTGTTTCGGACATTTTCAGGAGAACTTCGGGGAAAAAACTGGAGGGTCTCAGGACCACATCCACATGCCGGTCGAGAAATTCATCCGATGAAATGCCCAGGTGGTTTTTCAACCGGAGGACATCGTAGGGATAAAGCATTAAATTGAGGTTGCGGCAGCATAGATTAAAACAGGACAGTCCGGAATGGCAGCAAAAGGAGAATGTCTCATGGCTTTGAATCGGCTTTCCCTGCGGTTTATCCTGTTTCAGGTCGATCTGTTTCATGGGCCTGTTACACCTGCAAAACCATCTGTGCGATAGTCATTCTGATTTTTTCGTTGATCCCCAGGGCTTTTCTTACGTCCTGCTCCAGGGCCGCCAGTTCCCGGTAAAAAGGGGTCCGATCAAAGGAAACGTAAGGGATGTGACCGCATTGCCCGGCAAATACTTTACATCCGGGGCCGTAAACGGGGTCCTGCCCCGGTTTTCGAAGTTCATGGGGAATGCCGTGGAGGCGGCAGATCATGGGCCGGAAGTCATAGACCCGACATAAACCATCCTGGTTCAGGGGGCACATCGCCCTCAAGGGGTCCCCGGTGTTGCGGCTTTCCCGTTCCATCCGGTCGGCGATCCGGGCCTGTTCGAAAACGTCCCGTGCCATTTCCCGGTCCACGGATTTAAGGCCCTCGACCAGGAATAAAAACTCGGCCCAGGTGTGATGATAAAACCGGGTGAGGCAGCAACTGTCCTCGCAGCCGCTGCATTCAAACCCATAGGCGGCGGCGGAATCGGCATAGGCTTCATCCATCGCCGCATAGGATGACACCAGACGGTCTCTGAATCCGTAAAAAATTTTCAAAAATTCATCCAGGGGCGATGAATTCCGGGTTTGGGCCATGGTTTCTCTCAAAACAGGGATGTGGGTAGAAAAATTTTTGTGTACAGGTTCATGGCATACCGGTCCGTCATGCTGGCGATAAGGTCGCAGACCGTCCGGGCTCTGGTCTGGTTCAGGTTCTGGCAGCCCCTGATTCCCATTTTATCCAGTTCCTTCTGGAGCATGTCGTCGTTCTCCAGGAAAAACCGGTACAGGTCGGAAAGGGTTTTTTTTGCCTTGACAAATTCATTGTGGACCTTGGGAGCCCGGTAGACGTTCTCATAGAGGAACCGGCGCAGGTCGGTCATGGAAGCGTAAACCCTGTCGCTCATGCTTAAAATCAGCTGCCCCTCCTCTTCCCGGCTGGAAGCAATCAGGTTCTTGATCATGGCGGCGGCCCGCTGGGAATGTGTTCTGCCGATAATTTCCAGGCAGGATCCGGGAATCTGGTCCTCGGTGATCACCCCGCTTCGGATGGCGTCGTCCAGGTCGTGGTTCAGATAGGCCATGATATCGGCGATGCGGACAACCCGTCCTTCGTTGGTGCAGGGAAGTTCCCCGGGATCACTGGGCATGACCTTGCCATATCCTTTGGAATGCTTCAGGATGCCGTCCCGCACCTCGTAGGTCAGGTTCAGCCCCATGCCGTTTTTCTCAAGAAAATCAACCACTCTCAGGCTCTGTTCATTATGTGAGAAATCCGGAGAGTACAGCTCTTTCAGAGTGGTTTCGCCGCCATGGCCGAAGGGGGTATGCCCCAGATCGTGCCCCAGAGCGATGGCCTCGGTCAAATCTTCATTCAGCCGCATGGCCCTCGCGATCACCCGCGCGATGCGGACCACTTCCAGGGTGTGGGTCAGCCGGGTCCGGTATTCATCCCCCATGGGCGACAAAAAAACCTGGGTTTTATGCTTCAGCCGGCGAAAGGCATTGGAATACACGATGCGGTCCTTGTCCCGCTGAAAATCCGTGCGGATGGGGCAGGGCTCTTCCGGTATTTTTCTGCCCCTGGACCGGGAGCTGAGGCATCCAGCCGGGGACATGAATTTTCGCTCTCTGTTTTCGAAATCTTCTCGAACTGAAATCTTCATAATTTTGATTCATTTCGGATTTTGTGCTTCAGCATCCAGGGCCTCGATGCCTCCGGATGAAATTGAATATGGAAAAATATTTGAAGCTTTACTTTATTACAATCTTTTTTTATATTTTTCCATGGTTTTAATGGATGGGTCCGTGAGGGGAAAATCCCTGCAAAAGGCAATATTCGCAAGGACCGTTAAGGAAGGGCGTTTCGGACTATGGAAGGCCATCATCTGATTCTTGGAAAAATCACCGATTATCTAACGGGGAAAACGATCCGGAATACCCATGACGAACAATACCGCCAGAAAATCGCCCGCATCCTGGTCGAAAAACTCGGATATGAAAAGAAAGACGTTATGCCGAGGCTCCCTGTAACGGCCCGGGCCGAAGGCAAGACGTCCCGGGTCATGCTGGATCTGGCCGTCGTGATATCCGGACGGATCTGGATGATCATCAAATACGGCCCCGGGTCCCTGGTTACCCGGCACCGTTCGTCTCTGGCCATCTCCCGGCTTCTGGGGCCGTACCAGGTTCCTTTTGTCGTGGTGACCAACGGCGAAGACGCCGATATTCTTTCTGGAGAATCTGGAGATGTTACGGCCTCCGGGTTAGAGGGTATTCCTTCAAAATCAATTCTCATTGAAAAAATGAAAAATGATCACCCCAGGACGGTTTCCGACAGGCAGCGGGAAATGGAAGGACGGATTCTCTATGCATTTGAAATTGACGGGGCATGTCCCTGCGACGATACCAATTTGGACTGCGGCCTGTGGTCCGAAATGAATTGCTGACGGTGCCCTGCCATGCATTATGAATATTATATGGAAGAAGCGTTGCGACTTGCCGGAAAGGCCCTTGCGAAAAATGACTTTCCCGTGGGATGCGTCATCGTCGGCAATGAAAAAATCCTGGCCAGGGGAATCCGGCGTCATTCCAGCGGCGGTAAGATCAATGAAACGGATCACGCGGAAATGAATGCGCTCAGGCAGCTGGCGCTCAACCCCGCCGGCGCCGGAAACAGCAGGATGACGGTTTTCAGTACCATGGAGCCCTGCCTCATGTGCTACGGGGCGCTTCTGATCCATGGTATCAACGATATTGTATATGCCTATGAAGACGTCATGGGGGGGGCCACGGGTATGGACCTGTCCCGGCTCTCCCCGCTTTACCGGGATCAAAAGGTTCGTATCGTGCCCCATATTTTACGCCGGGAAAGCCTTGAACTGTTCAAGGCTTTTTTTAAGAATCCGGGAAATTCCTACTGGAAAGGCAGCCTTCTTTCGACCTACACCCTCGCACAGGAATCCGAACCCTGAGCCCTTCTTTTTTGGTGAAACGGTTCGGGAATTTGTTATCATTTTCTTAATTTTTTTCTTGCATTCCTTAATATTGTTCTATAATTAAACCCATTGACAATAACCACCTGCTTGCCGGATCAGCGGGAAAAAAGGCAAAAAAACCAATGAAGGAAGGGGTTTGCGCCGTTTTTTTTTCTGTTCCGGAGAAACCATTGAAATCGTGTAATGCAATATGATGAATAGTGCAACCGGGAGGTGAAACATAGTTCAGAAACGTACGATTCGACCAACGATTAAAGCAGACAAAATAAATATCAACAGAGAAATACGGGCCAAGGAAGTCCGGGTCATCGGACCTGAAGGGGACCAGCTGGGAATTTTGCCGACTTACAAGGCCATTGCCGTCGCCGGGGATTACGGCCTGGATCTGGTTGAAGTTTCGCCCAATGCAAACCCGCCTGTCTGCAAAATCATGGACTATGGTCGCTATAAATACGAACAGACCAAAAAAAAGCAGGAAGCCAAGAAAAAACAGAGCACTTTTCAGGTCAAGGAAATAAAAGTCCGGCCTAAAACAGGCGACCACGACCTGGAAACCAAAATCGGTCACATTAAGAAGTTCATTGTAAAAAAGGACAAGGTCAAGGTCACGGTCATGTTCAGGGGGCGGGAAATCACCTTGACCCAGCGCTCCAGAGAATTGCTGGAGAAAATCGCCGTCGAAACCCAGGACGTTGCGGGAGTAGAGCAGCCTCCCAAATTGGAAGGCCGGACCATGGTAATGATCCTTGCTCCCAAGAATTAAACTTTAGGACCGTTCAAGATACCGTTTAAAAGGGGTCTCCCGAAGGTCTCAAAGGTGGCGTGAGCTGTTCGGACCTTATCGCTCACGCCATCTATATTTTGATATGGGCAAGAAAATCGGAAGACGTCCCGGGTTGTCGTTGATAGAAGGGGACGCGCCGTAAAATAAATAAAGCCAAAAAAGGAGAACATGATGCCTAAGATAAAAACAAACCGGTCCGCCGCAAAGCGCTTTAAGAAAACGGCCACCGGCAAAGTCGTTTTTCGAAAAGCCAATGCGAGCCATATCCTGACCAAGAAAACCACGAAAAGAAAACGCGGCTTGCGGCTAAGCCAGATCGTCAAAGCATCGGACATAAAAGAAATCAAACGCCTTCTGCCCAACGGTTAAAGGTTTTTGTTAAGACAAGGAGAACGATCATGAGAATTAAACGCGGATTTAAAGCCAGAAGACGAAGACAAAAAGTGTTGAGCCTGGCCAAGGGTTTTCGCGGCGGCAGGAGCAAATTATTCCGTACGGCAGCCGATTCGGTGGATAAGGCCCTGATGTATGCCTACCGGGATCGAAAGGTCAGAAAACGTGAATTCAGAGGCCTGTGGATTGCCAGGATCAATGCCGGGGCCAGGATGAACAATTTAAGCTACAGCCGGCTGATTCACGGCCTCAAACTGGCCAATGTCGGACTTGACAGGAAAGTTCTGGCTGAACTGGCCGTTTCCGACCCAGCGGGATTCACCCGGATCGCCGATCTGGCGGCAGCCCAGCTTTAACCGTCATCCTGACGCGCAACCCGGCTTTCCAGGACTTTTGACTGATTTCCGTCATGGCAGGGACTGAATCCGGGAAACAGGGGCCCGTTATCCGTTTATCATCAAGGTAGAGCGAAAATTGGAAAACGTCATCGAACAGATCCATGAAGCCGCCCTGGAGGAACTCAAGGCGGCTTCCGACATTGATGCCCTGACCGCATTAACCGTGAAGTACATGGGGCGAAAGGGCAGGATCACCCTATACCTGCGAAACATCTCGACGCTTCCCCCTGAGATCCGTCCACGGGCCGGGCAGCAGGCCAACCGGATCAAGGAGGAGCTGTCCCGGCTTATTGAGGAGGCCAGAACCGGGATTGAACGAAATCTTGCCGAAAGCGACGTCGGCATCGATGTCTCAGCGCCCGGCAGGCCCCGAAATTGCGGTTCCCTGCATCCCATCACCCAGGTGACCTGGGAAATCTGCGATATCTTTACACGGCTGGGATTCTCTATCGCCGAAGGGCCCGAGGTGGAAAAAGACTATTATAATTTCGAGGCCCTCAATTTCCCAAAGGACCATCCCGCCCGGGATATGCAGGACACATTTTTCGTTTCAGACGACATTGTCCTTAGAACCCACACATCCCCCATGCAGGCCCGGGTGATGGAAAAACATGAGCCGCCCCTGCGGATCATCGCGCCGGGGAAGGTATACCGCTGCGATTCCGATATTACCCATACTCCCATGTTCCACCAGGTGGAAGGGCTTCTGGTGGATGAAAACACCTCATTCGGGGAGCTAAAGGGGACATTGACCACCTTTGTCCACCAGTTGTTCGATGAGCGGATATCCCTACGATTCCGCCCCAGCTTTTTCCCTTTCACCGAACCCAGCGCCGAGGTGGACATCCTCTGCGTGATGTGCCGGGGCGAAGGTTGCCGCATCTGTTCCGGCAGCGGCTGGCTTGAAGTGCTGGGCTCCGGCATGGTTCACCCCAATGTGCTCGAGAATGTAGGATACGACACATCCCGGTTCAGGGGGTTTGCCTTCGGGATCGGGGTTGAGCGCGTCGCGATGCTGAAATACCAGATTGACGACATTCGAAAGTACTTTGAAAACGACGTGAGATTTTTAAGGCAATTTTAAAATGAAAGTTAGCGTGAGTTGGCTTAAGGAATATGTTCCCGTTGAAATGGATATCTACCGGTTGGTTGACGCTCTGACCATGGTCGGGCTCGAGGTGGATTCCGTCGTTGATCGATACGCCAGTCTGGATACGGTGCTCGCAGGCCGGATTACGGCAGTATCTCCCCACCCGGCCGCGGACAGGCTGAAAATTTGTGACGTCGACATCGGGGACCGATCCATCCGTGTGGTTTGCGGGGCACCCAACGCCAAAGAGGGTTTGATAAGCGCCGCCGCTTTGCCGGGAACTGAAATGCCGGACGGAACCCTTCTGGAAAAAACCGTTGTGCGGGGTGAAATTTCCGAGGGCATGCTTTGCAGCCAAGGAGAGCTGGCCCTGGGGCCCGACTTTTCGGGTATCATGGAACTCGGGAATGCCGTGATCCCCGGAACTCCCGTGACCCGTGCCCTGAATCTCAGCGACAATGTCCTGGACATTGATCTGACGCCCAACCGGGCCGATTGTCTCAGCTTTATCGGTATCGCCCGGGAAGTGGCGGCTATCCAGGGAAGTGCCTTGAAATATCCGGTTATTGAATTTCCCCGAAAGCCCGTGGGGGATATTTTTTCCAAAACCTCCGTTCAGATTGAATCTCCGGACCATTGTCCGAGGTACGCCGCAAGACTGGTTGAAGGGGTTACCATCTCCGCCTCGCCTTTCTGGCTTCAGGACCGTTTAAGGTCGGTGGGATTAAAACCCATCAACAACATCGTCGACGTGACCAATTTTGTCATGATGGAAACCGGACAACCCCTTCACGCCTTTGATTTTGATCAACTCCAGGAAAACCGGATCATTGTCCGGACGGCGAGAGACCGTGAACCCTTCACCACACTTGACGGAAAGGAATATGTCCTTAATGCCGGCATGCTGATGATCTGCGACGGAAAAAAGCCCGTTGCCCTGGCCGGCGTGATGGGAGGATTGAACTCCCAGATCGAAACCGCAACTTCGCGGGTGCTCATCGAAAGCGCCTGCTTTTCACCGGTGAGTATTCGAAAAACATCGAAAAAACTGGGAATATACACGGATGCCTCTCATCGGTTCGAAAGGGGTGTGGATCCCCGGGGAACCCTTACGGCCGTGAACCGGGCGGCGCAGCTCATGGTAGAGGTCGCCGGCGGGGAACTCACAGCGGGAATTATCGATGAAAATCCCGGAAAATGCGAGCGGAAACGAATCCCCCTCTCTGTGGATGCCACCAACCGTCTCCTCGGAACCCGGCTGAATCAGGGAGAAATCAAGACCCTCCTCGAGTCCATCGAATTTTCAGCCTCCTGCGACGGCAACGACGGGTTATCCGTTCTGGCGCCGTCTTTCCGGGTGGATGTGGAAAAGGCGGTGGACCTCATGGAGGAAGTGGCGAGGCTTTACGGGTATAACCAAATCCCCACGACCTTTCCCCATATTACGCCGGGCGGGACGCTTTCTTCGCCGGCCTTGAATTTCAGAAATATCATTAAAAGGACAATGAGGGGGCTGGGCTTTACCGAAGCGGTGAACTACAGTTTCATATCCGCCGATGCCTCGGTCCGCTTAGGTCTTCCGGACGGCGATGCCCGGCACCAGGCGGTGAAGATCTTGAATCCCCTGACCGACGACCAGGCCGTGATGCGTACCGTTCTGATTCCCGGACTTCTTCTGGACATGGACCGCAATCTGTCAAAACAGGCCAATTATCTTAAATTGTTTGAGATCGGCAAGGTATTCCTCCAAAAAGAGGAAAATCGGCTCCCCGAAGAAATTGAAATGATGGCCGGTCTGTGGACGGGGGACCGGTTTGACCCCTCCTGGCACGACAAGGGAACACCCTGTGATTTTTACGATCTCAAGGGCGTGCTCGAGGGGCTTTTCAATACATTGAAGATCCCCAATTTAAAATTTACCAAACTGCCGCCGGACAAATGCAGTTACACCCGGCCCGGTCATTCGGCCGCAATCAGCGTCAATGGCAAGGAAATCGGCTTGATCGGGGAGGTTCACCCCCAGGTCTTGAAAAATTTCGACCTCAAGCAGGCGGCCTTTATTTTTGAATTAAATCTGGAGCTTCTGCTTCCCCTGGCGCCGGACGCCATCAAAGCGAAGCCCCTGCCGAAATATCCGTCCGTTTCCAGGGACCTCACCCTGATTATCGACAACACCCTGGAAACCCATGCCATCCTGGAAAAAATCAGCGCCATTGATGAAAAACTGGTTGAAAGTATCCAACTATTTGATATATTTGAAGGCAAACCCGTACCCCAGGGCAAAAAAAGCATCTCCTTCAGAATCATCTACCGATCTGAAACCCGAACCCTGGCGGATGACGAGGTCAACGGGATCCATAAAACCATTGCCGATCGGGTCATAGCCTTTTCAAACGCCGATCTCCCGGCCTGATGATCCGCAAAGCCTGGTTTTCGGGCTTACAGGAAAAATGGAAAATCACCCATTCAATTCGCCTGAGCTGCCGGACAAATTGTATTTTAAAGTCGGAGAAGTCAGTGAAATTACGGAAATTCCGACTTATGTTCTGCGCTTCTGGGAAACCGAATTCAAAGGCATCAATCCCAAACGCACCCCTTCGGGTCAACGCCTGTACCGGAAGACCGATGTTGAACTGGTGCTCAGAATCAAGTATCTCCTTTATGAAAGGAAGTTTACCATTCAGGGCGCCAGACAGCTTTTAAAGACCACCTCGTCTCCCAGGGAAAAAATTTCCCATTCACTGCCGGCGCCATCGGAATTTTTGGAAGAAATCCGTAAAGAGCTTTTGGCCATCAGAGATCTTCTGAAATGATCCTTCTCCACCTCGTGAAAAAATAATATGAGTGTTGTTGGAAAGTTATTGACAATCGCACCTTTTTGGCTTAAACAAAATTTCCTGTGGCGGGCATAGCTCAGTTGGTAGAGTACAAGCTTCCCAAGCTTGGTGTCGCGAGTTCGAATCTCGTTGCCCGCTCCAGAAAAATTTTGCCGTTTTCGATTAAACGTTATTTAGGATAAGAGATTTTCATGAAGCTTGGGAGATTATATTTCTTATGTTAATTTTCTGAAACAGATTTTTTTCAAATCTGTAAAAACGAAAATCTAACTAAATAACTGAAAGCGGGCGAATGCCCGTTTTTTTGTTTTTTATCAGATACAGGGCTGTGAAAAGTAAATTAAAGAAAACAATAGACAATAAGGCTGGTCAGGTGAAAACATCCCCGATGTTCGCCGACAAAACCATTTCCATGGTCGGCGAACTCGCGGAAACCCTGTGTGATTCTCTAAACCTGGAATTTGTCCATGTCGAATTTCAGAGGGAGCCCCGGGGAAGGATTCTGAGAGTTTACATCGACAAACCGGGCGGTGCCGGCCTGGATGACTGCGTACGGGTGAGCCGTCAACTCGGCGATCTTCTGGATGTGTATCTTGACGCCGAGGTGACTTACGATCTGGAAGTATCAACCCCGGGCTCGGAGCGGCCTCTGGGAAAAGCGTCGGATTTTGATCGATTTAAGGGAAAGATCGTTAAAATAAGAACCCGGAAGCCCATCGACGGCCAAAAAAATTTTACCGGAAAACTTTTGGGGATCACCGAGGGCATCGTCAGCCTGGGAAAACAAGATATAACCGTCGCCATTCCGCATCAGGAAATCGCGAAAGCGCGACTTGTAGATAATTACGGAGAAAACGAATGCTTATAACAGACATCAAGCGCGTTATCGAGCAGGTGAGCCGAGATAAAGGCATTGACCGCGAAATTCTAATCCGGGCCCTTGAAGAGGCGCTGAAATCGGCAGCTCGAAAAAAATTCGGGAGCCGGATCGATATAGAGGTTCAATTTAACGAGGAAGCCGGACAGTTTGAGGTGTTCCAATTCAAGGAAGTCGTTGATGAGATCACCGATGAAGACCTTCAGATGACCATGGAGGAGGGGTATAAACTCGATCCCGAATGTGAGGTGGGGGACAGCCTGGGGACCCAGCTGGATGCCACGACCTTCGGCCGGATTGCCGCCCAGTCGGCAAAACAGGTGATTATCCAGAAAATGAAGGATGCCGAGCGGGATTCCATTTACGCGGGTTTTATTGATCGAAAGGGCGAGATCATCAACGGGATCGTTCAGCGGTTTGACCGGCGGGACATCATCGTCAATCTCGGGCAAACCGAGGCATGCCTGCCTTACCGGGAGCAGGTGCCCAAAGAGACCTATCGCCGGGGGGACCGCATCAGGGCTTATCTTCTGGATGTTTTGTATGAGGCCAAGGGCCCGCAGATTATTCTGTCCAGGACCCATCCTAATTTTCTGGTCAACCTGTTTAAAACAGAAGTGCCTGAAATTACGGAAGGTATCGTTAAAATCATGGGGGCTTCCCGGGAACCCGGAGTCCGGGCCAAAATCGCCGTCTCCACCAGTGATCCCGACATTGATCCGGTGGGCGCCTGCGTGGGCATGAAGGGGAGCCGCGTACAGAACGTGGTTCAGGAACTGCGGGGAGAAAAAATCGATATTATCCCCTGGCACCTGGATCCGGCGAAATTTGTCTGCAACGCCCTGTCGCCCGCAGAAATATCCCGGGTTATCATCGATGAAGAAAACCGGTCCATGGAAGTGATCGTGCCCAACGAATCCCTTTCCATCGCCATCGGTAAAAAAGGCCAGAATGTCCGGCTGGCATCCAAACTCACCGAATGGCATCTGGATGTGATCAGTGAAGACCGTTACAGCCAGACCTTGAGCGATGGATACGATTCCCTGACCGGATTGCCCGAGGTTGAAACATCCCTTGCCGATGCCCTGTATAAAGAGGGTTTTATTTCCGCCGAAGAAGTGAGCCAGGCCACGGTCGAAGATTTGATCCAGGTCAAGGGGGTGGATGAAACCAAGGCGGCAAGCCTGATCGAGAACGCCAGGGAAAGCATTGCAAAAGCCGAAAAAATTGTACAAAACGCCGGAAACGACAACGGTTCGGAGTCCCTTTCCGAAAATCATCCGGAGGAGCCGACCGAAGATAAGAGTGCATAAAACCGGCTGCGGTTGTTTCCGCGACAATTTGAACAGGCAGGTGTTGTTGCCGGTACGTGATTTCGTGCGGACGACGGAATCAACAAAATTATTAATATGGATTTTATTAGGGGGATGAATGGCAAAAATCAGAGTTTACGAACTTGCCAGAGACCTTAACTTGACCAACAAGGAGTTGATCGACAAACTGGTTGAATTCGGATACTCGGTGGGAAATCACATGAGCTCCCTGGAGGATGAGGTTGTTTCCGGGTTCAGGGCCAGGCTTCGACAAAAACCCATCGAAGGGGTCCAGGAAACCCGGGTAAGGCCGACGGTTATACGCCGGCGGAAGAGGTTGGACGAACAGGCCCGGGAGACGGTTGAAGCTCCGGTTCCTGAAAAAGAAGAGGTTGAGGCCGTCCCCCAAACCGAAATTCCGGAGATCCCGAAGGACAGGGGTACTGAGCCTGAACCCGTGCCGGAAACCCCGTTCGTGAGCTTGCCTGAGGCCGAAACATCCCATGAACCGCCGGCCGGAGAAAAGGTGGAAACGGCCGCTCCCTCCAAAATCGAACCCCCGCCCGTGTCCACGGACGCCGAAGCCGAGGAAACGGAGGAGGGTGTTCTGGAAACCGAAATAGCGAAAAAAGTTGTAGAAGAAGAAACTCCGGAAGATTCCATGACATTCCCCTCACATGAAATAGAACCCGAAATTCTGACGACGGCCCCGGCTGAACTTGATCAACCGGAAACCCCGGCCTTGAAAAAAATCAAGCCGGAAATCAAAAAACGCAGGGGCCAGAAAGATATGCCGGCCAAAATAATCAAACTCGGTCCCTTGCCCGTTCCTCCGGTGCCCGAGAAAGTAAAACCGGCGGGGATTTCAACCGAGGCGGCAGTCGACGTAAAGCCGGAAAAGAAAACCGTTCCCATCCCCCTTTCCGGCAGGAAGGCAAAAACCACCGTTATCATCCAGCCGGCGGAAAAGGTCAGCCAAGCGGAAAAAGCCGCTCAAGCGGAAAAAGCCGCCCAAAAAGAAAAGGACAAAAAGAAAAAAGGCACAAAAATTCGGCCTGTGGCCCTGGAAGAAGCCGAGCCCTTCTTGAAGAAAAAAACATCCTTCCGGAAAAAAGCCGTGGTTGAAGGTCATGAGCTTTATGCCAAACAAAACCGTCCCCGGAAACTTCGTAAGGGAGAAAAGGGCAAATTACAGCCCAAGGGTCAGGTGACCCAGATTACAATCCCCAAGGCCATCAAGCGGCGCATCAAGATCGATGATACCATTGTTTTGGCTGATCTGGCCAAACGCTTGGGCATTAAAGCCGGTGAGATCATTAAAAATCTCATGGGTATGGGGGTACTGGCGACGGTCAATCAGACCATCGACTTTGAAACGGCTGTCCTGGTGGCGGCCGAATTTGATTATGAGATCGAGAGAGCATCTTTTGAGGAAGAAACCATTTTGAAAACCGTTACCGATGATCCGGAAAAACGTCTGCTCAGGCCCCCTGTTGTTACGGTGATGGGCCATGTCGACCATGGAAAGACCTCACTTCTGGACGCCATCCGGAAAACCAGCGTTACGGAACAGGAAGCCGGCGGCATCACCCAGCATATCGGCGCCTACAGCGTTAATACGGACCGGGGTCAGATCGTCTTTCTCGATACCCCGGGCCATGAAGCCTTTACGGCCATGCGGTCCCGCGGGGCCAGCGTCACGGACCTGGTCATATTGGTGGTGGCTGCGGACGACGGCGTAATGCCCCAGACCATTGAAGCCATAAATCATGCCAAAGCCGCCAATGTGCCCATGATCGTCGCCATCAATAAAATCGACAAGGCCAATGCCCAACCGGACCGTGTGAAACGGGAGCTGGCCGATGTGGGCCTCACGCCGGAAGAGTGGGGTGGAGACGCCATTTTTATCAACATATCCGCCAAACAGCGTATCGGACTGGAGGACCTTCTCGAAATGGTGGCGATTCAGGCCGAGGTCATGGAGCTGAAAGCCAATCCGGACAAACTGGCCAGCGGTCATGTTATAGAAGCCAAGCTCGACATCGGGAGGGGACCCGTGGCCACCGTTCTGGTACAGGATGGAACGCTGAAAGCGGGAGACGCCGTTGTGTGCGGTATGCATTACGGTAAAATCAGAGCCTTGACGGACGACAAGGGAAATCAGGTCCAATCGGCCGGTCCCAGCATTCCCGTGGAAATCATCGGCCTCACGGGGGTTCCCAACGCCGGGGATGAATTTGTCGCCCTGGACGACGAGAAGAGCGCCAAACAGGTCAGTACGAACCGTATGCAGAAGCAGCGGGCCAAGGAATTGGCGAAAACCAACCGGTTGAGTCTGGAAAATCTTTTTGAGCACATGAAGGAGGGAGAGATCAAGGATTTGAATATCCTGATCAAGGCCGATGT
This sequence comes from Desulfobacteraceae bacterium UBA5616, assembly GCA_002423615.1. GTDB lineage: Bacteria > Desulfobacterota > Desulfobacteria > Desulfobacterales > UBA5616 > UBA5616. The sequence continues at coordinate 44,403 of DIKO01000045.1, forward strand.
CCACGGCTCCATCGAAGCCCTCAAGGATTCTCTGGTCAAGCTGTCCAATGAAGAAGTCAAGATTAACATCATCCATTCGGCCACGGGCGCCATTGCCGAATCCGATGTTTCCCTGGCGGCGGTTTCCCAGGCCATCATCATCGGGTTCAATGTCCGTCCCAATGCAAAGATACAGTCCCTAGCGGCGGAAGAAAATGTCAATATCCGGTATTATGACGTGATTTACAATGTCATCGCAGATGTGCAGAATGCCATCCTGGGAATGATGGCATCCACTTTTGAAGAGCGGATTCTGGGCAGCGCGGAAGTACGGGATTTGTTCCACGTTCCTAAAATCGGTGTGATCGCCGGATGTCATGTCACGGATGGAAAAGTCCAGAGGGGGCAGAAAGCCCGTCTCATCCGGGACGGCATCGTGATATACGATGGTAAAATCGGGTCCTTGCGACGGTTCAAGGACGACGTCAAAGAAGTATTGACCGGTTTTGAATGCGGCATCGGGATCGAAAATTACAACGATATTAAAATCGGCGATGTGATCGAGTGCTATTACATGGAAGAAATCAGGCCGGAATTTTAGAATTCGAAGGGTTTATGGTTATTGGTACGGGGAAATTAATTTACAGGCTGCATGACTGTCATTCGCTGAAAGGCAAACGGAGTATTGTAAAATCCATTATCCGGAGGATTCAAAACAATTTTAACGTTTCCATTGCCGAAGTCGGATCAAATGATGTTCATCAGAAAGCGGAAATCGGGTTTGCCATGGTCGGGAACAGCATCCCCCTGATAAACTCCAAAATTGATATGGTATTCAACATGGCGGACGAAATCGGTCTGGCGGAACTCATGGATACGGAAATGGAGATCATCAGTCTATGACCTCATCCAACCGCGCGCAGCGGGTCAGCGTCCACATCCAGAAAGCCCTGACCGATATTTTGAGAAAAAACATCAAAGATCCGAGGTTGGAGATGGTGACGGTTTCAAAGGTCAACCTGACCAACGATTTGAGGATCGCACGCATCTATTTTACGCTGATCGGCAGCCGGAAATCCATTGAAGACGCCCTGACCGGGTTTAACAGCGCCCGGGGGTATTTAAAACGGACCCTTGCCCGGGAACTGAAATTGCGCTACATGCCCGATATTGAGTTTTATTATGATGATTCGTTCGATCATGCTTTGCATATTAACGAGCTTTTAAAGTCGATTCAAAAAGATGATGAAACAGATACTCCATCAAATTGAAAACAGCGAAAACCTGCTGCTCGCCTCCCACATATCGCCTGATGGAGACGCAGTGGGATCCTTGACGGCACTGGGTCTGGCGATTGAAATTTTAGGTAAAAAAGTAACCCTTTACAGTGAGAGCCCGATTCCAGCGGTTTATCGCTTTCTGCCGGCTACAGGTCGCATTACACGATCCATCAAATCCCCGAACGAGTTTGACGTCGCGGTTATTCTGGATTGCAGCACGCTGGACCGGGTGGGGAATGCAGTTGATCTTATTGAAAAAATTCCCATGATCATCAACGTTGATCACCATGCCACCAATTCATTTTTCGGTCATCTGCAACTGGTGGATACCTGGGCATGCGCGACGGCGGAGATCGTTTACGGGATGATCAAGAAAATGGACATCCGCATCAACAAGGCCATTGCCACATCCATTTACACGGGAATTTTAACGGACACCGGATCATTCCGGTTTTCCAACACAAATGAAAACGCCTTTTCCATCTGCAGGGAAATGATGGAATACGGGGTGGATCCATCCTATGTGGCCCAGCATGTTTACGGATTTCATTCAGTGGGCCGTTTGAAACTGTTGAACCGTGCGTTAAATTCCCTTGAAATATCGGAAAACGGCAAGGTGTCGGTCATGACCCTGACCCAGGAGATGTTTCGGAAAACACATTCCCAGGCCGAAGACACTGAAGGCTTTTTAAATTACGCGAGAAACATCAAAGATATCAAGGTGGCCGCCCTGATCCACGAAAAACCGGATTCCGGGGATAAGGATATTGGAAAGTGCCGGTATCATATCAGCCTGCGCTCGGACGGAGCCGTGGACGTATCCGCGATTGCCGCCGGATTCGGCGGGGGAGGCCATCGCACCGCCGCCGGATTTTGTATTGACGCTTCTTCGGAAGAAATCAAATCACAGCTCTTTGAACTGGCGGAAAAGATTTAATTCTTGAAGATGAACGACCATCCCGGAGGGGTTCTGGTGATCGACAAACCCCCGGACATGACTTCAGCCGCCCTGGTGGCTTTTGTGAAGCGGCTTTTGAACGCCGGGAAGGTCGGACATGCCGGAACACTGGACCCCTTTGCAACCGGGGTGATGATCTGCTGCATCAACAAAGGGACAAGGCTTGCGGACTTTTTTTTAAAAGACCGGAAAACGTATGAAGCCGTCCTCTGTTTAGGAGAGGCGACAGACACCCAGGACAAAACGGGAAAGGCGGTGTTACGCCGTGTGGTGCCGGATTTTTCAATGGAAACCCTTGAAAACGCATTCAAGGCGTTCAGGGGGAGCATAGATCAGCTGCCTCCCGTCTATTCGGCATTGAAACATAATGGCGTCCCGTTGTATAAACTCGCAAGGGCGGGAAAGCCGGTCCGGAAACCGGCCCGAAAGGTTTTTATTTCAAAACTCGAGATCCTTGATGTTTGCCTGCCGGAGATCCGGTTTGAAGTGACCTGCTCCGCAGGGACTTATGTGAGAACTTTGGGCGCCGATATCGGAGAGGTCCTGGGTTGCGGAGGACATTTAAAGGCATTAAGACGAATTGAAAGCAGCGGATTTTCCATTGATGAAGCTGTTTCATTGTCGGAAATAAAAGCTCTGGCGCTTTCCGGAGACCTCGGAAAGCGAATGATCTCCATGAGGGACGCGCTGAAAAACCTCCCTGAACATCTCGTCTCCGATGAACAGGTGGAAAGCATCAAAAACGGCGTTCTCATCACCCAAGCGGAGCTGACCGGGGAAAACGGTCAGGAAGGGTTGGTCAAAGCGGTTGACGGTAAAGGGCGACTCGTGGCCATTTTCAGAAAAGTCAGGGGCCTGCCCCATTATCAATATTGTTGCGTTCTGGTATGAACACCCGGAATCATCGGGTATACCTAAAATTCAATTTTTCAGGAGGATTAAAACAAAGTGGCTTATACATCGGAAAACAAGAAAGAAATCATCGGTCGTTTAAAAATCCATGATACGGATACGGGATCTCCGGAAGTGCAGGTGGGTCTTCTTTCTCACCGGATTTCCTATCTGACCGAACATTTAAAGACCCATAAAAAGGACCACCATTCCAGGCGGGGCTTGCTGGTGCTGGTGGGCCGGCGGCGAAGATTGTTAAACTATGTTAAAAAGAAAGACGTCCAGCGATATCGATCGTTAATCGAGTCCCTCGGCCTTAGAAGATAAGCGAACGTTTCATAAACGGTTTTATACGGTTGCCTGGGGCCTTCCCCCGTGGGGTTGGTGTTGAGCAGGCATTGTTTTAAGGCCCTTACCCAAATTAGGATTTGATATATGGAAACAACATTAAGCGCGGAACTGGGAGGAAGACTTCTCAGCATCCAAACCGGAAAAATGGCAAAACAGGCGTCGGGCGCAGTGGTCGTTCAGTACGGCGATACCGTGGTTCTGGTCAGTGTCGTATCGACGAGAGATGAACGTGAAACGGATTTTTTGCCTCTGACCGTGGAATATCAGGAAAAGATATATGCCGCCGGCCGGATCCCGGGGAATTATTTCAGGCGGGAAATCGGCCGGCCCAGTGAAAAGGAGACCTTGACCGCACGCCTGATAGATCGGCCCATCCGACCCTTGTTTCCCAAGGGATACAGCAATGAAACCCAGGTGATTGCAACGGTTTTATCCATGGATCAGGAGAATGACCCGGATACCCTTGCCATGATCGGCGCTTCGGCAGCCCTGGAGATTTCCGACATCCCCTTTTCAGGACCCATCGCCTCCGTGCGGGTTGGACGCATCGACGGCGAATTCAGAATCAACCCGACTTTGAAGGAACTGGAAAGCTCGGATATCAATATCATCGTCGCCGGATCCAAAACCGGCGTGGTGATGGTTGAAGGCGGCGGCCAGATGGCATCGGAGTCGGATATGCTCAAGGCGATTTTTTTCGGTCATGAGGCCATGCAATGCATTATCGACATTCAGGCCGAACTGAGGTCCGCCTGCGGAAAGCCCAAACGGGAAGTCAAACTTTCACAGCAGGATGAAGGTCTGGCCGCGCTTGTCACGGAAAAGGCCGGGAGCCCGTTAAAAGAGGCCCTGCTGATTCCCGAAAAGACCCGGCGACATGAAAGGTTGAGGGAAGTAAAATCGGAAATCTTCGAATCTCTCGGGGAAGATTACGCCGAACGGAAAAACGAATTCTCGGAAATCCTGGACAGTATCAAAAGGGAAATCTGCCGGGACATGATTCTTAAGGAGAAAAAAAGAATCGACGGCAGAAAATTCGACGAAATCCGGCCTATCACCTGCGAAGTGGGAATACTGCCGCGCCCCCATGGAAGCGCCCTGTTTACCCGGGGCGAAACTCAGGTCCTGGGCGTAGTGACACTGGGATCGGGGCAGGATGAACAACGGGTGGAAACCCTTTCCGGAGAGGAAACCCGGCAATTCATGGTGCACTATAATTTCCCCCCGTACTCCGTCGGGGAAGTCAAGCGCCTGGGAGGCCCCAGCAGGCGGGACATCGGCCATGGCGGACTGTCTACCCGGGCCATCGAACGGGTCATCCCCAACAAGGAGGATTTTGATTACACCATCCGCATTGTGTCCGAAGTCCTTGAATCCAATGGGTCTTCCTCTATGGGAACGGTCTGCTCCGGCATCCTGGCTTTAATGGACGGCGGCGTGCCCATCAAGGCCCCTGTTGCCGGAATCGCCATGGGACTTGTCAAAGATGGAGAGGATGTGGCTGTTCTGTCGGATATTCTGGGTGATGAAGATCATTTCGGAGACATGGATTTCAAAGTCGCCGGTACCAGGGAAGGCATTACCGCCCTCCAGATGGACATCAAAATTCTTGAACTCTCCAGGGATATCATGGAAAAAGCCCTTGAACAGGCACGACAGGGAAGATTGTTCATTCTGGAACGGATGCTGGAGTCCCTGCAGGAATCCCGTTCGGAGATTTCCCCCTTTGCACCGAAAATCGTCACCATCAGAATCAATCCGGACAAAATCCGGGATATCATCGGACCGGGGGGCAAGGTCATCCGATCCATCCAAAGCGAAACCAATACCCGCATTGAAATCGACGATTCGGGGATTGTGAAGATCGCCGCGGTTTCATCGGAAGATGCCGACAAGGCCACGGCCATGGTCACCGAAATCACCATGGAGCCGGAAGTCGGGAAAATATACGAGGGCACGGTGGTTAAAATCATGGACTTCGGCGCCTTTGTTCAGATCATGCCCGGTACCGACGGGCTGGTTCATATCTCCCAACTGGCCGAACAGCGGGTCACCAAAGTTTCCGATATCGTCAAGGAAGGGGACCGCATCAAGGTCAAAATCCTGGAGATTCAGAAGGACGGCAAAATACGCCTCAGTCACAAGGCGGCCCTCGAGGATGAAAAAAGCCGGCGAACATGACCGATCTGTCCAGTAAAACCGTTTTGCCCAACGGCATCCGGATTTTAACCAAGAAAATCCCCTATGTTCGCTCTGCATCGATGGGGCTGTGGGTGAACGTGGGGGCCAGGGATGAATCGGATGACCGGAACGGCATCTCCCATTTTATCGAACACATGCTGTTCAAGGGAACCGAGAAGCGCACCGGCTACCAGATCGCAAAGGAATTTGACGCCATCGGCGGCTATTCCAATGCGTTCACGTCCATGGAAAATACCTGCTATCATGCAAAGGTCATGGACAGCCGTCTGGATGTGATGGTGGACATTCTCTCGGATATCTTTCTGAATTCGGTTTTCGAAGAATCGGAAATCGAGAAAGAGCGTCCGGTTGTTCTTCAGGAAATTTCCATGGTGGAAGACAGCCCGGAAGATTATATTCACACCCTTTCTTCCGGGGCCTACTGGGGGGACAATCCCCTGGCACGGTCCGTATTGGGTACCCGGGAAAACATCATGAAATTCGACGCCCGGATGATCAAGGGGTATTTTTCCGATTATTACCAGCCCGACCGCATCGTCATAGCAGCCGCCGGAAACCTGGAGCACGGGCAGATCGTCGACCTGGTCGGCCCTCATTTTGAACGGCTCAGCCCGGTTCACAAGGAATTTCCCCCCCGCGTCACCCCCGAAGAGTGTGCGGGAATCGAGTTGAAGCAGAAGCAACTGGAACAGGTCCATGTCTGCCTCGGCACAAAGGGGATTCCCATCGCCGATCCCCGGCGTTATGCCTTTTCCCTGATGAACACCATTCTCGGGGGCAACATGAGCTCCCGGTTGTTCCAGCAGATCCGTGAAAAACACGGCCTGGCCTATTCCGTCTACTCCTTTGCCGCCTCCTACACCGATACCGGCATGTTCGGTGCTTATGTGGGCGTGGATCCAAATCGTTCATTAACGGCGGTTGAATTAATCTTAAATGAAATGAGGCTGTTGAAAAAGAACAGGATCGATGATGCGGAGCTTCGGGATGCCAAGGAGTACACCAAGGGATCTCTTATCCTGGCTTCCGAAAACACGGACAACCAGATGGTGCGCATGGCCCAGAATGAAATGCATTTCGGCCGGGATTTTTCATTGGATGAAGTGTTGGCCGCCATCGATCAGGTCACTCCGGATGATATTCTCACTCTGGTTCAAACCCTTTTTGATACCCGCCATCTTTCCCTGACCCTCCTGGGCCCCGTGGATAATCCGACCCCGTTCCGGGAAAGACTGGCAGTTTAGACGAAAAATGACCCAATCACCCGTAATTGAATTCCTTCGGTTGAACCCGGCAGGGGATGGGGACATCCCCCTGCCCCGGTATATGACGGAACAATCCGCCGGCATGGATGTGTGCGCCGCCCTGGATAGCCGGATAATCCTTGAACCCGGCGACATTGCGCTGATTCCAACCGGTTTTTCCATGGCGCTGCCCAGGGGCCATGAAGCGCAAATCCGCCCCAGAAGCGGCCTGGCCGTCAATCACGGCGTCACCATCATTAATTCTCCCGGCACCATTGATGCGGACTACCGGGGAGAAGTCAAAATCGGATTGATCAATCTCGGGAAAGCTCCCTATGCCGTTTCCAGGGGGGACAGGATCGCGCAGATGATTATCAGCCGGGTGGTTCAGCCCGAAATCCGGGTGGTTGAAAAACTGGACGAAACCCGACGGAACCAGGGCGGGTTCGGCCATACGGGAATATGAATGACCAAAGAAGCCGGAGAATACGCCCTTGCCGTCTGCACCCTGGCCAGCGGCAGTAAAGGGAACGCGACCTACATCTCCGACGGAACCACTTCCATTCTGATCGACGCGGGCCTTTCCGGGATCGAACTCGAACGCCGCATGTCCGGCAGGGGAATCAACCCTTCGGAACTTTCAGGGATCATCGTGTCCCATGAACACATCGATCATGTCCGAGGGGTGGGAATTCTGTCCCGCCGGTACGATCTTCCCGTCTATATCAATTCTCAGACCCACAAGGCCGCCCTTCCCATTGTCAAAACCCTTAAGATCAATAAAACCTTTGCCTGCGGCCGGTCCTTCGCCATCAACCAATTGGTTTTCCACCCCTTTGCCCTTTCCCATGATGCTACCGATCCGGCGGGGTTTACCGTTACGGCCAAAAATGTCAAAATCGGCCTGGCGACGGATCTCGGAGTTGCCACGGGGATGGTAAAACAGCATCTGAAAAACTGTGAGCTATTGATTCTGGAAGCCAACCATGATTCGGCCATGCTTGAACAAGGCCCTTATCCCTGGCCTCTCAAGCAGCGGATCAAAAGCCGGACCGGCCATCTTTCAAACGAAGATTCCCGGATTCTGGTCAATGAACTGAAGCATCCTGACCTGAAGCACGTCATACTGGGGCATTTAAGTGAAATCAACAACACCCCTGAAAAGGCCCTCTCCCATGTGGGCGCGGCCCTCGATGGATGCCGTGCAAGCCTGAATGTGGCCGTACAGGACACCTGCGGGGAGATGATATTCCTCCGGTAACGACCTATTGTATGACCCACAGGGCAACACCATGCCCCTGCTGAAGGACCTTGCTGGTTACGCTTCCCATATACAGCTCTTTAAACCTGGAAATCCCCCTTCGGCCCATAACGATGGTTCCGTAATCGCCGGCTTTGGCCTCGGCGAGGATATCATTGGCCGCCGACCGCGTCCCGTCGGCCACTTTGATGGAAATCCGGTGGTCTTCGATGCCCCCCTCAAGCAGCATGGTCTTGTATTTTTCCATGCACGAGGCGATTTCTCCACCGGATTTCTCCCGCCATTCTTTTTCCAGGGTCGGTTCAGCCGTCAGCATCTCCATGGGGACATACCGGGTCACATGCCTTTGCGTATGAAAAACGGTGATGGGACAATCCGTTCCGGACAGCATGAAAGAAGCATGATCAACGGCCCTCCGGGAATTTTCAGATGCATCCACGGCGACCAGAACCTTTTTGGAATGAACGGTTCCTCCCACAATCCAGAGGGGAACTTCCTGGCAGTATTCCACGAATTTCCTGCAGACCTCGCCCATGAATAAATTTTTCACCTCGGTTTTTCCATGCCGGGTCAATAAAATCACATCGGATCTTCCCCTGTTCGCTAAGAAACAGACATCCCTGGTAATGCTCATGTTTTTTTCCTGGTACAGGGTTTCCACATGTTCCCCGGAAAAGCCCTTATCCATAAGGATGGATCTGGCTTCAGCCATAATCCTTTCGGCCGTTTCGACATTTTTCTTTTCGATGGACCGTTTTCGGGTCCGTTCTTCGCGGGTCATGTGCTTTTCATCGTCGAAAATCAAGGGTAAGGACGGCAGAATATAACAAAGATGAATTTTAACATCATGCTCCGGCCCCAGCATCAGGGCCAGGTAATCAATGGCTTTCAGCGCATTTTTCGATCCGTCAATGGGGATGGTGATGCTCTTTTTCGGCTTTGTCATTTTTTTATCCAATCCCTGATTTCATCCGCCTCATAGGATTCCTGCCTGATGGAAAGGTCGAGGTTGATCTGCATGCCAAGATGTTTCCGGGTTTCCTCATCGGATAAAAGTCCGGCATGAAGGGCGCGGGTTTTTTCCAGGCCTTCAAAGGCATTTTTCAGGGCCGCTCCGATGGCGGTGGACAGCAGCATGGGTTTCGTTTTGAATTTCGGCGGAATGCCGTTTTCGGCAACGGGTTCGGCCACATGGGCCAGCTGTTTCATTTTGGTCATGGAAAAATCCATTATCTTCCACCCCAGAAGGTTCTCGTTCTGAAAAACCCAGGCATCCCGAAGGCTCTGGAGCATCTGGTTGTATTTGGCTTCAACAACACCCTGTATCCGGTCGACAAAAGCCACGGGCAGTTCGTTTTCTCCACCGGGAAGCCCTCCAGCCTCTTCAGGCGTGAGCTTGTTCAGGGTTTTCCGGAATTTTTTGGCGTGCATGTCCGATTCCCAGGCCTCCCGCATCAGCACCCGCTTGATATGGGGGTCGTTCATGGTTTCAGCCTCGGCATTGTAGTGAGGAATGAGGTTTTCTTCATAGTCTACATAGGACTTAAAAATGGAAGCGCGGTTGGTGGGATCAAAAGGATAAGGCGCGGGTTTCATCTCCGGTTCCCCGCCCAATCGGCCGATAATCATCCCCAGCCAGTGCATGTGCCACATTTCTTCCCTGGCCCGGCTGAGCAATCCCGCTCCCAGAGGACAATCCTCACCTTCAAGGTAACCGTGTACCAGATATCGAACGATGGCGGCATGCTCGTCGGCAAGGTCCCTGTTCAACATGATGACCAATTCCTGGTTGTCCATTTCAATCTCCTGTTCTAGTGTTATGGGTGGTCCCGTAAATACGGGGATGTATCAAATGCCTTATCTCCCGGCTGCCGACCGAAAAAATTGCATTTTAATTTTTTATTCTGTATGGTGCGGCTTCAAATTTTTCATTACATTACCAAATTCACCCTTGACCGGTCAATATTTTAAGCCGGCGACAGGGAAAGAGGGGAACGGCTGAGCATGCGGCATGCTGTTTTTTATGAAACGCTTTTTGCCTGTTGACATTGGTGAATTTTTATGGTTTTGCCAAAAATTACTTTTAAAAACAGAAAATTATTTATGAAAGGGATTCATGAATGAAACAAAAATATATGATCGCAAGGAGTGAGGACGGAAAAGGCATCGTCATCAAGGAATATGCTGAAATCGATAAAGACCTTTTCTCTGTTTTATGCGAACAGATTTATGACATCAAGGAAATCCAGGCCGCTGGCCAAAAGGGGAAATCAAAACTCCTGACCCTCATCCGGAACCGGAACTTTTTCCCGCCCATCGGGGCTGCCGGTCAGATCATCGAGAGCATTGAAAACCTTCTTCATTCCGGAAGCGACGAGACCGTTGAAATCGAAATCAACGACTCGGAAAATCTGTCCGGGAAGGAAGTGGAAATGGATGTTATCGAGGATATGGATGATGATGGGGAACAGTTGGACGACCTGCTCGATGAGACGGTGGATGTGGATGTCGATGTCTACGATGAAAACATGGGCATCAAAGAAATCAACTCTACTTTAAAGGTCGACGACGACGAAGTCATTGATGATAACGTCGACATCTAACCCTGTTCCGGATTCGTTTTGAAAAAATATATATTACTCTCACTGGCCGTCATCGGCATCATTGCCTTTGCGGCGTTTCGCCAGAAAACCGAATTTCTGATTCAGGGCGGCACCATGGGGACGACCTATCACGTCAAGGTCGTCGCGCCGTATATGACGAACATGAACGATGTGAAAGAGGAGATTGACAAACGCCTCAACGAAATCAATCAAAGTATGTCCACCTACATCAAAACCAGTGAAATCAGCCGTTTTAATAGTGATTCCCGTACTGATTCACGGCATGGCGTCTCCCGGGATTTTTTCCTCGTCATGACCATGGGGGGAAAACTCCATCGCCTGACCGGAGGCGCATGGGACGGAACGGTCAAACCACTGGTGGATTTATGGGGATTCGGGAATGCCGGATCGAAAAACAGGATACCCGACCCGCAGGAAATCGCCGCTGCGTTAAGCCTCGTGGGATTTCATTACATCGACATCTCACAGGAAAGGTATCTCAGCAAAAAAATCCCCCAGGTCACCGTGGATCTGGCGTCTATTGCCAAAGGATACGGGGTCGACCAGATCGCCGGGGTTGTCAAGGCCCATGGCTTTATGGACTTTATCGTTGAAATCGGAGGGGAAGTTTTTGCATCCGGCCTGAGAAAAGACGGAAAAGAGTGGCGGGTGGGCATCAACACCCCGCAGCCGGAGGCGCCCTTCGACCTTGTATACCGGTCCTTGCCGCTGAAAAATAAAGCCATGGCCACCAGCGGAGATTATCGGAACTTTTTTGAAGAAAACGGGGTGAGGTATTCCCACGTCATCGATCCCCGAAACGGATATCCGGTCAAGCACGACGTGGTGAGCGTTTCGGTATTATCCGATACCTGTGTTTTCGCCGACGGGCTGGCCACGGGCCTGATGGTGATGGGGCCCGTGGACGGCATCAAACTGACAAACCGGCTTGAGAATGCCGAGTGCCTGATCATTGTCCGGAACAAGGACGGCTCTTTATCGGAATATTATTCCGAGAATTTCCCCAGATGACAGCGGAACACGGCCCCAACATATATTTTGAGCCCCTGGGATGCGCCAGGAACCTGGTGGACAGCGAAATCATGATGGGGAACCTATCGGGTGCCGGGGGAATCATCACGGATGACCCGGCAGATGCCGATATCATCATCATCAACACGTGCAGCTTTATCGAAGACGCCGTCAATGAATCCCTTGACGTCATTTTTCATCTGGCCCGATACAAAACATCCGGCAAGTGCCGTTTTCTGGTGGTGGCGGGATGTCTGCCGGAACGTTACCGGGAGAAACTTGAAGCCGAACTTCCCGAAGTGGATCTCTTCCTGGGGACCGGGGCCCTTGACCAGGTGATCCGGGCAATGAACGACCGGGATCCGTTAAGGGGATGCTTTTTACCGGACCCGAACCGCTTGATCCTGACGGGCTGCGAAAACCGGTTCCGGGGGAAAACAGCCCCCGCTTCCGCCTACCTCAAGATCGCCGAAGGCTGTGATAAACACTGCACCTACTGCATCATCCCCAGGCTAAGGGGAAAACAGAGGAGCCGTCCCATCGGGGACATTGTCTCCGAAGCCGCGATGCTTATCGAGAAAGGCGTTAAGGAGCTTGTCCTGGTAGCCCAGGAAACCTCCTTCTACGGAAGGGATTTAAGCCCTGCAACGGACATCTCGACGCTTTTGAACGCCGTCGCCCGGTTGTCCGGCGGGGTCTGGATCCGTCTGCTTTACGGCCATCCGGAAAGCGTGGATGAAAAACTGATCAAAACCATTGCGGCGAATGAAACGATATGTTCCTATTTCGATATTCCCGTTCAGCATGCCGCCGATCCGGTCCTGAAACGGATGGGCAGGAACTATACGCTGGAGGATATTTACCGGCGGATTGATCAAGTCAGGACCCATATTCCCGATGCCGTGCTCAGATCCACGGTTATCGTGGGGTTTCCCGGTGAATCGGAAAAAGACTTCGAAACGTTGATGCGCCTTGTGGAAAGGGTTCGCTTCAACCATCTGGGCGCGTTTATCTATTCGGATTCAGACGACCTGGTATCCCACAGGCTGAAGCATCACGTGCCGGCCGCCATCGCCAAAAAACGGTACGACAGGCTGATGGAACGCCAGCGGGACATTTCTACGGCCATCCACGGCGATTATGTGGGAAGGACGGTGAAAGTCCTGGTTGAAGAGCACCCGGAACCGGATGTTTATATCGGGCGGGCGGACTTTCAAGCCCCGGAAGTGGATGGGATTACCTATATCAACTGCAGACAGGCACCCCTTGGAGATTTTATGAATGTGGCAATAGTTGACGCCCTGGAGTACGATCTGGTAGGAGAGCCCCTATGAGCGATCTTAAACAAAGACTTCTGGATATGGTCCGGGATGATCTTCAAAAAATCGAATCTTCTCTGGAATTCCATCTGATCACCAATTTCGACCTGGTGTCCAAGGTCGCCAGTCATCTTCTTTTCAGCGGCGGCAAACGCCTCCGGCCGTTGCTGCTGATTCTGTCCGCGCGAATTTGCGGGTTGAACGGCAGGGTCGCCCTGGACCTCGCAACGGCATTTGAATATCTCCACACGGCCACCCTTTTGCACGACGATCTGGTGGACGGGGCCAGCATCCGCAGGGGAAAGCCTGTGGCCAACTCCCTGTGGGACAATTCCACGGCGGTCCTGGTGGGGGATTTCCTCTTTGCCCGGGCCAGTTCCATTGCCGCCGACACCCGGAATATCGAGGCCATCAAGGTCCTGGCCGGCGTCACGGAGGAAATGTCCCAGGGGGAAATCTTCCAGCTGACCAAAAAAGGAAACACCCATCTCACCGAGGAAGAATACCTGGAAGTCATTCGGCGAAAAACCGCGGTTCTCTTTCAGGGCGCCTGCCGCATCGGCGCGAGCGTGGCCGATGCCGAAGAAGACCATAAATCCGCCCTTACTAATTACGGGTTCAACCTGGGGATCGCATTTCAGATGGCCGACGACCTGCTGGACTATCTTCAGGAGGATCTCTCCACCCTGGGAAAAAAGGCAGGCGCGGATTTAAGAGAGGGGAAGGTCACTCTGCCGGTGATTCATACCTTAAACAAGGCAACGGAAAAGGATCGGGTCCGGATACGGGCCATCATCCGGAACGGCGATTTTTCAATCGACGAGTTTAAACTTCTGGTCGATCTCATGAAACAATACGGCGGGCTGACCTATACCCGTGAAAAGGCCCTGGCCTACGTTCAAACGGCTAAAGCTTCCCTCTCCGTTTTCCCCGATTCCCGAACCCGGGATATCCTCATGGGATTTGCCGATTATGCTCTGGCCCGAAATGCCTAAACCATTGAAACGCGTGGATGAGGTTCGCCACACAAGGTGCTTGCCATGAAAAACAAGGTTATGTTGACAGCCGTTACCTGCTGGTTCCTGTTGATACCGTGGTCCATCGTATTTTCGGAAGAGCCTGTCCCGTCAGATTCCAGGGTGTTTCAGGTGATCGGAACCGCTTCAGTGGGCTCCGCGGGCCCTTCCCAGGCAAGGGATCTGGCCGTTGCCAACGCGCTTGCTTCAGCCGTCAGCCAGGCAGCCGGAGAATTGTTGCCGGAAAACGGCATCGTGAAATATTTCCCGGAACTAAGCCGGACCCTGTTGGCGGACCCGAAACGATACGTCCTGGATTACAAAACTCCGGCAGAAACCTCGGCCGACAATATTTATCGTGCGGTGGTCCAGGTGACCGTTTCCATGAGTGATCTGAAAAAACAATTGAAAGCCTCCGGGTTTATCAGGGCCGCCAAAAACCCGCCGAAAATCCTCTTTCTGGTTTCGGAAAAATCAACCATGGACTTAACCCCCAGGTTCTGGTGGGAAAACCCGGAAACCACTCTTTTTACCGGTCATTCGGAAGCTGCCATGGCCAAAATCATGTCGGATGCTTCCATTCCCGTTGTCAGCCATGAAAACCTGTCCCTGGGGGCCTCCTTCCCGGCCAACCTGGCGGATTCGGAAGCCGTCCGGATCGGACGCGGTTCCATTGCCCAGGTTTTTGTGGTGGGAAGCGCCTGGGTCGAAGCCGCTCCCAATGTCATGGGTGCGGACAAGAAAACCTTCAAGGGGATCATCTCCCTTCGAGCTCTTTCTTCGGAATCCGGTGAAATCATCGCACAAACCCGGCAGGAGACAATGGTTCTGGATTCCGATGAAGCAAAAGGCGCTACGGAAGCATTGAGCCGGGCCGGCGCCATGGCCGGGAAAGCGCTTTCCGACCAGCTGACCCAATCGCAATCGGCAAAAGGGCCTTCGGAAGAACTCACTCTCATCGTTGAAGGAACCGGCGATTTGCCGATGTTTGTGCAGTTCCGGCAGGCCTTGACGGAAACAACCGGGGTCAACGGCATCTTCGTCAACGAAATGCAGGCTGATTCCGCCGGTATCCTGGTGGATTACGCCGGGACCGCCGAAAAAATGGCCGAAGCGCTGATGGTCAAAAATTTCGGGACCTTCGGGATCAATATTTATGAGATTACGGCAGGACAGGTAAAAATCAAACTGGTCCCGAATTGATTCTTTGGAGCACGGCGGTCAACATGTCTTTCAGCCCCATTTTTCTTGACACCAGGGGGAATCAATGTTAATCGTTTTGCACCTTAAAGGCACGTAGCTCAGTTGGGAGAGCGCTACCCTGACACGGTAGAGGTCGTTGGTTCAAGCCCAATCGTGCCTACCATAAAAATCAAGGGTTTGCAGGAAATTTGGACTGCAAACCTTTTTTTATGGGGTTTTGCAAAGGAGCGCTTCCATAATTCTTTAACTGATATGGACTTTCGAAAGCTGTTGTTTTCATTTTTCAAACCTTTGTGACCATTTTGTGACCGGTAGACTCAAAAATGGTATTTTCAAGTCGACAAGCCGACTCCTGATTGCTGTCTTTCATCAGGTGGGCATAAACATTTAAAGTCACCGTCGGGCTTGAATGTCCCAACTGTTTTTGGATGTATTTGATGTTTTCCCCCTGCTCAATCAAAAGGCTCGCTGTCGTGTGTCTCAAATCGTGATACCTGATTTTACCAATACCTGATTTTACCAATGCCGGTTTGAAATGCCGGTAATTTAGTGCCTTACATTTGAACTCCT
>DIKO01000030.1 GCA_002423615.1 Desulfobacteraceae bacterium UBA5616
GTGATGCCAAGCTTTTTGATCTTTCTGAACAAGGTGCTTTTGTGCATGGCCAATTCACGGGCCGCCTTATTCCGGTTGAAACCATTCCGTTTCAGGGCGCTGACAATGGCCTGGGCTTCTGTGGATTTCAGTGCGCTGGACAGAGAGTCCGGAGCTTGCCCCGGAGAAAACGCTACCGGGACGAGGTATGAGGGTAGATGCTGTACGCCGATATCGCCGCTTGTACACAGTATAAACGCGTGTTCGATAACGTTTTCCAGTTCCCTTATATTCCCGGGGTAATCATGCGCCATGAGGATTTCTATGACGTCGTGATTCGCGCCTGCGATGTTTTTACCCCGGGCCTGATTCATCTTATGAATAAAATGATCGATGAGAAGGGAAATATCCTTTTTACGTTCACGTAAAGGGGGCAGCTTCAGGCAAACGACGTTGATGCGATAATACAGGTCCTGCCGGAACTCTCCTTTTTCCACCATTTCGAATAGTTTTCGATTGGTGGAGGCGATGACCCGGACATTGGACTTTACTTTTCGAATGGCCCCAAGGGGTTGAAATTCCTGCTCTTCGAGTACGCGAAGGAGCCTGGCCTGAAACGCCGGGCTTGTTTCGCCGATTTCATCCAGAAGAATGGTTCCGCCTTCGGCAAAATCGAAATACCCTGGCTTGTCCTTGACCGCATTGGTAAAAGCGCCTGCCTTATAACCGAAGAGTTCCGATTCCAGCAGGGTGTCCGGCAGCGCACTGCAGTTGATGGCCACAAAGGGCTTGTTTTTACGCCGGCTCTGGTTGTGGATGGCCCTGGCGAGAAGCTCCTTTCCCGTTCCGGTTTCCCCTTCCAGAAGAACGGTGCTGTCGCTTTCGGCTACCGCTGGAAGGATCTGGAATATCTGCTGCATGGATTCGCTTCGGCTGACAATATCCTCCATCTGGAAGCGGGAATCGAGTTCCTTGCGCAATTGCTCCACCAGACTGTGATCCCGGAAGGTCTCCACCCCTCCCAGAACTTCTCCCTTTTCATTTTTCAAAAGCGCGGTGGATACGGTTATGGGAATCCGGGTCCGGTTGCTGCTGATGATATAGGTGGAGGTGCTGACCAGGGATTTGCCTTCTTTCATGGTGCGTTTCAGGGCGCAGTCTCCTTCGCACATATTGGAGCGGAAAACCTCCCAGCAGTGCCTGCCGATAGCCTCGCTCCGGGAAATCCCCGTGATCTCCTCGGCCGCACGGTTGAAGGACATGATCCGCCAGTGATGATCCACCGTGAAGACGCCGTCGGATATGCTTTCAAGGATGATTTCGGTGACGCCTGTTGGTGGGGCGCCGCCCTTTTTATCGGTAACAGTGTCTTTTTTCAAAATAAAGGTTTCCGTAAAAGATGATTCTGGTATTAACGATCTGAAAACTATGCTTTGAAGGGCAAATTGTCAAGAAACGGTAATATCGGCATTCCCGGTTTTCAGGGCATTGCCTTTACGGGTGCGAAAGTGCGGGATAGATCTGTCGGGGCTCAAACAATCCGACGGAATAGTTTCTCCAGATCTTTCATCGTCCACCGGACCCATGTCGGACGACCATGGGGGCAGTTGCCCGGGTTTTCGCATGCGTCGAGCTGGTTCAGCAGAATCGTCATCTGCTTTTCGGAGAGGGTCTGGTTGGCCCGGATGGCGCTGTGGCAGGCCATGATGATATGGCAGGCGTCCATGGCATGCGTCAATCCGGGTTTAAATCCGATGTCGATCATTTTATCGATGATTTCCCGGATCATGGGTTTGATGTCCCGGTCGGACAGTACCGCGGGAACGGCTTTTACGGCAAACGTGCTGCCGCCGAAGGGTTCGATTTCCATACCGGTCTTATCCAGGTCTTCAATCAGGTTGTTCAGAACGCCGGCCTCTCGAACACTCAGATCGAAGGTTTCGGGAATCAGGAGGTTTTGCCGTTGCATGTCGCCGTCACCAGCCCTGGTTTTTATTTCTTCATACACTACCCGTTCATGTGCCGCGTGCTGGTCGATGAGAATGACGCCATCCTCCGACTGGCAGACAATATAACTGTTATGGGCCTGACCGATGACGACAAGGTCCCCAAAAAAGTGTTTCTCCCAGAGTTTCGTTTGTTCCTTGAAAAGTTTCCCGTTAAGATTTCGATTTCCGATCTCCTGATACCGGGAAACCGGTTCATGAAACGCCCCCGGGGTCTGGGGGGTGTTGTTGACGGGAAATTTTGTATTGATGAAACCCGGGGCAGGGGTCCGGCTTTTATTCGAAGGATTTTCCAAGTTGGGTGAAAATGTCGAAAACCGTGGGGGTGACGCGGAAAAGGATTTTCCCAGTGCCCTTGAAATCGCCCTTGCTACTGTTTCATGGACCTGTTTCTGGTCCATGAATCGGACTTCATGCTTGGTGGGGTGGACATTGACATCCACCCGGTCCGGGTCAAGCTCGACAAAGATTGCGGCCAAGGGGAACTGACCTTTCATCAGACGGCCTTCATATCCCGCAAAAAGGGCATGAAGAATGATCTTGTCTTTGACATACCGCTTGTTTACGAAATTATAAATTCCCCGGGCGGTGCTCCGGGAGTGCCGGTCAGACGCGGCCCATCCGGAAACGGCGATGCCGCCTTCATTTGCCGTCACCGGGTAAAGGTCCTTTATCAGCTCCTTTCCCAGAACGTCCGTAGCCCGGAAAAGGGGGTCTGATGAAGAGGCGAAATGATGAACCAATTTTCCATTGTGGGTGAGCCTGAACCGAATACCGGGATGGGCCAGGGCCATGCTGGAGATGATATCGGCGATATGCCCCATTTCCGTGTTCACGGATTTTAAGAATTTGCGCCGGGCCGGGGTGTTGAAGAAGAGATTTTGAACAGTGATCATGGTGCCGGAGGGTGCCCCTGTTTCCGAAACCCGCAGGATTTTTCCGCCCTCCATGTCAATTTCGGTCCCCGAATCGCTGTCTTCTTCCCGGGTGATCAGGGAAAAGCGGGATACCGCGGCAATGCTGGGCAGGGCTTCTCCTCGAAACCCCAGTGTCCTGATGGCAAACAGGTCTTCATCAAAACGGATTTTGCTGGTGGCATACCGCTCGATGGATAAAAGGGCATCGTCGGGGGCCATTCCAATGCCGTTGTCCGAAACACGGATCAGGGATCTTCCCCCGTTTTCAACATCCACATGGATTTGGGAACTTCGCGCATCAATGGCGTTTTCCACCAGTTCCTTAACCGCCGAAGCGGGGCGCTCCACCACCTCCCCGGCGGCAATTTTGTTGGAAAGGGTTTCCGGCAGGATTCTAACGGCGGCCATTTATGGAGTTTCCTGACAGTTTTCCTCTTTGCAGAACCGAAATAGAAAGTCCTCGTCTTTTGGGGAAAGATCAAATCGCATTCCTGCCTCACTGACAATTCGGCAGATATCAATTCCCGGATTTTCCTTCCGTTTTTCAGAAATCCATTTAACGGCTTTTCTTAACGCTTCCCCTTCGGGCATGATACTTGTCATTAAAGAGTCTCCTGTTAAAAAACCGGTTTGGCTTTGTGAAAATCCGTTGCCTGTTCAAAGTTGTAAGCCACCTTGAGCAGCATGGTTTCGTTAAAATGAGGCCCAAGAATCTGAAGGCCGACGGGAAGCCCCTCTTGGGAAAATCCACAGGGAACCGACATACCCGGAATTCCGGCGAGATTGGCAGATATTGTATAAATATCGGATAGATACAGGGCAAGCGGGTCTTCCCGCTTTTCCCCGAATTTAAAGGCCGGTGAAGGCGTTACCGGACTCAGGAGCACATCGCAGGTTTTAAACGCCGTATTGAAATCTTCCATGATCAGCGTGCGGACCTGGGATGCCTTGTTGTAATACGCCTCGTAATAACCCGAGGAAAGGGCATAGGTGCCTAAAATGATCCGCCGCTGGACCTCCTTTCCGAATCCTTTGGAACGGGTTTGCCGATACATCCCCAGAAGTGAAGACTGGGTTTTATCTCTTGCGCCGTACTTGACGCCGTCATACCGAGCCAGGTTGGAACTCGCTTCCGCCGGCGCCACGATGTAATAAACAGCGACCGCGTATGAGGTATGGGGAAGGGAAACATCCACCAGCGTCGCACCACGGTCCTGCAGGGTTTTGACGGCTTTCTGCACGGCCAGGAAAACCGAAGGGTCCAGCCCGTCGGTTTCAAAATACTGTCTGGGGATGCCGATGGTAACTTCTTTCAGCCCTTGGGTGAGGCTTTGGGTATAATCCGGAACTTCCCTCGGAACACTGGTGGAATCGCGGTTGTCATACCCGGAGATGGCGTTCATCATCAAAGCGCAATCCGAAACGGTCTTGGTTAAGGGACCGATCTGGTCCAGGGAAGATGCAAAGGCCACCAGCCCGAATCGGGAAACCCTGCCGTAAGTGGGTTTCATCCCCACGACACCGCAGTGGGAGGCCGGCTGGCGAATGGAGCCGCCGGTATCCGATCCCAGAGAACCCAGGCACAGATCCGCGGCAACGGCTGCGGCCGAACCGCCGCTGGAGCCGCCGGGCACCCTTCCCGGATCCCAGGGATTACGGGTGATTTTAAAACCGGAATTTTCCGTTGAAGACCCCATGGCGAATTCGTCCATATTGGCCTTTCCCAACAGCACTGCCCCGGCCCGGTTTAATTTTTCCATGACCGCGGCATCATAGGGAGGAATAAAATTTTCAAGAATGGCTGATGCGCAGGTGGTTTTTATATCCTTTGTGCAGATCAGATCCTTGATGGCCAGGGGGATGCCGGTAAGCGGCGTCATATCTCCCCCGGCGATCCTTTCATCGGCCAGAGCTGCCTGTTTCAGTGCCGATGCCTCGGTCACCGTAATATAAGCACCTATTTTTTCATCCTTTTCCGTTATCCTCGCCAGAACGGCCCGGGTCAGTTCGACAGCGGAGATTTCCTTTCGGGAAAGGAGTCCATGCGCTTCCCCGATGGTAAGCTCATACAGATTCATTGATAAAAACTCCTCAAGTTAAGCCCGTGTCAACCAATGACCCTGGGAACCAGGAAATAACCGTTTTCCTTTTCAGGTGCATTGGCCATGGCTTTTTCCCGGTCCAGATGTGGCTTGATCTCATCTTCCCGGAAAGCGTTGGTCAGAAAAATGGCATGGGAAGTGGGTTTGACGCCTTGGGTGTCCACCTGATTCAGCGTGTCGAAATATTCGAGTATGGTCCCGATCTGGTGCGAAAACGTTTCGATATCGGTTTCATCCAATTCCAGGCGTGCGAGCCTGGCCACGTGGATAACCTCTTCTCTGGTGATCTTCATCCATCACGTCCTTATTGGGTCTCTCCGGGTTTCATTTCAAAAGGAAACCAGGATGGCATTGAAATTGTCTTTTTTAAGCCGGGTCAGTTCCGCGTCAGCGGGCGCCCTGCTGCTGAAAGGGCCTACCCGGACCCTGTACCAGACGCCTTTTCCGGCGACATTCGCCGACATGCTGTAGGCAGGATAGCCTTTTTGTTTCAGGGCCGCGACGATTTTATCCGCCGCCGCCGGGTCTTTTAAGCTGGACACCTGAATGTTCCAGGATTTCCGGCTTTTTTCGGGTTCGGGGGCAGGGGATTCAACGGGATTCTTTTCGACCGAAACCATTTCCGGTTTCGGTTCCGGTTTCGGTTCCGGCTCCGGGATATCCGGACGATGATGTTCTTCCACATCGGCAGTACGGGCTTTTTTGGTATTCATGGACAGGCTTCTTTTCCCGGCCAGAATGTCTTTTTCATCGTCCTGTAAGACAGCCACGTCTGTAGCGGGAGATAACGGTTCCAGCTCGTTCGCAAACCGGGGTCCTTGTTTCGCAAACCGGGGAATTGTTTTATCAATCCCCTTTGGTTTTTTTAAATCCTCATAAAATTCAAGGCCGGGCGCATCGCCCCTGATGCCGGCGAGTTCCTCGGTCCTGGCGTTTTCCTTTTTAAGAACAGCTTCTTTTAATGAAGCCAGCTCTTTTTCCAGCTTGGTGATGTCGAATTGTACCGGAGCCATCCCCCTTCCCACCAGAATCCCCATGCCGAACATCCATATCGATGAAAAACAAATCAGGCCGATCCAGAAACCCGAGCCTTTGCGGGTGTTTTCAGGAGGTTTTTTCGGTTTGGCCTCCGGGGGCTTTTTTTTGGGAGCGTTTTCCGTCATGACGTAAGTATTACATTTTTTCCGGGGATGAAACCCCCAACAGGGAGAGGCCGTTGTGAATGACTTTTTTTACGGCCATTACCAGATACAGCCGCGCGAGGGTCAAAACAGGGTCTTCACACAACACCCGGTGTTTATTGTAATAGGCGTGAAACGCCGATGCAAGCGTTATCAGATAATAGGTGATACGATGGGGTTCCATCAGCTCCGCGGCGGTTCTCACCGTTTCCCGATATTCCGCCATGGTTTTGATCAGGGAAATTTCTTCAGGGGCGACGAGTCCGGCCATGGTTTCTTCGCTGTAGGGGACGGTTTCGATGCCGCGTTCCATGCTGTTTCGGATAATGCTTGCGATTCTGGCGTGAACATACTGTACATAGTAAACCGGGTTGTCGTTGGTCTTTTTCTTGGCGAGGGCCAGATCAAAGTCCAGAGGACTTTCATGGTGCCGGGTGAGAAAAATGAACCGGGCGGCCTCGCTGCCCACTTCATTGATCACATCCTTCAGGGCGACAAATTCACCGGCCCGTGTGGACATGGCCACCGGCTCGCCGTCCCGCAGAAGGTTAACGAGCTGGATGAGGATGACGTCAAACTGTTCCTTTCCACGCCCCGAGGCTTCTATGGCAGCCCGGATCCGGGGGATATAGCCGTGGTGGTCGGCTCCCCACACATCGATGACCCTGGAAAAACCCCGGTCATATTTTTCCCTGTGATAGGCAATGTCGGACGCGAAATAGGTAGTGTCGCCGTTGCTTCGGACCACGACCCGGTCTTTTTCATCTCCGAATCGGGTGGTCTTGAACCAAAGTGCCCCGTCCTTTTCATAGACGAGCCCGGTTTCCCTTCCCTCGGTGATGACCCCGTCAACTTTACCGGCGTCATAGAGGGTCTGTTCGCTGTACCAGTTGTCATACACAAGGCCGAAGGTCTTCAGATCCAGGCGGATGTCATCCAGAATTATTTTGGCGGCAAACCGGGCACATTCGGAAACAGCGCGATGTTCTTCGAATTCAAGGAGGTCATTACCCCGCGAGGCCTGAATTTCACGGGCGATGTCCAATATGTAGCCCCCCTGATAACAATCATCGGGAAACGTGACATCGATGCCGTACAGCTCTTCGTACCGGATAAAAACGGATCGGCCCAGGGTATTGATCTGCCTTCCCGAATCATTGATGTAATATTCTCTTTGAACATCGTATCCGGAAAAGGACAGAATTCGGGCCAGGGCGTCTCCCACGGCAGCCCCCCGGCCATGTCCCACATGCAGGGGCCCGGTGGGGTTGGCGCTGACGAATTCCACCTGAATTTTTTCGCCCTTACCCAGGTCCGGGGCTCCGAACCGGTCGCCTTTTTCATGAACGTCTTTCAGCATCGGAGGCCATGCCGATGGTTTAACGAAAAAATTGACAAAACCGGGGCCGGCTGCTTCTACCTTATCAAACAGGTCCGCGTTTTTGGTCAGATATGGAATAATGGTTTCGGCGATTTTTTTCGGCGCCATTTTTTGAATCGAAGCGGAAACCATGGCAAAATTCGTGGAGAAATCCCCCTGGTTCCCGAATTTCGGCGCTTCGATTTCCACTTCCGGCAGATCGGGGGAGTTCAGTTCCCCGTTTTCATAAGCCGCATGGGCTGCTTTGATGACAAGCCTTTTGATGGTTTCCTTCATAAGGTGTAGTTCTTCTCCTTGAGCTGATTTAGTCCCACTTCATAAGGGGTTTTTGTTTTTTAGTCAAGATGGTTGACCGCGTCTTTTCCTTGAAAAAACAGAAAAATATTTCATTGACAATCTCCATCCGAATCATATAAGAATCATCATCAATATCGGGTTGAAGCCCGAATCCGGATATTCCTCTACAACAAAAAAACCAGATAATGCCACGAAGGTAAACATATCAGGAAGATATGGGAATTTCGTGGTTTTTTTTTGTGAACCTGGAAATAATGGAAGGGAGAGGGCGCCATGCACATGGCTGATGCGTTGGTTTCACCTGCCGTTGGCGCGGCCTTGTGGGCAGCTTCCGCCGGACTGATCGGCTACAGTTCCAAAAAAGTCACGGATGAGCTGGACGATCGAAAGGTCCCCCTCATGGGGGTTTTGGGGGCTTTTATTTTTGCAGCCCAGATGATCAATTTCACCATACCGGCCACAGGTTCCAGCGGGCATCTGGGAGGAGGGATGATCCTGGCGATCCTGCTGGGACCGCATGCGGCCTTTCTCGTCATGGCATCGGTTTTGACCGTTCAGGCCCTTTTCTTTGCCGACGGCGGCCTTCTGGCGTTAGGGTGCAATATCTTCAATCTGGGTTTTTTCCCCTGTTTTATCGCCTGCCCGTTGATCTATAAAAAAATCGCCGGAAACGATCCTTCCCAGGGGAAAATTTTTGCCGGTGCCCTTTTTTCCGCTGTTGTCGGGTTGCAGGCCGGCGCTTTCTTCGTTGTTATGGAAACCGTATTTTCCGGAATCTCGGAATTGCCGTTCGGAACATTCCTGCTGTTGATGCAGCCGATTCATCTGGCTATCGGTATTGTGGAAGGCCTTGCCACCGCTTCAGTGGTCATTTTTGTCTGGAAGGCCAGGCCCGAAATTTTAAATGCCCCCATTTCCCCGGTTCCCAAGGGCGAGTTTTCCCTTCGCAGGGTGCTTATCGGGTTTTTAGTGGCCACGGTTGTTTTAGGGGGTGGGTTGAGCTGGTTCGCTTCCCGGCATCCGGATGGTCTGGAATGGGCCATGTTTAAAACATCGGGAAAGGAAGAGCTGAAATCCCCGGAAAAGGGAGCACATGAATCCCTTGCCGAGGTCCAGGAGAAAACCGCTTTTTTACCGGATTATGGCTTTAAAGCACCGGAAAGCGAAACTTCCGGAGAGGAAGGATCACCTTCCCGGTGGCCGTCGGTGGAAGTGGGAACATCGGTTTCCGGCCTGATCGGTGGTGCCTTGACCCTCGTATTGGCACTGTTGATCGGATTTATGCTCAGGCGCGGAAAGCGCAGTGAAAAATAAAGGTCGGATTAAATATTTGCAAAGCCTGCCGCAAACCGTTATGAAATGTCATGGGAAAATCCGATAACCGCAGGAGTCCGGGAGGGATTACGACATGACCGGCATCGGCGGCCGATTATTCGATATCGGTCATATGGATGCCATCGCCGCGGGCAACAGCCCCATGCATCGATTGGATCCGAGAGCCAAGCTGACGGCGACCCTGGCCTTCATCGTGGCGGTGGTTTCGTTTGACAAATACGCCATTTCGGCCCTTATCCCTTTTTTCATATTTCCCATTGCCCAGATTTCGCTGGGGGGTTTGCCCGCTGGATACCTCTTCAAAAAAGTCATCCTGGTCTCGCCTTTCGCCGTTTTGATCGGAATATTCAACCCAATGCTCGACCGGGAAGTGCTTCTGCAGATCGGATCATTTCACGTTTCCGGCGGGTGGGTGTCCTTTTGTTCCATCCTGGTAAGGTTTTTTCTGACCGTGACGGCCGCCTTGACCCTCATCGCCTCAACCGGATTTCATGCCGTATGCGTGGCTTTGGTAAAAATAGGCGTTCCCCGTCCCTTTGTGGTGCAGTTGATGTTCCTGTACCGTTACCTCTTCGTGCTCACCGACGAGGCGGCGAGGATGGTCCGGGCGGTTTCCCTCAAAACCTTCAACGGAGGCGTTCGTTTCAAGACCTTCGCTTCCATGACGGGCCATCTTCTCCTTCGCACCCTGGACCGGGCCCAACGTATACACATGGCCATGCGTTGCCGCGGGTTTGACGGCCGCATCCGGGTTTTAAGGTCCATGGAAGTCGGCTGGAGCGGAGCAATGTTTGTGGTCTGCTGGTCCGTGTTGTTTTTGATATTCAGGATCTATAATATTCCCAAGATCATCGGCGGGATCATAACAGGATTTTTTTAAGATGAGCCACCATATCGTGGAAGTTGAAGACCTTCATTATACTTATCCCGACGGCACGGCCGGATTGAACGGCATGTCTTTCCGGATCCTTCACGGGGAGTCCGTAGCCCTGGTGGGAGCCAATGGCGCGGGAAAATCCACTCTGCTCCTTCATCTGAACGGGTATCTAAGTCCCGGCCGGGGAAAAGTGAGGATCGGGGATCATCCCCTGTCGCCGAAAAATCTTAAAATTATCAGGCGGACCGTCGGCATGGTGTTTCAGGACCCCGACGACCAGTTATTCATGCCCACGGTTTTTGATGATGTGGCTTTTGGTCCCCTGAATCTCGGGCTGGCTGAAAAAGATGTGGAGGAGATTGTCCAGAAATCCCTGGAAATCGTCGGCGTGGCGGATTTAAAAAAACGTCCGCCCTACAAGCTTTCCGGGGGGGAGAAACGCTCGGTGGCCATTGCCACGGTGTTGGCGATGTCCCCGGATATTCTGGTTATGGACGAGCCCACCGCCAGCCTGGATCCAAGATCCAGAAGCCGCTTGATTGCGCTGCTCAAGACCTTTCATCATACCAAGATCATCGCGACTCACGACCTGGACATGGCCATGGAGATGTGCGAAAGGACCATCGTTCTCCATCAGGGTAAAATCACCGCCGACGGTCCGACCCTGAAAATATTTCAGGATGAGACGCTCCTTGCCCAAAGCGGACTGGAAAAACCGTTGAAGATGCAGGGCTGTCCCATCTGCAATCCCTGACGGAACCAGGATTTTTCAGCCAAATGATTTTTTGCGGACCTCAGTGCCCCACTGGGGGTCTCACCGGGGATTATTTATATTTGTCCTGAAGTTTTTGCCGCTCTTCCTCGGGCAGTGACTTTAAATAGTGCTTCCAGCCCGGGCACCACCCGATATGCCATTTCCATAACCGGCCTAAAATGGAGTCGGGTTTGCTGTCGTATCGTGCCCTGAGCTTACAATTTTCACAGCCGCTCATGATAAAGGCTCCTTTTTTCTGGTATTTTGGCGTCAACGGTGATTTTTGAGGTTGAAGATGTCGGACCCTACATTACTACCGAGTTGAATCCATCTCAATATAAAAAAGAGCCCTGAAAATCCATTTGACTAAATTCAGGGTTAAAGCATAAACTTGCGGCCGATTTTAACATTGGATATCTGAACCTGGAAAGGTTCGGCTGTTCAATATTTTTTTCGAGGCGAAGTTATGAAACGGGTTGTAAAATTGATCCTGCCCCTTGTGGGGGTGTTTTTGCTCCAGTCATGTTTCCTTTACGCGGTGTACGGCCTGTACCGGACCGTCCAGGACATCAATTATGTCCTGACCATGGTCAACACGTCTCTCACCCGGATCCGGACGGTTGTCAATGAGGGAAAGGATCTGAACCGGGCTGCCAAGGACGGGACCCTGATCACATCTCTGGCGGAAAAAATTCCCACTCTGGTTCAGAAAGAGGTGAGCCGGGCTTTCAACGAAAAAATCAACCTCCTGTCCCATGATCTGAAGCTTTCATCCCTGGATTTCACCCGGAATGCCGTGGCGGAGAACCTTCTTGGCGCCACGAAAGCCTATAACGACATGGCCGGCACCTTCAACCGGTTCGGGGACCTGATGTCGGAAATGGATCAGGCGGCGACCCAGGGGGGAAGTTAACTCCTGTATCAAGAGCGAAGCAGCGTCCCCGCCTTGGCCGTGGAATTGACCTTTCCTTCTTCCAGGACGGGTTCACCGTTGATAAATACGGCTTTTATACCCGTCGGCATTTGATTCGTTTTTTTAACCGTATTGTTGTCCCTGATGGTTTTCCAGTCAAACACGGTGATATCTGCGGCCAGTCCTTTTCGCAGCAACCCCCGATCCCTGATGTTAAACCGCTTTGCCGTGGCCCCGGTCATTTTATGCACGGCTTTTTCCAGGGATAGACGCCCCCGTTCCCGGGCATACTGGAGAAACAGGGGGAAAGCGCCATAAGCCGAAGGGTTCTCCACCCCTGAACCGATGGGGATGGCGTCCGTCATGAACAGGCAGGCCGGATGAGGCATCAAGGCATCGATGATTTCCATGTTGCTGTACCGGTGATTCAAAATGGAGGCGGTTCCACGTGTTTTTTCCGACAGATCCAGGATCACACGGCCTGGGCTCATGTTTTTTTTCGCTGCGATTTCATCCATGAACAGACCGATGCAATCCCGATAATCAGGATGATCGGCAAAGGTTAACTGGATGTCCCCCGGACCGAAACCCAAAATATCCCCGGTGATGTTCAGGCTCTCCTCAACGGCTTCAACGGCTTTGGGATCTTTGTAATGGGCGGGTAAATCGGCCAGAAACCACGGCGGAATCACCACATTGATAATGGATTGCCCGCAATGGTAGGGAAAGGAATCCACCATGATGTCCACGCCCTGTGCAATGGCCTCGTCAAGGGTTTCAAGGGCCCGGGGGCAGGTGGGAAAGGCTTTTTCCCCCACGAAGATCAGGTGGGAATACTGCATTCTTACCCCTGTTTCCCGGGAGACGTCGATCATCTCCTGGAGGGAGATGATGTTGTGGGGAGTATCGCTTCTATCCGGGTAAATGGTGGAAATGGGGGTAAAAGCCCGTCCGTGAACCGTGATGATTTTGTCCTTTTTTTTCACCAGACGGGCGATTTCCTTGATCTGGCTTGTGGGGAAAAAGATCCCGGGTTCATACCCCAGCCCGAAGGAAACCCCGGCTGCCCCCTGGTCCATGGCATTTTCAAGAAGAGCGCACAGGTCTTTGAGTTCTCCTTCGTCCAAAGGCCTGGGATCAAACCCCCGCATGGATGTCTGCGTGGTGCCGTGACCCGCCAGGTGCAACACATTATGGCTCAAGCCGTTTTGTTCCAGAAGCTCGAAATATCCTTCCATGTCATCCCAGTTAAGGTCAAAGCAAGGTGTAATCCCCGGATGTTTCTTTTAAGGCGTTTTCAAAACGGTGTTGGTTCATAAGGGTATCCCTTCCGCGTTCATTGGTTTCTGAAAAAGCCGCACTTTGTCAAGTTTCCGTGCGGCCCGCCAGCAGGGCATTGATTCTGTTCATGGCTTTCAGGAGCCTCGATCGGGCTTCTTCCGCATAGGGGTTGTATTTATGCATGTCCAGGAATAGTTCCCAGGTAT
This sequence comes from Desulfobacteraceae bacterium UBA5616, assembly GCA_002423615.1. Classification (GTDB taxonomy): domain Bacteria; phylum Desulfobacterota; class Desulfobacteria; order Desulfobacterales; family UBA5616; genus UBA5616. Next base: position 13,230 of record DIKO01000030.1, read on the forward strand.
CATTCTTCACCACACCGAGGATGTGGAGAAGCCGATTATACCCTTCCGTATCGATTTCAAGCGGAAAAGCCCCGAATTCCTCGAGGCCTCTTCCCACGAAATGGGTCAACGACAGGCTGGTGGCGATCTGTCTGTCATGCTCTTCGGGCGAGGTTTCGATGACGATAAGGCCCTTGGACTCCAGATAGACCTTCACGGCTGCGTATCCCGGTTCATTCATCCTTTCCCGGCACAGCACGATTTTTCTTCCCGTCAGGGATTCCGTGGCGCTGTCCGGTCCGAACATGGGGTGGGTGGCCAGAATGGAAACGGTCTGCGGGAGAATTTCTTTCATCCATTTCATCGGATAGGTTTTGACCGAGCAGACATCCATTACGGTGGCGTTCTCCTTCACAAGAGGTGAAATCTCTTTCAGGATTTCCTCCATGGCGGATATGGGAACGCTTAAAATAATCCTGGGAAGTGCACATACATCCGCAAGGGATGCCTGGGTTGCTCCCAGGGCCTTGATTTCCTCCCGTTTGTCTTTCCGGGTCGAAATGAATACCTCGAAATCCCCGGCCAGATATTTTGCCATCAACCCGGAAAACCTTCCGAACCCGATTATACCGATCATCCTGGTTACATCCTCGATTTCTGCAACAGGGCCAGATCAGCCAGCACAAGTGCCGCCATACTCTCAACAATGGGAACGGCCCGGGGGACCACACAGGGATCATGACGGCCTTTGCCGACAAGATCAACCGGGTTCCCGTCAAAATCGGCTGTTTTCTGCGAAATGCCGATGGTGGCGGTGGGTTTGAAGGCCACGTTGAAAAAAATCATTTCGCCGTTGGTAATGCCTCCCTGGATACCCCCGCTCCGATTGGTGAGAGTTCCCAGGCGGCCGTTTTTCCGGACGAACAAATCGTTGTGGTCCAGGCCGGTCATCCGGCTGCCGGAGAAACCCGAACCGATTTCAAACCCCTTTGCGGCGGGAATGGAAAGCATGGCCTGTGCCAGCTTTGCTTCGGCCTTGTCAAAAACCGGTTCTCCCCATCCGGCGGGGACCTTCCGGCAGACACAGGAAATAACGCCCCCCAGGGAATTCCCCGAAGCCTTTACAGTTTCCACGGCCCTGATCATTTTATCCGAAGATTCTTTTTCCGGGCATCGCACCATGGACTCATCCACCTGATCCCGGGAGACGGTTTCCATATCCATATCCGGGCACGAAATGACGCCGACGGCGGAAACCCATGCCACGATTTCGATTCCCCAGACATCAGCGAGAAATTTTTCCGCAAGAGCCCCGGCAGCCACCCGGCCGATGGTTTCCCTGGCGCTGGCCCTGCCACCCCCGCTTTTGGCCCGGATGCCGTATTTGACCTGGTAGGTGAAGTCCGCATGGGACGGCCTGGGGACATTCCGGAAATCGTCGTAGTCTCCGGGACGCCGGTCGGTGTTGACGACCATCATGGCTAAGGGTGTTCCCAGGGTCCGATTTGCCTCCAGACCGGAAAAAAAGGTAATCCGGTCCTTCTCTGTTCGCTGGGTCGTGATGGGGCTCTGGCCGGGTTTTCGCCGGTCCAGCTGTTTCCGGATATCCGATTCATGCACGACAAGGCCCGGCGGACACCCGTCCACGACAACGCCGACCCCGGCGCTGTGGGATTCCCCGAAGGTCGTGATTTTAAATAAAGTTCCGAAGGAACTGGACATATGCACATTTTCCTGTCGATGAGATCCTGGTTGGCGGGTTCGCTGTTTTAATGGCCCGGGTCACGGAATTTTCCGGCACAGTTTTCCCAGAACTCCCCAGAATGTGGGGAATGATTTTTCCACGCAGGCTTCATGTTGGATAAAGATTCCGGGTACCTTCAGCCCGACCAGGGCAAAACTCATGGCCATGCGATGATCATCATAGGTGTCGATCTCCGCCCCGTGAGGAGTTCCGCCCTCGATAATCAATCCATCGTCCAGGGCCGTGGCATGAATGCCGATTTTGTTCAGCTCCGTCACCGTTGCCTGAATTCGATCGCTTTCCTTGGCTTTCAGGTGGGCGACGTTTTTAATGACCGTGGTTCCCCTGGCAAAGGCGGCTGTCACCGCCAGGGTCGGGACAATATCCGGCATGTCGGACATGTCTTCTTCAACGGCTGTAAGGTTCTTACCGGTTACCGTGATGCCGTCGGCATCATATTGCACGTTGCAGCCCATTCGCTGCAAGACTTCGGCAAAGCGCACGTCTCCCTGCCGGGTTTGGCGGGTGATCCGTTTGACTTTTACGGATGTTCCGGTTATTGCAGCGGCCGCCCAGAAATAGCCGGCCTGCGAGCAGTCCGGCTCCACCACGTAACGGCCGGAAGCATAACACTGTTTCCCGGCAATCGTGAAGCGCTCGTACCCCTGCCGGGACAGGGTTATGCCCATTTGTTCCATGATCCCAACGGTCAGGTCGATATAGGGCTTGGACACGGGGCCTTCGATGACCGAAATATCCAGGCCGGTTTCCGTATAGGGTCCGATCAGTAAAAGAGAAGAAAGGTACTGGCTGCTGATGCGGCATCGAATCCTCGTTTTTCCGCCTTTCAGCAGACCCCCCTTGACCGCGACCGGAGGACACCCGTTGTTGTCAAGGGCACGGGCCTCGATGTTGAGAAGAATCATGGCGTCTAAAAGATCCTGGATCGGCCTTTGGCCCATTCTCGGGGTCCCCGTCAGGATGTATTCTCCTTCACCCAGAGCGGCCACGCCCGTCAACAACCTCATGGAGGTACCGGAATTTCCCAAAAAAATGGGGTCAGGACTGGGTCTTAACCGTCCTCTTGTCCCGAAAACGGTGGTCGCAGAATTGAGATCTCCCATCCGGACCCCCATTTGCCTCAATCCTTTTACGGTCAGGAGTGTGTCCTCGCTGTTGAGGGGATGGACAATTTCGCAGACCCCGTCGGACAAGGCTGCGGCAATGAGAATCCGGTGGGTGTAACTTTTGGAACCGGGGACCTCAACTTCTCCGGATGCCGGCTTTGCGGGAGTGATCTCAATCATCGTGACCGTTTGGCAATGGGTTATTTTTCCGTAATGGTTTCGTCGATTTTCATGCCGAAATGCCGGCCGCTGGCTTCCAGGGCCACCATCACCCTGTCTTTGGATTTCAGCCCGACCACGGATTTCGCCTCGCCATCGGGCCCGGTGAGCCGGATGGTTTCGGCATTCTGAAGAATGGTGGTGATCTCTTTATCTCCCACCGATGCCCTTACGAGCAGAAGGGGGCGTTTTTCAATTTTCAGGCGGCCCACGGCTGCGGTCTGGGTGTTTCCTTTATGGTCTGCGATCAGCACCGGGTCCCCCGCGGAAAGCTCCGATAGATAGCGGGTTTTGCCGCCGGGTACGCGGGTGTAGGCGTGAACGGCCCCGGCATTGACGCGAAAGGGCCGGGGTGCGACATAGGGGTTCTCAATGCTTTCCGCGTGAACCAGGAACAAGCCGCTGCTGCTGTTGCCCACCAGCATGCCTTGGCCCGGCGTCATGGATGTGCAGGTATCCACACAGACTCGGTCTCCCATGCCGACGGGAGTGACTTCAAGAATTTCAGCAATCTCCAGCGTAGTTTTTTCATCCAGGGATTTTAAGGCTGAAAGGGATTTCTTCAAGTCAATGGGGTCCGTGGTGGAAAACAGAATATGACTGACCCCTTTTTCAAGTATCCCGAAGGCGGTTTTGGCCTCGTCCAGATTTCCAACCTGGGCGATCACCTCTGCGCCCTTGGCAATGAGATTTTCCAGAGGGATAATGGTCCAGTCGCTGGTTTCCAGAATCACCTTCCGGGACTGACTGATTTTGAGGATTTCTTCTTCATCCGCCCCGGTTTTGATTTTGAAGATCACCACATCCCTGCCGACAACCAGGTCTCCGTCCTCGGAAATGGTTTGGATTTTTCCCAGTTCCTTGACCTTTTGGCTGAAGCCTTTGGGAACCATGATGCCGTCAGCTCCGCCTTCAAGGGCCGTTGTGACCAGATCCTTGTCCCAGGGGTCTATTTTAACCCAGATTTTACGCATGACTGTTCTCCGATCCGTAATCTCATGTGCCTTCGAAAAACGCTTTACTTCAAAATTTTGAGAGCTTCATCCACGGTCTTGCCGTCATTGACAATGGACGAAATAGCCTGCACCATTCTGGTCGGGTTCTGGTGCTGGAATACGTTACGGCCGATGGAAACCCCGGCCCCGCCGGCGTCGATGGAGCCTTTTACGACTTCAAGGAGTTCCCTGTCGGATTCCATTTTTTCTCCTCCGGCGATGACCACCGGAACCGAACAGCCTTCCACCACTTCATGGAAACTTTCGGCGCTGCCGGTATAGGATACCTTGACGATGTCCGCTCCCATTTCGCTTCCCACCCGTGCGGCATGTTTGATGACCTTGACGTCGTATTCGTCTTTTATTTTTTCTCCCCTGGGATAAATCATGGCCAGAAGGGGCATGCCCCAGGTCCTTGCTTCATAGCTGACTTTACCGAAATCCTTCAACATTTCTCTTTCCTGGCTGTCCCCCAGGTTGACATGGATGGATACCCCGTCAGCACCAAGCTTCAGGGCCTCTTCAACGCTGCAGACCAGGGTTTTGGCATGGGGAAAAACGGACAGGCTGGTGGAAGCGGACAGGTGAATAATCAGGCCGATATCCTTTCCTTTACCCCGATGTCCTTCTTCCACAAGGCCCTTGTGTTCGACAATGGCATTGGCGCCGCCTTCGGCCACCTTGCGGATGGCATCTTTCATATTGATGACGCCGGGGATGGGCCCAACGGACATGCCGTGGTCCATTGGAACAATTAAAGTTTTCCGGGTGTCGCGGTTAATGATCCTTTCCATCCGGATTTTTTTGCCGAGAATAGTCATGATCGAAGTCCTCCTGAGACCGCAAAAGCCGGCGGAATTTTCTCCCGCGGCAGTGTTTTAAAATAAGACAGCCGCGGTTTTTAATCCACCCGCGGCTGTTTTTGCTTTTTTTGGTTGTAAGTGCTCAACACCCCACAGGCAGACCGGCGGCGCTAAAGTAATAGTACCAATAAAAATAAAATCTGCTGGACGGGTTGGCCATGTGTAACTCCTTTTAATTACAAGTGTTCCGTTGTTTACCACACGGGGTTTTCAGATGTCAAGTGTTTTTTTGGAAATCAAATCCGTCTTTTGACTTTTTAACCCATCTCCGGTATAGGGATTCAATGAATTCAGATCCGCCCTGAATTTGGTTTACGGGGACCGATCATCCCGGTTATGAAAATGTATTCATTTCAAGTTGTCATCAGTCATAAAATCGATGCGTGTCGGTTTTACTTCTCAAAACCCACCTATTTGAAAGGAGATGTTAGGGTTTGTAAATAAATTATTGTAACATAAAGCCATTTCATGCTACAGTTTGTGCATGGATATTCATCAAATTGAACAGAAGTACGAAC
>DIKO01000086.1 GCA_002423615.1 Desulfobacteraceae bacterium UBA5616
CCCCCCCCCCCCCCCCCCTTCTTGCCACGACCTGCACCGCGTTGATAAAATTTTGGTTTGCATCCAGCTCCTCCATGGAGACCCCCCAGAGATCCACCGGCGCAACGGCGGCAAGGTCGGCAGCAGGTTGAAATGTTTTGGTGGAAAAAAACCAGTGACCGATCTGAACGTCTCCTGTATTTCCGTTAACCTCGACGTCCACTTCGATATCGCCTTCTTCGGCAAGAGCCTTGTTTTCCTTGGCCGCATCTTCAGCCTCCTGCATGGCAAAAGCTGCATTTATCGCGGTACCGTCATCGTTGTACAAAACCCTGGCGCCCCTGAGTGCCCCGGCATCCGCGGCATTCTGGAGTTCATTGCGCACCACATAAAGGTGCCCGAAGTCAATGGCCAAGGCGGAGACCCCGATAAGAACAAGCATCAACACAGCCACAAGAGGGAGAACCGCCCCGCGGCGGCACCCGGTTTTTGTTATGAGGGCATCCATAAGATTTTTCATTTTAATTCCACCCCTTTTTATTCCAGCCTCATCACGGTTTCGGCTGTCAGGTTGATGGTCCCGTCAATGCCGTCTCCAAACAATTCGCTCAATCCGGCGAACACCAGGAACTGATAAGGATAGGTCACGTTCACCGTCAGGAGGTCCCCGCTATCTTCCCCGGGGGTAACCGTCACAATGGGTGCCGCAGTTTCTGAAAAGGAAATCAGGTAGTCGCTGCAATAATCATTCACAGCCTTTATAATATCGTCCGGGATCGGCCTAGGATCGGAAAAAACGATCCCAGCCCGGGCGCCTTCGCGGCTGGCATTGGTCAGCACGGCCTTGTCGAACAATAAAAAGCCGAACTCGATGATGCCGAAAAGGAGAAGGAACAACAGGGGGGAAATAATGGCAAATTCCACCAAGGACCCGCCGGTTTCATCCTTTGTTCTTCTTAACCGTTTCATAAGAAGCCTCATGTGTAAAAAAATAACTCCGGCTATTTAATCGTCAGAATGCCGATTTCCTTGGATGAAGATTTTTTCTGGGCAGTGCCTTTGATATGGCCATCCATAATCCGTTCCCCCACCCGGCCATCAATGCCCATGATCGGAGTCAGGTCCTTACCTGCGTTGGGATTGAGTATCTGAAGGTATTTGGCGGTTTCAAAGGATCTTCCCCAATTTTGGTCCATCTGTGTGGGCCTGTTCAACAGACCTTCCTCGGCAAAGCCAAAGTTGGGCATGAACAGCAAAGCACCGATGAGTAAACAGAAGATTAAAGGTTTTGCAATCGATATCATGATATTTTCTCCATCTTTTTTTCAGGTTTTACTCTTCTCCTGGCATGGCATGGCCGAAATCCCCGTCCAAATCCCCGGTCATCCCTTTGGGAGCCTTCCCATCAGGCCTTCCCTGCATCCGGCCCAGAAGATAAAAATCCAGGTCGCTGGGTTCCGTATAATAATCCGTGGGCAGGGTCTGCCGGGCTGTATCCAGGGGTTTGACCAGATGGGGGGTCACGATGATCACCAGTTCGGTCTCGTTTTTCTGGAAGGAGCGGCTCCGGAAAAGGTTGCCCAGAATGGGGAGATCCCCAAGGACCGGAAATTTGCTCATGGTATCCCGGGCCGTGTCTTTCAACAAGCCTGCGATGGCGAAACTCTGGCCGTCTCCTAACTCCACAACCGTCTGGGCCTTCCGGGTGCTGAGTCCGGGGATCACGAATCCCGAGTACTGAACGGCGGTGGAAAAATCGAGTTCAGAAACTTCGGGCGCCACATTGATGTTGATCCGGTTGTCGCTCAAAACCGTGGGTGTGAAGGTGAGACCCACGCCGAAGGCTTTGTAATCGATGGCCACGGTGCCAAGGCCCTGTGGCGCGGGCACGGGAAATTCCCCGCCGGCGAGAAACTTCGCTTCCTGGCCGCTTAAGGCGATGAGGGTGGGCTCGGCCAGCACTTTGATCAGGCCGTCGGATTTTAAAGCATCGATAAACATCGTCCAGTTGATATCACCGGCGTTAAAACGGAAAAGCGCGTTGACATTTGGGGATGTGACGGTTCCAAAGGGGGCGGCTATACCGGGGTATCCGGTGCCGGGAACGGGTGTCCAGATATTTCCGTCATCCGGGGCAACTACATCGATCAAACCTCCCAAACGGCTGATGCCGAAATTGCCGGCTTCGGTCACCATATCGAAATTAATGCCCATCCGACGGGACAGGCTCCGCTGCATTTCCGCGACCCGCACTTCCAGCATGACCTGCTGAACACCGCGCACTTCCACCAGGTTGTTGATCTTGCCTTTTGGCGCAAACCCCTTGGCCAAAGTCAGGGCCTGGCTGAGGTTGGCGGCACTGGAAACCCGCCCGGACAGGGTCAGGGAATCACTGGCGGCCGTAACGCTCAAGTCCGTCTCCTGGGGCAGGATTTCATGAAGCTTTTTTTTCAGTTGGGATACATCGTACGAAACGGCAAGAGTGTAAGACTGGTTATCACCGTCAGTCGTCCAGACGGTGAGGTTCGTGGTACCGGCGGCTTTTCCGGTGAGGTAGATTTCTCTGGGGGAAATCAGCACGAAATCGGCGATTTCAGGGTTGGCGATGGAGACCCGCCGGGCCGGTCCGGATTGAAGCACCATGGATTTTCCCAGGACCAGTTGAAGGGTTTCCGATTCCTCCAGGGTAAATTCCGAAGCGTCCACGGCCCATAATGCCTGCCCCCACAGGATCAGGAACCACAGCGCAGTGAAAAAGGCGAATGTTTTTTTGTTCGGGTGGCACATAGGATTTCCTTCCTCAACTTGTATGGGTTTAAATCTGCAATCATCCCACTTCTTTTATCTGCTGAGCTTCTGCTGTGCGACTTTGTCTCCCCGGATCACTTCGACGGTTACATAAGAAGGGGCCGCGGGCCGTCTTCTGACGATCCTTTTGGAAACAACCTCGGCAGGTTTGGCCGGTTCTTCGCCTCGAAGTGAAGCAAGGGTGGTGGGTATGGTCGCCCCTCGGGTTACCACACTTTCCCCATCCATGACATTGCGCAGGGCGAACTGGAGTTTTCCCAGGGTAGCGGCAAGTGCCAGTTTTTCCCCCTGCTCCGGGTCCACTTCCAGGGTGTACACATCCACGGGGCTGGGTTCTCCCTTTCCCTTGTCCTGAATTTCAGTCCCGGTTGCCAGCACCGGAATGTTTTCCAGCACCAGTTTTGTGACCTCGATCTCTTTTTCAGGGTCCTCCAGAGTCACCAGCACATCCACCCGGTTTCCCGGCTGAATAAAGCCGGAGATGCCGATGACCTTATCCCCTTTGACGGCAATGGCACGTTTTCCCTTCCGGACAACGGCGGAAACCCCACCTACGGTCACATCCACCGGCGCCAGCCGGGTTTCCAGGATCGGCTCTTTTTCGCTGAGTGCCGAGATGAGTACACGGCCCTCCAGAGACGAAACATCTGATTTAACTCCGGCCGGCAGGCTTTCCTGCAGAAAAGGGGCCTGCTTGATCATTTCTTTTGTCAATTTGGTTCCCCAGGGAAGGTTTGTTGCCGCAACGACGATGGAAACAACCCCTTTTTCCACCCGGGCCACATCCCTGGGAACGGTTTTAACCTTGAGCCACCGGTACACGAATATGCTCCCTCCAGTGGCGATGACCAGGGCCAGGATAATCGGTATAATCGCTTTCCATTTCCCCATGGCAGAACTCCTTTGTCGCTTATATGCTGAATTGAATTCCCAATAAATCCTGAATAAGTGTACTGTCCGTGATTTTCAGATACGCATAAAAAATCGTCCCCAGGGCAATGGGGAGGGCGAATCGCAGAACAGGCTGTTTTTGGTTCTTTTCAGGGGGAATAAAAATAAAGCGGCCGGTCAGGAAAAAAATCTTTATAATATTTCCCCATCTCGAAAACATGTCACGTGCAAAATCCGGATATATCGCCAGCAGGATAATGGCGTAAACCAGCCCGAACAAAACGGCGAGAAACGCAGCAATTAAAACACCTTTGAAACCTAAAAAAGCTCCAACTCCGCCCATGAGCTTGGCGTCCCCGGCTCCCATTCCGCCCATGGCATAGGGGATAAGAAAAAACATTATTCCCATGAACATTCCCCCAAGACTGAACCCCAGACCGCCCCATCCACTGATCACGCTGTGATAAATAATTCCGAATACCATCATCGGAAAGCTTAATAAATTTGGTATCTTTCCGGTCATAAAATCCTTAACTGTGGCCATGGCCATGCAGATTCCCAAGAAATTAGCCATTGCCAAGTTCATTTTTTTCTCCCCCCGGACCAAGCTGTTTTTTGGATAGCAGGAGCCTCCTATCAAAAAAGAAGAGGCCCCTGCCGAAACCTTTTTTAACTAAGAAGCTGGATCTATAGTGGATTCCATTTCGGTGAACTTAGCTTCAATAGTATCTCCCAATAATCCTATTGCAGTTGCAGTTGCAACAGCAATAAGCGCACCAATTATAGCATATTCCGTCAATTCCAAACCATCCTCGTCCTTAATAAATCTCATGATCTTGTTCATTTTCCGTACTCCTTTCTTGTGTTTTTTTGTTTGTTGGCCTGAACGTTAAGTTGTTTACGACCGCCCCTTTTTTTGCCCTGTTTAAGAATCGGGCAAAACCTCTAAAAATATGCTTAATTTAAATTGCTTTTTCGTGATCCGGCTGTTTCAGAAAAATTCGGCCGGGCTGAAACTATATTTCCAAATAAATATTTAAAACCGGTTTTTTTGCCGCGAAAAAACCCGAAAAAAAGACATTGAAAATCGGTTTAAATTTGCGCAACAAACGCTGATCTGTATTAAAATTCTCGGGTTTAGGGCATATTTTCGAGAATCCTGAGCGTGGTAGCCAGCAAACTTTATGCCAAGGCAATTAGTTTACAGCAAATTAAATATATTAGCTTGTTATTATTGTATTTTAAATTTTGACCGGGTTTTTGACCTTTTGTTTTCGTTCAAAAATTGTTTACAAAAAATGTAAATAAATCGCCCCAAGTGTAAATTTTTGTAATTTCACGGTCCCGGTAGATGCTTTTTCATAGGCTCCCCGGGGCATAATCACGGCAACGGATTAGTAACGATGGGTTGCGCTGCGCTCCACCCATCCTACACCCCCCTGCGTACTACTTTGTGACATGGCTGGCGTTGAATGCTTACCGTAGGGTGGGTGCAGCGCAGCGTAACCCACCAACCAGAACCAGACTCGGGCGGATTTATGGCGATGGGTTTCGCTCCGCTCTACCCATCCTACATCCCGCCCTTCTGCCGCATCGTAGGGTGGGTGCAGCGAAGCGTAACCCACCAACCATAAACCACGAACACGTCCACGATATGATGGGTTACGCCACTGAATTCAGGGATCGACCAGGGCCGTGGCCTCGCCGGCGATCACCATCTCCCCTTTCTGGTTGACGGTTTCCAGGACCAGGTCGACATAGTGTTTTCCGCCTTCCTGCCGGATTTCCTTGACCGTGGCCTTGCCGTCCAGGGTGTCCCCCGGCCATACCTGACGGGTGAACCGGACCCCGTATTTGGTCAGACGGCCGTCGCCCACATAGTTGGTCACCATTCTTCCCGTCATTCCCATGCTCAGCATGCCGTGGGCGAACACCGACGGAAAACCGGCGACCTGCTGGGCGAAGACCTGATCCGTATGCACGGGGTTGTAATCGCCGCTGGCGCCGGCATACTGAACGATCTGGGTCCGCGTCAGGTCATCGACGAGACGTTCCTGATAAGTATCCCCGACCTTTAATTTGCTTGCCTTAAGAGCCATAATCGCATCTCCTCCTTCACTCAGGGGCTTTTTCCGTGACAACGCCGACGGAACGCGCGGTGATCACGAGCTCGCCTTTCTGGTCACGGTATTCGGTAATGGATTCGCTAAAAATCAGCTTGCCCGCACGGCGACCTTCTTTTTCCCATGTTTTTCCGGGTTTGGTCACAGCTTTCAGGACATCCCCCACTTTCAACTGCCGGTGATACTCATAATGCTGTTCGGCATGAAGCCCTCTTCCCACGCCCCCTTCCGCGGGCTGGGTAATTCCCGTGGGATTTTTCCCCGAGCCGAACCAGGGCTCGCCGATTTTGGGACGTAAAAAATAGTCGGGATCAAACTGGGCGCTGGACTGCACAAAGGTCGGCGGGGCGATGATGCACCCGGGTTCCGTGGTTTTGGCATAATCCTCATCATAATAGATGGGATTTTTATCGCCGATAGCCCGGGCGAACATCATGATATGCCCGGCTTCGATGGGAAACTTTTCTACGGCCATTTTCTGCTCCTTTCAGGGAAAAAGTTTTGGGTGTTTACATAAAATCTATTTGTTTTTGCCGATGAGATAGCTTGCGATGGTGTTTTTCTGAATTTCCTTGGTGCCTTCGTACAACTCACAAATCTTGGCATCCCGGTAATAGCGCTCCACCTCGTACTCCAGCATGTACCCGTAACCGCCCAGCAGCTGGATGGCTTCGTCCGCCACTTCTACGGCGGTGCGGCCCGCCACCATTTTGGCCATGGAGGTCAGTTTGGGGTCGATCCGCCCCTGGTCGAAATTCCACGCCGCCTTGTACACCATGAGCCTTGCCAGTTCTATCTTGGTGGCCATATCGGCGAGCTTGTGCTGGGTCACCTGGAACTGGGAAATTTTCTGGCCGAACTGCTCTCTCTGTTTCACATAATTGATGGCCCGGTCGAAAGCCCCCTGGGCCGTTCCCAGGCCCTGCGCGGCGATGAGGATCCGGCTTTCATCGAAAAACTCCAGCAACTGGTAGAATCCCTTGTTTTCCTCGCCGAGGAGGTTCTTCAGGGGCACCCGGACATCCTTGAACGTGACTTCGCTGGTATGCATCATCCGGATTCCCATTTTGGATCCCACGCTGGAATAGGAAACGCCGGGGTTGTCCGCCTCGACCAGGATCAGGCTGATCCCCCGGTAGGTGGGTTTGGCATCCGGGTCGGTCTGGCAGAGCACGCAGTAAAAGCCCGCATAGGGGCCGGCATTGGTAATGAAGATCTTGTTGCCGTTGATCACCCAGTCGTCCCCGTCCCTGACCGCCGTGGTGTTCAGGGAGGTGATATCGGATCCATGGTCCGGTTCGGTAAAGGCGCCGCAGGAGAGAATCTCGGCTTCGGCGACTTTGGGAAGCCATTTTTCCTTTTGCTCGTCGGTCCCGAAATGCAGGACGATCTCGGAAGCGAAATCGGCCAGCAACAGGCAGGCGCCCACGGTGGAATCGCCTTTGCAGAGTTCCTCGGCGATCAGAATGTTTTCCATGACGCCCATGCCCTGGCCTGAATATTTTTCAGGGAAATGAATGCCGATAAATCCCAGTTCACCGGCTTTTTTCCATATTTTCACGGGATATTCATGTTTTTCTTCCATCTCCTCGATCAGCTCTTTTTTGAATTCGCCCTTGACGAAATCCCTGACCGCTTTCTGAATGTCCTGCTGTTCTTTCGTGAGTTCAAAATCCATACTGGTTTACCTCCTCCTTTTTATATGGCTCATCAATATCCTGAAAACCTGAAACGCGATTCAGTGATTACATGTTCCGCCGGTACTTTCCGCCCACGTCATACAGGGCCCGGGTAATCTGCCCCAGGCTGCAGACCTTGACGGTTTCCATGAGTTCCTCGAATATGTTGCCGCCGGAAAGGACGATCTTCTGAAGCCTCTCCAGTGCCCGGGGAGCATCGGCCGCATGCCGCTGCTGGAAGTCGGCCAGCCGGCTCAACTGGGACTGCTTTTCCTCTTCGGTGGCCCTGGCCAGTTCGCAGCACCCTCCCCCCTCGGTCAAAAGGTCCTGATCCATGTGGGGGTCACGGAACGTGTTGACGCCGATGATCGGCAATTCCCCGCTGTGTTTCAGGATCTCGTAATACACGGATTCTTCCTGGATCTTGCTTCGCTGATACCCGGTCTCCATGGCCCCGAGCACCCCGCCCCGTTCCGCGATGCGGTCGAATTCCGTCAGCACGGCATCCTCCACCAGATCGGTCAATTCCTCCACGATAAAGCTGCCCTGATTCATGTTTTCGTTCCTGGTCAACCCCCATTCCCGGTTGATGATCAGCTGAATGGCAAGGGCCCTGCGGACGGATTCCTCGGTGGGCGTGGTAATCGCCTCGTCAAAGGCATTGGTGTGAAGGCTGTTGCAGTTGTCATAGATGGCGCAAAGGGCCTGAAGGGTGGTGCGGATGTCGTTGAACTGGATNNAGCCCCTGGAGGGTGGTCCGGATATCATTGAACTGGATGTCCTGGCTGTGAAGCGACCTGCCGCTGGTCTGAATATGGTATTTGAGCATCTGGGTCCGCGTTGAGGCCCCGTATTTTTCGCGCATGGCGATGGCCCAGATCCTTCGGGCCACCCGGCCGATAACGGTGTATTCGGGCTCCATGCCGTTGGAGAAGAAGAAGGAAAGGTTCGGACCGAAGCTGTCGATGGGCATCCCCCTGGAAAGATAGTACTCCACATAGGTAAACCCGTTGGACAGGGTCAACGCCAGCTGGGTGATGGGGTTGGCCCCGGCCTCGGCGATATGGTAACCCGAGATGGAGACCGAATAAAAGTTCCGGACATTTTTCTCGATGAAATACTGCTGGATATCCCCCATCATTTTCAGCGCGAATTCAATGGAGAAGATGCAGGTGTTCTGCCCCTGGTCTTCCTTTAGAATATCGGCCTGTACCGTTCCCCGGACATTGGCGAGCACCCTTTCTTTGATCTTTGCATATTCTTCCCCCGAGGGCTTCCGGCCGTTTTCTTCGACAAACCGGTCCACCTGCTGGTCAATGGCGGTGTTCATGAACATGGCCAGGATGATGGGCGCAGGGCCGTTGATGGTCATGGACACGGAAGTGCTGGGGGCGCACAGGTCAAATCCGCTGTAAAGCACCTTGACGTCTTCCAGGGTGCATACGCTGACGCCCGAATTTCCCACTTTGCCGTAAATGTCCGGCCGCAATTCCGGGTCGTACCCGTACAGGGTCACAGAATCGAAGGCCGTGGACAGGCGTTTGGCCTCGTAATTGCCCGACAGGAGCCGGAAACGGGTATTGGTGCGCTTGGGGTCGCCTTCGCCGGCGAACATCCGGGTGGGGTCCTCACCCACCCGTTTCAGGGGGAAAACCCCGGCCGTGTAAGGGAAATACCCGGGCAGGTTTTCCCGCCGCATCCACCTGTAAATTTCACCCGGGTCCTTGAATCGGGGAATGGAAATTTTGGGTATTTTCTTGTGGGACAGGGATTCCGTATAAAGGGGAACCCGGATTTCCTTTCCCCTGACCGTGTAGACCAGCTCATCGCCGGAATAGATGGTTTTCAGCTCATCCCACTGCCGGACAAGGCCTTTGGCCTCCTCGTCCACAGCGTCTTTGGCCGCCTGCACCTCCTTTTTGAACTGCTGCAGGAGCCGGGGCTTATCCGCACCGGTCAAGGCGCCGTCGAGGATTTTGGCGCTTTCCTCCAGATGCCACACCCGTCTGACCGCCTCGGCCTGGATTTCCGTATTGCGGTGATACTCCCGGACCACATCTGAAATTTCGGAAAGATAGCGTGTTTTTTCAGGGGGGATAATGACGGTTTTGGAGGAGGATGTTCTGGTTTCGAGTTTGGGAAGTCCGGATTCGAAGGCGACGCCGGTTTTTTCATGGATGGTCTGAAGCAGGGCCTGGTAAAGCGCCGTCACCCCGTCATCGTTGAATTTGGAGGCGATCGTGCCGAAAACCGGCAGGTCTTCGGGGTTTTTTTCCCAGGCGTTCCGGTTCCGCTGAACCTGTTTCCGGACATCCCGGACCGCGTCTTCGCCTCCCCGTTTTTCGAACTTGTTCACCACGATGAGATCCGCATAGTCCAGCATGTCTATTTTTTCCAGTTGGGAAGCGGCGCCGAATTCCGCCGTCATCACGTACATGGAAAAATCCACCTGGTCGATGATATGGGAGTCCCCCTGGCCGATGCCGGCGGTTTCGGCGATGATGAAATCAAACCCCGCCGCTTTGACCACTTCGATGACTTCACCGAGAGAGTCCGGAATTTCCGTATGGGATTTCCGGGTCGCCAGGGACCGCATATAAATCCTGTCGCTGCCGATCGCGTTCATGCGGATGCGGTCTCCCAGCAGGGCACCGCCGGTTTTTCTCCGGGACGGGTCCGAACTGATGACCGCCACCCGGATGTTTTTGATATCGTTGAGCATCCGAAGGATCAGCTCATCGATCAGGGAGGATTTTCCCGACCCGCCGGTGCCGGTGATGCCCATGACCGGAATTCGCCGGGTGCCGGCTTTTTCGGCGAGTTCAGACCTCAGTCGCCCCAGATGACCATTTCCGGAAACCTTGGCCTCTTCCACGGCCGTGATCAACCGTCCCACCATTCGTTTATTGTCCCAGGACAGGGCTGAAAAATCAAACCGGTCATCCCGGACCGTGGAATAATCCATTATCTTGACCATATCGTTGATGATGCCCTGGAGGCCCATCCTGGCACCGTCTTCGGGGGAATAGATCCGGGTCACGCCGTAATCATGAAGTTCCTGGATTTCATCAGGCACAATGACCCCTCCCCCGCCGCCGAAAACCTTGATGTCGGACGCATTGCCTTCCTTCAGGAGATCGATGATATACTTGAAAAATTCAATATGCCCCCCCTGATAGCTCGAAACGGCGATCCCCTGAACATCCTCCTCGATGGCTGCGTCCACAATTTCCTTGACGGAACGGTTATGGCCCAGATGGATCACCTCAACGCCCGAATTCTGAAGCAGTCTTCTGAATATGTTAATGGACGCGTCATGACCGTCAAACAGGGATGTTGCCGTGACCACGCGCACGTTATGCCCGGGTCGGTAAATTTCTTCAGCTCCGCTCATTTATCCTCCTTGAAACACCACATTGGAAATTGACTTAAATCCGCCTGAATCTGTTTCCGGATGTTCTGCTGAAGAATGGGGTGGGAAATTGATGGAGTGTTCAATGGTGAACTTGTCTTAGGCGTCAGGCGATGCACGGTTTGTTCCTTGTGTACGGCCTTATCCGGGGATCCCCGGCCGGGAATCCGCAGAATGACCGGTTGCGGCATCCCGTTTAAGACAAAAAAATCGGAATTCTCCCGGTCCAAAAAACGCGGCCGTTCTTCCGCGGTCCTTCGGGATTTTCCGATTGCACCTTTAAATCACGCGCTCATCAGTGATGGGGTTTTCCATCCACCAATTTCGTTCTATCCTTTGAAAGCAGTTCCTCCTGCCCGGAATCAGCGCAAAAAAACGACTTCAGGGGTTTCCTTGGGTCATTTTTTAAAAGGTTTTCTAAGATCGGTAATTTTCAAAAAGCACCGGTCGTTCCTGACCGGGTCCTTCCTGCAAAACGGCATCCGCCGCCTTAAAAATCAATATTATAAATTATATCATCAGGTTATAACCAATCTAAAAACTGGCAGATATTATCATTAAATTTTCCGGCAACGCAAGAAAAAAAGGATTTTATTCCGGAGCACCAAGAATGATCCGTCGGGATGAGTGGAGCCTGCGGAACCCATCATTGCTGGAATTTGAAGAATTTACAAAACGATGGGTTGCGCTTCGCTTCACCCATCCTACAGAAAAGACATAATTTCCACACCGGAGGTGTAGGATGGGTGGAGCGCAGC
>DIKO01000066.1 GCA_002423615.1 Desulfobacteraceae bacterium UBA5616
AATCTATAGAACAAATTTACCGTGGCAAAAGAAAGAGGGGGTTTGTTGGGAAAAAAACATTGTAAAGAATGTCCATCCTGTATAAACACAAAGCACCAAGGGGGACAGGGCAAAAGCCCTGAAAATATTCCCCGTATCCCTTTGAAAGGCTTTGCCCCGGTGAAGTTTATGGCACCCCAGAAATTAAGGCCCATATGGATGGAAAACGACGGCTCCGGCGTTATGGTCATTGACCAGCGTTATCTTCCCCATGAGTTCAGGGTCATGGAACTCAAAACCGTGGATGACGTCATCGCGGCGATCAAGCACATGGTGGTGAGGGGAGCACCCCTCATCGGTGTGACGGCGGCTTACGGCGTTTATCTTGCCGCGCTGACCGCACCGGACGACGCATTCCTCATAACGGAAAGCCGGCGGATCAAGTCGGCCAGACCTACGGCGGTAAATCCGACATGGGCGGTGGACACGGTCCTGCCCCATGTGCTCGGAGGCGAACCGGCAGACGACAAAATTCGTGCGGCGCTGGAACAGGCGCGACAAATAGAAGCCGCGGAAGTTGCGAACTGCCGGAAAATCGGAGAGGCCGGGTTGGAATTGATTGAAACCCTCCACCGGAAAAAAAACGGCCGGACGGTGAACATCCTGACCCATTGCAATGCCGGATGGCTGGCCTGTGTGGAATATGGAACGGCCACAGCGCCGATTTATACGGCGTTTGACAGGGGTATCGACCTCCACGTCTGGGTGGACGAGACCCGGCCGTTGAATCAGGGAGCTCGGCTCACTGCCTGGGAACTGATGCAGTACGGGGTCAAACACACCGTCATCACGGACAATGCCGGAGGCCACCTCATGCAGCATGGGCTGGTGGACATGGTCATCGTGGGTACGGACAGGACCACGCACACCGGGGATGTGGCCAATAAAATCGGCACGTACCTCAAAGCCCTGGCCGCAAAGGACAACAACATACCTTTTTATGTGGCTTTGCCCTCCAGCACATTTGACTGGGGGTTGACGGACGGTGTGGCCCAGATCCCCATTGAAGAAAGAGATCCCGATGAAGTCCGCTTCATACAGGGTTCCGACCGCGGAAAAATAACATCGGTGCTCTTGCCACCGGAGAACAGTCCCGCGGCCAATTTTGCTTTTGATGTCACTCCGGCCAGACTGGTGACAGGATTTATCACCGAAAGAGGGATCTGCAGGGCCGAAAAACAGGATATCTTAAGACTGTTCCCGGAAAAAGCCTGACCATGGAATTTACGAGGAGGTTATAGACGTGTTTACCGATATGGAAAAAAATATCATCGCCGCCATTCAATCGGACATCCCGGTTTCTCCGCGACCCTATCTGGATCTGGCTGAAGACCTGGGGATTACCGAGGAAGTACTTCTTACGACCCTTCAGAACCTGTGCGACAGGGGCGTCATCCGGCGGTTCGGCGCCACTCTGCGCCATCAGAAAACCGGTTTTACAGCCAATGCCATGGTGGCCTGGAAAGTGGATGAAGACCAGATCGACCGGGTCGGAGAAATCATGGCTTCATTCGAGCAGGTCTCCCACTGTTACCGGCGGGACCCCAGGGGGGACTGGCCGTATAACCTTTATACCATGATTCATGCCAGAGACATGGCATCGTGCCTTCAGTCCGCCGCCCTGATGTCGGAAAAAGCCGGCGTTGGAGACTACATCCCCCTGTTCAGCGTCCGCGAACTGAAAAAAATATCCATGGAATATTTCTCCGATAACGAAAGCGACTGATATGCCGCCGGAACCCTTTGACGGCAACTCCCCCCATGTTCTTCTGGTCAATCCCTGGATCCACGATTTCGCCGCCTATGATTTCTGGGCCAATCCCCTGGGTCTTCTGATCCTGGCTTCCATATTGCGGCAGCAAGGCGCTCGCGTTTCCTATATTGATTGTCTGGACAGGTTCCATCCCAAAGCCTCGCTGAAGGACCCCGGGGCGAGAAACGGCCGCGGCCCCTATCTCAAGACCCCTATTCCGTATCCCCCGGGACTCGAGGACATCCCCCGGCGGTTTTCAAGATACGGCATCAGGAAAGAGTGGTTTGCACGGGATCTGGCATCTCTATCGGCTCCGGACCTTGTCCTGGTAACCTCCATGATGACTTACTGGTATCCCGGGGTGCGGGAAACCATCGGGGACATCAAGTCGGCCTTTCCGGATGTCCCTGTTGTCCTGGGCGGTGTTTACGCCACCCTCTGCCGGGATCATGCAGTGAAAACCTCCGGTGCAGACCGGGTGATCTCCGGTTCCGGAGTCGATCAGATACTGAACCTTGTGGCCGAATATACGGGCTGGTCCGCTGCCCCTGTTTTTCACCCCGAGGATTTCAACACATGGCCCTTTCCGGCCCTGGATCTCCAGCACCGGATTCCCTTTGTACCCTTACTGACCTCCCTCGGATGCCCTTTTGCCTGTGCCTACTGCGCCTCCAGGGTCTTAAATCCCTTCCCTATGAAACGGGACCCGGCCCGGGTTGTGGCCGAAATCCGATATTGGCACGACCGTTTCGGTGTCCTGGACTTCGCCTTTTACGACGACGCGCTGCTCTTTGATGCCCAGCGTCATGCCGTTCCCCTGCTTGAGGGCATCATCCGATCCGGGATCAAGGCACGGTTCCACACGCCCAATGCCCTTCACATCCGGGAAATAAGCGACGCCCTGGCAAAACTGATCAAAAAAGCGGGTTTTCACACCATCCGGATAGGTCTTGAAACAGGGGATTTTTCGGGCAGATCCGGAAATCTGGACCGGAAGGTCACCCAAAGCGATTTTGTCCGAGCGGTATCCAGTCTGAAGAAAGCGGGATTTCAAAAAGACCGGATCGGCGCCTATCTCCTGGTCGGATTACCCGGAGAGGCCGCAGCCGATGTGGAGGCATCCATAAAACTGGTCAAGGCTTCGGGAATTACGCCGGTTCCGGCCCATTATACCCCCATTCCCCACACGGCCCTGTGGACCCAGGCGGTGAAAGCTTCCCGGTATGATCTGGAAAATGATCCCGTATTCACGAATAACGCCCTTTCCCCCTGCCGTAAAGAGGGATTTGACTGGCGCAAACTCTCCCATCTGAAGAAACTGGCTTCCGCTTGAGCGACACCGCCTTATCCCCGGTTTTTTTTAAAATGGAAATAATTCCGGGGATGTATTCGTCGGCCTTTCCAGCATCAAATGCGCAGGCGCCGGCTTTTTCATGGCCCCCGCCCTCGAATTTCGACAACATATCACCGACATTCACCTTGCAGGACCGGTTAAAAATACTGTGGCCAACGGAGACGATTAATTTTTTCGGGTCCCGGTTGTCGTACCGTATTTTCACATTGGCGGAAGACTCCGGGAATAGCGAATAGGCGAGAAAGCGGTTACCCGGTGGCGCTGTTTTCAGAGGCCGGAAATCGGTAATGGCCACATGCCCCTCCAGCCGGGTGTATTTTTTAAG
The DNA here is from genome assembly GCA_002423615.1 of Desulfobacteraceae bacterium UBA5616. Taxonomy (GTDB): domain Bacteria; phylum Desulfobacterota; class Desulfobacteria; order Desulfobacterales; family UBA5616; genus UBA5616. The sequence goes on from DIKO01000066.1 coordinate 3,472, forward strand.
CAGATCTTTATAACGTTCGTTCTGAACCACCACGTCGTCGCATTTTTTCCGGACCACCGGATGCTTAAGGATCTCATCAATATCTGTGGCCTGTTTCCGAAAAAGATCCACCAGGAGGTTCCAGTATTCCTCATCATAGCTCTCACGACCGACAATGGTCATGGACAACAATACATACGGGTAGTTCTCCGGATGTACCACCTCATCCTCGGTCAAATCCGCTGAATCGATCTTGTCCGCCTGTTTCACCAGCCCGGTATAGTCGTTTTTAAATTTTCCGGCATAATACTCAAAAATCACCCCGGCTGCGGACGGTGCGATTTTATAGGCTCCCCTGAATTCACCGTCCGGCCGGTTGGTGAAGTGATGGTCAAACCACAACGAGCAGTTCCGGTGATGGGGAAGATTGGCGATGATGTCTCCGTCCAGAACCTCGACCAACCCTTTCTGCATCTCGTTGGGTTCCACCCATTTGATGGGCCGGGTGATGTTTTCCACTTCATACAGCAGTACGGCACAAACCACGCCGTCAAAATCGGGTCTTGTTACAATCCGCATGTTTCCTCGACCGCTCCCCGGGTTCATACAACCCCGCCGTTAAAGGGTTGTCTTCAAACATCATTTTGTTTTTAAAGCATAAATCCTATACAACAATCAACAGCGAATTCATTTTCGGCACGGTAAATTTGTTCTATAGATT
>DIKO01000018.1 GCA_002423615.1 Desulfobacteraceae bacterium UBA5616
AATCTATAGAACAAATTTACCGTGTATGGATCCGGGATTACGGGATCACCCGATGCCCTGATCCGATACCCCTTTTTAAGGGCCGTTAACGATCGTGTTCCTCAATGACCTGTCCCGGGCAGATGAAGGAAACACCCTGCCCCGACGCCATTCCCAGCATAATGCCCTCGATAACAGGTGAATTCACGAGATCGGCGGCGCGCCATTTTACGATAAATTTCGCACCCGGTCCGCCTCTCTTATCGTATTCCCGGATGTAAAAATGGGTGGAAACCAAGGGTCCCAATTCAAATTCCTTTGGACTGTATCTTTCAACGAGGTTTCCGTTGTTGTCATAATAGTCCACTTTGAGAATTATGATGGGGAAAGTGGGATCGGTATTCCGGATGCTCAGCATGGCGGCGAGTTGAAATGCCGATTTTCGGGGACCCGAGTAGACATTGGAATAGATGGAGACATACACCGATTCGCCCCTGGAGAGTTGAACCGGAGAATCCGCCCGCGCCGGCAGGGTTAAAAACAGGATCATGAAAACGAATGCGGATAAAAACAGCCTCATGAAACGGACTTTATTCCCGGGCATGCATTACCCTCCTTATTTTGGGGAGGCTCCGACGACCGTGAGCCCCTATATTCTCTATTCAAGGGTGGCTTGAATTCCATTGCCAGGTTCCGGATATTTCCGGCGGGGTTTTAAAAGCTTCCTACACGCTGCTGTCCACCAGAACCTTGTATTGTTTTATCTCAAAATCCCTTAAAAATGAACAAACCTTTTCATGGTCGACGGGTATTTTTTTAGCGGCCATAGTTTTGAGAATCTTGACGATGTCCAGACGGTCTGAAATCCCTTTTTCGCTTTTGGGGTTTTTGCAGTACCGGATGGTTTTCATGGCCAGCAGAAGTTCAGGCTTGAGGATGTCTATGGCGTGATTTTCTCCGATCAGAAGATGGGTGGCGTGGTTCCGGTTTTCGAACGCCTCCCGTATGATGCTGTTTCTCAGGGGTTTGCTGCCTGTGGACATCAGGTCCACGTAGATTCCGGTTTCCCTGTGTTTCAGGCTATGGTTGGCTGAATCCGACGTTTCGAACCTGGCTTCAAGGGCTTTCAACTTGTCTTCGGGAATTTCATCAACAAGAAATTCCGCAAAATCTTTCTCCCCCAGAAGAATATCCACATCAAAGGTCTGCCGGGGCGTTTCCGGGTCCCGGACGTACTTTGCCGCCGCCACGGCCCCCGCCAGCACGGCGTCCGGGTATACCTTCAGAATGTCGGCGATAACGCTGTTGAATTTGCTTAATGCCGAATCATCCAATTGACTTTCGCTGAAATCATCGGCCATCAACACGCAACGGTCATCGCTGCAGACCAGAAAATCTTCGTCCATGGGAAGTCCCTGCGGCATGGGGTTTCTTTCGTTTACTCGCATTTGGATGTTTCAAAATCATCCAGCAGCTTTATATAACAGGCCGCCTCATTCCGGTTGCAGACCTTTTTGATGATTTCATGATCCGCGGCAATAAGGCTTTCTCCCAGAGCCTTTAACAGCTTAAGGATATCAACGCGGTCGCATTGGCCCCTTTCACTTCCGGGCTTCTTGGAAAACCGGTTTAATTTCATCGCGATGAGATATTCGGGTTTGAGGATGTCGATGAACCGGCCCTGGACTTTCAGCCGGTTGGTTGCGGTTTTGCGATTTTCGAGGATGTGCCGGATCATATTTTTCCGGATCGGCCGGCTTTCCAGGGAAAGAAGATCGACATAAATCCCCGTCCCTTTATGTTTTAAGCTGTGGTTGGCGGAATCGGAATCATCAAAGTAACGCTCCAGAGCCGTGAGCGTTTCCAGGGGGATCTCGTCCTCGAGAAAATCGGAAAAATCCTTTTCCTCCAGAAGAATGTCAACATCCCGGGTGATCCTGGGATTGTTTGAAGAACCGATGTACTGGGCGGCGGCCGCGGCTCCTACGAGAACCGCTCTGGGATATACCCCGGCGATATCGGCGATCACCCGCTGGAATTTTGCGAAAAGAGAGGATGCCGGCAGGTCTTCGGCGATGAGCATGCACTGCTCATCGGTATCGTGTAATGTTTTTGGTTTCATCCGGGCCAATCGATTGAGGAACACCTTTTAATTCTTCACTTGATAGAATACAAAATCGTCCTTCACCAGACGTTGAACGATGTTTTCCCATCGCATTTTTTCGAGGTGGGCTATGGTTTCCATTACGGCAAGCCGCTTTTCAAGGACCGGTATGCTTTCCCAGTGGGCATTGGCACTGTTCCAGAACAGCTCTCCGGATATGTCAAAGGCGTTGCAGGGATTTTTCTGAAGAATGAGGAGAATCTCCTTCGCCCTGTTTTCATGATGCCGGATGATTTCATCTATTCTGCCCTTAAAATCGGTGAAACAATCTTCATGGCCGGGAAGGACACGGGAAACGGAAAGGTTCCTTATTTTTTCCAGGGAATAGAGATAATCCCCCAGCGGGTTGTCCCCGGTTTCCACGTGATAGCTCACATTGGGTATAGTAACCGGAAGAAGGTGATCACCGGAGAACAGCAACTGGTTTTTAGGTTCGTAAAAGCAGAGGTGACCGATGGAATGGCCCGGCGTCCAGATGGCCTCAAGGTTGAATTTGCCCGTTGAAATATTTTCCCCTCCATAAAGGTGATAATCCGGAAAGTTGATCTTGACGAATTCCAGGGCGGGCATGGAGGCAATTTTAAATTCCGAAACATCAATGGGAGGGACACCATGTTTCTCCAGCATGGCCGCTATTTTTTTCTGGAGATCGACAAATTTCAGATACCGGGACTCGATAAGAACGCCTTCCCATTTATGCATGATCAGCCGGCTTTCCGGGGACAACTGCCTTATTTTTCCGGCAAGTCCGTAATGATCGGGGTGAATGTGAGTTACCAGGATGGCGCCGATGTCGGTGAAGGAAATACCCATGCCTTCCAAACCGGCTTTAAGGGATTCAAAGGATTCGGGGGTGGAAAAACCCGTGTCAATCATGGTCCAGCCTTCTCTTCCCTTAATCAAATAACAGTTCAGATAAGCGAGCGGGCTGTTGGACATGGCCACTTTGAGCTGGTGAATGCCGGGAACGATTTCCATAAGGGTTTCCCTTTGGTCTGAGATTAAGAGATATGAGAGTGATCCTTTTTTTAAATATTAACAGATGGGGCCGGATTTTTCAACATGTGGATGGAACTTTGTTGTTTATGAGGACCAGAATGCTTTTTTCAAGGTTACTTACTATTTGACACTTTTCATCGGGTTTTCTATAATTAATCAAATGTTTTTCTGAAAGCGGCCTTATCTACCATCCACACTAACCTGAATGAACCTGACAAAAGGAGCCAATCATGGGAACTGTTGACTATTTTGCATCTTCGATGAAACAAATGCACGGCAATTTCCTGGATGCCGTCAAAGATCTGACCGAGGACCAGTTTTATTTCCGCCCCCTGGATAAGGGAAATCATATCGCCTTTCTCTTCTGGCATCTGGTCAGGACCGAAGATCTCGTATTGAATTTTCTGGTTCAGGGGAAAAGCCCCATCTGGAATGAACAGGGGTGGGACAAGAAACTGGGAATGGATCCCCGGTCCCAGGGAACGGGCATGAGCGATGCCGATGCGGCGGCGCTTAAAATCACCGATATACAGGAATTTCTCAAATACACCCGGACTGTTTTTGAATCCAGCGAGGCCTATGTTAAAACCCTGACCGAGGAAAAACTCGCCGAAGCCCGGGACTACGGCATGTTGGGGAAGCAAAGCCTGTATAACGTCATCGGGGGAATCACCATCCACCACGGCATCGGTCACTTAGGGGAAACCTGGTATATCAAGGGGCTCCTGGGGTTGAAGGGAAGCCCGATGTAATACCTGCTTTTAAACACAGGCCGGGTATTGCGAGCCGGAACCCGGCCTGTTTTTCCGGAAAGAATCCGGATTGATTTATTTTTGGGTTAATAGATCCAGGGCAGCCGTTGCGAGCCTCAGTAATCGTTCCTTGTAAAAAGTAAGGTTCATATCGCCCGAGTCTCCCATGACGCCTTCCTGGTACCGACGATACACACCCTGGGAAATGGCCGCAAGCCGCCAGTAGGACAATGCCCGGTAATAATCTATCCGGCTTAGGTCTCTTCCGGTGGCCTTCTCGTAATAAGCGATAAGTTCTTCCCGTGACGGAAAGCCTCCCACCGCCGTTGGGGCGCCGTCGCCTTTTCCCAGTTCCACCTCCTCGGCCGTATACCACCAGTTCAAGAGATACCCCACATCGGCCAAGGGATCGCCCAGGGTGCAAAGCTCCCAGTCCAGTACCGCCGCCACGCGGTTGTCCCTGATGATGAAATTTCCGATGCGGAAATCACCGTGGGCGATACTGGCGCCGATCTGATCGGGCATATTTTCCTGGAGCAACCGGCCCACTTCATCCATTGCCGGGACTTCCTCGGTTTTGGAATTTTCCCACTGCTTGGTCCAGCGCCGAACCTGCCGGGCCACATAATCCTCTTTTTTTCCCAGGTCTCCCAATCCCACATCGTCCGGGTTGATGGCATGAAGCCGTGCCAGAATATCGATGACGTTCATACCCAGATCATACCGCTCGTTTTCCGGAATCGCCACGGCATCGATGGAATCCGCATAGACAGTCCCCTCTACCAGCTTCATCACGTAAAAATCCGCTCCGTTGACCGATTTGTCTCTGCAAAGGCCCAAGGCCGGGGCAACGGGTATATCCGTGGGGCCTAAGGACGAAATGATTTTGTATTCCCGGCCCATGTCATGGGCGCTTTCCAATACATGCCCCAAAGGCGGCCTGCGCAGGACATATCCATGGTTGGCGGCGTCAAAGACCCGATACGTGATATTGGAGCGTCCGCCGGAAATGAGTTCAAAATGCAATGGTGGAGAAACGCCTGGGATATTCTTTTCAAACCATTTTGTGACATTTTCAGAATGAATGCCGTCAACCATGAGACCCTCCTCATCATCCTCCGGAAAAATTTAAAACATATCCTGTTTTATGCTGTTGCCGAAAGTTATCCCCGGAAAAACCTTTCGTCAACATCTAATGCGGATAGACCCTGTTGGGGTCCGCAAAATATTCTTTGGTGGAGCGGATAATCACCGGAGTCAGGAAAATCAGACCGATGAGGTTCGGCCATGCCATCATGGCGTTAGAAATATCCGATATGGTCCATACCAATTCCAGCTCAAGGGCGGCCCCCAGGGGAAGCAGAAAGCAGTAGAGAATTCGATAGGGCGTCACCCATTGCTTGCCCAAAAGGTAATCGATGCACCGGTCCCCGTAATAGGACCAACTGATGGCGGTTGAAAAGGCGAAAAGAATGATCCCGATGGCGACAATGTAGGCTCCCGGCCCGGGAAGTCCGGCGTTAAAGCCGCTGGCCGTCAAGTCGGCCCCGGTAAGGCCCGAGGTATAGACCCCGGTGATGACGATGACAAGACCCGTCATAGTGCAGATGACCAGGGTATCGATAAAGGGGCCGAGCATGGCTACGAGTCCTTCCCGCACCGGCTCTTTGGTCTGGGCTGCGCCGTGGGCGATGGGCGCACTGCCCAGGCCGGCCTCATTGGAAAAGAGTCCCCGGGCCACCCCGATGCGCATGGCCTGCATCATTCCGGCCCCGGCGAATCCACCCAGGGCGGATGAACCGGTGAATGCATCATGAAATATCAAGTAAAAGGCGTGGGGGATGGCTTCAAACCTCAATATCAGAACAACCATGGCGCCCAGGATGTAAAATAAACACATGAAGGGAACCAGCCGGGAAGCCACCTGGCCGATGCGTTTGATGCCGCCCACGATGACCATGGAAACCAGACCGCCGATAACGAGGCCGGTTATGATTTTGGGTATGCCGAAATAGGTCTGAACAGGTTGGGCCACCGAATTGGCCTGCACCATATTCCCAATGCCGAAAGAAGCGATCACGGCAAAAAAGGCAAAGATCGATCCCAGCCATTTTTGCCCCAGCCCCCTTTCGAGGTAATACATGGGGCCGCCCCCCACGGTGCCGTCCGGATGAATGATCCTGTATTTCACGGACAGAAGGCATTCGCCGTATTTAAGGCACATGCCGAAAGCCGCGGTCACCCACATCCAGAAAAGCGCCCCCGGCCCTCCGATGGCGATGGCCGTCCCGACGCCGGCGATATTCCCCGTTCCGATGGTGGCGGATAATGCGGCGCTTAATGCCTGAAAATGGGTGATTTCGCCTTCATCCTGAGGGTTGTCGTATTTTCCGGAGATAAGGCGCCAGGCATAAAAAAACTTGCGGACCTGAATGCCCTTCAGAAGGAGGGTTAAGATACAGCCCGTTCCCACCAGTAAAATAATGGTGACCGGTCCCCAGGCGATGGCGTCGATCTTGTTCAGCAGTGAATACATTTATCCTCTGTCCTCCAGGCTCCATGGCAATTTGTTGATTCGGATCATTTATGGGGATGGGGATTTCCGGGGGTCCGGCCCTGCAAGCACCTCAATTGATGCCGATGGGATTGAGGTATCACAGGATTTGAAAGATTGTCAAAAGGGTTCTTTATTTTTTCCGCCTTTCAGGCTACAAGGCAATTGTTCTCCCGCAACGAGGATGGAACGCGGAACATTTTGATAGGGGATTACCCCCCGGAAAGGAGTCTATTCATGGTTAAATTAGAAACCAGCATGGGCGATATCGTTTTGGAACTTGACACGGAAAATGCGCCCAAAACCGTTGCCAATTTTTTAAGTTATGTCAACAGCGGACATTACAATGGAACGATTTTTCACCGGGTGATTGACGGGTTCATGATTCAGGGAGGGGGGTTTACAGAAGACATGGATCAAAAACCCGTCGCAGAAACCGTTGAAAACGAAGCGGATAACGGCCTGAAAAACGATGCCTACACCGTGGCCATGGCCCGGACCTCGGATCCTCACAGTGCATCGGCCCAATTTTTTATCAATGTGAAAAGAAACGATTTCCTGAATTTTACCGCCAAAACGCCCCAGGGGTGGGGATATGCGGTATTCGGAAAGGTGGTCAAGGGACATAATGTGATCAACAAGATCAAATCCGTCCCCACGACCGGAAAGGCCGGGCACCAGGATGTGCCGGTTTCGCCCGTGACCATCATCAAGGCGGAAGAGATCCAAGAATAACCGCCAACAGAAATTGTGTTGCATTATCCGATTAAAACCATATAAAAAAAGATTACTGAAAATTTGTACGTAAATGGAATCGAATCGCTTGTTCATCCTTTACCTTGATGAATAAGGAGGAAAAATGATTCGGGAAATTTTGCTTCCCCGGTCGGAGGACTGGATTGAACAGGCCACCGAGAGGGCTCGGTATATCATGGAAAACCATGAAAGCTGCGCTCAGAGCATCCTGGCCGCTTTCATGGAAGCCCTGGAAATCCAGAATCCCTTGCTGTTGAGGGCTGCAGGGGGTTTCCACGGCGGAATGATGTCGTCCTTGATCTGCGGCATTCATACAGCGGGTCTGATGGTTCTGGGGTTACTCATGGGAAGGGAAAACCTGGAAGAAGGCCTCAACGGACTTGTGCCCATCATCCAACCGGCCCAGGAATTAATGGCCCGATTAAATCAGCGACTGGGCTCCCATTCCTGCAAAGAACTCACCGGTGTGGATTTCACGGATCTGAATCAGGCCATGGCCTTTTATAATATATCCGGGGAAAACAAAAAATGCATCGACAGGGTGGCCCGTGGGACCCGGGAAATCGCCCTGTTCCTCAAAGAAAAGCAGGAAAGCGGAGAATTGTTCAGAATCGGCTGACCCTTGGCAGGCAGACGGAAAACACCAGAGGAGAAACAGCAACGATGCCCCTTACCGGATCGGAAAAAAAATATTTGCGGGGACTTGCCCATCCCCTGAAACCGGTGGTGTTCATCGGCCAAAAAGGGATAATTCTTTCCGTGATTAAGGCCCTGGATGAAGCCTTCGATCAGCATGAGTTGATCAAGGTCAAATTTCAGGAATTTAAGGAAAAAGTCGAAAAACAAAACATTATTCACGAAATCGAGGAAAAGACCGGGGCTTTGCTGTGCGGTTTAATCGGCCATACCGCGATATTTTTCCGGCAGAATCCGGACCCGGAGCAACAGAAGATTCATCTTCCCGGATGACAACTGGGAAAACAGCCTCGTACCGGGCGTAGAAGAAAAAATCACCGCCAATGAGAGAACTTCAACAGTGTCAAGTCTCGAGATAATGCAAGGACGATGGATATGAGGGAAAAAACGACTTACCAACGCGTTTCACTGGAAGAGGTATTTTCACCCCGAGGCGTAGCCGTCGTAGGGGCATCGGGCTCCGGGAGGATGGGATTCCCGGAAGGTGTGTTGATGGGGCTTGTGGAAGCCGGTTGTCCGGCAGTTTACCCGGTAAATCCAAAATACCGGGAGATCATGGGACTTCCCTGTTATCCCACTCTTGAAAGCATTCCCGGCCCCGTGGATTATGTGGTCGTGAGCATTCCGGCAACGGGCGTGATGACCCTTTTGGAAGACTGCGCCGGAAAAGGGGTCAAGGCCGTCCAGTTTTTTACGGCCGGGTTCAGTGAGAGCGGCATCGCCCAGCGGGCGGACCTGGAACGTGAAATGCTCGCCAAGGCCCGGGCTTCGGGATTCAGGATCATCGGACCCAACTGCGTCGGTCTTTTTGTTCCGAAAAGCGGGTTGGTCAATATCAGCGGCGTTTCTTTCGAACCGGGACCCGTCGCCTTTATTTCCCAGAGCGGCGGGCATGCCAACAATATCGTCCAGTTCTCCGATTTCAGGGGAATCCGCTTCAGCAAGGTGGTGAGCTACGGCAACGGCCTGGATGTGGATGAAATTGAAATGCTGGAATATTTTAAGGATGATCCGGAAACCAAAATTATCGCCGCCTACATTGAGGGCATCAAGGATGGACGTCGTTTCAAGGAAGCACTGGAAGCGGCCGCAGCCGTAAAACCCGTGATCATTTACAAGGGGGGAAGAACTGAAGCCGGACAACGGGCGGCCTTCGGTCACACGGCCAGCATGACCAGCTCCATCGCCGTATTCGAAGCCCTGTGCCGTCAGGCCAACGTGATTCAGGTCAACGATATCGACGAATTAATCGATGTTCTGGTTCTGCTTTCCTTTGCCGATCCCCTGCCCCAAGGAACGGGCATGGCCATGATCGGGGCCGGGGGGGGACCCAGCGTCCTGGCGGGAGACGTTATGGAAAAACACAGCCTGTGTCTGCCGGCCCTTTCCAACGCCATTCAAAATGAACTGAAAAAAGTACTACCCGTGGACGGCAGCATCTTTACCAATCCCCTGGATACGCCCAACATGTCCACCCCCAAAGCGATTTCCTCCGCCATGACCATCATGGGTAAAATTCCGGAGATACATACCCTTTTTTACCATATGGGATTCCATCCCATCAGCCGCTGGGGGATTAACCGGTTTATGGCTGATAATTATGGAGAACAACTGGCACAAGCCCTGGTGGAAGCCAAAGCGTCTTCCGGAAAACCCATTCTGCTCGCCTTGCGGCCCCCGGGAGATCTGGGGGGAATGGAAGAGTTTTTGGATGTCCAGAAAGCGGCTGTGGATGCAAAAATCCCGGTATTTTACGATCTGGACCGTCTGGCCCTGGCCGTCAGCAGGGTTGCCGCCTGGCGGAAGAACAAAATGGCTTGGATGAAACCCGGCACCTGAAGCCTGTATGAAGAACCGATGATCGATAATCCTTTAAGGTAAAACAATTCCCGGAGGCCTGAATCCTGACCCTTGACAACACCCTTTTCGCTTCACAGTCCAGGCTGAAACCCTCCCGCAATGTTTGTCCTTTGACCTAAACGACATCGGAAAATCGGGAAATCTTTCTTGAAGAATGTGCCCTTAACGGTTATAGTTATCAATTATGAAGTCGGAAAATGAAATCCTGATGAACAGGAGATTTGACAGGATGGAATGATGATCAGCGAAGGGGAACAGCTACACGCCTTACGGGAATTGGGGATTGAATTAAGCCGCGTGCAGGATTTGGATATGCTCATGGAAAAAATTCTTTCCGAAGCCAGGCGTTTTGTCAATGCAGATGCCGGTTCAATCTATATACGGGACGGCGATGTGCTTTATTTCAGCTACACCCAGAATGACACCCTCCAGCAGCGCCTTGATAAAAATGAAAAACTTATCTATTCCAACTTTACCTTGCCCATCAATACGAAAAGTATTGCCGGCTATGTCGCCTCAACCGGAATGGTGTTGAACATTGAAGACGCTTACGGCATCCCTTCCACCGCCTCCTACCACTTTGATCCGAACTTTGACGACAAATGCCTTTATAGAACGGGGTCCATGCTGACCCTTCCCCTTAAAACCGCCAAAAACGAGATTCTTGGAATCCTTCAGGTGATCAATGCTAAGGATGATGCCAGAAACAATATCCCCTTTTCAATTCACACCGAGGAGATCATGCTTCATTTCGCCAGCATTGCTTCGGTTGCCCTGGAGCGGGCCCAAATGACCCGGGCACTACTCCTTCGCATGATCCGCATGGCGGAAATGCGCGATCCCAAGGAAACAGGCGCACACGTAAATCGGGTGGGCGGATATGCCGTTGAAATCTATGAGCAATGGGCAAAAAAAAGGGGCATCCCCAAGGAGCGTATCGACAAGGACAGGGATATCCTCAGAATGGCCGCCATGCTTCACGATGTGGGGAAAGTGGGCATATCCGACCTGATCCTGAAAAAACCCGGTCGCTTCACCGATGAAGAATTCGAGATCATGAAACAACACACCCTGTTTGGTGCCCAGTTGTTTGATAATCGAAAATCGGATTTTGACGATGCCGCGGCAGAAGTGGCATTAAATCATCATGAAAGATGGGATGGGAAAGGATACCCCGGGTATATTACCGGGTTGACCGACATGCCCCTGGGCGAGAACCTTTACCTGGGGAAAAGCTCTATCGGAAAGGCCGGCGAAGATATTCCGCTGTACGGACGGATCGTGGCCCTGGCAGATGTATATGACGCCTTGTCGTCTGCCAGAGTGTATAAGAATGCCTGGGATGAAGAAGATGTACTGGATACCATTTCCAGGGAATCGGGACGGCATTTTGACCCGGAGTTGGTGGAAATATTCTTTTCCATATTAGATATTTTAAGGTCCATTCAGAAAAGATTCCAGGACAAGACATAAATCGGGGGAGGTTCAACCGATGAAATACGATAATACGGAATCATCTTTTTTCGTGGGTCTGGGGAGGTTTGTCAACGGGTACGACTGGTAGACGGAAGAAAAACCTGTCCGGATTTTCAGGAGACCATGGATGGTTCGATCATCCGCATTGATTTTGATTTTATTTTATACCCTTTTCGGCTCCCCTTGGACTGTATTCGGAGAGTTTTACAAATACACGGACAGCAGTGGTAAAATCCGCTTTGTTGACGACATCGGAAAAATACCGCCTGAATACCGGGGCCGCTTCAAGGCCTATGAAGAACCCTTGGATCATTTGTCCGAAGAAGAAAAAGCGGAGTTGCGGAAGAAGGAAGACCTGCAGGAAAGTTTTGAAACCCGTGTGGTAATAGTGGAGAATAACATTCTTATCCCTGTCCTGTTGTCCAGCGGGGGAAAAGAGATGGAAGTGGTTCTGGTGCTCGACACGGGTGCTTCCATCACTACCCTTCACCGGAATGTGGCGAAAACCCTTGACCTCCAAAACACCCGAAAAGCCAGAGCCCGTTCAGCCGGCGGAAACGAAATCGCTTTTGATGTAACGGAACTGGATCGGGTCAGGGTCGGTCCCTTTGAGAAAGAAAACCTCCTGGTGGGAATTATCGACTATCAGGGGGAAGGTTCGTCCCACCAAGGACTGCTCGGAATGAATTTTCTGCAGCACTTCCAGTATGTCATCGACTATGAAAAGCAGGTGGTCCGGTGGACGCCCGAAAAAGGTTTTCCCTGAGCATGGAATTCCGGGGGCACTAGCTACCCCTGCACTTCTAAAAGATGTAAACACCGGTTGTATACGGATGCCCTTAACAGACAGGATCCCAGCAAATGTACAATGATTTTTTTGGATTTAAAGAAAAGCCTTTCAAACTGGCCCCCGATCCCGAATACCTTTTCCTGAGCCGCAGCCACGAGGAGGCCCTGGCCCACCTGAACTATGCCGTATCTGAAGGGGACGGGTTTGTGGAGATCACGGGCGAGGTGGGAACGGGTAAAACAACCCTGTGCCGGGCGTTTCTGGAGACCCTGGATGAAAATACCCAATCAGCCTTTATTTTTAATCCCAAACTTGATGCCATACAACTCCTTAAAACCATCAACGATGAATTCGGCATCGATTCCAAAGGGGATACCGCCAAGGACCTCATCGATGACTTGAACGCATTTTTAATGGAGGGGAAACGGAACGGGAAAACCGCCGTCCTGCTGATTGATGAGGCACAGAACCTCACCGTCGACGTCCTGGAACAGGTAAGACTTCTCTCCAACCTGGAAACCACCCGTGACAAGCTGCTGCAGATCATTTTGGTCGGCCAGCCCGAACTGGGAGACCTGCTGGATTCACGTGAACTGCGACAGCTTGCCCAGCGCATCACCTTGAGTTGTCGCCTTAAACCCTTTAACCGAAACGAGACAAAGGCTTATATCCTTCACCGCCTTAACATCGCCGCAAAAAAAACCGGGGTCAGGTTCACCAGAGGCGCCTTTCGTGCCATCCACCAGTATTCCGGTGGAGTTCCCCGTCTGATCAACATTGTCGCCGACAGGGCACTTCTGACCGCTTTCGGCCTCGACCGGAAAAAAATTACACCCGTGATTGTCCGAACCGCCATCAAGGAATTATCCGGAAGAAGAGATGTCCTCGGCCTGGGCTTTACTGCGGGCAAAAAAGCGGCCCTTGGATGGGGTGCCTGCCTGATGGTTTTAGTCCTTGCGGGTTTTCTACTGTCACGGGAAAAAGATTTGGGGTGGAGAGACCTCACGAAACACCAATCCGAAACACCCCTGGCTTCCAAGGCAATCCCCGGCGGTGTTTTAAGGCCGTCCCGGCCCCCGGTGGCGACGCCTCCTCGTCTGGTCAAGCCAAAACCGGTCGAAAGTATACCGGTTAAAACCCCTGAACTGACTTTAGAGCAGTTTTTACAAGGTGTATCTAAAGAAAATTCCAGACATCTCGCCCTAATTGCCGTCATGACCATGTGGGGAGAAAAGGGCATGGAAACGTCCCATTTAAGCGAACAAATGAATGACGACGTTTTTTTCAGGCTGGCTGCCATGCGGTACGGGTTTTCAATCCACGGCGCTAAATTTAATATTGATCTCCTCAGAAAATTAAACCTTCCCGCCGTTCTGGAAATGATGCCGCCGGGAGAGACCGCTCCCGTATTTGTCGCGCTTTGCGCATTGAAGGACCACCGGGCAACCCTGAAACGCAACCCCCGGGATTCCGGCATTTCAGTTGAAATACGTGAGATTTCCGCCATGATGGGAAAAACCGTTTATATTCCGTGGAAAGATTTCTATAATTACTCGAACATTATTCCTCTGTCCGGGTCAAGGGAATCGGTTATTTCGCTGAAGATGCATATCCGGGAACTGGGTTACGGAGACATTGACACCAGCCCCGAATATGACGACAAAACCAGGCAGGCCATAATGGAAATCCAGAAAAAATACGGTCTTCACCAAGACGGGTTGGTGGGGCCTTTGACCAAAATAATTTTATATAATAAAATCGAAAGATTGAATATTCCGAAGATCGGCGGTGAACAAGCGGTAGCCGATTAAAAAGGATGGCAATAATTTGAGCTCGATATTAAAAGCACTGAAGAAACTCGAAGGTGAACAATTGAATCAGGAAAGGGTACAAAGCCTCTCAAGGGCGGTGTATCTAAAAAAAGGGGGCGGCGGTTCACCGGGAAGCAGACCCCGGAAAGCGGGTTTCAGGGCTTTGGCATTGGTGTTATGCGCAGGGGGCTTTCTGGGGTGGTTTTACATGAAACATGATGGGAAAAAAACCGTTCCCGATTCAATGGAAAATATCCCCCGGCATTTAAAACAAAAACCTGGTTCACCTGCCGTTGAACAGGCAACCCGGGAGACTGTTGAAAAACCGTCCAAACCCCTGACGCGGAACATAAGTCCCGGAGTCCCGGCCCCTTCCGCTTCCCGGGAAAGCAGGAATCAAGTCATGGATCCGGGGCCAAAAACACCGGTCGATACTTTCGGACAAAAGTCGCCCACGGATTTGAGAAGTAAAAGCCTTATTCCGGCAGAAAAAGACCGGGAAGTTCCATCATCACCCCTTCCCCCTGACGAAAAAAGGAATACGGTTGAACCGCCTGATGGTTCCCGGAAAGACCTTGAAGCCCGGGCCGGAGACGAGGCCCCCTGGATTGAAACATCCGGAAAGGAAGATCCTGCAAAGGACGCCTTAATACCGCTCCTGGAAGGTTCGGATTTAAAACTCCAGGCTATCGCCTGGGCGGATGATCCCAAAAGCCGAATAGCGGTTATCAATGGCAGTATTGTCAGGGAAGGGGATTCGATTGGAAACATGTTGGTGATGCGGATCAACGAAGACGAAATCCTGTTGAGGGAAAGCGGTGAAGTCAGAAAACTGGTGTTCAGGCTTCACTGAGTCGTGATCAGAAATCGGGAGTAAAAATTTCGGTTTTCAAATACTGATAAAGTTCAACGGCGTTTCCGGATCTCCATGCCCACAGGGTGAATACGGTTGCGGCGATGAGAAAATAGAAACGGAAATTGCTGACAAGCCTGCCGCTGTTGAAAATCCGCCATGCGGACCAGATCATGATAAGACCCGCAACCCCAAAAACCGCAATCTCCTGGATGGTATAACCGAAATACATTGTTTCCCTCCATTTTTAGGTCTACATGATTTTGGCGGTGATGATATCTGATTTACCGGTTGAAGTAAACCGATTTTTAACATGGAAAGTGTTTGGATTCCAATAGCAGGAGGTGAAAAATGCCAAACGTCAATGTCCATGGCATCCAGCTTCATTATGAAGTGACCGGGGAAGGACAGCCCCTGGTATTTCTTCACGGGTATACCGGGAGTACACGGGATTGGGACGCACAGGTTCTCCGGTTGGCCAAAAATTACCAAACTATCGCGGTGGATCACAGAGGACAGGGAAAAAGTGAAGCCCCCCCAATGGAAGAAGATTATGCCATCCCGCTTTTCAGTGAAGATGTATACGCCCTCTTGAATTTGCTCGGGATAAAATCCTGCTGCCTTATCGGCCATTCCATGGGTGGATTTATCGCCCTGCAATTTGCGCTGGATCACCCTGAAATGGTAAATGCCCTGGCACTGGTGGATACATCCAGCGGGGAATGGGAAACCGTTCCCGGATATAGCGAGCTTCGGGCAAAATTGGATGAACTGGCCCAAAACCAGGGACTTCTCGCCGCTTTCGAGTATGATGCGGCAAATAACCCCGCACGCATCGAGCGGTTTAAAAAGCATCCCGAGCAAAGAGAGATCGCTAAAAAAAAGGTCATGAATACTTCTGTCGCCGGTTATGTATATGCGGCCCGGAGCTTCGGTAAATGGCAGCCCGTAACCCGGCGACTCGGCGAGATTAAAGTACCCTGTCTGATCTTTCTCGGCGAGGAAGATGTCGCTTTTTATAAAGCTTGTGCCATATTAAACCACGGTATCCGGGATTCCAGACTCATTAAGGCCCCGGGTACAGGGCATTCCCCCCATGAGGAAGCGCCTGAATTTTTTAATGAAAAACTCGAAGCGTTTTTAAAGACGGTTTTTTAGGGATGATATCATCGCCCTGCTGCCGGGTCATCGGGTTCAGGGCCATTGAGGGAAGGAGTATTCTTTAATCCGCCGGGTATTCGTATATCCGGCCGTTAAAGCTTTTCACTTTCAGAATCCCGGTTTGAGTGTGCGTTACATATTCCGGGACCAGGGGGATTTTCCCACCCCCGCCGGGAAGATCGATCATGTAATGCGGGATCGCCATGCCGGAGATATGGCCCTGAAGTGACTTTAAAATCTTTAATCCTTCTGAAATGGAAATCCGGAAATGACCTGTTCCCTTCACTACGTCCGGATGGTGCAGGTAATAAGGTTTCACCCGGATTTTCAAAAGTCCCGTAAACAGTTTTTGCAGTATATCCGGGTCGTCATTGACCCCCTTGAGCAAAACACTCTGGCTTCCCAGGGCTATTCCTGCGTCGGCAAGGGTCCCACAGGCCGCTCCGGAGGCTTGGGTGATTTCATCAGGATGGTTGAACTGGATATTGATAAACAGGGGGTGAAATTTTTTCAGCATCCCGGCCAGGTCCCCGTTGATCCGATCCGGCAGGGTGCAGGGAATCCGGGTATGAATGCGAATCACCTCCACATGGGGAATTTCCCTGATCTTCCCAAATATGCGGGAAAGTGCCCTGTCCGTCAGCATCAAGGGATCTCCGCCGGAAAGCAACACCTCGCGAATAGCCGGGGTTTTGCGGATATACGCAAGGCCTTCGGAGATGGTTTTTTCGGTTACCCTGAAGGGTTGTTTCGCCATGCGTTTCCGCATGCAGTACCGGCAATACATGGCGCACTGGTCGGAAACCAGGAACAAGACCCGGTCCGGGTACCGGTGGACCAGGTTTTCGACCGGTGACTGGTCTTCTTCGGACAAAGGGTCCAAAGCATCAAGACTTCCCTGGAGTTCCCTTTTATCCGGAATGGCCTGTCGTGCCAGGGGGCTATCCGGAGTTTTGATCAGTGACAAAAAGTAAGGCGTGATTCTGAACGGGAATTGAGCGACGACTTTTCCAAGGTCGTCCGGCAATGTGAATGACGAAGCCGGCGTTTCCGGCAGGCGGATGTATTCCGGTGTATCATGTTGGTCTGCTTTGAAATGCAATTTCCGTCTCTTCTCAAATTGTTCCACGAAATTAATATGAAACAGGAGCGGGTTCAACCCCTTTTTCGCAACCGTATAAATTCTTTACCATCATCCTGAAAAGTGATATTTTCTATGACCGCAAATAACGGT
>DIKO01000063.1 GCA_002423615.1 Desulfobacteraceae bacterium UBA5616
TTGGAAGAAGGTTATCTCCCAAACAAACAGCTGTTCCGAAATTGCCGATGATCTTCAAAACCGGGGGGGCCGCGGCCGGGACCCCGGATGCCTCAAAAACCACATCGTAAAGCAATCCATGGGTATATTCCTTTGCCTTTTCTTCGATATCCTCGTTCAACGGGTCTATGGTAAATTGAGCTCCCAGGGACAAGGCCAGTTTTCTTTTTGACGCCACGGGATCGATGGCCGTCACTTTGCACCCGCCCTGAAGAAGTATCAACTGCAACAGAATCGATCCGATTCCCCCCACACCGGAAATGGCCACCCTGTCGCCCATCTTGATCCGGGCCAGATCCATGCCCCTGGTTGCCGAGACCGTGGGTTCGCACAGGCAGGAAACTTTTAAATCCGCGTCATCGGGAAGCTTGAACAACCGCGAGGCATCGACAACCGCATAATCCGCCAGCAACCCCACCGGGCCGTTCAACCCGCCGGAGCCGTTTGAACACTTTAAGGTATGCCCCCTTTTGCAGTTATCGCATTTGCCGCAGTGGCCCAGGACATTGACGACCACTTTATCCCCCGCCTTGAATCCGAACTTTTCAAGCCCTTCACCGGTTTCAACGATTTCTCCGCTTGCTTCGTGACCCAGGGGCCATCCCACTCCCGGCGGTATGCCATACAGGGAATGATCCACGATATGGACATCCGTCGCACATAGGGCACAATAAGCCAGTTTAACCCTTGCCTGACCCGGACCTACTTTCGGGTCGGGAAATGCTTTGAGCAGAACCTTGCCATATTTTCGAAAATGGCTGTTTTCAAATGGAAATCCCTCCTTTCCGGTTTGTTTCTGTTTACCGGATCGTATGCCCCCGTCCATGACCAGGTCGTGCCCGGTGGTATAGGTAGACGCCTCGGAAACCAGATAAAGGACTCCACCGGGCATCGTTCTTCACAGTCACCGCATCCGATGCAGGCGCTTCATCCACCACGGATAAAAAGTTGGACGGCTCGACAAGCTTCAAGTTCCCGGCCGATTTTACGCCTCTTAAAAAACTGCAGCAGCACCCGCAGCAATTGCAGACGAATTGAATACCTTCGGAAAAATTATTGGAGTTCAGGACAGCGCCCGCTTCCGTGCACATTTTAATGATATTCATGCACTCCGCTTTGGTAATTCGTTTGCCGAAGTTGCGGTCCACGACGTAATCTGCAACTTTCCCGAAGCTTAAACAGGAATATTCTGGGATGGTTTCTTTTTGGCAGGGCTCGTTCCGGTGGCCTCCTTTTCCACTGCTTCATTCAATTTCAGGAAACGCTGAATCGCCTTGGCGTCATCCATTCGCCGGGCTATGGAAAACTCGATTACGCCGGGCATCCACGGCGCCAACTCGTATCTTCTGCCGCCATCATCTGTTTTCACGACAAAAACCTGGCCTTTGTCCGCGGGAGTCTTCTTCAGGGGAGTATTTCATTTCCTGTTTTGGCACAAAGCCCCTGACAAAGTGAAAGAAACCGGATTATCCGATTTCCATGGTCGAAAAAAATTGCAGGAATCTGTCTTTCACCTTGTCCATGGTGGTATACCGGGGATCGAACAGGTCAAACTCCAGAAAAAGAAAAGGAACACCGATGTCCCGGCAAACTTCTCTCAATATGCCGCTGCAACCGGCGCCTTCCTTGTGGCCCATGTGGCCGGGCCCGATGACGCAGTCGATATCATAGAGTTTCACTATTTTTATGATGTCGTTTATCGATGTATCCACAGATCCTCTGGACTGGCGGATCATCGGGGTCTCGATCAAATATCGTCTGGCCAGCCCCTCAAACATGCCTTCTTCAGTCGTTGTGTCGATAAAGGTATACGGGCAATAGCCGTATACATCCATCACCACAGTGGCATTGCATTCTTCCTCCAGCCATTGGATCAGTTCCACGGACCAGATCGGTTGGATATCCGCCCAGTAAATCCTTATTTTTTCATTTTCCAGCCAGCTTTTTTATTCCTGACCATCTCCATCTCATCATCCAGAAGGGCCCGGATCAGTTCCGTGCCGCTTGAATGACCCACCGTCGAGGGGATGCTTTGGGCGATATTAAAGATTTTATCCCCGGAAAATGAAGGGTGGGGGCACGGCTTCATGCGTCTTGCATCATTATACTCAACCCACATATCGTATTGCTTATTTGACTCCTCCAGCACTTGTTTCAGCCGGTCCAGGTCAAGCGCCTTTCCCGTAAGCCCCTCAAGTCCCTTTGCCATCCGCCGTATTTCTGTGCCATAGTATCGAAGCGCCGCTTCATCTTCCCAATAGGGCGGGTCCATTTCAAGAACCGGGATATCACGCCAGCCCGGGTATTGCTTCAGCGCCTCATGAAATAGGCCTATGCCGTCGCAGGGGGTAAGTCCTGCGACGCTGATGGTTGGCACCGGCGCAAAATCCCCCTCGATGGATCGCAGCATGAGCCGCTGCAGTGTACAGATATCGTGGTCAAGGGGTATTTTATCGGTTTCTTCAAACACGGACGGGCCTTCGACGTTTACCGCAAATACCGCCGGGAAGGAGCAGGTGTACCAGTCCAGATCCATGGCCGTATAGAGCTCCGGAGCGTTGAAATACCAGCTATGCAAAAAAGGCTTCCCCTCCCTCATACAGGCGATGATCCTTTCATCGCTTTCAGCCATGGCCGCGATATACCGGGAATCAAACTGGTCCATACGTTTAGGGGATTGTGCCAAAAGTTCGGAGACCATATGTTTGGCATGGGTCAACTTGATAAAATTTTCCAGCACTTTTTCATTCATCACAGGTCTCCTTCCAATGTTTCCAAAAAGGCCTGAACCCGGGTTTTCATCTGACCGGTGCCCCCAAGCAGATATTCCCTGTCCATGCTGAGAAAAGGGATCCCCTTTTCTTTTAATGTATTGCGCAGCATAAACCTTTCAAATCCCCAGTTGTCGCAAAAGTTGATCCGCTCCATAATGATGCCGTCGATCTGAAATTGATCGACCAGATCCATTATGAACGCAATGTGCTTTTCTCTGGCGTCGAGCAAATGCGGGCAGGATGGGCGGTCGACAATATGGTAACGGGCAATCGCTTTTAAGGGGTCTTCTTCATTTTCATCAACATTTTCCCAGAATAACCTTGAACCAAAACACAGCGAATCGGCTGCAACAAGTGCGCCCTGATCTTCTATGAGTTTGATGTATTGGGGATTATCCAGTATCCCGCCTAAAATCAGTAATCTTGCACGGTAGTTCTTCCTCCCGCCGGAGGTGGGAAGTTCCTTCAGCAGCACTTTCAGCAGGGCATTGAATTTGGATGCCGGCATCGCCGTTGCCGAAACACTTGCCGCGAGGGCCTCTGTTCCCGTAATCGGCGGATTTTTGTCTGTTCTGAGTAAAAACAACTGCTTTTGGAGGCGCCGGGATTCGTTCTGGATGCTGATGGCTTCTTTAATCCGGTCTTTGGAAATGGTCAGATGAAACTGCTTCTCTATCGCCTGTTTGAATTTCAGAAGTTCCTGATAAAACCACTCAACCTGAAATTCCGTATTTCGTTTGGGTACGTTCAACATCCCGATAAACGGAAATGATTCTTTTCGCGCAAAATTGTCAAACAATCGCCGGGCATGGTCGCAGCAGGTCGTCGTTACGACCCCATCCAGAAAACCATACTCTCCCTTCAAGGCCATGTTGAGTGAATGCCTTACAAACGAACAATTTAAATGGGTCAGGTAAACATCGGACAATTCCGTGGAATCGCTGCCGACGGCGCGCATTCGAAACGGCATGAACCCGGCTGCGGCGATGATCTCTTCAGGGACATAGGAGCAATACGTCCCGATAATTCTCCCGCCCCGGTTTAACCATTCCTGCATTTCATCGTTGACAAGCCGGCCTGCAGCGGTCATGAACTTATTCACTATCGCATCTTTATCAACCGTGTCCCGCATGGAATGATCTCTCCTTTTCGGGCGTAAAGATTTCCTCTGTCCCTCAGGGAATCCAATGTATCTCAGGATCCGCCGGGAATGTTTTTTTTAAGAACCATGCGCGCGGCAAGGGTGGCCGCCCCCAGGGCACCGATAATCTGGGGATCTATGGAAAACCTTGCCAGCTTGACCTTTAACCGGTCTTCAATTGTTTTTATCAACCCCTCATTTTTGGCACACCCGCCGACAATGCAAATTTCCTCCCTGGCCCCCACCTTGCTGACCAGGGTCATGATTCTTCCGGCGATGGCATTGTGAACACCTTTGGCGATATTGTCGATCTCGATTCCCTCATTCAGGAGGGTAATAATTTCCGACTCGGCAAAAACGCTGCATTGGTTGGAAATGGTAGCCGCATTCTTAGCCCGGTCCGAGGCGATGGAAAGTTCTTCCAGCGTCAGTTCCAGACTGCGCGCCATATTTTCGATAAATTTTCCGGTTCCGGCGGCGCATTTGTCATTCATCGCAAAATCCAGTATTTTGCCGTTTTCCCCCAATGCGATGGCCTTTAAATCCTGCCCGCCGATATCGATGATCGTCCGGACCGAATGGCAAACCGCTTTGGCTCCCACCCCGTGACAGGTTATCTCGGATATGTTGTCATTTGCGAAATCAATTTTACACCTTCCATAACCGGTGCCGATAATCCAATCAAATTCGTTCAGGGACGAGACTCCGGCCCCGGCCATGGCTTCTCTCATCGTGATTTCGGCGGTTTCGGCCGGTCTTGGTTTACAGGAAGCAATCGCGCAGGACAGTATTTCATTATCTTTCAGGATCACGGCTTTACCCGCTGTGGAACCAATATCGCACCCCGCAACGATCATGTTTTCATCTCCTTGTAGGTCTCTTGAACTTTGGAGGGCTGGTTGGGGATCAGGGCAGGCGAATTGTTTTCTTCGCCCGCCCCATTATGGTTGGTCACTTAATGAAATTAATATCCCCTGCCGGTCTTTTCCCAGCATTTATCGAGGCCGAAGTCTTCGGCGACGATCTTGAAGCAGTTGTACCCGGTTGCACTGCTGGCGCCTCCCCCCGGATGCATGTAAGGCCCGCACAAGTAGAGGCCTTCAATCTCGGTTCGGTATTGATTGGCCTCGGGGAATGGGCGGTTGGGGCCGAGTTGATGGAGTTTCATCGCGCCGTTCATGAAATCCCCTTCCATGAGCCGCATCTCGTCTTCCTGATCCAGCGGGGTGTAAAAATAATGGTCGATAACGTTGTCCCAGGTCATATTCGGGGCCCATTTTTCAAAATGCCGGATGAACTTGTCGTTGTGGGTGGCACGGACTTCTTCCCATTCTTCACGGGTATGGGTGCTGGCCTTGGGCATGAAGAACCACCCGGTGAGGCTGTGCTTGCCCGGAGGCGCGTAGGTGGGATCCCACAGGCTGTTCACCCAGGTCCCCGCTCCGGGGATTCTGGGAATTCTCCCGTATACGGCATCCATGCAGTATTCCAAAATGTCCTTATTGGTATCAAACCCCACGACGGTATAAAAGGTTTTGTTGATGTCCGGGTTCCACCTGGCGCTCTTGTAATCCGGGGCTTCATGAAGGGCAAGGGCGGTGGAGGCCAGAATCGAACTGGGTCCGATCTGGAAATCCTGGGCCCGTTTTCTCCACAGGGGGCTCAGGTTTTCCTCTCCCACCATCCTGAGGAGCGTTGCCTTGAGGTCCGCATTGGATGCGACGAGTTTCCTGGCCCGGACTTCCGTTCCGTCCTTCAGCCGGATCCCGACGGCCTTTTTGCCGTCCAACAGGATTTTCACCACCTCGCTGCTTTCAAACACCTCCATGCCTTCGTTGACGCCGGCCATTTCCATGCCGTGGGCCAGGGTATGGGTACCGCCCACCATCAAGCGCCAGTTGAAGTACAGGTTGAAAATCGTCAGGGCCCCCAGGCCCGCTCCCTCTCTTTCCAGGGGGGCGCACCATTCGACGGCCATCCGGTTCAGGAGGGTTTTCAGTTCATCGGTTTCAAACAGATAATCATACACGTCCGGCGGCGCCATATTGTTGACAAACGAAGGGAGCTCCAGCATCTGGGTAAACATTTCCCTTGCCTGGATATCCGCATAGGGGTTTTCCGGAGTGGGTTGAACGGCCGGTGAATAGATCATCTGGGCAAACAAATCCTCCATCAACAGGATTTTTTTGGTGAGGTCCACAAATGTCTGGGCATCGTGCTTGGAATACTGGGCGATGGATTTATATGTCTTTTCAAAATTTTCCGGATGTTCCTTGCTGTAAATGACGATGGGGGGACGACCGTCGGAGAAGGCGATACCCGACTGGGCATGCGGATAAACGCAACGGGCCCCGAGTTTCTCCAGGTTGAAATCATGGTAAATCGGCATCCAGTCCATGAATTCCATATACTGGGCGTGAAGATTGTGCATGAACCCCGGCGCGGTGCATTCCGAAGTGAAAATCGCGCTTCCCTCTTCATGCCGGCGTTCAAATACCGCCGTCTGCATGCCGGACCGCTGCAGATAAGCCCCTAAGGTCAACCCCATGTTCCCCGCACCGATGACAATGGCGTCATATTCTTTCTTGATGATCATGTAATGTTTCCTCCTTTTCCTATATTTCGATCCACCATTTATCGAGCCCGAAATCATCCGCAATGACCTGAAGGGCGTTATATCCGGGACCAAAGGTGATGAACCCATGGGGATGCGTTGTCGATCCGCAGAGGTATAAGCCTTCTACAGGGGTTTTGTATTGCGACATCAGCGGTGTAGGCCGGTTGCCCATGAGGTTGTCTTCGCAGATACGGCCCACCATCCAGTCGCCCCTTTTCATGTTGGTGAGCTTTTCCGATATGTCCAGAGGCGTGTAGGGCTTGGCCTGGAGAATGTCCTCCGCGGTGAAGTTATCGCAGTATTTCTCCATCTTCCGGATGCACCGGTTGGAATACGCATTCTTGAAATTCGAAGCCCAGATACCGGGCCCCTTGCCGTCCACGTCATAGGGGGCAATCACCCGGATCACGCCCGTGGCCTTTCCTTCGGGGGCATCCGTAGGATCGAACATGGAATTGATGGCCACATTGAGTTTGGGATCTTCGGGCACCTTGCCGCTGCGGATGTCCTTCCAGTCCTTGTTGAAATCCTCCAGACATTCATATCCCATATTGAGCACCCACGCGTTGTTGATATCCGGGTCAAACGCCGCGGCTTTGTACGTGGGAATCTTGTGCATGGCCATATGAACGGAAAAAAGCGTACCGTCCTGGTATTCATAGGCGTCCACATCGCTTTTGACGTTCTGGGGCAGGATGTCCGTGGGCAGCATTTTGTTGAAGGTCTGATCCAGATCCAGGCTGCTGGCCACGAGCTTGTCGGCGAAGAACTCGTTTCCGTCGCTCGTTCTGACCCCCACGGCCCGGCCGTTTTCAACGATGATTTCCTCAACCGGCGACGCCATCCGCAAGGTTACGTTATTTCTCCGCATCTGGCGCCACAAGGTGTGGGCCAGGCGGTGGGACCCGCCGATGCAGAGGCGCCAGTTGTCGATTTTGCCCAGCATGAAGGGAAAAGAAATGGCCAGTCCCACCAGGTCCGTGTAGTAGCCGCAAACCGCGGCGTGGAACGCCAGCATGGTCTTGACCTTCTCATTTTCAAAATGCTTGTTCAAAAAATCGTTGATGCTCATGGATCTCAGCCGGGCACGGAAGAATTCCGTTTTTTCTTCGACCTTCCATGTGGAGAGGGCCTTGGTGATATCGTTGACGTCGATGGGCGGGGCATACATCAGGGTACTGATCATCAGATCCTGAAATCCTTTGACTTCCTTGTACAACCGCTGGAAGGTATCCGCGTCCTTTTTGGAAAACCGACTCATGGACGCATGGGTCTTGGCCATATCCGTATGGATGGTCATGGCCGTGCCGTCTTCAAATATGGAGCCCATCTGAACCGGCGGATACGCATATTTTACGCCATCGGGCTCGCCCACCAGACCCAGATCCTCGTACACGGGGCAAAGCCCTACAAATGTATGATAATTGCTGTGAAGGTTGTGCAAAAAGCCCGGTCTCGTGTAATGCTCCGTGCACAGACCGCCCCCCTCTTCCAATCTGCGTTCCAACACCAGCACTTTCCATCCGCTCTTGCCCAAATACGTGGCCAGGGCCATCCCGTTATGACCAGCGCCGATAACAATGGCATCGTAGCGTTGTTCTTCCATAAACACATCTCCTTTTTGACTATGGTGATCTATTCGCTGCTCTTTCGCCTTTAAGCTTTGAGCCTCATTATTCGCCATTCACGGTTTACCGTTCACCGTTCACTGTTCACTGTTCATACGGCGGTTTACCCTTGGGCCAGTCGGTCAGATCCGAGGACTTGTAAACGTCAAAAATAATATTGGCCAAATCTGCATTCTGCATTAAAAGCCGCATGTCTCCCCTGATGGACAGGGTGCCGTCGAGTCCTTTTTCAATGGGATCCATCAGACCGGCGGCCATGCTTTCAAACACGGAAGCCGGACCCGTGATTCTGTAATTCAGGCCTTTCCCGGGGATTTTCTCCGGGAATGCCTTGAGTTCCTTGATTTTCCCATCCACCATATGGACAAAAAAATACTTGAATTCACCCTTGGGGATATAGGGCGATATACCGTCCCCCTCGATTTCAATGGCCACCCGCCACTCTCCCTTGGGCACTTTTGCGGACAGGTCGTCCTGGCTGTTTGCCAGCTTAAGCATTGCATCGTACCATTCGGTTGAAAAAATATCCGGCATGTTCTTCTCCTTTTTTTGGGGTTACGAATTCATTCCTGTTCTCGCCCTGTTTTTTTCGGGAAAAGGGCGATCATGTAGCAAAAGCATATGGTTGAGCCTATATTTCGCCATACCCTTTGTATTTTACATTGAGTGCGTTTTCTGTTTTGTCGTTGACGATGCCGTACAGGACCAGGTTGACGATCTCCTTGGTCATTTCCCGCTGGGAAATGTTCTTCGGCATCACCAGAATCTGCTTGATGAACATGATGTATATCTGCCATAGCAAATCCGAGATATAATCCACGTTGAATTCCCTGAAGCGTTTTTCCGCAATCCCCCTGAGAAGGCTCTTGATGATCAATTTCTTCGCGAATTCGTTGACCTCCAGATATTTCTTCAGGTTTTCCGGCAGGACATTCGTACCCAGAGGGTTGAGAAACAAGTCCTGATCGTTGATCAGTATCGTCCTGAGGGTCTCATCCCGGACGATGTAATCAAAACCCGCTTCGGACATGGCGATAATCTGCATCACCACGTCGTCCTGTTTCCGAAGGGCGTCGATCATGGATTTTTCGAATTTACATATGGCGTGCAATACGGATTTTTCGTAAAGATCCCGCTTGTTTTTGACGTAAAGGTAGATATTGCTCTGGGTCATGCCCAGTTCCGCGGCGATATCCCTCATGGCTGTTTTTTGAAACCCGAATTTGGCAAAAACAACCAGTGCGGTTTCGTAGATCTGTTCCTGGGAATATTGTTTGTTTTTCATCTGACAAGCACATCCGAAAGAGAATTTAAAAGAAATGCAAACGGAATGATGGGTTAAAGTGAATAAATGAAATAAAATATTATTTATTCACTTTTTATTTGAATTCCTCTTAATTTGTCAACAGTTTTTTTTATCCTGTCAAAAAGAAAAATAGTATTCATTTCCTGTTACCAAAGCGTTTCAGGATTTATCGGCAGACGGACAAAAAAACCTTCTGCTTGACCTTCGGGACAATTGCGATTAAAAAAAATGACCGGATTTTGAAAAATACCAACTTCAGCAGAGCCACGGGAGGTTTTTTGTCTATGAAAATCATCATCAGCGGAAAAGGGGGCAGTGGTAAAAGCACCATTTCAACCCTTATCGCCAGGTCTCTGGCAGCCCACGGATTCAACGTGTTGCTGGTGGACGCGGATGAATCCAATTTCGGTCTCCAGCGATTGCTGGGGGTGGATGCGCCGGTTCACCTGATGGACGACTTCGGCGGCAAGGCGCATTTCAAAAAAAACTGGATGGGAACCGCCAGCGAAGGCCTTTTTAAAGATCATACCCGAATCAGCGATCTCCCCCAGACCTGTATCGCTCAATCCGGGGACGTCAAACTCCTGATCATCGGCAAGGTCCATTCCCACGGTGAGGGATGCGCCTGCCCCATGGGCGTCCTGAGCAAATCCATTCTGGCCAAACTCGACGTGATGGAAAATGAGGTTGTGGTGGTCGACGCCGAGGCCGGGGTCGAACATTTCGGCAGGCGGGTGGACGGCGAATGCGATCTTGTATTAGGCGTCGTCGATCCCTCTTTCGAGTCATTCATGCTGGCGAAAAAAATGGAGAGTATGGCATACGCCGCAGGGTGTGAAATTTTTTTTATTTTGAACAAAGCGACTCCGGATGTCCTGACGGACATGAAGAGTCACATCCCGGCTGATAAAATCATTGCCGTGATCCCCCACAATAACGCCGTCTTCATGGACAGCCTCAAGGGGAACCGCCTTGAAAAAGACCTTCCGGAAATCGATCCGGTCTGCAAATTGATCAAGGATCGGAAGAACAGGCCGGCGAACAGGGCCAACCTGTTTTCCGTGAAGCCGGGGAAATGACCCGACGTCGGAAACCCGTTCAATTCGGATTACGCGGGCCTTTTCACGAGCCGGGATGCCGGAACGATTTTCACCCGCTTCTTTAAATCCGGCAGCGTTTCCCTTAAGACCCGGTAGGTAACCTCATGCGGGTGAGCAATGCCGATGGCTGACCCGTGCTTTTCGGCGATACGTATCAACAGGTTAATTTGATTTCTGACAAATTCTTTGGTTTGCACATGGTCTAGAAATACATCCCGCTCCCCGAATGGGACCTGGAAGAGACGGGCCGAAGACCGTCCGGTACTGTCAGGATCGGTTTTACTGTCAATAAAATAGAGCCCTCTTTTCTTAAGAACGGAAAACACCTGGTTCATCTGGGTGGAACTTGCGGTCATCTTCGATCCCATATGGTTGTTCACCCCTTTGATGTAAGGAAGATCCTCCAGATTTAATTCAAGCTGGCCGACCAGCTCATCAGGCGACATCCTGGTCAATAACGCGCCGGGTCCGGGATTCACCCTCGGGTATTCCTTCGGTTCCATGGGAAGGTGGAGCATGATTTCACTTCCCCTGTCAACGGCAAGGCGGGACAACGACGTCTGAAAAGGACTACGGGGAAGTATGGAAAATGTCAGGGATGTATCCAGTTTTATGAGCTTTTCGCAAAGTTCCCGGTCATACCCGATATCATCGATGATAATGGAAATTTCCGGAAGCGCTTTGATGGGAACAGGTTCGGGCACGGGAACCGGCACGGCCCTGGGCAAAGGCTTTGGCTTGGGAACGGGGACCGATTTGGGGAGGGGTCTTGGAGAAGGAACGGCCTTTTCCCGGGGATAAATTTCATAGGTTGGAATTTTTATCGGTTTTTTCTGAACTTCGGCCACCGGTGGCTTCGCCGGTATTTTGGACGGATGTTGGCGGATCAAATGGCGGACCGCCAGACCGGCGGCCGCCACGATGATGATCAGTGCCAGAAATCCAAAAGAGGCTTTGATAAGCTGCTGTTTTATGCTTTTCGCTTTTTTCCCGGTCTTTTTCTTGGTGCCCTTTTTTTTTGCAACCTTTTTTTTTATCGTCATTGCCGTTTCTGCACGAATCTTACTACTTTATAACGGTTATCCCTTTAAATATGTCATAGGAGATGAGAATTTCAAGTGCCCGCATAATCTGATTATCCGACTGGAGTTGCTCCTCTCCAAGGGTCCCGAATCGATTTTCTCCCCCCCGGATTTTGGGCATTCCCTCTTTTTTGTCGTCTTTAACTTCCCGGGGCTCTTTTCCTTCATCTTCCGGGGCAGCTGCTCCAGCATCCTTATTGACCGGTTCCGCGTCAAGATGATTTAACAAGTCTTTTTCCTTAATGATCTGATCCTGACTCTTTTCCGCCTCGGCTTCATTCGCCGCCTGGTATTTTAATTCAATATCCGGTTCAATGCCTTTGGCCTGGATAGATCTGCCGCTGGGGGTGTAATATCGTGCGATGGTGAGTTTGAGCCCGTAACCCTCTCGCAAATTCTCAACGGATTGAACAGAGCCCTTGCCGAAAGAGGTAGTCCCCAGGATCAGTGCCCGTTTATGATCCTGGAGGGCGCCGGCCACGATCTCCGAAGCACTTGCACTGCCGCCGTTGATCAGTGCGACAACAGGGTAATCCCGTTTAACCTGGTCGGCACGGGCGCGATATTCTTTTTCGTTTTTTGTATCCCTTCCCTTGATGGTCAGAATGGTCCCTTCGTCCAGAAACAGATCACAGACATCAATGGCCTGGTTTAAAAGACCCCCGGGATTGTCCCGCAGATCGAGCACAAGCCCCTTCAGGGGTGCATCGCCGTTTTCCATTTCGGTAAGGGCAATCTTAAGATCCCGTACGGTATTCTCCTGAAAGTTGGTCACCCAGACATACCCATACCCCGGCTTCAGCAATTTTGATTTAACACTTTCAATGGGGATGATATCTCTTACGATGTTAAACTCCAAAGGTTCGCTTTCTCCTTCGCGAATAATGGTAATAACAACGCTGGTTCCCTTGGGACCCCTCATCTTTTTGACGGCGTCTCTCAAGTCTCTTGTCGGCTCGCCGTCCGCTTTGATGATTTTATCTCCGGCTTTGACACCCGCCTTATAAGCCGGGGTTCCTTCAATGGGCGCCACTACGGTGACAAATCCGTCCCGCATGGAAATGCTGATGCCGATCCCGGTAAATTCACCCTGGGTGTCCACCTGTAAATCCTCCAGGGCCTCAGGAGGCAACAGAGAAGAATGGGGATCAAGACCGTGGACCATTCCCTGAATGGCGTTTTCGATGAGCACCTTGGGATCAACCGGATCGACGTATAGTCTTTGAACGATATCCAGAACATCGCTGAACAGTTTCAGCCCTTTGTATGTTTCTTCGTTGCCGGCGGAGAGGTCCTTGTAGAATCCGGCCCCGATGGTCCAAAAAACAACGGCAATTCCCAGCACTACCCACAATCTGATATATCGGTTTTCTTTTTTGATCATATAATCGCTCCTTGTCTGCTCAACAGACCGGGCCGGAAAAATAAACTTTGTTTGTTTCCGGGCTAACTTCTTTTTATCCATTTTAATGGATCCAGGGGTTTTCCGTGATGGCGGATTTCAAAATATAGCTTCGGTCCTGCGATGGATCCTGAATCTCCGACTGTGGCGATGGTTTCCCCGGCCTTGACCTCGGCGCCCTTGGACTTAAACAATTCTTCGACATTCCCGTAAACCGTGTAGTAGTGTTCCCCATGATCGATGATCAGCATGTTACCGTAGCCTTTAAACCAATCGGCAAAAAGAACCCTGCCGGGGTATACGGCCTGAACGGGCTCTCCCCTGTTGCTTCTGATGTCGATGCCGCTTCTGAAATTCACCACGTTGTATTTCGGGTTGGTAAACGGGCCGAAAAGAGAGATTACTTTACCTTTGACCGGCATATTTAGCAACCCCTTTAACCTGGAAAAAGACGCCCCGGCAGTTTTTGGCGCGGGTTGCGTTTTTTCAGCGGCCTTGGGTTTGGTCAGTTCACGGGCATAGGATTTTATTTTGGCGTCCAGGGCTTCCTGGGCTTCCTTTAAAGATTCGATAACGGCCAATTCAAGGTCCCGTTGACTTCGGACATAACCCAGCAGATTCGACCGTTTGTTCTTTTCGGCATCGGCGATTCTCATCTGTTGAGAAAGTTCCGCCATCAGGGATGATTTTTCGTTCTTCTGTTTCCTGCGTTTCTCCAGCAGCGCATCCAGTCGTTCCCTATCCTCTGCGTAATTTTTCAGTATTTTCGCATCATAGGCCAGAATCTGCTGAAAATACGCATTCCTCTTGAAGAGATCATAAAGAGATTCCGCCGATGTCAGGACCTGGGGCAATCCGCCGGCCTTGTTGAGTTTGTAAAGGGCAATCAGCCGGCTGCCGGCATATTTCCTGTAAACCCCGATTTCCTTTTGAATATTATCCACCTGCCCTGATGTCTCGTTGATATCCTTATCCAATTCCACCAACGCTCTTTCCAGGCCGGCTGCTTTTCTTCTGACAATGGCCAGCACCTGATCGATTTCGTTCAACCCGTTAACGATGGTCCTCTCCTTTTCGGTGAGGGTACTGATTCTGGCCATTGTTTTGTCCATTTTAGTATCAATTGCAGTGGATTCTTTCATAAGCCCGCCCAGTCCGGGTCCTTTCCCGACGCCGTCCTTATTTATATCTCCTCCGTTCTTCACAAGAGAAATAAATTTTTTATCATGACGGACATACCCGGTCTGATTTCCGGAAATCCCTTTAATCCAGCCGTCCCGGATACTCAGCACCAGAATCCGGTCGCCTTTCTTCAGAGTGGTCAACGGCTTGTCTTCCAGGTTCGGCCGGGGCCGAAAGTTCAAATTATCCACATTCACGACGCCCAACAGGCCGCCCTCCTCTGCCAGGGAAGAAGGCGGCAGCGCCATGACCGCCGGAATCAATAAAGAGGCGGTTATTGTTTTAAAAATTGTTTTAACGACAGATAACACCCCAACCACCCCACAAGAATGCTGCAAAGAAAAATTTCCAGGGTCATCTCCGGAGGGAAAAACCGGATGTGGAAAAAACCCGATGAAATCCCCTGAACCATGTTGGAGGATACCACCGCGTATCCGATATATGATGCAACAATGCCGATACCCCCCCCTGTCGCGCCGAGAATAATACCTTCAAGGTAAAAGGGAATTTTGATAAATCGATCCGTAGCGCCTACAAACCGCATAATTTCGATTTCTTCCCGCCTGGAATAAAGGACCAGCCGGATGGTATTTCCGATGATGAACACCGATGCCATGAAAAAAAGCCCGCCGATACCAACCGCGGCAAATCGAAAAATATTGAAGATATTGATAAACCGCTTCAGCCAGACCTGCCCGTATTCCACTTCATCGACCTTTGGAAGCGATCCGATGGTTTTGGCCAGGGTATCAATTTCTTGAGAGTCCCTCAGTTCCGGTATAAGGCTTATTTCAAAGGCGTCCGGCAATGGATTTTCCTCAAGGTTTCCCAGGAGGGAGGCCTGGCCTTTCATTTTTTCCTTTAAAAACTCCATGGCTGCGTCCCTGGAGATGAAGTCGACAGTTTTAACCCCCTTCATTTCCCGGATTCCGGTCTCCATGTCCAATAGTTTTTCACCTGAAACCCCCGGCTTCAGGTAGGCCATGATTCTGATGCCGTCCTTCCAGGCGTTCACAATATCGTTGGCATTCAATACAAACAAACCAAAAGCGCTGATGATCAGAACGGACAAGGAAATGGTGATCACGGCAACGGCATTCAAGTACACGTTTTTAAATATGTCCTTAACAGCCCGCCTCGCATATGGGGTCATTGGGATTGTTCCTGAAGATGGTCGGAAATTAATCTGCCGTTTTCAAGGCGAATGATTCTTGCGTTGATGTCCCGGAACAGGTTTTCATTATGGGTCGCCACAATAACCGTGGCGCCCCGTAAATGGATTTTTTTGAGCAGGTCCATGATCATCGTGGCCGAAACGCTGTCCAGATTTCCCGTGGGTTCATCGGCAAGAATGATTTTCGGGTCCCCCACAACGGCTCTGGCAACAGCGACCCTTTGTTGTTCGCCTCCGGAAAGGGTGGGAGGATAAACATTTTCCTTGTTTTCCAGCCCGACGCTCCTCAAGAGACTGTTCACTTTTTTTTGGGCCATTTTATCGATTTTCCCCTTTGCTTCCAGGACCAGCATCACATTTTCGAATACCGTTTTGGTGGGAATCAGCTTGAAGTCTTGAAATATAATCCCGAATTCCCGCCTGAGAAAAGGAATTTTTTTCCGGCGGATTCGTGACAGGTTTATTTTTTCAATAAGGATCTGACCTTCGGACAGAGGTTCACCCAGGTAAAGCAGTTTGAGCAGGGTGGATTTGCCGGCCCCACTGGGCCCGCAGACGAATACAAACTGATTTCTCAGAATATCCAGGGTAATATCAACCACCGCAGCCTTGTTTGAAAACTGCTTACAGACATGAAATAATTGAATAATAGTTGAAGCTGCGCTTACTGATCCCATTTTTTTCATAGAAGAGATCCTGCCGTCCGACATCACCTCAATTGTTCAAGAATGTCTCCCACTCCCGGGAATCTTCCATCTCCGGAATTTCATAAGGCATACCCGAAGTTGAAAACTGGGGATTGGGATTGACCAATATATTTATAATTGATATTCAAATATTCGGTTTTAGGGAATGCCGCAACCGGTTTTTCTTAACCAAAAGCCTCCGCTGAACCCTTTTTACAGGCTTCTTCCAATATCAGTGGAGGCTTTTTAATAACCAATCGCCTTTTTAAAATCAACTTTTTATTAAATGGAGCGTTTCCCGATGACGGAATCCCTTAAGGATATGAAAAAGGAACTCATACACATCCTCTGTGAAAAATCGTTTAAATACACTCCTGATCCGACGTTTAAACTGGTTTCAGGTCTGATGAGCCGATTTTACATCAACTGCAAGCCTACGACGTTAAGCCCCAGGGGCATGTATCTGACGGGGCATCTGGTCTTGGAAGAGGTCAGGGATCTGGATCTTGCCGGCATCGGAGGACTGACTTTCGGGGCGGATCCCATCGCCATGGCGACGGCCTTTGCATCTGAACTCAAAGGGCGCCCCATCAACGCCTTTTCCATTCGGAAAACCCGGAAAGACCACGGCGTCATCAAATGGGTGGAAGGAGACATGGCCCCCGGAGACCGGGTGGCCGTTATCGACGACGTTGCCACCACCGGCGGATCCACTATAAAAGCCATCGAACGGGCAAGGTCCGAGGGCCTTGATGTTGTCAAAGCCGTCATTCTGGTGGATCGTCAGGAGGGCGGTTTGGAAAATATCCGAAGATATGTGGATGTGAGCGCGGTGATCACCAGGGATGAGCTTATGGCCCATATCCAAAAAAAACGCGCCTAAAGCTTCGCAGAATTTAAATAATAGGTTGCGCAGGCGTCTTCCGACTCCCAGGCCGTGACCTTGGATACCCGCACCCCGGGATCCTTTATCCGAACCTGAAGGTCCTCGGCAATAAATTGGGCAATGTTTTCCGACGAAGGGGAAATTTTTCCCGAAAAATGCGTCAGTTCGTTTAAAAACGTGTGATCCAGTTTTTTCATGATCTCTGAAATATGGTCTTTCAGTATGCCGAAATCCATGAGCACACCGGCATCGTTTAATTCATCACCGGCCAGACTGACTTCGATCTTCCAGTTGTGGCCATGGAGATTTTCACATTTTTTAGCCACCATGGCCAGCTGATGGGCCGCGGCAAAATGGGTCAGTACTTTTAACTCGAACATGGTATTTCCCTCTGTGCGCAAAGCTCCCCGGGTTCCTGCACCCATGGGGATGGGCTGTTTCTCAATTGGCGGCCTCTGAACTTCCTTTCAGAATGCTTTTCAATTTGTTGGTCAGTTTGGCGGATTCAATTTTAGCGAATTCTTTTAAAAGGGCTTCCTGCTTTTTATTCAGGTTGGTGGGCGTTTTGACGTTCACCTGGATCAGCAGGTCTCCGCGATGTCTTGTTTTCAAGGATGGGAAGCCTTCACCCTTAAGCCGGAAAACGGTCCCGTGCTGGGTTCCCCTGGGGATTTGAAATTCTTTTTCATCCGTCAGCGTAGGGACCTTGATTTTATCCCCCAGTGCGGCCTGAACAAAGGAAATGGGAATCCGGCAGATGATGTCGCTGTTGTCCCGTTTGAAAAATTCATGGGGCTCTACGTGGATAAACACATACAAATCCCCCGGAGGGCCACCGAAACTTCCGGCCTCTCCTTCTCCGGTCAGGCGCAGCCGGGAGCCTGTGTCCACACCGCCTGGGATTTTTAACATCACTTTTTTGCGTTCAAGGACCTGTCCTCTGCCTTTACATTTGGAACAGGGATGGGGTATGGTCTGGCCCAGGCCGTTGCAGGAGGGGCATGTGGTGCTGACCGTAAAAAACCCCTGGGTTCGGCTGGCCTGCCCTCTTCCCCCGCACTGGGAGCAGGTTTCCATCCGGGTCCCGGGTTCGCAACCGTTTCCCTCGCAGGCAGGGCAACGGGTCATCTTCTCCACATCGATCTCATGTTCCACGCCGAAGGCCGCTTCCATAAACGTGATGGAAAGATCATACCGAAGATCGTTTCCCCGCTGAGCGCGGCTTCGCTGGGACCGCTGCCGGCCTCCAAACCCGAAAAAGTCTTCAAAAATATCCCCGAAACTGGAAAAAATATCCTCGAATCCCCCGAAACCCGAAAATCCGTTGCCTTCCAAGCCCTGGTGACCGTATTGGTCGTATATTTTTCGCTTACGGACATCCCGAAGAACCTCATAGGCTTCAGCCGCCTCTTTGAACTTCTCTTCCGCTTCGCGATCGCCGGGATTTCTGTCCGGATGGTATTGAAGAGCAAGCTTTCGGTATGCGGATTTAAGATCCCCTTCTGCTGCATCCCGGCCCACGCCGAGTATTTCGTAATAGTCTCTTTTGTTTGCCATGAAATTATTCTGTTTTAAAAGGTTCGTTTTATTAGAAATACTTAAACCGGAACATATCCCGATCAGAAGGCTGCTGGATCAATATTTCCGATGAATTATAAAATCCTACCATAATGCCGGAAACCGGCTTGTCAATATGCTCCGGCAAAAAGGACTCCTGCGATGATGATCAGCCAAGGGGGTCTATCCCAAAAACGGCCTTCTGATAATCGTGTCCCTTAAAAACCGCCTGTCGTCCCGCTGGGGGTACTCGATATTGAAATGAAGCCCCCGGCTTTCCTTGCGATGCATGGCGCACTGGATAATCAGTTCCGCCACCACGGCGATGTTTCTGAGTTCGACGAGATCCGCTCTCACTTTAAAATTCCAATAATACTCCCGGATTTCGTTCTGGATATTTTCGATCCTGCGTTTGGCCCTTGCCAGGCGTTTGTCGGATCTTACGATACCCACATAATTCCACATAAAACGACGGATTTCATCCCAGTTGTGGGATACCATAATCAGTTCATCACTGTCCGTGGTCCCTGTTTCATCCCAATCAGGAGGTTCCGGGGTAGATGAAAAATCCAAGGTCTGAAGGTCTTTTACCGCCTGAATGGAAGCGGTGTGGGCATAAACAAGAGCCTCGATGAGAGAGTTGCTGGCCAGCCGGTTGGCCCCGTGAAGACCGGTACAGGCGGTTTCTCCGACGGCATACAGCCGTTTGATGTCGGTACGGCCGTAGATATCCGTCACAACGCCTCCGCACATGTAATGCGCGGCCGGCACCACGGGGATGGGCTCCCGTGTCATGTCGATACCGAAATCCATGCATTTTTCATAGATATTGGGGAACCGCTTACGGATAAAATCAGCGTCCTTATGGGAAATATCCAGAAAAACCGAATCATCGCCGCTCTTCTTGAGCTCGACGTCAATAGCCCTGGCAACAACATCCCTGCAGGCAAGATCTTTCATGGGATCATATTTTTCCATGAAGGCCTCACCCCTGGCATTCAGCAGATGTCCTCCCTCCCCACGGACCGCTTCGGAAATCAGAAAATTTTTGGCCTCCGGATGGTATAGACAGGTTGGATGAAATTGAACAAATTCAAGATTCGCCACTGTGGCCCCGGCCCTGTAACCCATGGCAATGCCATCCCCCGTGGCGATGTCCGGGTTGCTGGTGAACAGGTAAACTTTCCCCGTTCCCCCGGATGCCAGAACAATAATTTTGGCGCTCACCGTTATCACTTCATTGGTGGTCCGGTTCAACACATAAGCGCCGCAACAAAAATCCTCATGCGTGGTCGTGATCAATCCCCTTTTGATCCGGGTGGAGCAGGTGATCAGATCTATGGCGATGTGATGTTCCAGAATTTCAATATTGGGATGTTTCCCGGCAAGACCCACCAGAACGGTCTCGATCTCCCGTCCGGTCATATCCTGGGCATGGACGATTCGTTTCTGAGAATGGCCGCCTTCCCGGCCGAGATCCAGATGGGGCGGCAGGCCGTCGATGCCGTCCTCCTCCGAGATATTGAACTTTACACCCCAATCGATCAGTTCCCGGATCCTGTCCGGACCGTTCTTGACCACCATCTCGACGACTTCCCGGTTGGACAAATAATCGCCTGCGGCCAGGGTATCCTGAATATGCAGGTCAAAAGAATCAACTTCGCTGAAGACCGAGGCAATACCCCCCTGGGCCTGAGATGAGTTGCTCTCCATCACCTCTTTCTTGGTGACAACCGTGACATGACCAAAATCCGCCACCTTCAGGGCCAGGGACAGACCGGCCACTCCGCTGCCGATAATTAAAAAATCCGTTTTTCTTTCCATTTTTCACCGCTTTTATAATAAAGATGACCGCCGCCTTTGGCGTTTTGAGATGGCTCCCAGGACAATCCCCAGAAAAAGGATTCCGCCGCCCATGATCATCCCTTTTAAAATCTGGTTGTTTCTTAACCGGACAACGGTTCTCTCCAGCTCGGCTTCATTGCTTTGAACCTCTCCCAATGCTTTCGAGGCTTTTTCAAGCTCCCCTTTGACTGAAATGAATTCGGCGGACCCGGCTTTCAGGGTTTCATACAAGGCGGTTATTTCGGTAAGTTTCCGGATATTTTCTTCGAGCTCTGTTTTTATCCGGATATTTTCCTCCTCCAGAATCTTTGCTTTTTCCACCAAAGCGTCATATTTTTCCGTAAGCTCCTTCAAAACTATTTTTGCGGGTTTCTCCCGGGTCAGGAAACGCGAAATCACCCAGCCTTCCATGCCCTCACCTTTGCGCACCAACGCCCAGTCCCCCTGTTCCTTAAGCAACTCGAGTTGTTCGCCGGAATTGATCATGGCAACGATCTGGTTTTCATTGCCGGGTCCGGTTCTCATGGTAATGTTCTTTACGTCGTTCACGTACATGGCCTGCGCACTGCAGACCGATGCAAACCCCACCAGAATCAATCCCGCCAAAAGAAGTTT
This sequence comes from Desulfobacteraceae bacterium UBA5616, assembly GCA_002423615.1. GTDB lineage: Bacteria > Desulfobacterota > Desulfobacteria > Desulfobacterales > UBA5616 > UBA5616. Next base: position 21,035 of record DIKO01000063.1, read on the forward strand.
TTTCATCGATCCATATCCCCCGTGAGTAAAGTCAGCTCTCCGGAATGCCGAAACATCCGATGAAGGGTCTTATTTCGCCGAAACTTGAAATAAAAAATAGAAGTTGACGAAACCCGAAACAGAATATATTTTCAAACATGATTAAAATGTAAATATGTCAATAGTTTCTTTGTTTCTTTTTCATGACGCTCCTTCCGGAATTACCCCCGATATGAAGGGGACCGGTCCGGAGAGATGTCCGGTCATAGATTGCCTCCCTTTGGGCACAATCAAACCCGGAAGCGGATACAACTTAGAAATCATATGGAAATATTGCAATACTTTTTTAGGATGAAGCATGATCATATTTGATTTGAAATGCAGCAGGGGGCACACTTTTGAAGGCTGGTTCGAGGATGGCGATTCCTATGAAGACCAGAGGGGGAAAAGTGCCATCTCCTGCCCCGTATGCAATGACAAGAATATCGTCAAAATTCCGTCGGTATTTGCCATCAAAGGGGCCGCCGCTTCCAGGCGCCCGGCCATGAATGAAGAACTGGCATTGAATCACCTGGCCCATGAAATCAGCGACTATGTCGAAAAGAGCTTTGAAAATGTCGGCTGTGATTTTGCCAAGGAAGCCCTTAAAATTCATTACGGCGCTTCAGAACCCCGGAATATAAGAGGCGTCAGCACAAAGGAAGAGGAAAAGCTGTTAACTGACGAAGGCGTCCAATTTTTCAAAATCCCCGTCACGCCCAAATCCGACCCGGAAACCAACTCCGGGCCTGTGTCCTGATTTAATCTTCCCTTAGGCCTTCAGCCTCTCCCCGAGGGCTGATAAACGCTTTCGGGGTTTGTCATTTTTCAATGCGACGGCAAGCGCCTTGCGCGTTCCGACAATGAGGGTCATCTGTTTTCCCCGGGTGATGGCGGTGTATAATAAATTTCGCTGGAGCATGATAAAATGCTGGGTCAACAGGGGAATAATTACGACCGGGTATTCGGACCCCTGGGATTTGTGGACTGATATGGCATAGGCAAGAGTCAGTTCATCCAGTTCTTCGGGCTCATACGAAACGAGCCGGTCGTCATAATTCACGTGGACCCTGCCGGTGTCCCCCTCAATGTCAAGAATAATCCCGATATCGCCGTTAAAGACTTCTTTCTGGTAATTATTTTTCAGATGCATGACCTTGTCATGGATCCGGAAGCGCCCCGCCCCCGAACGTTTGTCTTTTGGCGGCGGATTGAGTTTTTTCTGAAGGATCCGGTTTAGACTGAGGGTTCCCACCGTCCCTTTGTGCATGGGGGTAATCACCTGGATATCATTGACGGGGTTAAGAAAAAAACGCTCCGGAAGGTACTGGGTACAGAGTTTTACGATGACGTTTGCCGCCCCATCCGGGGACTCCTCTTCAATAAAGGAAAACGGTGAAAAATCTTCAGAGGACGAAAATGGCGAAAGCTCCGGCATTTCCCCCCTTCTCACCCGGTGAGCGGCACAGACGATGGGGCTTTCCCGGTCCTGGCGAAAAATTTGCGTCAATTCATACGCTTTGATTGTATTTGAGTCGATCATATCCGAGAGCACATTGCCCGGCCCGATGGAAGGCAATTGAAAGATGTCTCCCACCAGAATGAGCGAAGCGGACATGGGAACGGCATTCAACAGATGAAACATCAACAGCGTATCGATCATCGAGGCTTCATCGATAATGACGGCATCGGCCTCAAGAGGATCATCCTGATCCTTGTCAAAGGTGCCGGTGGCAAGGTTATATCCCAGAAGCTTGTGAATTGTTTCCGTTCTTCTCTGCGTCACCTCGGAAAGACGTCTGGCCGCCCTTCCCGTGGGCGCGGCCAGAAGGATTTTCTTTCCCATGGCATTGAGAAGGACGGCGATGGATCGTATGAGCGTTGTTTTTCCGGTGCCGGGCCCCCCGGTGATCAGGGAAACCCGATGGGAAAGAACGCCTTCTATAACATCAAGCTGTTCCGCTGAAGGCTGGATGGCGATTTTGTTCACCAATTCATGGATCATTTCATCCCTGTCCATGCCTGCCGGCGGCACAGGGATGGACAGATAGGCCTTGAGTCTCCGGACCATGCCGGTTTCCGCCTCGTAAAGAGCGATCGGGTATACATCGATCTCATCAGGATGGGTGAAATCCTCCTCCAGCGCTACCACACCCGTTTTTTCCAGTTCCAGAAGCTCATCAGACGCGGCATCGGCAAAAATACCAAACCGGTTTTCCAGGTGGGGCAAAAGGAACGATCTGGGAATGAACATGTGCCCGTCGAGAGCGAACCGGTTCAATTGATCCTCAATGCAGGCACGGATTCTTTCACCACCGCAGGGATCAAATCCAAGGTTCCCGGCCATGAGGTCGGCAGTGTAAAAATCAATTTCCGGAATATCCCGGACCAGTTGATAAGGGGAATGGCGAATCGCTGAAATGGCGTCGGAACCGTAATGTTTCAGGATTTTGGAACCGTAGAACGCGGGATTCCGGACGTTGAGTTCCCCGAGAAAGTCCGTCACCTCCCTGAAGTCATGGTGGGATTTCCAGGCGCAGACGATTTTTTCGGCGGTTTTTTTGCCGATACCATTGATTTCAAGAAGCTTTTCCGGGTGCTTTTCAATGACGATAAGGGTTTCTTCCTGGAAATGCGAGAGGAGCTTGTCAGCCATTTTCCGGCCGATCCCCTGGATCATGCCGGATCTTAAATAGGTTTCAACACCTTCCCGGTCCGCAGGAAGCACCACCTCATAGGTTTCCACCTTGAACTGAGGCCCATACCGGGCATGAGTTTCCCATTTTCCGCCGACGACCAATCGTTCCCCGGCACCAACCCCGGCAAGGCATCCTACAATCGTAATCAGGTTTTTGGATTCGTCCGTCCGCAATCTGCCGATGGTATATTGATTCGCCTCGTTATGAAAGGTGATGCGCTCCAGAACGCCGGAGAGTGTGGTCATAAGGGTTTATTCGGCCACGACAAAGGCATCCCGGAAGCCTCTGGCGACAAGGGCGGCCTCGTATTTTGCGGCCTGTTCAAGCGAACTCGTTCGGCTCACCCGGACCCGGTAGAAAATCCGCCCTTCCTGTTCATAAGGAACAATATGGACATTTTCATGGGTCCTTTCCATTTGTCTTTTCATATTTTCAGCATTTCCCCGAACGGTAAAGGCACCGATCTGGATCGTGAAATTCCCCGTATAGTAATTCCCCGGGATATAGGTCCGCGGCTCCCGGCTGCCTTTGGCCGACGGAGCCGGGGTTCCCAGAGCGACCACTTCCACCGACGCGGTCCCCGGGCCCACAACACCCAGCCGTTGAGCCGCCGTATAGGAAAGATCAATAACCCTACCCCTTACAAAAGGTCCGCGATCATTGACCCGGACCTCTATTTCCCGGCTGTTGTCCAGGTTCCGGACTCTTACCCAGGTCCCCAGGGGAAGCGTCTTGTGCGCCGCCGTCATGGCGTACATATCATAGGTTTCACCGTTGGCCGTTTTTCTTCCATGAAATTTTGGCCCGTACCATGACGCCAATCCCCTTTCCTTGAAACCTTTGGATTCGGCCAGGGGTTCATACCATTTCCCCAGCACTTTGTAAGGTTTGAGTTTTCCGGGTCCCGGCTTGATCTCGGGTCCTCCGGCGCATCCGTATAATGAAACAGTCAGAACCAGAACAATCAACAGCCGGTTGGTTAAAATTGCCATTTTTTCAGCCGAGGGCGATCTTTAAAACATTCATCATCCTATCTTCGAAATAAAATTTTACCTCTTTTTTGATCTTATCGGGGATGTCCACCATGTCCTTTTCATTCCACTTGGGCAGAATAATCGTCTTGATGCCCGCCCGATGAGCGGCCAGGACTTTTTCCTTGATCCCTCCCACGGGAAGTACCTGCCCTCTTAACGTGATCTCGCCGGTCATGGCCAGGTTTTTCTTTATTTTCTTATCGGTCAGAAGAGAGGTCAGGGCCGTCAGCATGGTCACGCCGGCAGAGGGTCCGTCCTTGGGTATGGCGCCGGCCGGAACATGGATATGAATATCGTGTTCCTCAAAGAAATTTTCCTCGATATTGAGTTCCCGGGCCTTGGAACGGATGAAGCTCAAGGCCGCCATGGCGGATTCCTTCATCACATCCCCCAATTGCCCCGTCAGGGTAAGCCCTTTTTTCCCCTTCATGGCCGTCGCCTCGATAAACAGCAGTTCACCGCCGGTCTGGGTCCATGCCAGCCCCATGGCTACACCCGGAGTGCTGGTTCTCTCGGCGGCTTCGGCAACCACGCGGACCGGTCCGATATAATCGGCCACATTGTCCACGGTAATCTTTTCGGATTTGGATTCCTCCGAGGCGATTTTGGCAGCCACCCCCCTGCAAATCGATGCGATTTCCCTCTCCAGATTTCTCAGCCCGGCCTCCCGCGTATATCCGGATATGATGGTCTTGATGGCCTCCGTCGTAAAACTGATCTGTTTGGCGCCGATGCCATGGGCTTCGCGCTGTCGGGGAATCAGGTACCGTATGGCGATCTTGATTTTTTCATCGCGGGTGTATCCGGGCAGTTCCAGCACCTCCATCCGGTCCCGCAGGGCCGGGGGAATGGTGTCGAGAATATTCGCCGTGGTGATGAACATGACCTTGGATAAATCAAAGGGAACATCCAGGTAGTGATCGGAAAATGAATTGTTCTGTTCGGGGTCCAGGACCTCCAAAAGGGCCGATGAAGGATCCCCCCTGAAATCGCTGCCCACCTTGTCGATTTCATCCAGCATAAATACCGGGTTGTTGGACTCCGAGCGCCTGATGCCCTGAATAATCCGGCCCGGAAGCGCACCGACATAAGTCCTGCGATGCCCCCGGATCTCGGCTTCATCCCTTACGCCGCCCAGGGATATGCGGAAAAATTTTCTGCCCAGGGCGTTTGCGATGGACCGGCCCAGAGAGGTCTTACCGGTCCCCGGCGGACCGACAAAACAGAGGATGGGGCCCTTGCTTTCGGGTTTGAGTTTTCTCACGGCCAGGTATTCGATCACCCTTTTTTTGGCCTTTTCAAGTCCGAAATGATCCTGGTCCAGGATCTTCCTTGCCTTGTTGATGTCCAGATTGTCCTCGGTGTGTTCGTTCCAGGGCAGAGACGTCATCCAGTCCAGGTAGGTCAGGGCCACGGTGTATTCCGCGGATGACGGGTGCATGGCGGAAAGTCTGTCAAGCTCCCGTTCCGCCTCTTTCATGGCTTCCTCGGGGAGATTCTTTTCCTTGAGTTTCGCCCGGTACTCATCCACCCGGACGCTTGATTCATCCTTCTCGCCCAATTCGGCCCGTATGGCTTTGAGCTGCTGACGCAGGAAATACTCCCGCTGGCTTTTGTCCATGTCCCCCTTGACCTGGGTCTGGATCTTGTTGCCGAGTTCCAGGATTTCCAATTGATGGTTCAGCATCCGGGTCACTTCCTTCAGCCGTTCCTTGACGTCCTCAAGCTCCAATATCTTCTGGCGTTCTTCCTGGGTCGAATTGATCACCGACGCCACCATGTCGGCGAGGACGCCCGGCTCCTGGATGCTCTTGGCCATGGCGGCCATTTCCGCCGGAAGACCGGGAGAAAGCTCCACAATTCTGGCGAACAGGGATAAAACATTGGACATCAGTGCCTCCGTTTCCTTATCCTTTTCGCCGCTGTCCCGGACGTATTCCACCCTGGCCTTCAGGTAAGGTTTTTTGTCCGTATATTCCAACACCCGGAAGCGACTCAACCCCTGAATCAGGAGCTGGGCCTTGTCGTCTTCCGTCTTGGCCATCTTGAGAATGATGGCGCTGGTCCCCATGCGATAGAGCTTGTCCTCCGGAGCGGCATCCTGGGCCGGGGCGTTTTTCGATACAATCAGGCCCAAAATACGATCCCCGGACATGGCCTCATCCACCAGTTTGACGGAATCCTGCTGCATAACCATTAAAGGCAGCACCATTTTGGGAAATAACGCCGCGTCAAACAAAGGCAGAACCGGAAGTGTTTCAGGAAGCTGGTCTACGCCGAGATCTTTGAAGAATTGATTTTCCGCCATCATCCCCCCCTTAGAATATGTGCATAGCGATTTGCTGTTAAAATCCGCTGAATATGGTTATCCTTCCACAATGGCAATTTCATAGACCCTGTTTTTGGGTATTTTGGTCAGCCTGACATGAAGCAGTCCGTCGGTATAGGAGGCATGAGCATTGTCCGGGTCCACCGGAGCCGGCAGGATAAACGCCCTCTCAAAGGAACCGTACTGAATTTCAGCCAGGCGGAAAAGCCCCTTATTCCCCTGATACGCCGGCCGCCGGATTCCTGATACTTTTATGATATCACGGGCGATTTCGACTCCGAGGTCTTTTTGGTCAACACCGGCGATTTCCACCAGCACATGAATTTCTCCCTGGGTCTCGAAAACATCGACCTGAGGTTTCAAGGTTCTCTCGGACAGGGCGAACATCGGATTCATCGCCCGAAACATGTTATCGGCAACGCCGCATGATTGGGCATCCGTATAATCGCAATCATTCTTGAATCGTATCTTAATATAGTCCATGATCCGCTCCTTTGTATGGATATTACAGAATATTCCGATGATCAGGCGCCTTCAATTGAACTGTAAAATAACATCAACAGGGACTGTTGTAAAGAAAACTGTCAAGAGAACCCCATCTGTGGATATTCCCGATATTGAGTTTTCAGTTCAAATCCACTATGAGATGGAACATGAACAAACCCCGCGCGCCATACCCATGGATCATCGCCTCCCAGTATTTCCTGTATTTCGGCGGCATGGGGGTTTTTCTGCCCTATTTCAATCTGTATTGCTACCATATCGGGTTTTCCGGGGCCCAGATCGGGGTCCTTTCGGCATTGAAATCCATTTCAACCGTCGTTGTTCCCCTGTTTATCAGCGTCATTGCCGACCGGTCCAACCTCCGAAGACCCATCTATATTTTATGCACCTTTGCCAGTGCCGGCACCTGGGTTTTTTTTCTGTTGACGAGAAATTTCTCCTGGATGTTTTTCATCACGCTGGTATACGGCATCTTCTACGCCCCCATAATTTCCTTTCTGGAGGCACTGACCATCGACACGCTGGGGGGAGACAAGCAAAGTTACGGAACGGTGAGGGCATGGGGATCGGTGAGCTTCATTCTGACGGTGGTTTTCCTGGGGAAACTCATCGACCGTTTTTCAATCAATATCATCCTGATATCCATGCTGATCGTCTCGGCTCTTCAGGCCGTCAACGCCTTATCCCTCCCCCGGCCGGAAACAGTGAAGAAAATGACCACGTCGCCGGGCCCGGCATTCTTCCTGCAGCGAAAAATTCTCATCTTCCTGTTCTGTTCCTTTCTGATGCTGGCAAGCCATGGGGCCTATTACGGTTTTTTTTCCATTCATCTTGAGAACCTGGGGTATTCCAATGCCTTTATCGGCATGACCTGGGCACTGGCATCCATTGCCGAAATCGGGGCCATGGTAAAATCCAGGGCGATCTTCAACCGGTATTCAATGGAATCCGTTCTGATCGGATCTTTTGCCGTAGCTGCGGCAAGATGGCTTTTGCTGGCCCGGGCGACCACACCGGCAGCCATCATCCTGACCCAAACCTTGCACGCCGTCACTTACGGGACGTTTCACATGGCCTGTATTTTATATATCGACCAGAATTCACCGCCCGAGGGGAAAAACATGGGACAGGCGGTGAACAACGGCGTCGGCTATGGTCTAGGGTTGATGGCGGGGTTTTTCTTGAGCGGGTTTCTCTATGAACGCATCGGTACGCCGTCTCTTTTTCTGATCAGCGCATTGATCGCCCTGACCGGGGGGTTATTGTTCGGAGGAAGCGTATGGATGGCGAAATTCAAGGAGGGCAGATAGGCCGATTTCGGCAGGAAGGCGGATTCAGTCTCCGCATTTGGGTTTCAGGAGATATCTCAGATAATGCATCAGGGTGTTTGACCGGTAGATCTGTCTTTCCATCCGGTCGATGCCTTCGGATAAGTGAAAAAATTCCTTCAGCCATTGATCCCGGGTCTTCATTTTTTCATTGGGGTCCAATTGACGGACGATCCTTGCCGGATTCCCGGCGGCGATGGCGTTGGGCGGCACATCCGCGGTAACCACAGACCCCGCACCGATAATGCTGTTTTCCCCGATGGACACCCCTTTGCAGACAATGGCGCTGTCCCCCACCCAGACGTTGTCGGCGATACGGATCGGCTCTTTTCTGCCGATGGAAACCCGGTCATAGACCCCGTGCCAGTCGGCATCGGTGATAAAGGCCCCGTGCGCGAACATGCAGTTGTTTCCAATGGTGATGTCGTATGCCGAACTGATTCTGACCCCGGGACAGATCAGGCAGTAATCCCCTATCGTTATGCCGCCTTCGGCTTTATCCTCAGACCACACGGAAAGCTTGACCCGCCCGTCCGACGCGCTGATCACATTGGAGAAAATACCCAGCTTGATGGGTCCTCCGAATACTTCCACATACCAGGGCCGGACAAAGGTATAATGATGTCCCAGTTTCTCAAAATGGGGTTTGACAAAATGCCGGGCATACCATTTCTCGATATTTAACCAGGCTTTTTTGATAAAATAGGGGCGATGATCTTTTCTCAAACAGAATCTGCCTTTGGCTTAGGTTGCCGGTTCCCAGAAGCGATGGCTGAACAGCTTGGCGCCGGGAGTCAACTGATACAAGGCATCGGCGGCCATCAGCACCACTGCGTTGGTCCAGGTCATTTTCTCCTCGGGCCAGACGGTGATCTCCGGATGGGTGTATCCGCACCAATAGGTATTGTCCTCAAATTTCCGCTCCTGAATCCAGCCGAAAACAATACCGGCCAAATCGTCCTGCCCCATGGCCGACAGCGCCAGACAGAGTTCGGAAGTTTCCGCCATGGTCACCCAGGGCTGGTCGGAGACACACAGCACGCCGTGATCCTTTACAATAAATTTCTTCCAGTATTTATCCATACGCTGTTTCGCGGCTTGTCCGGTGATGGCTCCGGCCAGGACCGGGTAAAACCAGTCCATGGAATAACGGGACTTTGTCATATTGAACAAGTGGGGCTTGTTCCGGATCGCATTTCCGAGCCGATCAAGGGATTCCCTCCAGCGAACGCTTTCAATGCCCATCAGACGGGAAATGCCCAGGGCGCATTTCAGGCTCATGTAAATGGAACTCGACCCGGTCAATAGTGCAATTGGGTCTACAACTCCCTCCGGGCTTTTCGCCCAATAGATTTCTCCCTCCGGGGTCTGGAGACTTAAGGCGAACTCGATTCCCCGTTTCACGGTTTCCCACATATATTCTAGAAAGGCCTTATCGCCGGTAATTAAAAAATAGTGAAAAAGGCCCACCGCAATATAGGAAGACATATTGGCGTCATGGGTCAGGTCCTCGGGTTTGCCGTCCCGGTATGCCGCATGCCAGCTCCCATCGGCATGTTGATTCTCCTTAAGCCAGGAAAACGCTTTTTGAGACTCCCGGTAATATCCGCCGATGGTCAGGCCCATGGCCGCCTCGACATGATCCCATGGATCTGTTTTACCCCCCGGCGCCCAGGGAATTTCCCCATCTTCCTTCTGGGTCCTTTTGATCAGAGCCGCTACCGCATCAATATCGACGATAAGCCCTTGTTTGAGTTTAAAGGAATCTGTTTTCATGAACCCTCAGACCTTTATCGTGATCCGCCGTTAACATTCGCATTTCCTTCAATATTCGATGATTTCGACCGTTCATCCCCAACCCCCGAAAAATATTATTATCAAAAATCCAGCATAAACTTCAAGCATAATATTGGGTTCCATCCGAACGTCCGGTCAGACTGTGCCATTTTGTTCTCGATTATTTTAAATCAATCTGATTTATGTAAACAATATAAGGTGGATCTTCATCATAAACAGTAAAACAATTAACCGGCGGCAGCATGCATGATGACGAATAAGGCCCTTGAAACATCGGCGTCGTTAATGACGGGAAGTTCTTCTGTTTCAGACTGGGTTCGCGAGGCCAAACAAGGAAGCCGTTGGGCCTTTAACCAACTGATCGATCATTTTCATAAAGATATTTTCAGGATGGTTTTTTACCGGATCCGGAACCGTCCCGATGCCGAAGACATCACGCAGGATGTATTTCTACAGGCTTTCAGAAATATCGCCCAATTGAAAACGGTCGAATATTTCAAGGCCTGGCTGTACAGAATCGCAGTTAACCGGATCAGGGATTTTTATCGGAAGAAAAGGTTTTTATCCCTGATCGGTCTGTTCTCGGAGAGTGAACGCTTTGAAGATGATGAATTGAATGATATCGCCGATAAGGGTTCAAGGCCTTTGGAAGAATTGCTCCGGAAAGAGTTCTGGCGGAAATTTGAAAAAGCCCTGGAAAATCTTTCCCGGATGGAAAAAGAAGTTTTCATTTTAAGATTTCTGGACCAGCTGGGGATCAGGGAAATATCTGAAATTCTGAAAAAAAACGAGAGCACGGTGAAAACCCACCTTTATCGGGGCCTGGTAAAGATGCGGAAAAATGATGAGTTAAAAAATATCAGTATGGGAGGATGATATGGAACCCTTGAAAGAACAACATCTTGATGAAAAGAGAATCCTTCTTGCCATTGTGGATCAAGGTCTCATGGAAGAGTCCGAAAGGATTCATTTATCATCCTGTCCTCATTGCCGGGAGTGGAAAAAAGAAACGGAGCTGACGTTTTCCCGTTTGGGAGAAGCAGCAAAGCAGCATGCCCCATCGCCTGAAAAATTTCCGGAATTACCCCAGGCAATGGGTATGCGGGCATTAAAACCATATTTTTTCCGCCCGGTGCCGGCTACGCTATTGACGATATTTCTCTTGATCGCAACATGGTGGGCCGCGGATTTGAGAATCCCCGGTCAAAAGCAAATGCCAACCGGACTCCATGGTCAGGCATTTCCAAAAGCCCGGACATGGCCGAAAGCCCAGACCTGGCCGAAAGCCCAGACCTGGGAAGACGAGCAGTTCATGGAGGAAGTCGAGATCTTTTCCGACTCCGACCTTCCCCAGGAGTACATGGCCATGATACCGGATTCCGAATCAGAGCCCGTCGGAGAATCCCCGGATGACATGACGCCATCGCAGGATGGCCCTCCCCTGTCTCTTGAGCGGAAAATGGAAGGAGGCATTACATGCTGAACAAAATTCTAACCGCCTTGTTTCTGATTTTTCTGCCGGCAATCGCCTCGGTTGCAACCTCTCAGGACGTGCGGCCCGGCAAATGGTGGAAAGATCAGGCCATGGTTGAAAAGCTTCAACTCAATGAAGCCCAGATAACCCAACTTGACCGGGCTTATGATGAACGTCGTGATGAAATGATGAAATACAGAAATTCGGTAAAAAGTGAAAGCGCCCGGCTTCAGAAGCTCTTTGAAAGCGAACCTCTGGATGAAAATGCCATTCGGAAACAACGGGGAAAAATGGAGGAAAGCAAAAAGGAACTCAGTTCGGAGAGGTTTGATTTTATTATAAATGTCAGAAAGATCATCGGTCCGGAGAAATTCGGCCGGTTGAAATCCACGTTCTCCGAATCCCGTCGTAACCGGCACAAACATCCTGATGAGGGGGGTGGACGCCGCGGCCCTTGATCGGCCCATTGAGGCTGGATGTGGTATGCGCCCGTTCACCGCTTTATCGGGAATAACGGGCGTTGGAATCCACGTTATGGCCTTGATTTAAGGGCTGCTTCAAGCTTTTCGCCCAACGATCCGAGCTGATTCTGCTTATCCGGCGCAAATTCTTTCCAGTCGGCGGCCTCGGCCCCATCACCAGCCGCCAGTGTAAGCCGTCGGTTCTTTACGTCTATGGACTCGACCCTCACCGTCAACGTATCGCCGATCCTGAGTTTTTCAATGACTTTGGCATCATCGGAGGTGGCGATTTTAGACTTGGGCATCAGCCCGGTAATGCCCGGCTCCAAATTAATAAACAGACCGAAACCCTCTTTTTTCTCGATGGTTCCCTTGACCGGTGCTCCGATTTTATATTTTTCCGTGACATCCATCCACGGTTCGCCCGCAGCGTCTTTAAGGCTCAGGGATATTCTTCTGGCGGTCTCATCGACTTCCTTCACCATTACCGACACCGTCTCACCCGGTTCCACGGCATCCCGGGTATCGGTAATCCGTTTGGCATAGCTCAGTTCACTCAGATGAACCAGACCTTCGATACCCGGGGAGATTTCCACAAAAGCCCCGAATTTCATGCACCGGGTTACCTTGCCCGTAACCTTATCCCCTGGCTTGAAACGGTCTTTCACACCTGTCCAGGGGTCATCATCCACCTGTTTTATGGAAAGAGAAATTTTATGGCGGCCTGTTTTTTCATCCCTTTCAAAGCCGATAACCTTGATCCTGACTTCCTGTCCCTCTTTTAGCACGACTTCCGGCTTATCAATCCTGGACCAGCTCAACTCGGATATATGCGCCATGCCCTCCACTCCGGGGAAAAGTTCCACGAAGGCACCATAGGGCATCAATTTGGAAACTTTACCGTTGATCACCTTGCCCACGCCCAAATTTTCGAAAAACCCGCTTTGGGATTCTTTCAACTCTTCCTCAAGGAGTTTCCGCCGGGACAGAACGATATTTCTGCCGTTCTCTTCCAGGCGAACAATCCGAAACTGAAGCCCCATTCCCACATAGTCTTCCGGATTCTGCACGAATTTCAAATCCATCTGGCTTAAGGGGCAAAAGGCCCTTCGTTTCAGGACTTCAACATGAAAGCCACCCTTGATCTGTTCCTTGACCTTGCCCTCAACAGGGACGCCGCCTTCATAGGCTTCCCTGAGCAGATAAATGCCGCCGTCGCCTGCAATCGCCCTTGAGAGGCGTATTTCACTCTCATCGATGGCAGTGACGTAGAGTTGCACATTATCCCCCCTCTTAAACAGGGGGTTTCCATCCTCATCCAGGAGTTCAAGTATATCCACAACGCCGTCCACCTTGGACCCCGTGTCCACAAAGGCGCTTTCCTGGCCGATGGAGATGATTTTGCCGTTAATTTTGTCGCCAACCCGGATATTCTGGTTTAATCCGGGGCTGTAGGAATCAATCAGGTCCGCGAAATTTTCTTCCTGTTCTTCCATTTTATCATGGTCGGTCACATCATTCATACCAAAACTCCTCGAAGATATATTTACCCTGTTTTCAGGTTTTTGCCGGTCAATAAGGGATGGTTATCAGGGCTTTTGCGCTTTTACAAGAGGATTCTGGAAGACTGTTGCAGAACGTCGGAAATAGAAAAATGTTATTTTTCGGCCATCCATACCACAACAGGGATAACCACGGCCGCAACAATGATCAGAATCCCCGGCGCAGTCAGGTAAGCTGCATACGACGGCTTACCCGCGGCCCGAGCTTTTTTCAGCTCCAGCATGAACCAGTTCCCGATTAACCCCGCGGCAATCAATACGCATGCCAGTCTCAGCACTTCAAACAACTTCCCTGTCATTTCATCCCCATTCTTTTTATAAAAATATCAAAATCGATTCACTTCCACCACCACAATGGTTCCCTTGCCGGGTTCCGAAACCACCTTGAATTTGCCGTTAAGGCCATACACCCTTTCTTTCATCGAAACCAGGCCCCAACCCGCATGGGGATCGGCCGATATCTGAAGATCCCGGGTATCAAATCCCCTGCCGTCATCGGCGATCACCAGCCTTAGCCGATCCCCCACAGGCCTTAAGGAAATGGTCACGCTTTTTGCCTGTGCATGTTTCAGGATGTTGGTGAATGCTTCCTGGGCAATGCGAAAAAGCTCGGTTTCACATGGGAGGGGGAGTCTGTTGACATAGCCGTCCAAATCCGTTTCTACCTTTATCCCCGTCCGGTCGGAAAAACGCCTGACACACCAGTTAATGGCAGCGGCGAGACCGTACTCCTCAATCCCCACGGGGCGAAGCCTTGCCATAACATCCCGGATATGCTCGGTGGTTTCGCCCAAAAGTCTGATGGAATCATCCATGACCCTTTTGGTCTTTTTGGCCATACCATCGGGTAGATAGCCCTGCAGAAGAGATAAATTCAGATTCAGGGCCGACAGGTTCTGTCCCACCCGGTCGTGAAGTTCCCTGGCGATGGCTTTTCTTAAATCTTCCTCCACTTCCTTGAGCCGGACGGTCAAGGCCCTGAGCCGACTCTCGGAATTTTTCAGTGCTGTTTCAGCACGGTTCCTGTCGGCAAGCAGTTCTCTCTCCCGGATGACCCGTTTCAGGCGAACAATGAATTCATGGTTATGGAAGGGCTTGGCGATAAAATCCTTTGCCCCCGCCGCGATAATCTTATCAAAGGTGTATTCCCTGGTATGGCCGGTAATGACAATTGAATCGACATCAAACCGTCTCTTGGCTTCGGCAGCCAGCTCAATCCCATCCATACCGGTCATGGCGACATCGGTGATCATGACGTCCACCGGCGTTTCCGTCAATATGGCCAGTGCCTCTTCTCCGCTTGAGGCGGACAGGCACTGAAAACCGATCTCGGCCATAATCTGGCTGACGACCACCCGGTAAGGCTCCTCATCATCGACGAATAGAATCCGGTATTTTCGGCACCCCGCTGATGTCCCAGTCATTTTGCCCATTTTTATCCGATTAAAAGTTTTTTTCATTGAAAAACGGCCAGGATATTGCCTATTGTCTTTACAAAAAAAAATTGACAAATCCAAGCATTAATTTGTTTCATAAGATCAGCCGACGTTCTGACGGCAAAGACAGCACACAGCGATATCAATCAATAATAGGTTATTTTATGGATACGGGGGATCAAAAGGATGCTCCAGAGCTCAGCCGGGATACCGGCTTTCATTTTTATGGCCTTCCTTATCAGTGAGAATCGCCGACAGGTGAGTTTCAGGATCGTGGCGACGGGCGTCCTGGTGCAACTGGTCGTTGGATTTATCCTTCTGAGACTTCCTGTGTTCAGGGACTTTTTCCTTATGCTCAACCGGGCTGTATTGTCTCTGGAAGAATCCACAACAGCAGGCACTTCCTTTGTATTCGGTTACCTCGGCGGGTCCGAACTTCCCTTTGATGAAAAAATCCCCGGTGCTTCATTTATCCTGGCCTTCAGAGCACTCCCGCTGGTTCTGGTGATGAGCGCTTTGTCATCCCTGTTGTTTTACTGGAAGATACTGCCCGCGATCGTAAAGGGTTTTTCCTGGGCGCTAAGACGAACCATGAAGCTGGGGGGAGCCGGGGGCCTGGGTCTTTCCGCCAATATTTTTGTGGGCATGGTGGAATCTCCTTTGTTCATTCGCCCTTATATCGGCAGGATGACGAGAAGCGAGCTTTTTTCGATCATGACCTGCGGCATGGCTACCATTGCAGGAACGGTGATGGTCCTGTACGCGGGGATCCTGGGAGATCTCATTCCCGACATCATGGGACATATTCTAACAGCCTCGATTATCAGCGTCCCTGCCGCCGTTACCATCGCCAAAATCATGGTCCCGGAAACCGATTCGCCTACCTGGAAATGGCCCGGTTGGGGAAAGATGCCTTAAGCGATAGAACCTTTCTCATCATGACTTACACCATGTGTGGTTTCGCCAACCCGGGCAGCCTGGGGATCATGATCGGTGGATTGGGAACCATGGCGCCTGAAAGACGGGATGAAATCCTATCCCTCGGGTTCCGTTCCATCATGGCCGGCACCCTGGCCACTTGCATGACCGGCGCCGTAGTGGGCATCATCAGCGGCTGAATCACCTGACCCGTGCACCAGGCGGAATGTCCCGGGAGCGATCGGATCCTGTAGTTTCCTGAAAAAAGACTCAAACGGCATAAGGTTTTCCGTAACACCGGAATGACTCCCCATCAGAATATAACATCTTATAAATTAAGATAAATTTTTGATCTCACTTTAAAAAGCAATTCGATGTTCCATAAAAAAAATGATGAATATTGATCAATACCCTTGACAAAATGGGAAGAAATTTTTTATGGTCGCCGGAAATTGAAAAAATACATTAACTTTTAATCGAGGTGGAAGCTGCGATCCCGGTTCTTCTCCAGGGTTGCGAGGACGTAGATCATAAAATCACCTTATTTTAATAAATCTCATAAGACATTCATCAGCAAAATGCCTTATTTCTGTAACTTCCGATATCATGTCCTGACGTTGGTTCTGCTCGCTGCAATCCTTCAATTGCCTTTAGCGCCAACCTGTTTCGCGGAGCTGAAAAAACACCGGGATAAAAAAATTTCCTTTTCTCAGCCGCGAATCTATTCAGATTCGGATCTGGAACAAAACCCTGAAGAAGACCTCTTTGAAAATGCCGTAAAT
Source organism: Desulfobacteraceae bacterium UBA5616 (assembly GCA_002423615.1). Taxonomy (GTDB): domain Bacteria; phylum Desulfobacterota; class Desulfobacteria; order Desulfobacterales; family UBA5616; genus UBA5616. Next base: position 37,377 of record DIKO01000063.1, read on the forward strand.
GAATACCTGGGTGTGCCTTATCGGCGTGGCGGGTCCGGGAACAAGGGCTTCGACTGTTCCGGATTGACGCGTAAATTGTATCTCGAAATCTACGGCATTAACCTTCCCCATAATTCCGCCGCTCAGTGCAGGCTGAATATTTTTGACCGGGTTCCCTTGAACCCGGATGCCTTTGAATCAAGGGACCTTCTGTTCTTTCAAAGCAAAAACAAGAGAATCAACCATGTGGGGATATACCTCGAGAACGGAAAATTCCTCCATGCCACCAGTGGGAAGGGGGTAACCGTATCCGATCTGAACGATTCTTACTGGAAAAGACGGCTGGTCGCCTCCAGGAGGATCAAGGATGCGATAGCGACCCGGCCATCAGGCGGTTTTGATTCATTATACGAAGACAGTTCGGGGACTTATGCAAACGACATTAATTTGGGATATTCCGCGGATATCCACCAAAATCTCAACCTTAAAATCGAAACGTTTTATTCGGGTTCTTTTTTAACACCCGATTTTTTCCTCGAACAGTCATCGCGCCTTGAGAAAGATATGCTTCTGGGAAGCTGGTTCGGCTTACGGGCCGAAACGGCTTTTCAACCGGCCCGGTGGCTTAAGATTACGCCGTCCATAGAAGCCCTGGACGGTTTATCCTGGAACAACGAAATTAATGACCGCTCATGGAAGGTATACGGGCTGGAAACAGCCATTAAACCCATATCATCCCAATGGTCTTTTGTCCTTTCCCTGCACTCTCTCTTAAGTGAAAATTACGAAGAAGCCGAGAAGGAGGACGGGGATACGGACATTGGGCTGCATATTAATTACCGGGTTTCCAACAGCATGCGTTTTTCCATCACCGGCAACTGGGAAGGCTCCTATCTGTTGCGGGACAAGGAAATCGCCAGCCTGACGCATGACCTTCTGTATTTCAACATGTTCCTGACTTTCTAATACCTGCTGTGACGTAAATACTTCATTCGGCATTTCATATTAGTCCGTGTATTCACCCGCCCGGTGGCATGCCGCAAGATGCCCCCCCTGATCTTTTGCCCCGGTCATGGCCTCCAGCATGGGCTCTTCGTGATAACACCGCTCGATGGCTATAGGGCACCGGGTGTGGAATCGACATCCCGGTGGGGGATGTATGGGCGACGGGATCTCTCCGGAAAGGATTATCCGTTTTCCGCGGGTCATTGGGTCCGGTATGGGAATGGCGGATATCAGTGCCCGGGTATAGGGGTGAAGCGGTCTTTCATAAAGGGCATCGGCATCGGCATATTCTACGATTTTACCGAGATACATCACAGCGGTGTGGTCTGAAAGATGTTTGACCACAGCCAGGTCATGCGCAATGAAAAGATACGTGAGATTCATCTCCTGCTGAAGCTCGAGAAGCAGATTCAAAATCTGCGACTGAATGGACACATCCAGAGCGGAGACCGGTTCATCACAGACGACCAGTTCGGGATTCAACGCAATGGCCCTTGCGATACCGATGCGCTGGCGCTGCCCCCCGCTGAATTCATGGGGGAATTGTTCCACGGCCTGCTGCTGAATTCCCACCCGGGCGAGAAGTTCCCTGACCCGTTCTCTCCGCTCCCGGGCGCTGCCGATGCGGTGTATCAAAAACGGTTCTTCCAGAATGTTGCCGACTGTATGACGAGAATTCAGGGATTCAAAGGGATCCTGAAATATCATCTGCAAGTTTCTCCGAACCTGACGGAATTCCTTTCGGGGGAGGATGGAAATGTCCCTGTTTTTAAAGACCACTTGCCCGGAGGTGGGGCGATACAGCCTTAATATTCCTCTTCCGACGGTTGTCTTCCCGCACCCGGACTCCCCCACCAGCCCAAGGGTCTCTCCGGGCCGGATGGCGAAAGTCACACCGTCAACCGCATAAACACTTCCGGTTTTCCGTAAAAAAAGACCCCGAAAGATGGGAAAATGGATTTTGAGATCATTCACCGTCAACAAAAACTCTGACATTTCAATGTCCTCGGGGATAAAGATAGCAGCAGACCGTATGCCCCTGATTCATGCGTGTTGCTTTGGGATAGGCTGATTTACACACCGCCATGGCGTATGGACATCTGTTCTCAAAACGGCATCCCTGAGGCAGCTCATAAAGACTGGGCACCATGCCGGATATCACGTTGAGCTTTTTCTTCCGTGGTCCATCCAGCCGGGGAATGGATAAGAGCAGGCCCTTGGTATAAGGATGGGCGGGGTGGTGAAACAAATCCTGAACCCCCGCCTTTTCGGCGATTTTCCCGGCATACATCACGACAACGTCGTCACAAACCTGAGCGATGACCCCCAGGTCATGGGTAATGAAAATCACGGCCATGCCCGTTTCGTCCTGCAAGTTCCGGATCAGATCCAGGATCTGAGCCTGAATGGTGACGTCCAGGGCCGTTGTGGGCTCATCGGCAATCAACACGTCTGGTTTTCCGGCAAGGGCCATGGCGATCATCACCCGCTGGCGCATGCCTCCGGAAATCTGGTGGGGATATTCATGGATGCGTCGTCCGGGATCGGCGATGCCCACCCGGTCAAACAGGGAGAGGGTTTGCTCACGGATCTGCCCATTGGCCATCTCCGGGAAGTGAATGCGAAACACCTCATCCATTTGTTTCCCGATTTTATGCACTGGATTTAAGGCCGTCATGGGTTCCTGGAAAATCATGGCGATACGTTTTCCCCGGACGTGGTACATTTCTTCCCGCGCCAGAGTTAGAAGATCCATATCCTCAAGCCTGACGGCCCCTTCTTCAATAACGCCGGACGGCTTCGGCAAAAGCCGCATGATGGATAGGGCGGTAACACTTTTTCCGCACCCGGACTCCCCGACGATGCCCAGGGTTTTCCCTTTTCTCACCCTGAACCCTACATCGTCAACGGCCCTGATCCGTCCGGCTTCCGTGTCAAATGAGGCGACCAGGCCTTCGACGGATAATATGACGTCTGTTTCCATGGAATCGGGGATCTTCACCTTATTTTATAGGTTTCATCCACAAGCGTGACCGGATCGAAGGCCCTGCCCGCAGCCATGGCCTCCCTGGTCTCTTCGTACAGGGCCTTGTCATACCAGAAAAGCCCCCCCGTCGTGCTGCTGAAGGGGTCAAAGAGACTCAGGGTATGCCGGGTTCCAGGGACTTTGGGCAGACGCCACCACCGCCAACAGGCCTCCCTGACATAAGGCACCCTAAAGGTGGGTACAAAACACCCGGTTTCATGGATTTTCTCCTGAATTTTCCAGGATAGCGCTATCCGTTCCTTTTCATCCAGGGAGTTCCGGTAGGCATCGATGAGCCTGTCCATTTCCGGATCATCCGTATTGGTAATATTATTGGTCTGGGGGATATGGGCGTTGGCGGAATGAAAATGCTCCCAGTACTGGGGCCTTAAGGAAGTGCTCCAGCCCATCCACGCGACATCATGCTTCTTCTCCAGTACTTTTTTGAACATGGCGGAGCCATCCATCTGCTGCAGCCGCAATTCAATGCCCGCTTTTTTGGCTTCCTCCTTCAGAACCACTATCCTGGGAGTATGCTCATCCAGGGAATAAACCACTTCAACGCTGAATCGGTTCGGCCCCTTGACCCAGATACCGTCCTCACCCTTTTTCCAACCCGAAGCCGTCATGATTTCTTCGACCTTAAGGAGGTCCCACCGGCGAGCCTTGACGTGGGGGTTGGTGTAAGGGCCATATCCCATAAATCCCTGTTCCAGGCGCTCATAGTCGTTGCGGAGCACCTGCTCGATCACTTTCTCGATATTCATGGCGTGGGCAAAGGCGTACCGAAGATTTTTATCCTTGAAAATTTCCTTGTCCTGGTTCAGCCACATGCCCTGGGCGGATTGCTGGGTATCGTTGTAAAACCATATTTTCCGGACATAACCCTTTTCGACCACCGGGGTCTTTGATTTTTCATACCAGTACTTGGGAATGGTCATTCCGAAAACATCCTGCTTGGCTTTTTTGAAATACTCCCACTGGATGTTGGAATCCCGGACCACTTCATAAACCACCTCGTCCACATTGTACCGATTCTTGAAATACTTCATATTTTTTCCCCACCAGTCTTCCTTCCGCCTCAACTTGACGAATTTCCCCTTCTTGAACTCCCGGATCTGATAGGGGCCGGTATTGGGTTCAATTTCCCAGTTGTATTTCTTGACGAAATCCTCCGAAAGCACCCCGTAAAAATGTTTCGGCGTCGGCGAAATGCCGAGTTTCAGGTAAAGGTCCGGTTCAGCCTTGGTTCCCACCACGGCGATGGTATAATCATCATAAATAATCACCCTGTCGATTTCCCGGGTATAATAATCGTTGTACCACGGAGCGATGATATGTTTGGATCTCATGAATTCAAGGGTGTAGGCAAAATCCGCGGCCGTCACCGGATAGCCGTCGGACCACCTGGCCTCGGGATTCAGTTTGAAGTACATGGTTTTTTTGTCTTTGCCGAAGGCCCAGTGGGTGGCGATTTCCGGGATGATGTTCATGGTATTGGGATGAATACCGATCAGGCTGAAGGCATTGCTCCGCAGGACCCCGGCGAAACTGCCGTTGGAATCCGGTCCCACCATTCGGAAGGTCATGGGAAAACTGATCAGCGAATCCCTGAAAACCCCGCCTTTCCGGGCCTCCGGCGAGGCAAAAACCGGATCTTCCTCATTGGTCAGCCAATTTATATCTTCCGGAAGCCCGGGTCTTTCGCCTTTGGGATGAACGGGTTCGGAAGTATCCGGCAAGGTTGCCCCATCGAAGGGTCGGTCCAGGGCGGGGCTGGTTCCTTCGGCTGGTTTTTCCGGCGTACCTTCGCTGCCGCACCCGTTAAGGAACATGACCAGGATGAACAAAACAACCGAAATTAATGCCTGATTTATCTTTCCTACTTGTCGCATGATCGGATCCTTATATATTACACTTTTTTCGTTTAAATCCTTAAAAACTTTAAAACTGAACACCTTATTCATAAGTGGTATGGAACCTGGGGTCAAAGGCCTCCCGGACGGCCTCGCCGATAAAGGTGACGGTGATCAGGGTCAGGGTCATGGCGAAAATTACGGACCCTACAATCCAGTACGCGTCCATGTTGGCCCATCCCTGCTGGAGCAGTTCGCCCCAGGAAGGTGTGGGCGGCGGTAGCCCGAATCCCAGATAATCCAGAGAGGTCAGGGCGACGATTCCCCCGGAAACGGAAAAAGGGGCAAACGTCACGATGACCGATACGGCGTTGGGGATGATATGGCGGAAAATAATTCTGAAATCCGAGGCCCCCATTGCCCTGGCAGCCAGAACATACTCCCGGGCCTTCTCCTTGTAGGTCATGGTCCGCATGATCCAGGTCATACCGATCCACTCAAAAAAGGCCATAATGAGGATGAGCATCATGAAACTCGGCACAACGATGGAGGAAATGATGATCACAACATAAAGGAACGGCACGTTGGACCATATTTCGATGATTCGCTGAAAAAAAAGATCGAACTTGCCGCCGACGAATCCCATGGCGCAGCCGATGCTGATGCCGATGGTGTAATTGGCGGCCAGCAGGCCTAAAGAAAACAGAATGGCGATCCTGAAGCCGTAGACCAGCCGGGACAGGATGTCCCGGCCTACGGTGTCGGTTCCAAGATAATGTCTGTCCTTTAAAGAAGGGGGAAAGGGCGGGTATTCATTGTCCCTCAGGTCATTCTCATAGGGGTTGTAGGGGACCGGGGGCAGCAACACCCAGTTTCCCCCCTTCCCTTGCTTAAATTCCCTGGCGAGTTCACGGTAGTTGGTCTCGTATTCATAATCCAGGCCGAAGGTTTTTCCCGTGATGATCTGCCCATAGGTGGGAAAATAGAATTTTCCATTGAAATTTACGACAATGGCCCGGTTGCTGACCAGGATCTCGGCAAAAAAGGATATCAATATCATGGAAGAAAGAATAAGGAAGGAATAGAAACCCCGCTTGATGGAGGAAAAACGTCGGATTTTTTTAAGTGTCAATGGATTTATCGGCATCACTCGAAACGAACCCTCGGATCCACGACGGCAACACAGATATCCGAAAGGATGTTGCCGATGAGAAGCAGTATGGATGAAATCACCAGGATGCCCATCACCACGGGATAGTCGCGCTCCACAATGGATTCATAACCCAATAGTCCCATTCCGTTGATGTTGAATACTTTTTCAATGAGAAAAGAACCCGTCAGAATGATGGAAATGTTGTGACCGAAATTGGTGGCGATGGGGATCAGACTGTTTCTCAGGGCATGCCTGAACACGGCCTTTCTGAAAGGAAGTCCTTTGGCCATGGCCGTGCGCACATAATCGGAGGACAGATTGTCCATCAGGGTGTTCTTCATCAAAAAGGTCATGACGGTAAATGATCCCGCCACGTAGGCGATAACGGGCAACACCGTATGCCGCACCAAGTCCTTTATTTTGCCAAAAAGTCCCAGACTGTCGAAATTATCGCTGATCATGCCGCCCAGGGGGAAAACCTCCCAGTGAGAGGCAAAGAGAACCAGCAACAGGACACCCACCACCCAGCCCGGTATGGCGTAGCCGATAAAAACGATTATCGAGGAAAGATTGTCAAAATGGGTTTTATGTTTGACGGCCTTGGCGATTCCCAGGGGGATACAGACACCGTACACCATCACCATTGAAATGAAGCCGAAATACAACGAGATGGGAATCCGCTCCCGGATCATTTCCCAGACCGGGTCATAATAACGGGTCGATACGCCGAGGTCGCCGGAGAGTACTTTCCCCAGCCAGAGGCCATAGCTGGCCATAACCGGTTTATCGAAGCCGTAATATTTTTTCAATTCTTCGATCTGTTCTTCCGAAAGGGGCTGATTTCTACCGTCCTGTGCCGACATCGGACCCGTGCCGCCCGGCATGCTCTGCATCTGCTGCGCCTGGGCGATCATGCGTTCGATCGGGCCTCCCGGAACAAATCGGGTAATGACGAACACCATGATGGTGATGCCGAGAAATGTAGGGATGATCAACAGAAATCTTCGAAAAAAATAAACCGCCATTTCCCTCCGGATCTTTGGAACGCAGAAATAAAAACGTCTTTGCGCTGATCAAATCGAGTGAAAAATATCGAAAACGAGGAAAATGGGCAAGAGAAAAAGGAACATGCCGGGGACTTCTGGCAGAAACTGCAAAAAATCAAACCGATGGGCAAAAAAACGGGGGAAAGAGAGCAACTCCATTCCCCCATAAAAAAAATGCCGCAGGAATTTTATCGTTTTGAGAACTGGAACCTGGCCCTCGCACCCCTCTGGCCGTATTTCTTTCTTTCCTTGATTCTTGGATCCCGTCGAACAAAACCCGCGCGCTTGAGCGGGGCCCTGAATTCAGCATCCAGGCCGATCAACGCCTTGGTAATGCCATGCCGAATGGCACTGGCCTGACCCGTGACGCCGCCCCCCACAACCCGTACAACAACGTCATATTGATCCAGAGTGTTGGTCATGACCATGGGTTCGATCAATAATCTTTTGGCGGATGGCACGGTGAAATATTCATCCACCGGCTTATCGTTAACGGTGATGCTCCCTTTTCCCGGCTTCAGCCAAGTCTTTGCGATGGCGGTCTTCCGCTTGCCGGTGGCGTAAAAAACATTATTTTTTTCCATAGGATTCCCCAGTATTGATGATACACTTCAACGATTCAATTCAAAATGTTCTTCTTGATGTCCTTCTAAATATCCAGAGCTTCAGGATTCTGGGCCGCGTGGGGATGCTCCGTGCCGGCATAAACCTTGAGTTTCTGGATCAGCCTTTTCCCCAGCCTGTTTTTGGGAAGCATCCCTTTTACGGCGAAGCGGATCACATCTTCCGGCTTCTTTTTCATGAGATCACCCGCGGTGGTTGTGGTCAAACCGCCGGTATACCCGCTGTGCCGGTAATATTTTTTCTGCTCCAGTTTGTTTCCGGTAAGAACCACCTTATCGGCGTTGATAACGACGACGCAGTCGCCGACATCCGCATGGGGCGTAAAAAGGGGGTTGTTCTTTCCCCTGATGACCGAAGCCACCGAGGACGCCAGCCTTCCCAGGACCTTGCCTTCGGCATCAACGAGTCGCCATTTTCCCTGATTGTCGCTGTCTTTCGCACTATATGTATATTTTTTCAAAACGATACACTCCCGTCTGTTTTAGAATTTGCCTTTATTAATGAAAAAAAGGCTCTGTGTCAAGGAAAAAAGATAAAAAGCCCCCTTGTCACATCTAGTTCGATACCGATTTTTCTCCCTCTACCCTGACATCTGATGTGCTGCCTTGTCAATACATTTTCGGATCGAGATTTGAATACTGAAAAACAAAATTTATGTTTTGATCTCAAGCGCCTCGCGCCTCGACTCCAGCCAGTCATAAAGGGTCGGCAGGACTACAAGTGTCAAAATGGTTGACGTTACAAGTCCGCCCATGACCACGACCGCCAGGGGTTTTTGAATATCCGCGCCTGATCCCGTGGCATAGAGCATGGGAAGATGACCGATAAAACTGGTGAGCGCCGTCATCAGGAGAGGCCTGAAACGTAATTCGCACCCCATATGAACGGTTTCGGCCACGCTTTTGCCGCTCTGACGGAGCTGTCTGAAAAAAGCCATCAGCACGACTCCGTTCTGAACCGCAATACCCAAGAGAACGATAAAGGACACGGCGGCCGATACGGACAAGGGCATGCCGAACGCCCAGATGGCGAAAATACCCCCGACCAGGGCAAACGGCAGGTTTAATATAACCAGCAATGAATCCCGAAGGGAGCCAAGCGCCAGGTACAAAAGGAGCAGAATCAACATCAGGGCGATGGGAACAACAACAGAAAGCCGCCGCATGGCTCGCTGCTGGTTTTCAAACTGCCCCCCGTATTCCAGAAAATACCCGGGCGGCAATTCTTTTTCTATGCCGGATAGTGATTGCCGGGCTTCTGCGACAAAACTTCCAAGATCGCGGTCTCTGATATTGACCTCTGTGGCGACGCGGCGCATTCCCATTTCGCGGGTGATCTGGGCTGGTCCTTCAACCACTTTAATGTCCGAGATCCTTTTAAGCGGGAAGCGGGCGCCGCCAGCACCCGGAATCATAAGTTCCTTTATGGTTTCAATATTATTGCGAAAATTATCCGTGAACCTGACAACAACCGAAATTCGCATTTGTCCGTCAACCACCTGGGTGGCCTCGCGGCCGGCCAGGGCAGTTTCGACAACATCATTGACGTCCTCCACACTAATCCCGAACCGGGCCATCTCGTGCCGGTTATAGGCGATCTCAATCTGTTCCATCCCGGACACCTGTTCCACTTTAACATCTTCGGCCCCTTGGAGGGTGCTCAGTTTTCCGGCAATGCGGTCTGAAAATGCCTTGAGTTTTTCAAGATCCGGGCCGAATACTTTTACCGCGAGATCGCTTTTGACGCCGGATATCAATTCGTTGACCCGCAGCGCAATGGGTTGTGAAAATGACAGGCGGATGCCGGGGATCGCTGAGAGTTCCCTGTTCATGTCCTCAATCAGTTGAACTTTGTTTCTTCCGGTTTTCCATTGCTTTACCGGATAGAGCATAATGAAAAGATCCGTCTGTTCAGGCCCCATCGGGTCTTCCGAAATTTCAGCCCGGCCGGTTTTGCTCACCACGGTTTCGACTTCCGGAAAAATCGACAGCAACCGCTTTTCCATAAATGTCGCCACATCCCTTGACCCGTCCAGCGACGCATTGGGTAGACGCACCACATTAACGGCTATGGCGCCTTCATCCAAATACGGGATAAATTCGGTTCCGATCCGGGGAATTAAAAAAAGGGCGACGACGACGGCAAGTAATGACACCCCCAGCGTCAGCCATATTTTCTTCCTGGCCTTACCAAGAAACCGGAGATACCCACTGTGGAATCTTTGTATAAATTTAAACTGCTTTTCTTTTTCCTGTTTCAGCGTCATTTCGGAAAACACAGGTACAATGGTCAATGCCACCACCAGGGAAACCAGAATGGCAAAGATCATGGTCAAGGTCAGGGGGAGAAACATTTTCCCTTCAATCCCCTGAAGGGTAAACAGCGGTACAAGCACAATCACGATGATCAAAATGGAAAATGAAACCGGCCGCGCTACTTCGCTGACAGCTTCCACAACAACCTGCCGACGCAGTTGGGGGTCAACGCGTTCGGCAAGATGCCGCCGGATGTTTTCCACAATGACGATGGAAGCATCCACCACCATGCCGACGGAAAACGCAAGCCCTCCGAGACTCATGAGATTTGAACTGATACCGGCCCAACCCATGACCATAAACGTGGCCAGGAATGTGATCGGCAGGGACGCAACGACGATCAGCGCCGTCCGCAGTTCTGCAAGGAAGAGAAACAGCACCAGAATGACAAAAATCCCGCCCTCCATCAGGGCGTTCATAACGGTTTTGATGCATGCCTGGATCAGGGCCGTCCGGTCATAGAACACATTGATTCGGGCGCCTTTCGGCAGGCTGTTTTCGATTTGCGGAATCGCAGCCTTCACCCTGGAGACAACATCCTTTGAATTTTCACCCCGGAGCATGATGACCATGCCCGCGACGGATTCTCCCTTTCCGTCCCGGGTCACTGCGCCCTGCCGAGACTGAGGTCCTGCCTTCACATGGGCGACATCCTGAACATGAACCGGCACCCCGTCATATGCCTTGATCACGGTATTTGAAATATCGCCGACGGTAGACAGCAGACCGATCCCTCTGATGTAGGTCTGCTCTGAACCCCGGACGATAAATCCGCCCGCTGCATTGGCATTATTTTTCTCTATTGCCTCCACCACATCCCGAAGCGTCAGACCATATTTGATCAGTGCGTCCGGATTGACCAGAACCTGATACTGGCGGACAAATCCACCGAAGCTGTTGACTTCGTTTACCCCCTTGATAGGCTTGAGCTGGGGGGTTATCAAAAAATCCTGAATGGCCCGAAGCTCCATGGGAGACAACGTGTCGCTTTCCACCGTGTACTGAAAAATCTCACCCAATCCCGTGCTGGTGGGGCCGAGCTTCGGCGATACATTGGACGGAAGATCGGGCAGGGCCAATTGCACCCGCTCAAACACCTGCTGCCGGGCGAAATAAATGTCCGCATCGTCTTCAAAAACCACCACCACCTGGGAAAGTCCTGCTTTGGACAGAGAGCGAACCGAAATAACGCCGGGAACGCCCCCCATCTGTTGCTCAAGGGGAAAGGTTACCTGCTGTTCGATGTCAGCGGGCGACAGCCCGTCAGCTTCAGAGAGAACCATTACCTGAACATTGGTTACATCCGGAAATGCGTCAATGGGAAGCCGCGTCCACACAAGAACGCCGCCCAATACAATCAAAAAGGTCAGAGACAGCACAAAAAACCGGAACCGGAGGATAATCTCAGCCATCTTTTTCATGCTTTCTCCTATTCTGCGCAGCCGGCACCCATTTTCGACCTGAGAACGTCTGATTTTAAAAGAAATGAGCCGTCGGCAATAATCGTCTGATCCTTATCAAGCCCCTGTCGGATCTCAGTATAGCCGTCAAAGGACACGCCGGTGATCACCGGACGTCTGATCCAGTAGCCCTCTTCCTTGTGGACAAACACAAAGGACCGTCCCTGATCGGAAAGAACCGCGGCATCCGGAACAGCCGGAACAACATCATCGGCCCGGGCCATCACGACCACATTGACGAACATGCCCGGCCGCAGGAGCTTGTCCGGATTTGCCACACTGATACGCGCCTGTATGGTCCTTGTGGATTCATCCATTTTCCCCGACACGGCCTCAAGGATTCCCGGATATGTTTTTCCGTCTGCACCCGGCGCCGTCACTTGACAGGGGATCCCGCCGGCATGGAGTGGCAGCAGCACCGAATCCGTTTCCTTGATGTCCGCCCTGATCCACACCGATGAAAGGTCTGAGACAAGCATGATCTCCCTACCCGCCTCCACCTGGTCCCCCGGGCTTGCAAAGCGCTCCAGAACCATGCCGTCAATGATTGCATATACCGGCAGAATGCCGTTTATACCGGCGATTTCTGTGCCGAGAGAGTTGATCTCTTTTTGGGGAATCCCCATTCGTTCCAGCCTGGAGCGGGCACCGGCCAGTTCAATTTCAGCCTCAATCTGCCTGTTTTTTGCTTCTATTACTTCCACTTCAGCAGAGACCTTCTTTTTGAACAGCTTGGCTTCGCGCTCTGCAGTTTTCACTGCAAGGGACAGGGCTGCGGCTTTTTTCAGATAATCGGCCTTTGCTTCAGCAGCTTCCGTGCCGTCAAGCTCAAATAACACATCCCCTTTTGACACCTGACTCCCGATGTCCGCCATTATCTTCCGGATAATTCCTGAAACGGCACTTGAGACGCGAATGGAGGCCAGATCATTGGTAACGACTTCCCCGGTCAGGGATAAAGGCCGGCCCATACGACGATCAACAGGCTTTGCAGTTGAAACAAGGCCGACTTGTCCCTGTTTGGTAAAAATTGCGTCGGCCAATTTGACGACTCCCAGCTCATACCGACACTCGTCGCATGTGTAATGCAACACATCATGCTCGCAGGTTGCCGACCAGATTTCGTCTATGCTCCGGTCAAGGTCAGATACTTCCTGATCAGCAACATCATGGGAACACTCATCATGGGCGTCGATCTTCTCCTGTTCATCATGGGCATGACCTTTTTTCACCATTTTTCCAACCGATTCCAATTCCGTATTTTTCATGGAAGAATCAGCCTGTTGATTCCATACAAGGAATCCGCCTCCCATTATTAGGATGCATCCCATTATCGTTATAACAACTTTTCCGGTTCTCATTTAAAGTTCTCCTCTCTTATTTGTTGTCAGCCAGGCTTTGCCCGGTCAATCGCTCGATGTCGGCTTTTGATTTATGATAATCGCCAATCGCTGAGATATATTGGTGTTTAACTTCAAAAAAGGCCCGTTGGGTTTCAAGGACCCCAAGATAGCCGATCTTTCCCTCCCGGTATCCTTCAAGTGCTGCTGAAAAGGCAGTTTGGGCCGCAGGAATGGCGATTTCCAGGAGTGAGATTGTGGTTAAGTATGAGGAGGAAAAATCCTGATAGGCCTGATCCAGGTCCTTCTGCGTTTTCAGTATGGCGGCTTTCCGGCTTTCCCGGATCTGGGCGAAATTGGACCTCGCTTCCATCGTTCCTCCCTGGTTCCGGTTAAACAGAGGAAGGGGAATTGATGCGGTCATGACAAACGCCACATCGTCGGATTCGTTGTAATAGCGGGGACCCGCGCCCACCGTCAGATCCGGAATTCTTTCCGCGGCAGCCAGACCGATCAACCTCCGGTGTTTCTCCATTTCCGTATCCCATCCGGCCAGATCCGGGTTTTTGGATAAATTCGCCTCAAGACTCTCAAGAGGCGGCGGCGGAGCAAGGATCCTGATATCGGCAATGACTCTTTCAAATATCGGTTTCGGACTTCCCCATGTTGCGGCGAGTTTTTTCCGCGCGGTTTCAAGCTCCCGCTTTGCCTGCTCATATTCGATCCGGATTTTCGTCACCGTTACTTTGGATTGTAATTCCTCCAGGGGTGGTGCTTTCCCTGCCTTGACGCGCTCAGCCACCAGGTTGTAGGCATCGTCCGTCACCGCCATGATTTCAGCGGCGATAGCGGATTTTTCCTGGGCTGCTATCACCTCCCAGAAAGCTTTGGATATGTCGGCGTACACATCCAGTCGTTTGCTCTCATAATCCCATTGGGTAATATTTTTTTCCAAAGCGGCAACTTGCCTTCTTTTACCGCGTTTTCCGCCAAGTTCGATCATCTGGTGGATTTGAATGGTAGTTTCTGCGCTGTTAAATCCGTTATGGCCATCGTTACCGCCGAAATTTTCAATAGATGTTTCTATTTCAGGGTTGGGGAACAATCCTTTCTGGACGAGCCTGGCTTCCGCCGCACGCACCTCCCAGGAAAATGAAGCCAGTTCGGGATTCTGAAAAAGGCCCAGAAAAAGTGCTTGTTCCAGGGTAATAACGCCGGCCGGGTTGGAATCAGTCGGCTTATCGGGAACCGTGCCGGAATCTCCCGCAACCGGGACGGCATTCTCCGGATTGAATGTCGGATATTGATCGCCCAGGGGTCTTTTTGGCGGTCCCGACATATCCGGAGACTGGAAGGAAAACCCGATCCCTGAGCAGGCCCATGACATGAGGATGAAAAGGATAGATATGCATATGCGTTTAACCATAATACTCTCCCGGCAGTTGAGTGGATTGAGATTCACCGCATTATCGCAAAGGCCTGGGATGTCGGCGAAAACAAGTGCCGAATCATGCCCGATGAGCGTGAAGCGATGTGTGGTTTAAAAAATGATTTTTAATCGGGTAAAAAGAGAGGGGTTCAGATCAGAAGAACAATTGTACCGAGGGATTCATGGGTGATGCTTTTCACATGGAGAGTATCGACAAAAGTGAACAAGGCATCCCGGTATGACGGGATCAGGAATTGGGGCGTATCGAATTGAAGGCATGTCTGAAGTTTGGGTTGGATACCGTTGTTCAGAAGTGTTGCAGGTTCTTCAGCCTTTTTTGAAATCGGGATGTCCACACAGAAGCACGGATCTTTTTCTTGTGAATAACGGCCGGATTTGGTACAGGAAAAACATTCATCTGATGACTTTAACTCTATGGAGAAATGATCCGAGGCTCCGAGGCAAAGGATGATGTCGCCGGCATGGCTGACCGGCATGAATAAAAAAAACAGATGCAGGGCCACGATGCTGTAGAATATTTTTTTATGTCGGATAAGCGATTTCATGAGTTATATTTTTTAACAAATATAATTGATGAATCTTCATTGTCAAGAAAAATTGATGGAAAGGTGCTGATGGTGAGGCCCCGATGAATTCGAATTCAGAGGAAGTCGAAGTTAAATTTTTTTTGGAAGAAGAGGGCGCGGCCAAAGAAGCCGTTTTTCAAGCGGGAGGGGTTTCATTGGGTCGATTTTTCGAATTAAATATTCGATATGATGATAAAAACGAATCCATCGGACGGCAAAAATGCCTGCTCAGACTCAGAAAAGACCGGAAAACCCGGCTGACCTATAAGTCCCCCCCCGACATCGACGATTCCCGGTTTAAAATCTTGAGGGAAATGGAAATTGAAGTAAACGATTTCGAAACCACCCGGCACATCCTCAACGCCCTGGGATTTTTTGAGGTGCAACGATATGAAAAATTCCGGGAAACCTTTACCATCGGTAAAACGCAGATTCTCATGGATGCCATGCCCTATGGCGATTTTCTGGAAATCGAAGGTGAAAAAGCGGACATCCTGGATATAGCCGGAAAAATCGGCATGAAATGGGAAGACCGGATTCTCGCCAACTATCTTGAAATATTTGAAGGCCTGAAAAACAGGCTGAATTTTTCCTTCAATAACGTCACCTTCAACAATTTTAACACGGTTTCGGGGGACTTTTCGGCCATTATCCGAACCTTTCAAGCGGGGGGGCCATAGAAGAATCCGCCATGTTTCGTGTGTTCACACTGAATTTACGGTTCGGTCTGGCAAAGGACGGGGCCAACAGCTGGCCCTTCAGGAAATACGCCTACCCTTCGCTGTTGAACAGGTTCCCCTCGGATTTTTTTTGTTTCCAGGAAGCCAATGACTTTCAGATCGATTATATCAAGGGCCTTTTAAAAAGTCACCGCGTTATCGGCCGGCGAAACCCCGCCCCGGCATTCTGGCAAAACAATGTCATTTTTTATCATTCAAAATGGGAATGTTTTCACTGGGAGCATTTTTTCCTGAGCCCCACGCCGGACATCCCCAGCCGTTATCCTGAAAGCCGCTGGCCGCGCCAGTGCACCATCGGCGTTTTCAGAAACAACCGGCGCGAGCTGATCTGCGTCAACACCCATTTTGATTTTGAATCCGGTGTCCAGCAGAAAAGTGCGGAATTGATTCTCTGCCGCATCGCCCGGTTTGACCCTGTTCTGCCCACAGTGATCCTCGGAGATTTTAACGCAGACCCGTCCGGCGCGTGTTACAAAAGCTTCACCCGGCCGACCCATGGCCTATTCCCGGTGAAGGCCGGATTTAAAAATGCCTTTACCCCTCCCTTCCCGGGAACCCATCATGGATTTACGGGAAGTTCCGACGGTGATCATATCGACTGGATTCTTTACCGTGGAGGATTAACCCGAAAAAGCGCCGATGTCATACCAGGCCTTTTCAATGGAATTTATCCGTCGGATCATTTTCCCCTGATTGCGGAGTTCATGCTGGAAGACGAATCCGGGAAATGACTTCAGGTGTTACCCCGTCCGCTCCCCTCGAACAACCTGGTCTGGACCTTGTACCCCAGATGCCGGCAGGCGCCCTCCGATGCCTTGCGTCCCGATGAGGTTCGAATGACAAAACCGATTTTCAGCAAATAGGGTTCCACCACATCCACCAGGGTATCGGTTTCTTCCTGCAAGGTCGCGGATATCGCCTCGATGCCCACCGGTCCGCCGTGATAAAAATCAATGATGGTTTTCAGGTATCGGCGATCCAGGTGGGTAAGCCCCATTTCATCCACACCTTCCAGCCTCAACCCCTCGTCAACGGTTTTCCGGTTGACCTTTCCGTCGGCCCGGACCTCGGCATAATCCCGAACCCGCTTTAAAAGCCGGTTGACGATCCTGGGTGTTCCCCTGGATCGTCTGGATAGCTCCCCGGCCCCCTCTTCATCCACAGTTACCTGCAGAAGGGCTGCGGATCTTAAGGTAATGTCGACCAGGTCTTTTTCGGTGTAGAAATCCAGGCTTCGCATGATGCCGAAACGGTCTCGCAACGGCGCCGACAGCAGGCCCACCCGGGTGGTGGCGCCCACCAGCACGAACCGATTCAGCCGATAGCGATGGCTCCTGGCATGGATGCCCTTATCGAAGACAAAATCAATGGCAAAATCCTCCATGGCCGAGTAAAGAAATTCTTCCACGATTTTGGGGATCCGATGGATTTCATCTATAAAGAGGACATCCCCTTCTCCCAAATGGGTCAGGATGCCGATCAGGTCGCCTCCCTTTTCAAGAGCCGGACCGGAAGTCACCGTAAGGTCCGAACCCATCTCATTGGCAATAATATGGGCGAGCGTGGTCTTCCCAAGCCCCGGAGGGCCGTGCAAAAGCACATGGTCAATGGGTTCGCCCCTCTGTTTTGCCGCTTCAATGGCAATTTTCAGGGTTTCCACCACTTCGTTCTGTCCCACATAATCGGACAATCGTTCCGGGCGCAGGGAAAGGATGTCGTGTTCATGATCATCGGGAAGGCACATTCCGGAAACGATGTTCGAACTCGTGGAAAAATGTTTTAGAATCTCATCCGTCATTTATTTCGTTCCCCGCGATACACCTCATCAAAGAGTTCCTCGGGTGTTTCAATATGGACGTTTCGCTTCATGGCTTCATTGATCATGCGTTTGGCGTCAAGGGGTTTATGACCGAGCTGACTGACAAGAACCTCATACACCTGGTTCGCCACATCAGGAACGACGCCAGGCGGTTCTTCTTCTTTCCGGATCAATACAAATTTTTCCATTTTCCCGGAAAGGGAGGCCACAATCTTGAGTGCCGTCCTTTCCCCGATACCCTTTAAGTTTTTCAATGCCGCAGCGTCTTTTGCCTCGATGGCCCTGGCGATTTCACGGACCGGCATGTTCAGGGCTTTAACGGCTTTCAGGGGACCGATGGCTTCAACAGAAATGAAGTGCAGAAAAAATTCCTTTTCAGCATCGAGGTTGAAGCCGATAAGGACCGGTTTGGGCTGTTTTTCCGTCTGGTGATAGTAGATATTCAGGGAAATCGCATCCCCGATGGATTTACCGTGAAACGTTTCCATGACAAATGCCGGCAACAGGACCTCATACCCCACCTGATTTGCCAGCACCAGAATGCGGTCGCCTTCTTTTTTCAGCAGCTTTCCTTCCAGGTATCCTATCATACTTTAACAACACCCAACCTTCGGCAAGGTATTTTAAACGCCGGTTTTATTTCGATAAAGTCCGATAAGTGCCAACCCGAGGGCGTCCGAGGCATGAAAGGGGCGTATGGCCTTGGATTGATTCAGAAGATTCCGGACCGCGGTTTCCAGTTGAGATTTCGTGGCGTTGCCGTTTCCGGTGATCACCTGCTTGGCCTC
Source organism: Desulfobacteraceae bacterium UBA5616 (assembly GCA_002423615.1). Lineage (GTDB taxonomy): Bacteria > Desulfobacterota > Desulfobacteria > Desulfobacterales > UBA5616 > UBA5616. Next base: position 55,544 of record DIKO01000063.1, read on the forward strand.
CCGGACCGAAATTTCGATCACCGGCAACCCCGCCTTGCACCCCGCCAGAAGGATTACCCCCGTCACTTTCCCGAGTGCGATGCCGGATTTAGGGTATTTTTCCATTGAAAATACATCTTCAACGACCATCATGTCGGGTTTCTGGCTTTGCAGAACTTCCGTTAATTTGGAATAGATAAAATCCAGGCGGTTGGGCAGGGACATGTCCTTGGAGGTGTAAATACCGCCGTAGGAATATCCACTGACATTAACATCGAACCCCTGCACAACGCCGATCCCGGTCGCGGCCAGGCCGGGATCTATGCCGATGATTTTAGTCATTCCCTGCTTTGCTGTTGCGGATTGAAGCGGTTTAAAGTTCTTTTAATTTTGCCGTCGCGATCTCGGCTTCGGCGCTTCCAGGATGTTTTTTCACCACTTCATTCAGAATAAGGCGTGCATTTGCCTTGTCTCCCAGATTTAAAAAGGAGAGCCCCTGTTTCAGAAGGGCAGCCTGGGCCTTGTTTCCCTGTGGATATTTTTCGATCACCTTCTGATATTCCAGAATGGCTTTTTCATACCATTTCTGGCGGTAATAGATCTCACCGATCCAGAATTGGGCATTATCGGCATTTTCGGATTTTGGATATTTCAGGACAAACTCTTCAAAATTCCGCCGTGACCCTTCGAGGTCCTGCCGGTCAAAGGCCTGCTTGGCGATGGCATAGAGCTGTTCTTCGGATTCCGCTGAAGCCACGGGTTGAACCGGTTGCGCCGGTTGAACAGATCGTACCGGCTGATCGGTGGGCGTCAGGGCAGGGGAATTTCCTCCGGGTTGAATTTTCAGCGCTTGCTCCAGGCGTACGATTCTGTCGCCGTAATTGCCTGCCGCCTCCCCCATGGTCCGGTTCTGGTTCGTATCCCGCGTTGCGCTCTCAACCATCTTGTGCTCGATCTCATCCAGTCTGCCGGTAAGGGATTGAACCTCACTGGTCAGGCTGTCGAGTTCAGCCCGCATTTCGGCGAATCGGTCCCGAAGGCTTTGTCCTTCATCCGCCATGGACTCGCCTTTTTTTCGGGATTCGTTCTCAAGAGCGCCGATCCGGTTTTCCACATCAATCACATGTTGCTCGATAATGGCCGTTCGATCCGTACCTGATGCGCATCCGACGAATATCATCAGGGAACAGACGCATGTCATTGCAATTGATTGTTTCATGGGCGATTTCCCGTTTTCTTTATGGGCGGTAAGGCGAGGGATTAAAACGTCCGCCTCCCATTTCCGTTTACGATTCGGTAATACTCACTCGAACACAAAATGAACCCTTCTGTTTTTAGCCCATGCGGATTCATCATGTCCCGGATCCACGGGGCGTTCCTCACCATAACTGATGGCAGTCAGTTTTTCCTGGGGCACCCCGATTTCCACCATATACGCCATGGCGCTCTGGGCACGCCGGTCCCCCAGGGCCAGGTTGTATTCATTGGTCCCCCGTTCATCGCAGTGGGCTTCGATAGTCGCCTTCTTATCGGGATTTTGAGACATCCACTCGGCCTTTTTCCTTAGCAGCTCCCGGGCATCGGGGGTCAGGTCGGAACTGTCGTAATCAAACTGGATATCGTCATTGGAAAATTCTTCCGGAGCAGGGGGTTCCGGTGTTTTTACGGCCACTTCCGCCGCCGGCTCCCGGCATTGGTCCTCACTGGGCTCCAGTTCCGGTTGAGCCGCCACCTGTTCCATGGCGTCCGGAAGAATCGTTTTTGACCTAACACAGGAAAGGGTAACCATCAGACTTGGAATAAACAGCACGAGCATTAAGCAGATCCGGAATTTTCTTCCCATATCATCCTCCTTTTCCTTCCGATATTTGAAAAACCTTCTTGTGTCAGCTGTCGATCAGGGCGACCACTTCGGATTGGTCTGTTCTCCCGAGATGCTCAGCAATCGTTTCGGGTCCGTCCCCCGGGCGGTCATCACATATATTCTCGATGACCCTTCCCTTGTTGAGCTGAAAGCAATGAGGCTGCCGTCCGGAGACCATGAAGGAGACTCATCATACCCCCTGCTGTTGGTGAGCTGGGTCTGGCCCGATCCATCCGCGTTAATTACAACGATATTGGTGGAACCGCCGTTCATGGCGGTATAGGCAATCTTGTCCCCGGCAGGAGACCAGTTGGGCTGGGTGTTATAGCGACCGGAATACGTCAGCCGTTTGGATATGCCCGAATTCATGTCCATAATAAAAATCTGCGGCGTCCCGGCCCTTTTGGAAACAAATGCCATCCGCCTGCCATCGGGAGAAAATGTCGGGGAAGAATCAATACCCTTGTTATTGGTCAATCTTCTAATGATTTTCCCGTCTTTGGTCAACAGATAAATTTCCTGATCACCGGAAAATGACAGTGTCGCAGCCAGTTCCAGGCTGCCCGGAACCCATGCAGGTGTGGTATTGATCCCGTTTTTTGAAACAACCGATTCCCGATCACCCTGGATATTGCGGATAAACAGATCGGGTTTCCCGTGTTTATAAGAGGTATACGCCATCCATTTCCCGTCAGAGGACCAGGCGGGGAAAAGGGTGATGCTGTTATTCCGTGTAAAGGGTTTGGGTTCATACCCGTCAAACTCGCAGATATAAATTTCCTTGTTTCCGGTGCCCGTTGAAAGAAAAGCGATCCTGCTGTCAAATATGCCTTCCTCGCCGGTCAACAGCAGGATGATCTCGTTGCAGAACCGCCTGATCATATCCCTGTAATCATCCACCGTTCCCTTGTATCTCTTGCCCAGGAGCATTCCGTTCTTATAGGTGTCCATTAATCTCAGTTCGACCTCGATCAAACCATCAAAGGTCGTCACCGCGCCGGTTACAAGAAGTTCCGCGCCGATTACGGTCCAGTTTCCGTAGTTTATGTCCGACGGGGAAACCCCGTCCCGCTGGGGGTCGAAAAGGTATTTATTCCGGTCGATTATTGCAAAATACCCTGTGAAATCAAGTGTGTCCGCCAGAATATCGGCTCCTTTCACAGCCATGGCAAGTTCGTTGTTCTGACCGCCCGTTGCTTTGAACACGGGGACGGCGATGGGTGTTTTATTGAAGGAAGGATTGGTGATGCTGATATACCCATAATCCGCCGCCTCGGCTCCGGCATTGGCAAACAGCAACACCGCTCCCGCCAGAAAGGCGAACATAAAACCTCTTTTTTTCATTTTATATTTCCTCTGAATTCTACGGATAAAGAAAACGACCTCAATGTTTTGGCGTTGAAATCCCTATTGCACGCCGGAGGGTGTAAAAATCATCCCAACCGTATAAAAAGCACGTTTGTATCCCTGGGGAAGCGGTGGAAGCGGGTTGGATTTCAAAATCGCTTTTTGAGCCGAGTCATCCAGATAGGTGTTGCCGGATTTCTGCTCGAACCACACATCTTTAATTTCCCCATTGGACATGATCTTGATCACCAGCACGGTCTGCAAATTCCGGGCCCCGGCCGCCTGTTCCGAAAACACCCAGTTTCTCTGAATCTGATCCTTGATTTCAAGCCCATACAGGTCCATTTCAGTCAACTCGCCGTTAGCCGATCCTCCGCCCGTCGCTCCTGATAGTCCCGGTGCATCCACATCATCCCCGCCATCAGGTCCGGTGTCTTCGATGTTTTCCCTGATTTTCGCGATGGCCTTGGCGACGGAATCCGACTGGTCACCCGAAGGGGTGTCTTTCCTGTCTTGATCGACACTCTGTTTTAATTTTTCGATGGCCTTGGCCACGGAATCCGGGTCAGCTGCTGCCGCTTCTTTTTCGGCGGCTTTGGACGGCTCCACCAATTTTCCGGTTTTAATGGTTTGTTTTTTAAGAGAAACCTTGGGTTTTTCTTCCACAACAGCCGGCTTTTCGACCTTTTCCACCACCGGTTTGGGCTCCGGTTCGGGTATTTCAGCTTTTTCCACCACCGGTTCTGGAACCGGTTCTTCCTTCTTTTCAGCCGGTAGTTTGGGTTTGGTATCCGGAACCACTACCGGTTTGGCGTGTGTTTTTTTATCCGTCCTGCGAACTTTTGTAGCCTTTTTTTTTAACGGGGGGCCGGGTTTTTCATCCGGAAGGGATACGAGGCTGACATTCAAGGATGGGGGCATGATTTTCCGGTTCGGTTTCAACGAAGGCGAATAAATCAAAATCGCCAGAAAAACCAGATGAAGTACGGCGGAAATCAATATGCTAAAGTAAACCGAACGAGAATTATTTTTCGAAACGTCAAAAATATCATTACGAGCAGTCATGTCTTCCTTCACGGACGCTTATGAGGATTGCTCGCTGTTTTTTGGGTCTGATTCATCCGGTTCCGTCAGAATAGCCAATTTTTCGGCGCCGGCCTGTTTGATTTCGCTCATGACCTGAACAACGACGCCGTATGGAATGACTCTGTCAGCTCTTAAATAAACGCTCCGATCGGTTCTGCCGGCCAGAATATTCCCCAGTTTTTCTTTCAAAAAATCCAGGGTTACACCGTAATCGTTGATAAATATTTTGTTATTTTTATCTATTGAAACAATAAGTTGTTCAGTTTCCGAATCAATCGGCGACGAAACGGCCTTGGGGAGGTCCAGACTGACTCCCTGAACCATCATGGGGGCGGTCACCATGAATATGATGAGAAGCACCAGCATGACGTCGACAAACGGCGTGACATTGATCTCGGACATCAAACCGTTGTTATTCTCCAGTTTCATTAAATATTTCTCCCTTTTGTCGGCAGGATATCACGCTCGACAATATTCAGCAGATCCGACGAAAAACTCTGCAATTCGGACTCCAGGACCTTGATTTTGTACATAAAATAATTGTAGGCGATGACTGCGGGAATGGCGGTGGCAAGCCCTGCGGCCGTAGCGATCAGAGCCTCGGAAATCCCGGGGGCCACGGCGGCGAGACTGGCAGATCCCTTTAACCCGATGCCGTGAAAGGAATTCATGATCCCCCAGACCGTACCAAAGAGACCGATGAACGGTGTGGCATTGCCGGTGGTGGCCAGGAAGGGAACCAGGTGGACCATTCGGTTGGTCTCGGTGTTAACGGCCTTTTCCAGTGCCCGTTTCATGTTGTCGGAGCCGGACAGGCTCAGGTTCAGGGGTTGGGCTTCGGATTGTCCACCCGCACCCCTGGCCGGCTGACCGGCTTTGCTCAGTTTTTTCAGTTCGATGTAACCCACCCTGAACACTTTTGCCGTAGGGCTGTTGTGAAGGTGTTTGGACTTTGAAAACGCTTCTGAAAAATCTTTGCTTTTCCAGAAAAACTCGGTAAAAAATTCAGACTCCTTGATAGCCTTGCCGATGGTGCGAAACTTGATGATGATAATCGACCAGGAAGCGATCGAAAACATGAACAGAAGGGCCAGCACAAACTGAACCATCAGGCCGGCATTCAACAGCATGTAAACGATGTCAATCTTTGATTCCATAAAACCAAACCGAATTCATACAATTTAAGGTTAAATATCAGCCGCCGAATTAATTAGAATTAAGCGAACTTTTCTGATAAAGAATTGCGCCGACAATATATGAACCACAAAAAGCTGTCAAGTAAATTGGGGGAAAGGACGCCATGCGAAAAATTGCGAATCTCCTGTTTGAGGCCAGGAAATTAAAGGACATTCCCAGGTCCGGCTATCAATTTCTGGAAGCCGGTGGGGAAACTGTTGCCGAGCACAGTTTCATGGCAACCTTTATCGCCTTTGTTTTGTCCCGGATGCACCCGGACATCGACCATGACAAGCTGATCCGGATGTGCCTGGTCCACGACCTGCCTGAAACCCGCACCGGAGATCTGAACCACGTCCAGAAGCGGTATGTCGCCCCCGATGAACATCGGGCCATGGAAGACGCTCTCTCCGGCATTCCTTTCAAGGCTGATATTATGAATCTCATCGAAGAGTTCAACGAAGGGACAACACCGGAAGCCAGACTGGCCAGAGATGCCGATCAACTGGCATTTATCCTGGATCTTAAAGCCCTTGCGGATCTCGGATATAAACCCCCTCTGAAATGGCTGAACAACGTCGTTGGACGACTGTTCACCGATACGGGAAAAAACCTTGCTGAAAGCATCCTCGCCACCGATAGCGATGCCTGGTGGATGCCTGATGGACACCCGGTGGATTAAAGATTATTCCGATAAATTTGTTGACAGTCCCCTTAAAAAAAAATAAGAAAAATTTTTTGAGTTGCGAATCCGATTGTGTGGGTTTGGTGGATTTTTTAAATTAAGTATGTATTAATTAATTGGACTGGTTCTCTAACTCGGGAGGAAAAAATGAATTGGTTGTTCAGAACCCTTGGGGCATCCATCGGGAAGAAGCTGATGATGGCCTTAACCGGACTCAGTTTCATCGGTTTTCTGCTCGCCCATCTGGCGGGCAACCTCACCATTTACGGCGGGAATGATCTTTTCAACGCCTATGCCGAGCATCTTCACGCGCTTGGCCCGGTGTTAACGGTGATGGAGTGGGGGCTGTTGACTCTTGCCATGGTCCACGTCATCACCGGCCTGACCCTGTTTTACCAGAACCTGCAGGCCAGACCTTCGCGGTACCAGGTTACCAAATGGAACGGCGGCAGGACCGCCGGATCCGCGACCATGCCTTACACCGGCATCATCATTCTGGCCTTTGTCGTCATCCACCTGTTTAATTTTCATTTTGTCAACAAGGAAGGGACGACCATTTTTCAAATCGTTACGGAAACCTTTGCCAATCCTTTATATGTGATGATGTATGCTGCGGCCATGGTCATCGTGGGCCTGCATGTAAGCCACGGATTCTGGAGCCTGTTCCAGACCGTGGGGGCAAACCACCCCAAGTACATGCCCGCGATCCAAATCCTGGGGCTGTTCCTCAGCCTTGTCCTGGGCATGGGTTTTGGTTTTATCCCGGTTTATCTTTCGTTTATGGCATAAGGAGGAAACTACAAATGCAGCTTGATGGAAAAGTCCCCGGTGGTCCGCTTGAGGCAAAATGGGACAGGCATCGTTTTGAACTGAAACTGGTGAATCCCGCCAATAAGAGAAAATTCAACATCATCGTTGTGGGGACCGGCCTCGCCGGGGGTTCAGCTTCGGCGACCCTGGCGGAACTCGGGTACAACGTTCAAACTTTCTGTATTCAGGACAGCCCCCGCAGGGCCCACAGCATCGCGGCTCAGGGCGGCATCAACGCATCCAAAAACTACCCCAATGACGGCGACAGCATCCGCCGGCTGTTTTACGACACGGTCAAGGGCGGAGATTTCCGGGCCAGGGAAGGCAACATTTATCGACTGGCCCAGGTCAGTGAGAACATCATCGACCAGTGCGTTGCCCAGGGAGTTCCCTTTGCAAGAGAATACGGAGGCCAGTTGGCCAACCGTTCCTTCGGCGGCGCACAGGTATCGAGGACATTTTATGCCCGGGGTCAGACCGGGCAGCAGCTTCTGCTGGGCGCGTACAGTTCCCTGTCCCGGCAGATAGCGGTCGGCAAAGTAAAAATGTATACCCGCCGGGAAATGCAGGAACTGGTGCTGGTCAACGGCCAGGCCCGGGGTATCGTGGTACGTAACCTGATCAACGGCGAACTGGAATCCTATGCCGCCGATGCCGTTGTTCTGGCCACGGGCGGATACGGCAATGTGTTCTATCTTTCCACCAATGCCGCCTCCTGCAATGTCGGAGCGGCCTTCAAGGCCTACCGGAAAGGCGCTTTTTTCGCCAATCCCTGTTATACTCAGATCCATCCCACCTGCATACCTCAGTCGGGCCACTTTCAATCGAAGCTGACCCTGATGAGCGAAAGCTTACGAAATGACGGTCGGGTGTGGGTTCCGAAAAACAAGGGAGATAAGCGAAAACCCAACGAAATCCCGGAATCCGAAAGAAACTATTACCTGGAAATCAAATACCCGAGCTTCGGAAACCTCGTTCCCAGGGACGTGGCGTCCCGAAACGCCAAGGAGCAATGCGACGCCGGTTACGGTGTGGGGGAAACCGGATACGCCGTTTACCTGGATTTTGCCGACGCCATCAGACGGGACGGAAAAGACGTGATCCAGAAAAAATACGGCAACCTCTTTGATATGTACGCCAACATCAGCGGCGATGATCCCTATCAGACTCCCATGATGATTTATCCGGCGTCCCACTACGCCATGGGCGGATTATGGGTGGACTATAACCTCATGAGCACCATCCCCGGGCTGTTTATCCTGGGTGAAGCCAATTTTTCCGACCACGGGGCAAACCGCCTGGGAGCCAGCGCTCTCATGCAGGGTCTGGCGGACGGTTATTTCATTCTGCCCTACACCATCGGCGGATATATTGCCGGCACATCCCTGCCCAGGTTAAATACGGACCATGCGGCCTTTAAGGAGGCGGCGGCGGATGTGAAGGCCAATGTTGAAAGGCTCATGTCCATCAAGGGGAACCGGACCGCCGACGACCTTCACCGGGAACTTGGCGAAATCATGTGGAATTACTGCGGCATGGGCAGAAATGAAGAGGGTCTTTCCAAGGCCGTCACTTTGATCCGGAATTTAAGGGATGAATTCTGGCAGAACCTCCTGGTTCCCGGATCGGACCAGGACTACAATTTAAGCCTCCAGAAAGCCGGGAGAGTGGCCGATTTCCTGGAGTTCGGCGAGCTTCTGGCCGTTGACGCCCTGGCCCGTAAGGAATCCTGCGGCAGCCATTTCAACGAGGCTTACCAGACCGAAGAAGGGGAAGCCCTGCGCGACGACGAAAACTTCTGCCATGTTTCCGCGTGGGAATATAAAGGTTTCGGCAATGAACCCGAGTTTCATAAGGAACCCCTGGTTTTTGAAAATGTCAAATTAACGCAAAGGAGTTACAAGTGACACAGGATGCAAAAACCATCAATATAACGCTCAAGGTTTGGCGGCAAAAAGGCCCGGGCGTAAAAGGAAAACTGGAGACCTATCAAGTCAATAACATTTCCACCCATATGTCTTTTCTGGAAATGCTCGATGTGGTGAACGAAGATCTGGCGGTCAACGGCAAGGAGCCCATTGAATTCGACAATGACTGCCGTGAAGGCATCTGCGGAATGTGCGGCGCCGTTGTCAACGGCGCAGCCCACGGTCCCGGCAAAGGCATGACCCTCTGCCAGCTCCACATGCGCAAATTTCAGAACGGGGACACCATCGTCGTGGAACCCTGGAGGGCAAGGGCCTTCCCGATCGTCAAGGACCTCATCGTGGATCGCAGCGCCCTGGACAGGATCATCCAGGCCGGTGGATACGTATCCATAAACGCCGGCGGCGCCCCGGATGGTAATGCCGTTCCCATACCCCAGGAAATCGCCGAAAAAGCCATGGACGCCGCTGCCTGCATCGGCTGCGGCGCCTGTGTGGCCGCGTGTCCCAATGCGTCGGCCATGCTGTTTGTCAGTGCCAAGGTTTCCCAGCTCGCATTGCTTCCCCAGGGAAAACCGGAGGCTGCCAAACGCGCCCTGACCATGCTAAGACAGATGGATGACTGCGGTTTCGGAAACTGCTCCAATGAACGGGAATGTGAGGCCGTTTGCCCCAAGGAAATTTCCATTACCAATATTGCAAGGCTCAACAGAGAATATTTAAAGGCGGGTTTTTTCTCGGAATTTAAATAAGACACGGGGGGCAGCGGTTAAGGGTCTGGCAAAAGCCTCTCCCCCCTGCCCCTTTATCCCTAATCCTTGATCCGGTCCCTCTCCAGAACGATATTTTTTCTCAGGATATGCCTTGCGGTTTTTTCGAACTGAGCGGTGATATCCGAAACAAAGAGTCTGAACACGCCGTTTTTATCCAGATCCTTTTCCAGACCGGGGTGCCGGCCCAGATAGTCCTTGACCTTTTCGGATACGGCCAGGGAGGAATCGATAATGTTCACGCGTTTTCCGATTTTTCGGGCAATGATGGGTTTTAAAATCGGGTAGTGGGTGCATCCCAGGATAAGACTTTGAATCTTTCGCACTTTTAAAGGATGAAGGTATTTCTTCACGATCATCCGGGTTTCAGGCCTGTTCATCCACCCTTCCTCCACCAGAGGAACCAGCAAAGGACAGGCAGCTGAAAACACCCGGGCCTCAGGCATCTTTTCCTTGATCAGCCGCTCATAAACGCCGCTGTTGATGGTGGCCCGGGTACCGATGACACCGATAGCGCTGGTCGAGGAACAATTCACCGCCATTTCCACCGCCGGGGTAATCACCTCGAATATGGGGACGTCGAATTTCGCCTGAACGTGCTGGGTGGCCAGACTAGAGGCCGTGTTGCAGGCCATCACGATGATTTTCGCCCCTTTTTTCAGCAGAAAGTCCGAATCTTCAAGGGAATAGTTGATCACCGTTCCCGGGCTTTTGCTGCCGTACGGCGTCCTGGCCGTATCCCCAAAGTATACGATATCATATCCGGGCAGACAATCCATCAGTGCCCGCGCCACCGTCAGCCCGCCGATACCCGAATCAAAAACGCCGATCATGATCCTCTTCGCTCCCGTCCGTAAAATGCCGGTTGCCGGTTATTGGTTGTTTGTGTTATTGAAGCATCATTATGCCCGGATACATCCAACCCGCAACCATCAGCCGGCAACCGGATACTGAGGATTGAGTTATGGGATCCAGCCACATTCATTCTTCCATCGACCAGAAAATATTCAAATCAGGGCTTTCCGTTGAAGCCATATCCCTTTATCTGCTTTTCTGCGGTCTGGCCGATGAAGGCCGCAGCATCACCACCCGGAACATCATGGGGATCTGGAACGGCGGCGAGGATTCTGCAAACGCCGCTTTGAGCGAACTGGAAAAAAGAAACATCATCCAAAAAACACTTTCAGATGATGCGGAAAACTGCGTTTATAGTCTCGTCGCCGGCGAAAACTGGGAGCTATGACTCCTTTTTCCCCTCCCCCTCCATGGCTTTTCTCACGCAACCCCGCACCACATCATCGGGGAGGTCCGTTCGGATGCCCATACAGGCCCCCGCCATGATGTGCCAGTTGTTGACGTCGATCAGTACGGCTTTGATAAACGGCCACGCCTTGCACATCGCGGGCTTCACCGGATGAATGGTGCAGACTTCTTTGAAAAACACGCACCATCCGCTTTCATCTACGGCGAGGACGGGTCGTCCACCGGATATCTGACAGTAATCCCGAACGAAGGTTTCGGCATCCACGTGAATATATCCCGCGATTTCGCGAATATTCTCCTCGGTAACAAAGGTGCCCCCGAAACCCTTACAGCATTCTCCGCATTTCTGACATTTGAAAATATCTTTCGGGCGCACCTTTTTATAAGGCATAGCGCCCCTCCATGGCTCGCTTCAAAGTGACCTGGTCCACATATTTCAAGTCACCCCCCACGGGAATGCCCGAGGCAATCCGGGTCACTCTCACCGGAACCTGTTTCAGTCGATCCCGGATGAAAGACGCCGTGGCTTCGCCCTCGACACCGGTGCTGGTGGCCAGCACGACTTCTTCAATATTTTCGGTCCGTATCCGGTTCATCAGCTCGTTGAACCTTATATTTTCCGGCCCTATGCCGTCCATGGGGGACAAAACGCCCTGAAGGATATGGTACCTTCCCCGGTAAGCCCCTGATTTTTCGACCGCAACCATATCCGCCGGCTGCTCGACGACACACAGCACCCCGGCATTTCTGGCCGGATCGCCGCAGATATCGCACACCGGCTTGTCGCTCAGCCCGAAACACAGGGTGCACAGACGGATCTTTTCCTTGATGTCGACGATGCTCCCGGCAAGCTGTTCAGCCTCGATCCTGGAGGAGCGGAGAATGTGAAGGGCCAGGCGCTCGGCGGTTTTCAGACCGATGCCGGGCAATCTGGATATATGGTTGATCAAGTTGACGATGGGCGAAGGGTAGTAATGCATATTCTTTTCCGATCGGTTTTTTTGCGCCCGGGGTTGATCACAATCCGGGGATGTTCAATCCCCCGGTGAGTTTGCTCATTTCCGAGGACACCATCTCCTGGGATTTGGCCAGTGCGTCATTGACCGCGGCGAGGAGCAGGTCCTGGAGCATTTCAACATCTTCGGGATCCACTACCTCTTTTTCAATGACAATGGATACGACCTGTTGCCTGCCGTTGGCCACCACCTTGACCATGCCGCCTCCGGAGCTGGTTTCAACGGTCTTTCCCCCGAGTTCCTCCTGCATCCTCATCATCTGAGCCTGGAGTTTCTGGGCCTGCTTCATCATGTTTCCCATTTTTTTCATATGCCGGTTCTCCCTATATCCGTTAAGACCCTTGATAAGTCATTTTTTCATGTTTCCTGAAAAAGCCTTCACAACAATTCCACATCCACAATTTTGCCCTTGAAAATTTCAACGACATCGGAAACCAGAGGATGGTTCAATGCCTCCTGTTTAAGATTTTTGACGGCGATGTTCTGTCTGCGCAAATCATTTTCACTTTCCTTTTCATCAAGGATGACCTTCATTTTTCCGGCGAAAAACGTATCACACACTTCCTGCAAAACGGCCATGTTTTTTTCGCGACGGATCATGCTGATGTTAAAAGAGTTGCCGTTCACTTCGATAACGACCTCCCCGGCAGTCAAGTCTTTGAGCCGGGAGTTCGTTAAACTGGCGGCTATGGAGGGATGGTCTTTTTGAATCCGATCAAAAAGACGTCCCCATATTTTCTCAAGATCCCGTTCCTCGCCGCGGCCTGCTTTTTCAGGAACATCACCAGCCGGATCCGGTTCGGGGGTAGCGGAAACCGCCATACCCCCTTCAGGCGGGCATGCCGGGCCTCCGGCCGCAGCCTGGGATTTGTCGTTGACGGTCCGACCGTTATCCGGAATTTTAAGATCATTCCGCAGATGATCCAGTTTTTCGATCAGTACATCAATGGGAAGAGCCGGCCTGACCTGCATCAGCCTGATAAAAACCAGTTCCAGGGCCAGCCGGGGCTGATCGGAATACCGGATAGAGGACTCGGAATTGAACAGAAAATCCAGTATCTGATTGAGATAAGTCGGGGAAGCATCCTTCACCTGAAGGGCCAGCCGATCGATTTCATTTTTCGGAAGGTCCACCAGCTTACGGGCCTGTTCGCCCATTTTCACAACCATCAGATTTCTGAAATGGGCGATGATGTCGCCGTAGAGTTTTTTAACATCATGCCCCCGTTCGTAAATTCCCTCAAAGATTTCCAGGATTCCGGGAATATTTTCTTCAAATACCGCCCGGGAGATATCGAACAGGTGTTTCCGGTCGACCAGACCCAGTATATCGATGAGTTTTTCGTGGGTGACGTGGTCTTCGGAAAACGCCATCACCTGGTCCAGAAGGCTCAGGGCATCCCGCATGCTGCCGGCACCTTCCCGGGCGATGGCGGCAAGGCTCTCGTCATCGATGCTGACCCGCTCCCTGGTGCAAAGGTCTTTTAAATGCCCGATGATGGATTCGATATCGATCCGCTTCAGATCGTGTTTCTGGCATCGGGAAAGAATGGTCAACGGTATTTTGTGAGGCTCCGTTGTGGCCATCATGAACATGATGTGTTCCGGCGGTTCTTCCAGGGTCTTTAAGAGGGCGTTAAAAGCCGCCACACTGAGCATGTGGACTTCATCGATGATATAGATCTTATACCGGCTGTGCACCGGCATATATTTGATATTGCTCCTCAATTCCCGAACCTGGTCCACGCTGTTGTTGGATGCCCCGTCGATTTCAAAAACATCCGCGGCGTTTCCACTGGTAATTTCCACACAGGAACGGCAGACGTTGCAGGGGATTTTAGCAGGACCTTTTTCGCAATTCATGGCCTTGGCCAGGATCCGGGCGACAGTGGTCTTCCCGGTGCCCCGCGGTCCTGAAAATAGAATCGCATGGGGAACCCGTCCGGCGGAAATGGCATTGGTCAGGGTCTGGGCGACATGGTCCTGACCGATGATTTCCTCAAATGTCTGTGGCCGGTATTTCCTTGCCAGTACGAGGTACGACATTATTTAACGTCCACTGTTTGAATTTCTGCGGGATCCGTCATCATGGAGGGACAGACAGTAAAACCGAATTGGGTGGCGGAGAGAGAGGGATTCGAACCCTCGGTGCAGCTTTTGACCGCACACACGATTTCCAGTCGTGCACCTTCGGCCAGCTCGGTCATCTCTCCACATGATCTTCAAAGTTAAATGGTCTTTACACTGCAACCGATCAAAAAATCAAGTATTGTTTCGCCATGCGAAACCAAAGAACCGGATTTTATCCGGTGCCGTTTATAAAATTATAAATTCAGGTAGTTAAGAGACAATCACCCAAACCTCCCGAAAATATGGGCTGGGTATATCACCCGGGAGGTAAGGGGTCAAGGATGAATTAAGGATGAAATCCCGATTTTTCATTTTCTGAAGCGATTGAAATCCGGAGGCCTTTTTTCCAGAAAAGCATCCACCCCTTCATGGGATTCGTCGGTTTTGTAATACAGCTCGAGTGCCCGTTTGGACATGACATTGATGCCGTTGACATGGTCCGTGTCCGCATTGAAAGAGGCCTTTAAATACGACAGCGAATAAGGGGATTTTTCAAGGATTTCCCGGCACCACTCGTCAACCTCCTGACGGAGCTGCGGCTGGGGGACGACCTTGTTGACAAGGCCCATTTCCAGGGCCTCTTTTGCGGAATACTGCCGGCACAGATACCATATCTCCCGTGCTTTTTTTTCACCGACGATTCTGGCCAGGTAAACGGTTCCGTAGCCCGCGTCGAAGCTCCCCACCCGGGGACCGGCCTGACCGAACCGGGCGTTGTCCGAAGCAATGGTCAGGTCGCATACCACCTGCAGAACATTGCCGCCGCCGATCGCATACCCGTTTACCATGGCGATAACGGGTTTGGGAATGCTGCGAATCATGTGAAGGACCTGGTCGTGGGCGTCGAGGAGTTCAAAAGCGGCCCTCCCTTTTCCATATCCCTCTCCGCTTTTGGTTTTCTGATCTCCGCCCGTGCAGAAGGCTTTATCACCCTTCCCCGTCAGCACCACCACGCCGACGGTCTTGTCCATCCAGGCATCCCTCAGGGCGTCATGCATTTCTTCCAGGGTCACTGCGGTAAATGCATTGTACCTTTCCTGCCGGTTGATGACGATTGTTGCAATGCCGTTGTTTTTTTCATAAAGGATATCGTTGTATTCCATCGGAAGCCCCCTTTTGAACTGATGGTCTTTCGGAAGTGTCGGTATTCTTTTCGAATGTTCCGCAAAGAATGAGAAATGAATGTTCCGTTCGGGAGAATGGTGATTGTCACCCAAAATATTTTAAAGTATAAGAATAAACCGAATGAGGTGTCAATACAATTGGAGAACCCGGGCCTGGGTGGTGGGATGCCGCCATCGCATTTTATGGAGAAATGAACATGAGTGAAGACAGGTTCAGTGAAGAAAAAGGGCAATTGCTGGTCAGGCTGGTAAGATCCACCATCGGCAGCCGGTTGAATGCGGATGTTAGCGAAATCAAACCAACGGCCGCGGATCTTGATGCACCCGAATTTCAGGAACACCGCGCCACCTTTGTCACGCTGCATAAAAACGGTGAGTTGCGGGGGTGCATCGGCAGCCTGTCGGCGGTGGAACCCCTGGCCGAAAGCGTTCGTCATAACGCCGTCAATGCCGCTTTCCGTGACCCCCGGTTCAAGCCATTGTCCCGGGAAGAACTGGACCGGGTGGATATCGAGGTGAGCATTCTGACCGAACCCCGGCCCCTTGACTACAGCGACGCCACGGACCTGATTTCAAAGCTTCGGGCCGGCGTTGACGGCGTAATCCTCCGTAAAGGTCCTCACAGCGCCACGTTCCTTCCCCAGGTGTGGAATCAGTTACCGACCCCGGGGGAATTTTTATCCCACCTGTGCCGGAAAGCAGGGCTTCCGGGTGATGAATGGAAAAGGGCCCATTTGGATATATCGACCTATCAGGTTGAATATTTTGAAGAAAAATAATGAGCTGTTAGGAGCCGTTGTGAACATCACCGACCTTTCCAGATTAATGAACCCCCGGTCCATCGCTGTGATCGGGGCGAGCAACCGGGATGGATCGCCGGGGAAAATCATTTTTCACGGGCTTGCAAGCTCGCTGTGCAGACTCTATCCGGTACACCCGGTGGAAAAAGAGATTCTGGGTCATCCCGTGCTGTCTTCCGTGGATTTTCTTCCCCAGGATATCGATTTGGCCGTCATCACGGTCAATGCCAGGGAGGCGGTGAAGTCTGCCCTTGCCTGCGCCTCCAAAAGCATCCCCTTTATCATCATCGTATCTTCCGGGTTCGGAGAAACAGGTCCGGAAGGCAAGGCGCTTGAAACCCGGCTCAGGGAAATCCCCAAGCAGTTCCAAACCCGGATTCTGGGCCCCAACTCTCTGGGCATCTTCGTTCCTGCCGATCACCTGGATACGATCTTCGTCGAACACGGGGACAAAGCCTTAGCCAACGGCGGCGGCGTTGCCTTTATCACCCAGAGCGGATCGGTCGGTGTGGAGGCGTTAGGACTGGCCAGCAATACCGGATTCGGAATGCGCGCCTTTGTGGGACTGGGGAACAAGTGCGATCTGGATGAACTGGATTTTCTGCGCTATTTCTCCACCGACCCCGGAACGTCGTGCCTGGCCTTCTACCTGGAAAATATCGAACACGGAATGGTTTTTCTCCGGGAAGCAAAAGCCATCGCCAAAACCAAACCCGTCGTCATCCTCAAGGCCGGGCGCACGCCGGGAGGGATACGGGCCGTGACCAGTCACACCGGCAGGATGGCCGGTACGGATAACATCCTCAACGGACTTTTTAAGCAATACGGCATCCTCCGGGCAATGGATGACGAGGAACTGTGCGATGCGGCGAAAACCTTTTCCATGCTGCCGCTGCCCGACGGCAACCGCGTGGCCGTTGTTACCCCCGCGGGCGGATTCGGGGTCGTCTGCGTGGATTATATCGAATCCCGGCACCGGGGTATTGATCTTACGCTCGCCGAATTGCACCCCCGCACCGTTGACCGGATTCGCCGGGAAACGCTGCCTTTCGCGTCCTGCAACAATCCCATCGACCTGACCGCCGGCGCCGACGATGCCATGTTCGGTTGCGCTCTGGATGCGCTCCTGGAAGACAGCGGGGTGGACATCATCATCTGCACCGCTTTTTTTGCGCCTCCTGCGGTTTCGGACCGCCTGATCGATAAAATTGCGGCACGGGTCCGCATGGGCCGAAAACCCATCATCGTCTTCACTCAGTACGGTCCGTTTACCGACCTGTACCTCAGGCGGATGCACAATGCCGGCGTCGTTGGATTTCCCTCGATTTCCAGGACTGTCCGCGCAGCGCGGTTTTTGGTGGAACGGCGGCGGAGCCTGGCCGGATCGGCCGTCCCCGCGGACAACCTGCCGATATCCAACGATTTAGAAAGCCACCGGAGCAATTATGATACCCATTGAAACGCTGATCCCTTTTTTTGCCGCATCCCTTCTGCTGGCCCTGGCGCCCGGACCGGACAACCTGTTCGTTCTCACCCAGTCGGCTCTTCGGGGCAAAATCGCCGGTCTTATGGTCATGCTCGGACTGTGCACGGGGCTCGTCGTGCACAGCACCGCCGTCGCCATGGGGGTGGCGGTGATTTTTCAGACCTCGGCAGCCGCATTTTCCGCGTTGAAATTCATCGGCGCGGGATACCTCGCCTATCTGGCCTATCAGGCGTTCACCTCCAAAACCGTTTTAATTCAAGGAGAAGCACCGCCCCGAATCAGCCTTGGAAAACTTTATTTCCGGGGCATCCTCATGAACATCACCAATCCCAAGGTTTCCATTTTTTTTCTGGCATTTCTGCCCCAGTTCGCGGACCCGGCAAGGGGACGCGTATCCATACAGATTTTTCTGCTGGGCGGGCTGTTCATCCTGGCGACCCTGATGATCTTCAGCAGCATCGCCTTTCTTGCCGGAGCCCTGGGCCGGCGCCTGAACCGGTCCCCGCGGATCCAGAGCATCATGAATAAAACCGCCGGGACTGTTTTCCTTGGGCTTGCCTTGAAGCTTGCCGTGGCAAAACGGTAGCTCACTCCCATAACGACCACGCCAAAAGGGGTGTCCCATGATCACAAAAATACTCGTTGCATACGATGGTTCCAGTCAAGCCCGGAAGGCTTTCGATTTCGGGCTGGATCTGGCCGGTAAATATGGCGCGGGAATCACCGTGCTCTCGGTGGCGAACCCGGCGGGACCGCCGGGAGACGTGGATCCGGCGGCGGTTCTGGACCATGCCGGGGAATACTTTGCCTCTCATTTTAACGAAATGAAAACCCGAGCGGCCGCCATGGGTGTTGGCGCGTCCTTTGAGGCGCGCGTGGGGCATCCGGCGGAACAGATCGTCAGCCTGGCGGCGGAATGGAAAATAGACGCAATCGTGATGGGGCACCGAGGGGAAAGCCTGCTCCAGAAATGGCTGGTGGGATCTGTTGCAAAAAGGGTTTTAAGCTACGCCCACTGCACGGTCGTAGTGGTGCGAAATTGAAACCGGTCCTTCATGCAACCCCATTTGACAAAAGCGTGTGTCGGGATGAGGGCGTAAGGTTTGGTGATTGATGGGATTTAAACAATTGCTGCTGGTCATGTGCGGCGGAAGTATCGGCGCGGCCTGCCGTTACGGCGCGGGATTACTTTCGGTCAGAATGTGGGGAAACCAATTCCCCTGGGGAACCCTCGCGGTGAACCTGACCGGGTGTTTTCTGATCGGGCTCCTTTTCGCCCTGGCGGACCGCGTACGCCTGTTGACCCCGGACATGCGGCTGCTGCTCATCACCGGGTATCTGGGAGCATTGACGACGTTTTCTTCATTCGCCCTGGAAACCGTGAACGCCGGCAGAACCGGATTGATGCTCCAGCCCCTGGCGAATATTCTGATCAATAATCTGGGCGGTTTTGCCCTGACCTATATCGGATTGCGGCTGGGCGGCCTGAAATAGGGGGAAAGATGTTAAACTACAAGGCCATCGAGATTCTGACCAGCGAGCAGGCACGCTGGGGAACCAAACCGCTGGTGGACGCCGTTCTTCAATTTATCCGGGATCTTAAAATTGCAGCCCGCTGCATCGTCACCCGGGGAATCGCCGGGTGTTACGAAAACGGGGAGATGGCCACCGGCCGGTTGGAGATTCTTTCATACAACATGCCGGTGCGCATCTATATCGTGGCGCCCGCAGCCGATATGGACCGCGTCATCGAAAAACTCTCCGGCATGGTCGAAGACGGCATCGTGGTCCTGCATGATCTGAATGTAGTCCGCCACCAGGTGAAAAACGCATTTTTTCCCAGGCAGCTCAGGGTTTGCGATGTGATGACGCCCCAGCCTGAATGGGTTTCGCCGGAGAGCCCTTTGAGCGATGCAGCCGGGTTGCTGCTGTCATCCGTGTTCACGGGTCTGCCGGTGCTGGATGAAAAAAGACGGCCCATCGGGGTCATCACCCAGGGGGACTTGATCACCCGGGGCGGACTGCCTCTACGCCTGGGCCTGGTGTCGGAGTCCGGCCAGGACCGGCTGGAATCCGTCCTGGGTCAACTGGATTCGGTAAAAGTATCCGAAGCCATGACATCCCCGGCCATTATCATAGCGGAGGACCGGCCCCTGGCGGAAGCCGTTGACCTGATGCTCGCCAGGGACGTCAAACGCCTTCCGGTGGTTGACGGCGAAGGACGGCTTACGGGAATTCTCTCGCGTCTGGATATTTTCAGGACGGTCATGCGCGAGGCTCCGGACTGGATGGCTTTTACGGCCCAAAAAATTGAAGTGGGGCACCTGAAACGCGTGGGAGACATCCTGCGCCGGGACGCGCATGCCGTAACTCCCGAAACCCCTGTGGATGAAGTCATCAGGATTATAGACGACAACGACATCCAGCGGGTGGCGGTAGTGGATCACCAGGGAAAATTGCTGGGGCTGATATCGGACCGGGATCTGTTGCGTTATTTCAAGGCGGAACCCGAGGGCATCTGGAGGCTCCTGTCCAAGGTGAGGCAGCCTTTCCGGAAAAGCACCGGCAAGAACGGTCCGCGGCAGGAGCTGTCCGAAACCACCGCCGCAATGGTGATGACGACCCGTTTGATTACGGTCCAAGAAGAGATGTTGATTGAAGAGGCCATTGGATTGATGGCTGAAAAAGCCCTCAAACGATTGCCGGTGGTTGATGAAGAAGGTCGTTTCAAGGGCATGATCAGCCGGGACTCCCTGCTGCGCACCGGTTTTGCCGGATCCGTTTGAAGGCTGGAAGGTTCAAGACAAGCCGCCGTCGGCGATGTTCTCTTATAGATATTGACAAAAATATTGGGCTCACCTAAAAATCCGCCGAAAAGTTCGGTTCTCAACCAGGGCAAGGTCTAAAATCTCCCGGATCTTCAGGACCGGTGTGAGGTCAAACCGCCATGTTTATAAATTCATTTAATTATTTCAGGGGAATCGCCATTGTCTTCATCGTTGCGGCGCATTGCTACGAAATTTCAGGATGGTGGATCAATACTTTCCCGGAAAAAGTATTCTGCGCCCTGATCACCGGGGGGACCGCCCTTTTCGTCTTCATATCGGGGTTTTTGTTTCACCACGTTTTTTATAAAAAATTCAATTACAAAAATTTCATCGCCAAAAAATTCAAGAATGTTTACAGCCCGTACCTGATTCTTTCCTCGGTTCCCCTGGTGCTTTACGTCTTTGTCTGGCGAAGCGGGCCTTTCGGCGAGTATTTTTTCAATCTCCACGGAAATTTTTATCTCGAGTACATCCGCCCCTTTTTCTTATACCTCTGGACTGGAGGCACCCTTACCGCCTACTGGTACATCACTTTCATCATGGTGGTGTTTCTCGCATCCCCCGTGTTCGTCAAATTCATTCAACTTCCCCGCAGCATACAGGTCTTCGGTATCCTGGCAACCCTGGCCGTGGCCATGGTCATTCACCGCCCGGTTTTTAATTTCAGTGTTTTTCAGAGCGTATTTTACTACCTGCCGGTTTACCTCTTCGGCATTTTTTCTTCCATGAACCGGAATTTCATTTATACCCGGCTGGCCGGCAAGGAAATCCATTTATTCATTCCCATCCTCATCCTGGCCATCGCCCAGGTCGCGTTTTTCAACAACTGGGGCAATTTTCACAAACCCCCTTTCGTCATTACCGTCCCCGATATCAACATTGTCCAGAAAATGATCATGTGCATTTTTTTCATGGTGGTTCTGCAAAGGCTGGAAAACAGGCATGTATATCTTCTGAATGAAACGGCTTCAGCGAGCTTTGCCATATTTTTCATCCATCCCATCGTTTTAGAAATCCTGCTCAGACGCCATTTCGTGGCCCCCACAAAGACTCTGGGCATCCTTTCATGGGCCATTACGGTGTGTTGCCTGACCGGTGTCTCCTATATCATCGCAAGAATTTTTAAACGTCTGCTCGGGGATAAAAGCCGTCTTTTCATCGGCTGGTAGGCGGGGCCCAAAGCCATGAAAAATTCTCATCGGCCTTGAAGCCCCGATATCTGAAGGTAAGGCCCTGATGTTATTTATACCCCTCGGGGGCGAATTCAGGATCACTCATTAAAATCATCCCGATGCCGCCCTGAATATTCAGGGTCTGGGCATTGATCCCCTTCTGCCGCAGCAGCAGTTGGGACTCGTAGGACCTGGGGCCGGAACCGCAAACCAGGAAAAGGGGCTCATCGCCCGGCACTTCATCCAGACGGGCGGAAAGCTCCTCCTGGTTGATGTTCAGCCACCGGTCCGGGTATTTCTCCACAAAAGGTCCGGCCTGAACCGGGCTCCTCACATCGAGGACCCGTTTTCGACCGGATTTGAACCGTTCCAGAAAATCGATCACGTCGATGGTTTCATGCCTTCCCGAAATGATGTTGTCCAGAGAATTGGCGGCATTGTTGACGATATCCATGGCGGATGCAAAGGGCGGAGCATAGGCGACTTCCAGGTTGGAGATGTCGTTCACGTCGGCTTTTAACGGAAGCATCACCGCCACGGCATCCACTCTGGCCTTCACCGCGTCCCCCTGCCAGCCCGCCGCTTCGATTCCCAGGACCCTGCGGGTCCTGCGGTCTGCGATGAGTTTGACGTACATCAACTTCATGGTGGGATAAAAATGGGCCCGGTCCGCCTGGACGACTGTGGCATGAACCGCATCAAATCCGGTTTCCAGGGCCTGTTTTTCGGTCAATCCGGCCCGGGCCACGGTAAGATCGAAAATTTTCACGCAAAAAGTCCCCACGGTTCCTGCAAAGCGCTCATGTCCTCCCGCCAGATTGGTCCCGATCACCCTGCCCTGGCGGTTGGCAAGGGACCCCAGGGGCATGGGTATATATTCACCACTGACCAGGTGAAGTATTTCGACACAGTCCCCCCCGGCGAAGATGTCGGGATCGGAGGTTCGCATCCGCTGGTCCACCAGGATGCCGCCGGAACGGCCGACGGCAAGGCCCGCATCCCCGGCGAGATCCGTATAGGGTTTGACCCCCACGGCAAGGACCACCAGATCACAGGGAATTTCCCTCTGGTCCGTAACGATGGCCCGAATGCCGTCGGTTTCATTTCCCAGGATTTCCATCACCCTTTCCCTGAGAAGGACCCGGACTCCCTTTCCCTCCATTTGATTCTTCATCACCAGGGCCATGTCTCTGCCGAAAGCCGTGGGAACCAGTTGATCCATCATCTCAACCAGGGTGGTCTCAATTCCCCAGAGGTCCGTCAGAGCCTCGGCCATTTCCAATCCAATGGCCCCCCCGCCGATGACTACGGCGTTTTCAACCAGTCCCCTGGAAATCCGGTCTTTAATGGCCTTCGCGTCATGGAGGGAGGACACGACAAAAACCCCGGGAAGTTTCGTTCCGGGGATGGGAGGTATAACCGGCCGGGCACCCGTGGCCAGGACCAGTTTGTCATAGGGCAAATCCTCCTCCATTCCCGTCTCCAGGTCCCGGATCCTTATGGCTTTCCCTTTTCGGTCGATGGAGATGGCTTCCGTTCGAATTTTGACCCGGACCCCCTTTACGTTCTCAAAATATTTCGCATCTCTGGGAACATGGGCGCTGGTGGAATACAATCCCTCAAGTTCCGTCACATCCCCGCCTACGTAATAGGGGATGCCGCATCCTCCATAGGAAATATATCGATCCTTATCGATGAGCGTCACCTCGGCTTCCGGATCCAGCCGTTTGAGACGGCAGGCCACTTTCGGGCCAAGGGCGACAGCGCCGACAACAACAACTTTTTGGTTCATGCTCCTTCTCCTGTTTTATTAATAAATTCAAACATATATTTCTTAATTTCTCAAAATAAACAGATCTGATTGTATCAGCATGGTCTTATTTTTTCGCTGCGGTTTTGTCAAACCTTTAATCGGCGATCCAAGGATTTTCGGTAAAAGCGATTTTCAATGCAGGCAAAAAAAGGGGAAAAGTTTTTCAGGGTAATACAGGTTGGCCATCCAACCCATTTTATTAAAGGCCTTCCGCAATCAACCGCAGCCCCTCCAGGGTCAAATCCGGTTCCAGGTATTCGATGGTTTCCGAGACTTTGTACATCAGCGAAGAAAGGCCTCCGGTGGCGATGACCCTGGGGTTGGCCGCCATTTCTTTTTTTATTCTCTGGACCATACCGTCCACCAGACCGGCGTAACCGAAGATGATTCCCGATTGAATGCTGCCGAGGGTGTCCCTTCCGATGGCTGTTTCCGGAGGCGTGAAAAGTTCGACCCGGGGCAGTTTGGAGGCTCTTACGTACAGGGCTTCGGCCGAGATATTGATTCCCGGGCTGATGGCCCCGCCCAGGTACTCCCCCTTTTCGGTTACGGCGTCAAATGTGGTTGCCGTGCCGAAATCAATAACGATCAAGCTCGTTTTGTATTTGGCATAGGCGGCCAGGGCGTTAACGATCCGGTCCGCCCCGACGGCAGCGGGATTGGCGTAAAGAACGGGCATCCGGTGCGCAACGGACTTTGCATTCACCCAGTGGGGCTCCCGTCCAATGTACTTCCGGCAGAAGGCATCCAACAGGCGTGTCATCGGAGGAACAACGGATGAAATAATCGTTTTTTCCAGGCAGTTCGGGTCGAGTTGGATCCGGGAAAACATATTGAGCGCAAACACGGCGAATTCATCTTCGGTCATGGCGCTGTCCGTATGAATCCGCCAGTCCCCGACCAGTTTCTCCCCGTCGAATACGCCCAACACAATATTGGTATTGCCGACGTCAATAACCAGCAGCATCCTCTTCATCTCCTTCTGCGGCATGTATAACGGCATCGATGATTTTTAGCGTCGCCACGGTGTTCTCCACGTTATGCACCCGGATGATATGGGCGCCGTTCATGGCGGCAGCGGCAGCCGCCGCTTGGGAGCCGGTCTCTACGAGATGCCCTTTGGGGTCGGGTGTTTCACCGCTGTCATCTTTTAAAAGACTGCGGATGAATGCCTTCCGGGAAGCGCCGACCAGGAGGGGCGCATTCAGGGTTTTAAATGCTTCCAGATTTTTCAACAGAATCAGGTTGTGTTGAAAGGTCTTGCCGAATCCGATGCCCGGATCCAGGATGACCCGGGAAGGATCAACACCGTTTTGGACGGCATTTTCCATGGCCTCCTGTAAAAATCCCATTACTTCAGCCAGAAGATCTTCATAAACCGGATTTTCCTGCATGTCTTTGGGCCGGCCCTTCATGTGCATCAGGATCACCGGCGCATGATACCTTGCGGCGACCTTCACCATGAGGGGATCGAATCTCAAGGCGCTGATGTCGTTTATAATGGAAGCACCGGCTTCCAAGGCCTTTTCGGCTACAACCGACTTGGTGGTATCCACGGAAATGGGAATGGGGATTTTTTGGGCCAGGGACTCGATCACCGGGATAACCCGCCGGATTTCCTCGTCCAGGGTCACATCTTTCGATGAAGGCCGGGTAGACTCGCCTCCGATATCGATAATATCGGCACCGGCCTGATACAACTTGATTCCCCGGCTGACGGCATGGCCGTGGGAAAGAAAATCTCCCCCATCGGAAAATGAGTCCGGGGTGACATTGACGATGCCCATGACGCGGGTCTTTTTCCCCAGCGTCAGGACATTCGACCCCCATCTGATGTTATATATTTTCGACATTCGTTCTGTTATTCCATCGCAGCAGAAGGATCCGTTCCGGCTGAAGCCGGAGGTTCCGGTTGAGAATTTTCATCCGCCTTTTTATCATCTTCTATTTTATGCGAAAGCAATTCTATTCCCGGTCGCAGAGCGTAAATCAGGTCGTCAAGCTCCTTCCCCATGACGGTTTCCTTTTCCAGAAGCAGTTCGGAAAGCTTATGGAGAATGTCTTCGTTTTCCTTTAAAAGGGTTTCGGCGCGGGCATAGCTTTGATTGATCAGGCGGTTGATCTCCTCATCGATCTTTTTTGCGGTTTCCTCTGAATAATCTCTGTGCTGACTGATTTCGCGGCCGAGGAAAATCTGCTCCTCATGCTGTTCATAGGCCAGAGGCCCCAGGGCATCGCTCATTCCCCAGGATCGGATCATTTTCTGAGCCAGTTCCGTCGCCTGCTTGATGTCGTTGGACGCACCGGTGCTGATGCGACCGAATACCAGGCGCTCCGCGGCCCGGCCCCCGAAGGCGATGGCCAGTTCACTCTCCAGTTGATCCTTGTATTTAAAATCCCTTTCTTCCGGAAGGAACCAGGTCACCCCGGCGGCCCGGCCCCTGGGAATGATGGTGATCTTGTTCACCGCATCGGTGTTGGGCAGAAAACGGGCAACCAGCGCATGCCCTGCTTCGTGGTAGGCTGTTGTCCGCTTGTCTTCCTCTTTCATGACCTTTGATTTTCGCTCAAGACCCATATAGACTTTGTCTTTGGCGTCCTCAAAATCCATCGCCCCCACTTTTTCCTTGTTCCGCTTGGCCCCCAGCAACGCCGCCTCATTCACCAGATTCTCAAGATCGGCGCCGGAGAACCCGGGGGTTCCCTTTGCCAAAGCCCTGACGTTTACGTCGTCGGCAATCGGAGTTTTTCTCATATGCACCTTCAGGATTTTTTCCCTGCCCGCGATATCCGGAAGCGGAACAACCACCTGGCGATCAAACCGCCCCGGCCGCAGCAACGCAGGATCAAGCACATCAGGCCTGTTGGTGGCGGATATCAGGATAACTCCCTCGTTGGATTCAAATCCGTCCATTTCCACAAGCAGCTGGTTCAGGGTCTGTTCACGCTCATCATGCCCTCCCCCCAGTCCGGCGCCCCGATGCCTTCCCACGGCGTCGATTTCATCAATGAAAATTATGCAGGGCGCGTGTTTTTTTCCCTGGACAAAAAGGTCTCTGACCCGGGAAGCACCCACGCCCACAAACATTTCAACAAAATCGGATCCACTGATACTGAAAAAGGGAACTCCGGCCTCACCCGCAATGGCCCTGGCCAGCAGGGTTTTGCCGGATCCCGGAGGCCCCATGAGCAAAACCCCCTTGGGAATCCTGCCTCCCAGCCGAGTGAACTTTTTCGGTTCCCTCAGGAATTCGACGATTTCACCCAGTTCCTCCTTAGCCTCATCGATTCCGGCCACATCCTCGAAAGTCACTTTTTCCTGCTGGTCCGACAGGAGACGCGCTCTGCTTTTGCCGAAAGACATGGCCTTG
Source organism: Desulfobacteraceae bacterium UBA5616 (assembly GCA_002423615.1). Classification (GTDB taxonomy): domain Bacteria; phylum Desulfobacterota; class Desulfobacteria; order Desulfobacterales; family UBA5616; genus UBA5616. The sequence goes on from DIKO01000063.1 coordinate 82,189, forward strand.
CCGCCGCCGGACTGCATCTGCCTCATGAAAAAAACCCACACGCCGATAAGGACAATCATGGGGAACCAGGAAACCAGAACGGAAATATACCAGGGAGATTCCGCGGGCGGCTTGGCGGAAATGACAACGCCTTTCCCCCTTAGTATTTTTATGATCTCAGGGTCTTCCGGAGCATACACTTTAAACCGGTTGCTTTTGACATCAGTGACAAGCAGTTCCTGCCCCTGGATCAGGACTTCAGCAACCGACCCCCCGTCCACCATGGAAAGAAATTGGCTGTAGCTGATGGTGGACTCCCCTATGCGCTGCTGGTTGAAGAGATTGTACAGCATGATCATCATGACGGTAATCACCAGCCACAGGGCCAGATTTTTGTAAAAGGGATTCAAAGAAATACCTCCTCGATAAGTTGTTCCGGAAGAGCCGTCCTCCGGAAAATGTTGCTCCAGGTCACATTTAAATACGGGTCTGACGCCGCCGAATCCGCAAATCTTACTTTAATAATCATTTTTGAGGGATAAACAAGGGGTTGATTGCGACATTTGAACCCGTGCCGTCAGTACCCTGTCGGTTGACGCCGTGACCCTGAAGGCATCGTCGATTTGATGCCCCACAACCCAGATAATTTTTCCCCGGGTTAACAATACCGGAATGTTGAACCGCTCCCGGTCCGTGATTTTGAGGTCCTTTAAAAATTTATCAACGGTCTTGGTGCCCCTCATTCCTAAAGGGGCAAAACGGTCTTCGGGAACAAAATTTCTTAATTCCAATGGACCTTCAATTTTTTTTATATCAATAAAAGCCGTCTGTTGTCCAGCAGAACAAATGTTTTCCGGAGTTTCCACGGCTGTTTCCGTAAACCAAAGCGTCATACCGGTCTCCGGCACGTAAAGACTGCCGGGAATATGGATTTCATAGGAATATCGCAACAGGGGTATCCGGGGTTGACCGGTAGTGATATTGCGAAGTCGCTGTTTTTCTTTGGATATGAGAATCCGGCCCCGGCCTGCCAGAACCATGACCTGCCCCGGCAGGTCCAGTCTTTTCGCTCCGGAGACATCTCGGCTCACCTCCATTATGGCGTCCACATGGTGAAGTGCAATCCCTTTCAGATCGCCTTTCACCTGTTCCAAGGCCATGCGGAGAATCCGTCTTTGAACGGCCGGATGATGCCCTTTCAACCGGGAAACGGCAAGGGTCAACCGATTTTCTTCGGATGCGACGACGCAGGACTGGAATAAAGGAGCGACCAAACTGTTCATCCACTCCTCTTCGCTCCTTGAAATTTCAGATAAACGGTTCAACGAACCGGTTACTGCGGGGTTGTATTCTTCCTTCAACAGGGGAAGGAGACGGTGTCGGACCCTGTTGCGCAGATAGGTCGTATCGGCATTGGATCCGTCAATGACAAAATCCAGGCCGGCATCTTGGAGGTAAGCCATGATATCGCTCCGGGTCAGTCCCATGAGGGGGCGTATGATTTTTCCCTCTCTTACCGGTGGAATCCCGGAAAGTCCCAGGGGCCCGCTTCCCCGGAAAAGGGCCATCAGCACCATTTCCGCGTTGTCATCCAGATGATGTCCCAGGGCAATCTTGTTAAATCCGTGTATTTCCGCAAGGCGGTAAAAATGCGCATAACGGATTCTTCTGGCTGCCTGTTCCGTGGAAAGCCCGTGCCGTTGCCGATATTCAGGTATGTTTTCTTTTTCCAGATAGCATTCAAGGCCCAGCTTTTCCGTAGTTTGAAGCACAAAATCGGCGTCCCGATCGGATTCATCGCCTCTCAGGCCGTGATTTAGGTGAGCGACGGCGAGGGTAATCCCCAGGTCGGATTTCATTTTAATCAGGATATGGAGAAGGGCCATGGAATCCGGTCCTCCGGAAACACCCACGAGAACCCTGTCCCTGGTTTTCAGCATTCCATATTCCAGAATGGTTTTGCGGACTTTTTTTTGGATACGTCTTAAAATGCGATCGTCGTCATTGCGCATGGGGGATAAATTTGTATTTTATATTTAATTTCAATATATTAAATGGTTAACCAGCTTGTTCAGCCTATGACAGCGATGTCGGCCATGTCAATATCTAACCGATAAAATAATATTTAATCCTTGAAATATTGTCCATGTCAATTATATTAACGATCTGGTTGTGCTAGGCGGGGAGTTAGCGGTGCCCTGTACCCGAAATCCGCTTTATGCGGGGCTGAATTCCCCCTAAAGGGTTTTTGCCCGAAAACCGGCCATTCAGACCGGCCGCTGCGTAACAAACGATCACGAACCTCGTCAGGTCCGGAAGGAAGCAGCGATAAGTGGTTTAGTTTGTGTCGCGGATCGTTCCCGGTCATGATATGGCCTTTTTCCGGAAGAGGTTCGATAGGGGGTGCACAACCAATTTATCTCAAATTCCCGATCATCCCACATGCCATCCTTTCCGCAGGACCCATGTTTTTCGGGCAATTTTTCTTGCAAATTCTCATAATTACCGACTTGACAACGCCCCATGGCGTATTATTTTGCTCCAGGTGTCATTTTTGACGCCGGGATCGCGATGCTTTGCTTCAAATTATGACAGGGAAAGAAGAAAATCGCCAATGACTGAAATCAAAAGCATTAAAATAGGAAAAAAGGATAAGGATGAGCCGAACCAGGCCGAAAGCAGGATAAATTCGGATGCCCTGCAGGATGAAGCTGCTAACGACACTAGCCCCAAGGGACCTGAAGATGTGATTAAAGACCTGGAACAAAAACTTCAGAATGCCGAGGAAGATCTCAAAAACACCTATGACCGGCTGCTCCGGGTTTCCGCTGAATTCGAAAATTTCAAGAAGCGGACAAACCGTGAAATGGAGGATTTCAGGAAATATGCCAATGAAGCATTGGTCAGCGCCCTGTTGCCGGCGGTGGACAATCTCGAAAGAGCTGTGGAATCCTCAAAGGAAGGGGTTTCCGATCCCCGGTGTCTCCTTGAGGGCGTTTGTCTGACTTTGTCCGAACTTATTAAAATTCTTGAAAAATTTCATGTAAAGGCCATTGATGCGATAGGAGAGCCCTTCGATCCCAGTTTTCATCAGGCAATTTTGCAACAACCCTCTGATGAACACCCGGAGAATACGGTTTTGCAGGAAATGCAGAAAGGATACATGATTCACAATCGCCTGTTGAGGCCATCCATGGTGGTGGTATCCAAAAAAGAATGAAACAAACACATATTCAGGATTAATCATGAGTTCTCGAAATTACCCGACCCCATACAAGGAGAAGAAAAATGAGTAAAATCATCGGAATTGACCTGGGAACGACAAATTCTTGCGTCGCAATTATGGAGAGTGGCGATTCTAAAGTCATCACCAATGCCGAGGGCGGAAGAACCACGCCTTCCATTGTGGCCATTTCAGAAAACGGCGAACGGCTCGTGGGACAGATCGCGAAGCGACAGTCCATCACCAATCCGGAAAATACGGTATTCGGCGTTAAACGACTGATCGGAAGAAAATTCGCGTCTCCGGAAGTCCAGAGCGATCTCAAGATACTTCCCTATAAGATCGAACAGGCGGATAACGGCGATGTCCGTATCGCCATCCGCGGCAAAAAATACAGCCCCGCAGAGATTTCTTCGTTTATTCTGGCCAACATTAAAAAAACGGCGGAGGATTATCTGGGAGAGAAGATCACTGACGCCGTTATTACCGTACCGGCTTATTTTAACGACAGCCAGCGTCAGGCCACCAAGGATGCGGGGAAAATAGCAGGCCTGAACGTTCTGAGAATTATCAACGAACCCACCGCCGCGTCCCTGGCCTATGGTCTGGATAAAAAAAAGGAAGAAAAAATCGCCGTCTTTGACCTGGGTGGAGGCACATTCGACGTATCCATTCTGGAAATCGGCGAAGGGGTTTTTGAAGTCAAATCCACCAACGGGGACACCCATCTGGGAGGTGAAGACTTTGATTTAAGACTCATTGATTACCTGGCCAGTGAGTTCAAAAAAGACCAGGGCATTGATTTGAGAAACGACAAAATGGCCCTCCAGCGGCTCAAGGAGGCGTCTGAAAAGGCAAAGATGGAGCTGTCCACCTCCATGGAAACCGATGTGAATCTGCCTTTTATCACTGCGGACGCTAGCGGTCCCAAACATATGAACATCAAAATCACCCGGGCCAAGCTGGAATCCCTGGTGAGCGATCTTCTGGATAAACTGGAAAACCCCTGCCGAACAGCCTTGAAGGATGCCGGTTTAACCCCCAAGGACATTGACGAGGTGATTCTGGTGGGCGGGATGACCCGGATGCCGGCGGTTCAGGCCAGGGTAAAAGCCCTTTTCGGGAAAGAGCCGCACAAGGGCGTCAATCCGGACGAAGTCGTGGCCATGGGCGCCGCCATCCAGGGAGGCGTATTAAAGGGTGATGTAAAAGACGTTCTCCTGCTGGATGTCACGCCCCTTTCCCTGGGTATCGAAACCCTTGGCGGGATCATGACCAAGCTTATAGAGAAAAACACCACCATCCCGACCAAAAAGAGCCAGGTTTTTTCCACTGCTGCAGACAATCAGCCTGCGGTGTCCATCCATGTATTGCAGGGGGAACGGGAAATGGCGGCCAACAATAAGACCCTCGGCCGTTTTGAACTGGTGGGCATTCCTCCGGCGCCCCGGGGCATCCCCCAGATTGAGGTGACGTTCGATATCGACGCCAACGGCATTGTCAATGTCTCAGCCAAGGACCTGGCCACAAGCAAGGAACACTCCATCCAGATTACCGCCTCCAGCGGGCTGTCCAAGGATGAAATCGAGAAACTGGTCAAGGATGCCGAACTCCATGTCGAAGACGACAAAAAGAAAAGAGACCTGGTTGAAGCCCGAAACCATGCGGACAGTCTCATTTATTCAACTGAAAAATCCATAAAGGATCTTGGGGATAAAATCGACGACGCCACCAAATCCAATGTTGAAAGTGCGGCAGCCGATTTAAAAAAGGCCATGGAGGGAGACAATACCGACGACATCAAACGCCTCACCGAGGCATTGACCCAGGCGTCTCACAAACTGGCCGAGACCATGTACAAACAGGCTTCGGAAAAAGGTCAGCACGAAGCCGGAGCCGGCGAGGATATGGGAGGCCAGGGGGCCAAGTCTGCGGACGATGATGTGGTGGACGCGGATTTTGAAGAGGTCAAAGACCAGAAATAACCCCTTCTTTTCCATCGATCAGAACCGAAACAAAAAAATCCCGCGGCGAGAAATCTCCCGCGGGATTTTTTTGTTTCAAAACCCGATGGCCTCTTAGCCGGCCTGATAAAAGGACTCCTGGAATTCTTCCGGTCTTTTGGTGTATTTTTTGCTCAGAATGGGCATGATGGTGCTGTCGTAAATGGTGAAGAGATCCGGGCTCACCGGAACCCCGGCGCTGTTAAACACCTTGACGATCTCCTTTTCGGAAGGAGGGCATCCCTTGACGGCATACAATTCATTGATGTCGGGGTTATCCCTGTGGGCCTCGTAAATGCATTTTCCCAGCAGAATGGTTTTCTTTTTGCCGGGAGTCGGTTTCATGGATTTGCCGGTGAGGACTTCAACGTCATCAAAAGCCTCTCCCTTCCAGATGGACACCAGGTTGGTCATGATCGGGCTGGTGAAACCGGTGCAGTAAGTGCACATGGTGGATCCGGGATTTCCCCAGGAAATGCCCTTGACCCCGTATTTTACAAGATATGCCGGCAGGGTTCCGCTTTCGTCGTAGTCGTGCTGGTAGGCGTGAAAAGAAGCCACCGCATCAATGGGCTCGCCCACAATCTCGATATCGGAAAGGTCGTTGGCCCGGCCCATTCTTTCGGCCGCATGGTTTAAATGGGGGATCCGGCCCGTTTCAAACCCGAGGGCTTTCGCCCCCACCAGATCCGCGGATAAAATATCCCCGGAAGCGATGAGAAGATTGTTTCTCCGGGCCCGTCCCTCATAACCGGGGCCCAGTTCGAGGCTGTAAATGCCGTCGATGATGGTGAAAATCCGCGGCATGGGGATGTTCAGCTTGGATACCATATAATCCAGGTTTTTAACCGGATCCGTGCTGTGGCATATTTTCCGCGAAGGGATATCGATGGTACCCTTGAGATTTTTGATTCCCAGGCTGACCAGGGTCTGGCCGTGGGTTTTCAGGGTGGGAATGTCCACGACCAGATCGCTGTGAAGAACATCCGCATTAAAATTCAGCTCAACCCCATCCCCGAGGTTGATTTTTTCAAAGGGGCGTTCAAACACGTTGACGGTTTTGACGCCATATTTTTTTTTAAGTTCGGTGTAGCCCAGGTGCTCAAAGGCATGGTCCTGCAATCCCTTTGATTTAGGCTTGTTGATAACGGTGCCTTCTCCGATGGTGATGTCGTCAACGCCTTTTTCCTTAATCATGACGATCATGTCCTCAACCACCCGGGTGGTGGTGATGGCGCCGTATTTGGGGAATGAATAATCCTTGTTCCAGAACACGATATTGGGTTTGATAAACACCTTGCTTTGAGGTTTTACGCCATCCAGCCCTCCGGAGAGTTCAACCGCCTTTCTCACCGATTTTTGGGGTTCCTCATATTTTACGATGGCCACTTTCAATTTTTCCATAAAAACGATCCTCCTGGGACAACAAAATATAAGATTAAAGATTAAAGATTAAAGTTTAAAACTCTCCTCACCACCGGCATATTTTTTTCGCAATCCGGGCTTTTCAATTTTTCCGGTGGGATTCCGTGGGACATCATCAAAAATAATGCGTCTCGGCCGCTTATACCTGGGCAACTCCATGCAGTAGGCGTTGATCTCATCCTTGGTAAGGTCCTGGCCGGGTTTCACCTTTACGACGGCTGTGGCGATTTCCCCCAGCCTCAGGCTGGGAACACCGATGACCGCCACATCCTGAATTTTGGGATGAGCCTGCAAAAAATCCTCTATTTCAACAGGGTAAATGTTTTCCCCCCCGGTGATGATCACATCTTTTTTACGGTCCACCAGCCAGATAAACCCATCTTCATCCTGTTTGACGATATCCCCGGTATAGAGCCAGCCGTTTTTTAAGGTATCCCGGGTGGATTCGGCATTTTTGTAGTATTCCTTCATCACACCGGGCCCCTTGATGACCAGCTCCCCCGGGGTCCCCCTTGGGACCGGATGGGAATCATAGTCCACAATCTTAAATTCCCAGTCGAATCCGGGGACGCCGATGGCGCCGACCTTGTGGATATTATCCATGCCCAGATGTACGCATCCGGGTCCGCTGGATTCGGTGAGGCCGTAATTGGTGTCATACTGGTGATGGGGGAAAATTTTCAGCCATTCCCGTATCAGGCTCGAAGGTACCGGCTGGGCGCCGATGTGCATGAGACGCCATTGATCCATCCTGAATTGGTGCAGCTTGATTTCTCCGCTTTCAATGGCAAAGAGAATATCCAGGGCCCAGGGGACCAGAAGCCAGACGATGGTCACCTGTTCTTCCGAAATGGCTTCCAGTATCCACCGGGGCTCGATGCCTTTTAAAATAACGGCCTTTGCGCCCACGAGAAAATTCCCGAACCAGTGCATTTTGGCCCCCGTGTGGTAAAGGGGGGGAATGCATAAGAAATTATCGGAATGGGTTTGGTGGTGATGCCGGTTTTCCACGTAACAGGCGAATTCCAGGTTTCTGTGGGTCAGCAGTGTCGCCTTGGGCGTTCCGGTGGTGCCCGACGTAAAGTACAGGGCGGCTTCATCGGTGATATTCAAGTCCACGCCCGGGTCTTCAACGGACCGGCCCGCAAGGGCATCTTCAAGAAACACGGCGTAATCCGGCGTCAGTTCTTCAGGCCCGGTAAAAATATAATGGGCGACCACTTGATCCAGGTCCGATTTGACGGCCTGGATCCGGTCTATGAATTCCTCTCCGAATATCAGAACTTTAGCTTCCGCGGTCAACACACAGTTTTTGATGGTTTTGGCCACAAAGCGAAAATTAAGGGGAACCGCCCATGCCCCGGTCCTCAGGATTCCAAAATAAACAGGCAGCCATTCAATGCAATTGGTCATCAACTGAACAACCCGGTCCCCTTTCCGGATACCCATGTCCATCAAGGCTGCTGCAATCTGGTTGGCCTTTTCATCAAATATTTTCCAGGTAATTTCTTTTCGAATGTTTCTGGCCGGCTCCCGTTCGATGAGAGCGGTTTCATGGCCGTACATCCGTGCGTTTCTGGAAAGAATCTCGGTGATAAGCATTAAAAGTTCCTTTAATAAATGAGCGCGGTTACTCTGTCTGAAGGAGGTTTTTGTATCAGACATAATTCTATTGGTCAAGCCTCTCGGAAAATGCCTTTTAATTTCCGTTGAATCCGGTTTTATGGGGGGTAAAGGGCATATGAAAAATCATGCGAAAGCCTGACCGGGGAAAATTCGTTATTTTGCCCGCTTGCAAATCTTAACCACTTTAAGGTATAGATCAAACATTTATTTCAGCTGTCCTGAAAAGGAGTGGACATGACCCAAAAAAGGATGTTCTGCCTGGTTTTAGCCGTATTTTTCATCGCGCCCATATCGGTATTCGGTGCCTCATTTGATACCCTTGTGGTATTCGGCGACAGCTTGTCGGACAACGGCAACTTATACGCGGCAGATCCATTGAGCGTTCCGTCGGCATACTACTGGGAGGGCAGGGTCTCGAACGGCCCTGTCTGGGTCGAGTACCTTGCCGGGGACCTGCTGAATTGCGCGCTGGTTGACAATGCCTATGCCGGAGCTGAAACCAGTGGAGAGGTTCCTCCGGGTCTTCTGCAGCAGGTCAACCTTTATGCGGCGACTGCGGACCTTCCCCACAATGCCCTTTTTGTCGTCTGGATCGGCGCCAATGACATCCTTAGTGAAAGTGGGGTTACGGAAGAAAGCCTGGCCGACAGTATCTCCAATATCGGAACCGCGTTGCAGAAACTGGCCGATTTCGGTGCAGAGGACATCCTCATTCTCAACCTGCCGAACATGGGATCCCTGCCCCTGTCGTTGGACTCCCAGACCACGGGTTTATTTCTCAAGGCAGCCTCCATATCTTTTAACAGCTCCCTGTCGGATACCGTTGATCATTTTGCAGGGGACAACCCGGGCATAGCGGTCTATAAACTTGATATTTACTCCCTTTTTGAAAGGATTCTGGCAAATCCCGCTTCCTTCGGGTTCACCAATGTGACGGATGTTCTGCTGGATCCTGCAAAACCCTATAATTTCGACAATACGGAAGGTTATGTATTCTGGGATGATATTCACCCGACAACCGAAGCCCACGTTGAAATCGCCGAGCAGGCATATGAACTTCTGAATTCCGGATCGGACAACAGCGGCGGTTATGGCGATGACGGCGATGACGATGGGGGCTGCTTTATCAGCACCGTTTCCGATTTTAATTAACCTTCTGTATTTCCGGTAAGATACCCGTCAACAGGCCCCTCAGCCGGGTTGACTTTATCCCCCGGAATGACTATAAGTATCCGAGTGCAGAATTCGCCCCGTGTTTTTAAAATTCTAACCGTTTGAAAGGAAACCAAATTATGGCCGAAGGCATATTGGAAGTGAATGACGGCAGTTTTGAATCCGAAGTATTGAAAGCCGACAAACCGGTGCTGGTCGATTTCTGGGCGCCGTGGTGCGGGCCCTGTAAGGCCATTGCGCCGGTTATCGAGGAGCTGGCCGCTGCCTTCGGGGGAAAAATAAAATTCACCAAGTTCAATGTAGACGAAAGTCCGATCACCCCGGGCAAATATGGTATCCGGGCCATCCCCACGCTGATTTTTTTCAAAGAAGGAAAGGTGGCCGATCAGATTACCGGCATGGTGGCCAAATCCAAACTCGAAGAATCCATAAATAAAGTCCTTTAGAAAGAATTTCAAATGAACCAAGCGGATTTTGATCTGATTATCATCGGCGGTGGGCCGGCCGGCCTGACCGCCGGGCTTTATGCGGCCAGAGCAAAGCTGAAAACCCTGTTATTGGAAAAGATCGTCCCCGGAGGCCAGATTCTGGTTACCGATGCGGTGGAAAATTACCCTGGATTTCCCGAAGGATTGAGCGGTTCGGATCTCGCCATGAAAATGGCGGAACAGGCCCAGAAATTCGGCCTTGCCATCGAGACCGAAGAGGTTATTTCGGTGGATTTTTCCAATTCCGTTAAAACCATTCGCCTTCATGACAAAACCCTTTCATGCAGGTCAGTGATCATCGCCTCCGGAGCATCACCCAAAAAGCTCGGCATTCCCGGGGAAGATGTATTTTACGGCAAGGGCGTTTCCTTCTGCGCCACATGCGACGGACCTTTTTATAAGAACCGGGTGGTGGCGGCAGTGGGCGGCGGCGACACGGCTGTTCAGGAAAGCCTTTATCTCACGAAATTTGCCAGCAAGGTGTATTTGATTCATCGCCGGGACCAACTTCGGGCCGAAGCCATCCTCCAGGATCGGGCGCTTCAAAATGATAAAATCGAAATCATCTGGGACAGCGTGGTCACAAAGATCATCGGCGGGTTGACCAACGTAGAAAAAATCGCCGTCCAGAACGTTAAAACCTGCGAATCCCGTGAACTTAAAGTGGACGGGTGCTTTATCTGGGTTGGGATTCAGCCGAATACCCAGTTCCTGGGGTCCGCCGTTAAAATGGACCCATGGGGTTTCATCGAAGCTGATGGAAAAATGGCCACATCCGTTCCCGGTGTTTTCGCCGCGGGAGACGTGAGGACCACCCCTTTGCGTCAAATCGTAACAGCCGTCGGAGATGCGGCCATTGCCGCATATTCCGCACAACATTTTATTGAAAGCCTATCATGACAAAATTATTAACGATCTTATGTCTGATTTTCCTGCCGACTTTCTGGGGTTGCGCCGGCAAGGAAGTCAAGGATGCGAAACCCGCCCAGGTGCTGGCGGAAGAAGGGATGGCCGAATTTAACAACGAAGATTACCGGAAATCCATCCTGACCTTTGGAAAATTAAAAGACTGGTACCCTTTCAGCAAACTGGCGACAGTGGCCGAACTGAAAATTGCAGATGCCAATTATCATATCAGGGAATACCAGTCCGCAATCATGGCCTACCAGGAATTTGAGAACCTGCACCCGACCAACGAAGCCATTCCCTATGTGATTTATCAGATCGGCCGCTGCTGGTTCGATCAAATGAACACCATTGACAGGGACCAGACTTATGCCAGGAAGGCGTTGGAATCATTCAGGCGCCTGCGTCGCCAATTCCCCGAAGATGCCTACGCGGTAAAGGCCGGAGAGCATATTGACGTGTGCCAGCGAAGTCTGGCCGAACACGAATATTATGTTGGGGTATTTTATTTTAAAGGCAAGCATTACAAGGCGGCCCTGGGAAGATTTAACGGCGTCCTGACCCGTTACCCCGATGTGGGGGTACACCGGAAAGCCCTTGAATATATCGCCAAATGCGAGGAAAAAATAAAGAACGAACCCGAAGCACCCACCGACGATTAAACGGATGCGAAAAAATGCTTTACACGCGATGAGGATTGGGGTAATAAATAAAATTTTGTTTCAGGGTCTTTGGCTTTTCAAATTAAGGTTAACGATTACAGAGGGTTTTTATCATGTCGAAAATTTGCGAAATCTGCGGGAAAAAACCGCTGGTGGGAAATAATGTCAGTCACGCCCATAACGTCAATAAAAGAAGATTCAATCCCAATCTTCAGAAAATCAGGACCCTGCAAAATGGGCAGACCAAACGCATGGTGGTGTGTACCAACTGCATCAAATCCGGTCACGTGGCCAAAGCGTCTTAAACATCAAGCCGTTTCACCTCCTGCACCAGTTTGACTTTTTTCAGCGCGGACAAGACTTTATGCAAATGCTGGGTGTTTTCAACATCCAGGGTTAAATTGATTTCCACAAACTTGTCCGCGTTGGTCTTGGTGTTCAGGTTCTGGATATTTGCGTCGTTCTTGCTGATGCTTGCGGCTATGTCCGCCAGAAGCCCTACCCGATCGAGGGACCGGATGCTGATTTTCACCGGATAAGTCTCCGCATAGGAATCATCCCACTGAACATCGATCTGCCTCTCCGGGTTCATTTTCAGCGCATTTTTGCATGAGGTCCGGTGAATGGTCACGCCGAACCCCTGGGTAATGTAACCGGTTATGGAATCTCCGGGCACAGGTCCGCAGCATTTCCCGAATTTGATCAGGATATCGTCGATCCCTTTTACCAGGACCCCCGAATTGGCCTTCTTTTTTCGCACCCTTCCCATGATCTTCCCGAAGAGGGAGCCGGCATCTCCTTCTTCGAATTCCGGTTTTGGCATGAATTTCCTCACCACCTGCATGGGCGTCGTCTTGCCGTAACCCACGCTTGCCAGAAGGTCGTCCACGGTTTTAAAATTGAACTGTTCCACGACTTCGTTCATTTTCTCGGAACGGAGAATGGAATTCAGGTTCAACTGGTATTTTCGGAACGCCTTCTCGCACATTTCACGGCCTAGAGAGAGGCTGCGTTCCTTTTCCTGAGTTTTGATCCACTGGCGGATGCGGCTCCGGGCCTTGACCGTCTTGACGAAATTCAGCCAGTCCTTGCTGGGATGATGATGCTTGGATGTGATGACCTCCACGATGTTGCCGGTCATGAGCTCATATTTCAGGGGAACCATGCGGCCGTTGACCTTGGCACCCACGCATTGGTTCCCCACCTCCGAATGAATCAGATAAGCGAAATCCACCGGTGTGGCCCCCCTGGGAAGGGACTTGATTTCCCCTCTCGGCGTAAACACGTAGACTTCCTCGGGGAAAAGATCAATCCGGACGTTTTCCAGAAACTCATTGGGATCCTTAATGTTTTCCTGGTTCTCAATGATATTTTGAATCCAGGCGAATTTCTTGACGACACTTTCATCGCCCGGTGTCCCCTCCTTGTAACTCCAGTGGGCGGCGATCCCGGATTCGGCGACATCGTCCATCTCCCGGGTCCGGATCTGAATTTCGATGCGCTCTCCGTATGGGCCGATCACGGTGGTATGCAGGGATTGGTACATGTTGGGTTTGGGAACGCTGATATAGTCCTTGAATTTTTTAGGTACCGGTTTCCACAGGGAGTGGACCATCCCCAATACCTCATAGCAGTTGGGAACGCTTTCAAGGATTATCCGGAAAGCGATGATATCGTAGACCTCTTCAAAGGACAGATTCTGTTCGACCATTTTCTGGTGGATGCTGTAAAAATGTTTGTATCTTCCCAGCACTTCTCCATCCAGATGGTATTCCGCCAGCTTCTCCCGAAGGACCTTTTTGACCATTTCCACGTAGCTTTCCCGCTCGGTCCTGTCCTTGTTCACCATGGCGCTGATCACGGAGTACTCATCGGGGTAGAGGTATTTGAAAGAAGCGTCCTCCAGTTCCTTCTTGATCCAGTTGATGCCCAGCCGACCGGCCAGGGGGGCATAAATGTCAAGGGTTTCCCGTGCGATGCTTTTTTGTTTTTCCGGTTTGTGATACTGGAGGGTGCGCATGTTGTGGAGGCGGTCCGCCAGCTTGATCAAGATAACCCGGATATCGTCCGCCATGGCCAGAAGCATCCTCCGGATGCTTTCCGCCTGGCGGTGCTGGGAGCTGTCGAATTTCAGAACACTTAATTTGGTGACTCCGGAGACCAGATGGAGAACCTGATCTCCGAACATTTTCTGAATATCCTCGGCGGTGGCGTGGGTATCCTCGATAACATCATGGAGAAGCGCTGCGGCGATGCTGACGCCGTCCAGTTTCATCTCCGATAGGATATAGGACACTTCCAGGGGATGCGACAGATAAGGTTCTCCGGAAAGCCGCATCTGGCCCTCATGGACCCTGGCCGAATAAATATAGGCCCGATCGATGATGTCCAGATCCGCATCGGGATAGTTGTCCAGAACCTTATCGATAATATCGTTGATGCGAATCATTGATTAAATCCGACGACCTTCCGTTCAATACGCTTTGGCGAATATCACCCGGCTGTGGGAAGGGCCGCCGCAGCGGATGCATTTTCCCTCTTCCGCCTCACTTTCAAAAGGCGCGCACCGGATGGTGACGCTCAAATCCTCTTTAATTCCGGCCTCACAGCCCGCTGATCCGCACCAGTGGCAATGGGCAAAACCGCCGTGGATCTCAGGTTTTTCGCTGTTCTTCGGTGTAAAATAATCGTAAAATGACGCTGCATCGTCAATTTTTACCGAATGGGCGTGAAGGTTTTCCGCAGCGCGGTCAAGGAGGTTTTGCTGGATCTCATCCAGAAGATTTACAATTCCGCCGACAAAATCCTCCCGTTTCATGGATGTTTTGTCATTGTGTTTCCGGTCCCGTCTGGCGACAAAGACCGCATTTTCATCAATGTCTCTGGGACCGATTTCCACCCGGAGGGGGATTCCCTTTTTAATCCAGTCCCAGTTCCGGGTCCCGCCGATGTCCCTTGAATCGACTTCCACGCAGATCCGGCGATGATGGTAAAACCGGCTGGACAATTCTTTTTCAAGGCTTTTAACATACTCCATCACCCTGGATTTGTCATCCGGTTTTCGGAAGATGGGCATCAGGACCACCTGGGCCGATGCAATTTTCGGAGGCAGAACGATCCCGTCGTCGTCTGCATGGGACATGATCAGGCCTCCGATCATTCGTGTTGAAACCCCCCAGGAGGTGGTCCAGGCATATTCCTCGGTTTCCTGGGGAGACTGAAATCTGATCTGGGACGCCCTCGCGAAATTTTGTCCCAGGAAATGAGAGGTCCCGACCTGCAAGGCTTTCCGATCCTGCATCATGGATTCAATGCACAGCGTATCCTCGGCGCCGGGAAATCTTTCCGACGGGGTTTTCCGGCCCTTGATCACCGGCATGGCCAGGTATTCCCGCGCGAAACCGGCATAAATCTCAAGCATCATATGGGTCCGCTCAAGGGCCTCCTCCCGGGTGGCGTGGGCGGTATGGCCTTCCTGCCACAAAAATTCACTGGTTCTTAAAAACATCCGTGTGCGCATCTCCCATCTGACCACATTGGCCCATTGATTGATGAGGATGGGAAGATCCCGGTAACTGGACACCCACCTGGAAAAGGATTCCCCGATGATCGTTTCCGATGTGGGCCGAACCACCAGAGGTTCGGTCAAAGGTCCGGCCGGGACCAGGCCTTCCCTGTCC
This sequence comes from Desulfobacteraceae bacterium UBA5616, assembly GCA_002423615.1. GTDB lineage: Bacteria > Desulfobacterota > Desulfobacteria > Desulfobacterales > UBA5616 > UBA5616. The sequence continues at coordinate 97,354 of DIKO01000063.1, forward strand.
GTCGCCGGTTCAAGCCGGTGATGGGTGACCACGGCGCATTCCTTGGCAAACCCCTCAACATGAGCGGCCTCCTTTTCAAGGAAACTTAAGGGAATGAACAATGGGAAATAGGCGTTCTTCACGCCGGTCGCCTTGAACATACCGTTCAAAACATCCATGATGTTCTCCCAGATGGCGTAGCCCCAGGGTTTGATCACCATGCATCCCCGAACCGGAGATCGTTCCGCCAGGTCTGATGCCTTGATGACCTGCTGGTACCATTCCGGATAATCTTCCACCCTGGTGGGGGTTACGGCTGTTTTAACCTTATTTTTCATGAGTGCTGCACATTCCTTTCCTCTCGTTCCACTTCTTTCATCAATTCTTCCACCAGTCTTTCCTGGGGGAATTTCCGGACGACTTTCCCTCTGGAGAACAGGATACCGATCCCGTCACCCCCGGCAATGCCGATGTCCGCCTCCCGCGCTTCTCCGGGGCCGTTCACCACGCATCCCATGATGGCGATCTTGAGGGGAAGTTTTTTGGTCATCATCCTTTTTTCTACGTCTTCCACAATATCAAACAAATTGATATTGCACCGCCCGCAGGTCGGACAGGATATGATTTCCGGACCCATCCGCCGGATATTCAGCGCTTTTAAGATCTCGAATCCCACTCTGACCTCTTCCACGGGGTCACGGGTCAGCGAGACCCTCAGCGTGTCGCCGATGCCGTCAGCAAGGAGCATACCGATACCCAGGGAAGATTTGACCGTCCCGGAATACAAGGTCCCGGATTCGGTTACCCCTACATGAAGGGGAAAATCCGTTTTTGCCGCGAGGAGACGATAGGCTTCCACGGTTTTTAAAACATCGGACGCCTTGATGGACAGTTTTATCCGGTCAAAATTCAGTCGGCCGAACAATTCGATGTGCCGCAGGGCACTCTCGACCATGGCCTGTGCGGTGGGATGGCCGAAACTTTTCAGGATGTCTTTTTCCAGGGAACCGGCATTGACGCCGATACGGATCGATACGCCGAAGTCCCTTGCGGTTTCCACCACCTCCCTGATTTTTTCCTTTGCACCGATGTTTCCCGGATTGATCCGTATACCGTCCGCGCCCGCCCTGATCGCGGCCACGGCCAGGCGGTGGTCAAAATGAATATCGGCGATCAGGGGGATGGAAATCTCTCGTTTAATCCGGGAAACAGCCATGGCTGAGGCTTCATCCGGGACAGCCACCCGCACGATTTCACAACCCGCGTTTTCCAGGCGTTTGATCTGCATCACGGTTTCCCGTACATTCGGTGTGGGGGTGTTGGTCATGGACTGGACGCTGATGGGCGCTCCACCCCCGATGTTAACATTCCCCACATGGATCTGCCGGGTTTTTTTCCGACTGATGGCGATGGTCATTTTAAACAGTGTCCCTAATCGGTTTAAACGTTTGCACGTCGGAATCCATCTATGCTATAAATTTATAAATTTAAATGATGAGATTAGCAGACCGTTTTTTTTTCTTCAAGGTGAAATCAATTGGAATCGGTTGGAAAAGGGGAATGGCAATGACTGGCGATTATAAAACGGATTTTTCGAAAAAGCACCCCGGAGACAAATCTTGCGATCCTGTACTTGCGGCTGAACTCAAGGAGCTTTCCAAAAACGGCAGGTTGCCGTGCGCCGTAGCGTTTGAGGTGGCCCGCAAGAACAATATCCCGGTCAGGGATGTGGGTGTGGCCATGGACCTTTTAAATATCCGGTTGACGAAATGTCAACTGGGGCTGTTCGGTTACAGCCCGGAGAAAAAAATCGTAAAGGCCATGGCTCCCGTAGATGAACCTCTGGCGGAAGCCGTGAGACAGGCTTCGCTGGAAAATCGGCTTTCCTGTGAAAGTGCGTGGTCTGTCGCATCCCGGTTGAATACCCCGAAGATGACTGTCAGCAGCACCTGCGAAACATTGGGGATAAAGATCAAACCCTGCCAGTTAGGCGCCTTTTGACCCGGAATTGTCAAGAACCCGCCGAATGGTCTCGGAGAGAATTTTCATCTTCAGCGGCTTCATGATAAAGCTTCGGATACCCAATTCGTGAGCTTTTTCCTCGGTGATCTGCTGGCTGTAACCGGTGCAGAGAATCACCGGGACCCCGGGCCGGATTTTGAGCAATTCCCCGGCCAGTTTATCTCCGGTCATTTTCGGCATGGTCATATCCGTAATGACCAGATCATATTTGTTCGGGTCCGAGGTAAACAATTCCAGGGCTTTCAAGCCGCTGTCGACCGCATCCACATGATATCCCAATTTTTCAAGTTGCTCCCGGTAAACCTGGATCAGCATGGGTTCGTCATCCACGAACAAGACGGTTTCACTGCCTGTTTCGGATACGTCGGCGGGTTCGGGAATCTCCCGGATTTTTTCGGTGAAAATGGGAAGATAGACGTTAAACACCGTGCCGGTCCCGAGCTCGCTGCGAACGGTGATTTCACCGCCGATGCTCTTGACGATCCCATGGACCACCGACAGGCCCAGACCGGTTCCCCGCCCTGTTTCCCTGGTGGTGAAAAACGGTTCAAACACCTTTTTTAGAATTTCAGGTCCCATGCCCGGCCCGGTATCTCCGACGGACAATTTAAGGTACGGCCCGGGACCAAGATCGGACGGCAGTTCCCCCTCTCCTTCATTTTTTTCACATTTTGTCAGGTTGATCTCCAGGATGCCTCCCTTTTCTTCCATCGCCTGGGCCGCATTGGTGCAGAGATTCATGACGATTTGATGAACCTGGGTCGAATCTGCCAGCACTTTTTCATCGCCTTCCAGGTATTGAAGAATTTCTATGGTGGCCGGCAGCGAAGCCCGTAACAGTTTTAAAGCCTCCTTGACCAGAAGCTTGACCCGGATCGGATGCAATTCCTGCCGGCTCTGACGGCTGAAGGTCAGGATCTGCCTGATCAGATCGGACGCACGCCCGGTCGCCTTTAATATCTCATTGGCATATTTGAATATCCGGCTGTCTTTTTCAGCGGCTACCATGGAAAGTTCCGCATATCCCAGTATGGAGGACAGGATATTGTTGAAATCATGCGCTATGCCGCCGGCCAGAGTACCGATGGCCTCGATTTTCTGGGTCTGCTGGAGCAGGGATTCGAGATTTTTCTGCTCGCTGATATCCCTGACAATATGGATTCCGCCCTTCAATGTTCCTTTGTCGTCCATCAATGGGTCAACCGTCACCAGAACCCATCTGCCATCGGGCATTAAAATTTCGGCGGATTCCCTTTTATGAGATTTTTGCATCCGCGTGATGGGACATGCCTCGATGGGGCTGTCGGCATGATGCAGGAGTGCATGGCATTTCCGGCCGATAATCTCATGGACGCCTTTATCCAGGAATTCTTTGCCGGACCGGTTGCTCATGAGAATCCGACCGTCAATATCTACGATGCTGACCCAATCGGAAATGGCATTGAACGTATCTTCCCATTCTTTTTTCGTCTGATGCAGATATTCCTCTATTTCCTTCCTCCGGGTAATGTCCCGGTGAATGGACACAAATCCCAGAATATTCCCTTTTTCATCCTGAACCCGGGTTTCCAGGGATTCGGCCATAAACACCGTGCCGTCCTTCCGGCGATACGGCAGTTCAAAAATGCCGTTATTCGTTATCGCTCCGGGACGGCATAAGTTATTTTCCATCCGTTCGTAATCCGCCGGATCGGCGTATATGACTTTCGGGGGGCTGCCGATTAATTCCTCCGGTGGATACCCGAACATTTTCTCGACCGCCGGGTTCACCTTCAGGACCTCTCTCCTGGGATCCGTAAAAATAATGGCATCGGTGATGGAATTGAATATGGCCTCCAGTTGAGCCCTGCTGCGGATAATTTCCTGCCGGACTCTTTCACGGTCCGTAATATCATCGTAAACAGCGACGATTTCCCCCATGGGAAGGCGATAAATTAAATTTTCCCGCCATGACACCAATTCACGCCCATTCCGGTATTCGGCCAGAGGCAGAGCCGCTGATACACCGGTTCCCCATACTTCCCGGAGCACCTTCATCAATCCCAGTTCCCGAACTCCGGGAAAAACCTCGGTCACCCTTTTTCCAATCACATCGGCGCGATCAATTTTTTCAATTCTTTCGGCAGCCCGGTTGAAACCCTGAATGATGAAATCCTTCCCCTGGTCAACAGCTTCATACACCACGGCGCCGCTGGTCATATTTTCGAACAGCTCTCTGTATTTGCTTTCTTTTTCAATCAGCTGGGCTTCCATTTTTTTGGCGGAGTCCAGCATTTCGCCCAGATGACGCGCTTGATTTTCCAGGTTCTTCAACAAGGGGAAACTGAGTCGAATCCAGACAAAGGAACCCAGGATGATGACGAAAACCGTCAGGCCTCCGGCAACCATGCCGAATTTAATGAAAGGAGACCGTATTTCCGACAAATCAATCTTGGACACGATGCCGAAGTTCAGACCGGCCACCGGCTCGTATGCCGCCAGAACTTTTTCCCCTCTGGAATCGATTCCCACCATCGACCCGGACTTTCCCGTTAACGCCCTGCCCATGGGCAGGTCCATCGCTGCTTCAAAAGGAACCGGTCTGGGCGCGTCATCCCGTCCATGGATGGCAAGAAAGGTGATATGTCCATCTTTTAACGTGCCCAGAACAAATTCGCCGGTTTCGCCGGGGCCTGCATAATTTTTATGAGCGTTTGAGATTTCTTTTAATGTGGATTCTAATGCGCCGGTCTCATCGGGGTGAAATTTTTCGCGGTGCTCCTCGTTAAAGCGGGAAACGGCTTCAATCAGCCGGGCATGGCTCCGGACCATTTCCACAAGGCGGTCCTTCTGCGTGTTAAGGGAGGTGTTGTATAAGATGGCGACGGCGGCCGTCAAAACGGAAAGGGCCGCCAGAATCAGAACCAGGATCAAAACCAGGAATCGTTTGCGGTGCAGCATCAAATTGCTCCCGGAAACTCTAACCCCTCAGCCCCACGAAGGGGTTATATTTCTTTTCCATGCCGATGGTGGTCTTCCCCATATGTCCTGGATATACGACGACCTCGTCTCCGAGGACAAAAAGCTTTTGCTGAATGCTTCGCTTCAGTTGATCAAAATCCCCACCCGGGAAATCCGTTCGGCCTACGGATCCTGCGAAAAGGGTGTCTCCGGCGAAAACCATATGATCCGTATAAAAGGCAACCCCGCCGGGAGAATGGCCCGGGGTATGAATCACCGTCAGTTCGATATCCCCGAAAGAAATAATGTCTCCGTCGGTGAGGGTTCTGTCCGGCGGCGGGGAATTTTCAAGGATCATTCCCATGGAGATGGCCATGGCGGAGAGATCCGCCAACATGGGCGCATCCGATGCGTGGATCAGGATATCCGCATCCGTGGCCCTTTTCAATGGGTTGTTGGCGCCCACGTGATCAAAATGGCCATGGGTGTTCAAAATATACTTCAGGGTCAACTGGAATTTGGCCAGAGCCCTCAGAATGCGGTCGGCTTCATCCCCCGGATCGATCACCACGGCTGTTTTGGTTCGCTCACAGCCCAGGATATAACAGTTGGCCATAATGGGGCCTAAGGTTAAAGACTCTAGAATCACAATTCCTCCTCATCACTCTTTCTCTGATGTTGCGGTCTCAGCGGTTTCCTGCGCTTTTTGAATCAGCTCCAGGAGGCTTGATACCTTTCCTTTGGGTTGCGTTTGTAGCAGCCGGCTGAAATCCTCTTCGGACAAATAATCTTTTAAGTACGCCTCCACATCAAAATCTTCCCACCAGCATTCCAAAATCTTCCCGCAGGGAAGGGTTTCGCCTGGAAAATCACGACAATACCGGAAAGAAACCGGACCGCCCAGTCTGGGGCATCTTTTCTGTAATCTGTTTTCCCGGCCGTTCATCAGGATGATTCCGTGGGGTCGGATTCGGCAGAAGGGTCATAATTTTCAGACCCGCCGGGCTTCATCTGAATTTTTCCCGAATCGTAAAGCTTGCGGATGCTGTCCAGAACGCCGTTTATAAAGGCGCCGGATTCTTCCGTTCCGAATTTTTTGCCGATATCGATGGCTTCGTTAATGGCGACTTTCGAGGGGATGTCCGCCAGACAAAGCAGTTCATATGCGGCGATCCGGATGATGTTCCGGTCCACGCAGGCCATGCGGCCGATTTTCCAGTTGCTGGAAATCTCCTCGATGATGCCGTCAATCTCCTGCCTCCGGTCAAGTACGCCGGAAATGAGCCTGTGGAAAAAGGGAAGCACTTTCCGGGAGGGCATAAAATCCCGGCAAAACAGCTCCAGGGCCTCTTTCGGCTCGGTCTGTCTCATGTCAATATAAAAAAGCGCCTGCATGGCAAGCTCTCTGGATCTGCGGCGATATCCCATGGATTAAAACCCGATTAAATTTCTCCCATCAAATTGGCCATTTCGATTGCCGTAATGGCGGCATCCCACCCTTTGTTGCCGGATTTGGTCCCGGCCCGTTCAATGGCCTGTTCAATGGTGTCTGTGGTTAACACCCCGAAAATCACCGGGATCTCGGATTCCAGTCCCACCAGAGCGATACCCTTTGAAACTTCCGAGCTGACATAATCGAAATGGGGCGTCGCCCCCCGAATCACGGCACCCAGGCAGATAACGGCGTCGTATTTCCCCTTTTTGGCCAGTTTTTTAGCCACCAGGGGGATTTCAAAGGCCCCGGGGACCTTGACGATTTCAATATCCTCATCTTTAACACCCGAGCGCGATAAGGCGTCAAGGGCACCGCCCACGAGCCTGTCGGTAATAAAATCGTTAAAACGCCCGGCAATCAGAACGAATTTTTTTCCCTGGGCGGTGAGCTTTCCTTCAATGGTTTTGGCCATGTTCCCTCCTTTTCAATGATCTTCCGCAATCTCGCCGAAACGGATTTAAGATCCCGCTTCAGGGCGTTGACTCCAGGTGCAGCAAATGCCCCATTTTCTGCTGTTTGCACTCCAGATACCGCTGGTTGCATTCATTGGGCGTAATTTCAATGGGCACCTGTTCGGTAACGGTTAATTTATAGCCCTCAAGTCCGACCATCTTCTTGGGATTGTTGGTCAGAAGCCGCATCTTGCGGACACCCAGATCCACCAGTATCTGGGCGCCGATGCCGTAGTTTCTCAAATCCGCGGCAAATCCCAGCTTTTCATTTGCTTCCACGGTATCCATCCCCTGGTCCTGAAGGGCATAGGCTTTGATCTTGTTGATCAGACCGATGCCCCGGCCTTCCTGGCGGATATACAGAAGGACGCCGCTGCCCTCTTCCTCCATCATATTCATGGCCCTTTCCAGCTGGTCCCCGCAATCGCACCGCATGGACCTGAAAATATCACCGGTGAGGCACTCCGAATGGACCCTGACCAGGATCGACTTTTCCGGATCGATCTCACCCTTGATCAGGGCGATGTGAAGAAAATCATCCACATCGTTCTCATACACAATGGTTCTGAATTCACCGGCCAGGGCCGTGGGGATCACCGTCTCGGCGGCCCTGTGGACGAAGGATTCGGTTCGCATCCGGTATTCGATGAGATCGGCGATGGTACAGATACCGATGCCGTGTTTTTCGCTGAATTTTTCAAGCGACGGCATGCGGGCCATAGACCCGTCTTCATCCATGACCTCGCAGATGACGCCGGCAGGCGTGAGGCCCGCCAGTCTGGCAAGGTCAACGGATCCCTCGGTCTGTCCGGTCCGGACGATGACCCCTCCTTTCCGGGCCCGCAATGGAAAAATATGGCCGGGTCTGGCGAGGTCCGAGGGTTTGGCGTCATCGGCAATGGCCGTTAAAATGGTGGTGGCGCGGTCAAAAGCCGAGATCCCCGTTGTTACACCGCGTCTGGCTTCGATGGATACGGTGAAACCGGTCTCGAACCGGCTTGTATTGTGCTTCACCATCAGGGGCAGTTCAAGGGAATCGCATTTGTCGCCGGTCATGGACAGACAAATCAGGCCCCGCCCGTATTTGGACATAAAATTGATGATTTCGGGGGTCACTTTTTCCGCAGCAACGGTCAGATCTCCCTCGTTCTCGCGGTCTTCGTCATCCACCAGGATCACCATACGTCCGTTTCTGATGTCCTCTATGGCTTTTTCAATGCTGATCAAAGGCATATGTTTCTTCTCCTGATATCAAATCTCACCCGGAAAAACAGGCCGGCCGGCCTTTATGTTCATCCAGGGCGGCTTTAAATAAATCCTTTTTTGTATAAATATTCCCGGTCGATGACCGCCGGCTGTGCGCGGGGTTTGTCCGTTTCCCGAATCCCCGCCACGAATCGCTCCACGTATTTTCCGATCATGTCCGTCTCGATATTGACCCTGTCCGCCGCATGCTTGAAACCGATGGTGGTGACCTTTGCGGTGTGGGGAATGACGCTTACTTCAAACCCGCCGGGGTCGCACGCATTGATGGTCAGGCTGATGCCGTCCACTGCAACGGATCCTTTCCGGATCATGTAGCCGGTGAGAGACGGCGACGCGGAAATTTCAACGATCACCGCATTTCCCCGGGTCTGTTTGCTCCTGATGACGCCCATGCCGTCAATATGGCCCGAAACCAGGTGACCGTCAATACGGTCGGATAGCATCAGGGCCCTTTCCAGGTTGACCCGTTCTCCAATCCGGATCTTTCCGAAAGTGGTTTTATCCAGGGTTTCGGGTGAGACATCGGCCTGAAACTGATTCCGGACGAGGGAGACCACCGTCAGGCAGGCACCGTTGACCGCGATGCTGTCGCCGATTTCGGTTCCCGTCAGATCAAAGCCGGCTTCCACGGTGAGGCGCATTCCTGAATCGGACCGTCTCTCCTGGACGATGCTGCCCAACCCTTCAATAATTCCCGTAAACATAATACCTCACCATAAGCATGGGGTGAAACATTTCAAGGCCCGCTACCCTTTATCACCCGGCGCTTCTTCTTCGATATCTCCCTTTATCATCACGTCATCGCCGAACCGTTTTACTTCAATATTTTTTAAATGGGTGCTGTGAGCCATGAGAGCGGGTCCCGTTCCCCGGGTAATGGGAACACCGTTATCTCCCCCGTAAAGCTTTGATGCGAAAAACATCATGACCCGATCCACGATGTTATCCGCCAGGGCCGACCCGGCAACGGCGGCTCCCCCTTCGATCAGCAGGCTCGTGATGTCCATGGCCCCGAGTCGGTCCATGAGGGCGGAGAGGTCGATCCGGCCGTCTTTCACCGGGGCCTGCAGAAATTGGGCTCCCTTATTCAGTAGCGCTTCTTTTTTCTCCATCAGACCTGGGACTCCGGTTAAATCACCCGTCACCAGAAGGGTCGGCGACGATGAACGCTGCGTCAGCACAACCGCTTCGGGATCAATGGAAAGCCTGGAATCCAGAATAATCCGCACCGGGTCCCGCCATTTTCTGCCGTTGACCAGACCCGGCAGGCGGGTGGTCAAACTGGGATTGTCCGCCTTGACCGTGCCGATTCCCACCATAACGGCATCGACGGCATGCCGAAGCCTGTGGACATAATGCCTGGATAATGCATTGGTGACCCAGCGGGCATCCCCGGTCGCGGCGGCGATTCTGCCGTCCAGGGTTGCGGCGCTTTTTAAAACGACAAAGGGGCGGCGGGTCCTCACATGTTTGATAAAGGCCGCGTTCAGATGCTTCGCCTCCTCTTCGCAAACCCCGACGAGAACTTCCACCCCCATCTGCTTCAAATACCGGTTTCCACCGCCGGTAACCGCGGGATTGGGGTCTTCCATGGCCGTCACCACGCGCCTGATACCGGACGAGATGATCTTTTCCGTACACGGCGGCGTTCTCCCGGTATGGTTGCAGGGCTCGAGGGTGACGTAAAGGGTCGCCCCCACGGCCTGACCCCGGGCATCATCAATGGCATTGACTTCCGCGTGGAACCCGCCCACGATCTCATGATACCCCTTCCCCACCACCCGGCCGTTTCGCACCACCACGGCCCCGACCATGGGGTTGGGGGACGTAAAACCGCACCCCTTTTTTGCAAGGTCAAGCGCCATGGTCATGTATTGCCGGTCAAACGTCATGGTTCACGATTTCTGTTCCGCCAGAAGGCTTTTCAATTCGGAGAAAAAATCATTGACGTCCTTGAATTCCCGGTAAACAGAGGCAAACCGGACGTACGCCACCTCATCCAGCTCGTGCAGGGCCTGCATGACCTTCTCCCCGATGACCGAAGAAGGGATTTCCTTTTCGCCGGTTTCTTTCAGATCCCGTTCCAGATTGTCGATGAAGTCCTCGATCACGTTCATGCTGATGTTGCGTTTCTCACAGGCCCTTTTCAGACCGGCGGAAACCTTTTCCCGGATAAACACCTCTCTGCGGCCGTCTTTTTTGATGATCATCACGGGGACTTCCTCGATATACTCATAGGTGGTGAAGCGCCTCTCACAGGCCAGGCATCCCCTTCTCCTGCGAATGACGTTCCCGTCCTTGCTCAACCGGGAATCGATCACCTTGTTGTCGAGTTCACTGCAATACGGACATTTCATGGCGCATCCTTTCCCCTATGGATTGCCCAGTTTAATCCTTTCGATACCCGCCTCGTCCAGCATGTCCTGACTTAATGCATCCGCATACCCGGACTCGTAATAAATCCTTGCCAGCCCCGCATTGATGATCATCTTTGCGCAGATCACGCAGGGGAGATTGGTGCAGTAAAGGGCCCCGTCCCTGATGGATACCCCATGATAGGCAGCCTGAATAATGGCGTTCTGTTCAGCATGAATGCCCCGGCACAGCTCATGGCGCTCCCCCGACTTCACATTCATTTTTTTTCTCAGGCACCCCACATCCCCGCAATGCCGAATCCCCGAAGGCGCGCCGTTATAACCCGTGGACAAAATACGCTTGTCTCTGACGATAAGGGCCCCGACCGCCCTGCGGACGCAGGTGGACCGTTTGGCCACCAGGCGGGTGATGTCCATGAAATAGGTGTCCCAGTCCGGGCGGCCTTCCCGGGTCAACAGACGGCCTCCTGTTTTTCATATTGAACCGGGTAGAGGGGAAACATCTCACAAAGTTCCCGGACCCGCAGGTTCGTCTTCCGGATGACGCCGTCGTTATCGGGATTTTTCAGCACATCGGTGATCAGTTCGGCGACGATCTCCATCTGAGTTTCTTTCATGCCCCTCGAGGTCAATGTGGGTGTTCCGATCCGAATGCCGCTGGTGATAAACGGGCTGCGGGTTTCAAAGGGGATGGAATTTTTATTCACCGTTATTCCGGCTTTTTCCAGCACCACCTGGGCGTCCTTGCCGGTGATGTGGATACGGGTCAGATCCGCCAGCATCATGTGGTTGTCCGTGCCCCCGGATACGAGGTCGATGCCGAGGTCCATCAGCCGCTGGGCCAGAACCCGCGCATTTTTGACCACCTGGCGCTGGTAGGATCTGAATCCCTCGGTCATGGCTTCCTTAAAGGCCACGGCCTTGGCGGCGATGATATGCATCAGGGGTCCTCCCTGGATACCCGGGAATATCTCCTTGCCCAGCATGGGGCCAAAGTTTTCCTTTGAAAGGATCAGCCCTCCCCTGGGGCCCCGGAGGGTCTTATGCGTGGTGGATGTCGTCACATCCGCATAGGGAATCGGCGATATGTGCTCACCGGCCGCGACCAGACCGGAGATGTGGGCCATATCCACCATTAATAAGGCCCCCGTGGATTTTGCGATCTGTGAAAATTCCTCGAAATCGAGAACCCTCGGGTAAGCGCTGGCACCGGCCACGATCAGCCTTGGCCGGTGCTTTTCGGCAAGCACGGCGATTTGGTCATAATCGATGACACCGGTGTCTTTTTTGACACCGTAATGGATGAAATTAAAAAACCTTCCGGAAAAGCTGGCCGGACTTCCGTGGGTCAGATGCCCCCCGTGGGCCAGGTCCATGCCCAGGATGGTGTCCCCGGGCTTGAGCAGGGCGAAATAAACGGCCATGTTGGCCTGGGATCCCGAATGGGGCTGGACATTGGCATAGTCCGCATGAAACAATGCCCTTGCCCGGTCTATGGCCAGTTGTTCGGCGGCATCCACATATTCGCAACCGCCGTAATATCTCTTGCCGGGGTACCCCTCGGCGTATTTATTGGTGAGAAGGCTTCCCTGGGCGGCCATCACCGCACATCCGGCGATATTTTCAGACGCAATGAGCTCCAGGGTGTACTCCTGCCGTTCATACTCCTTCAAAATAGCCTGGGCGATTTCAGGATCGGTTTTCCTGATAATGTCAATATCCCACATATTTTCCCTCGCTTGAATGTCCTCTGAAACGAATCACGAACACTTTTTCCCCAGCAGGTTGAACTTGTCGATTCTCGCCTGGTGGCGGCCCCCTTCAAACGGCGTCTCAATCCAGGTTTTTACGATTTCAAGGGCAAGCCCGGTTCCGGTGACCCGGGCCCCCAGAACCAGTATATTGGCGTCATTGTGCTTCCGGCTCATGGCGGCACAAAAAACATCCGAACACAGTGCGGCCCTGACATTCTCAAACCGGTTGGCCGCCATGGACATGCCGATTCCGGTCCCGCACAACAGAATTCCTCTTTCAAATTCCCCGGAGGATACTTTTCCGGCCACTGTTACGGCGAAATCGGGATAATCCACCGAGCCGTTCCCATGGGTCCCCACATCTTCCACGGGAATGCCGTTCTCCAGAAGCCAGGATTTAATCTCCTCTTTGAGTTGAACGGCGGCATGATCGCATCCCAGAATAACCGCCGCGTTTTTAGTCGTCATGTTTCAATCCCCCCGATCCTCTATCCGGCTTTTCCGTATCGCCGCGTTGATGAATAACTTTTTTATATAAATAGATATTTATATTACCGCAAGAAAAAATTCCCATGAACGGAAATTATTCTTGAAGCGGGTTTTCAAAACCGGAATTTGATCCGGCTCAAAAAAAACAGGACTATCCTTTTATCGGACAATCCTGAATTTTGATATTTTTTCGACGATCGGTTTTGGGGAAAAAGACCCTGGTTACCCTTTGAACTTGCCCAGAATCAGCGTACCGTTGGTTCCTCCGAATCCGAAAGAATTGCTCATGGCCTTGTTCACCGTTTTTTTCCGGGCCTTATGGGGAACATAATCCAGATCGCATCCCTCATCGGGCTGATCCAGGTTGATGGTCGGCGGGATCAGGTCGTGTTTCAGGGTCAGGGCCGTGAACACCGCTTCTACCCCGCCCGCACCGCCGAGGAGGTGTCCGGTCATGGATTTCGTCGAACTGACGCAGAGGTTCCGGGCATGGTCTTTGAAAACGGACTTGATGGCCGCGGTCTCATACAAATCGTTATACTGGGTGGATGTGCCGTGCGCATTGATATAGTCAATCTCGGCCGGAGAAATGCCGGCTTCCTGAATGGCCGCGGCCATGCATCTGGCCATGCCGTCGCCTTCCGGGGCCGGGGCGGTCATGTGATACCCGTCTCCGCTCATGCCGAATCCCAGAATTTCAGCGTAAATGGAAGCACCCCGCTCAAGCGCGTGTTCCAGGGATTCCAGAACCAGGATGCCGCCCCCCTCCCCCACGACAAATCCATCCCGGTCCTTGTCAAAGGGCCGCGATGCTCTTTTCGGGTCGTCATTGCGGGTGGACAGGGCCTTCATGGCATTGAACCCGGCAATTCCACTGGGCGTGATGGTGGATTCGACCCCTCCGGCGATCATGGCGTCCGCAGCCCCTAACCGGATGGCGTAGAAGGCCTGCCCGAGGGCATGGGTCCCTGCGGCGCAGGCCGTTGCCAGAGACAGGTTGGGCCCTTTTGCGCCGAGGTATATGGAAATCATTCCCGGCGCCATATTTCCGATAATCATGGGGATAAAAAACGGGCTGACCCGTTTGGGACCCTTGGTGTCCAGGACCTTGAACGTCTTTTCCAGCAGCCCCAGGCCGCCCAGACCGCACCCCATGCTGACGCCGACCCGGTTGCCGTTGGATTGATCGATCTTCAGGCGTGCGTCTTCCACCGCCATTTTACCCGCCGCCACCGCAAAGGCGATGAAGTTTTCCATTCTCTTGGACTCTTTTTTGGGAATAAAATCGTCCGCGTTGAAATCCCTGACTTCCCCGGCAATTTTCGTATCGAATTCAGACGCATCGAATGAGGTTATTTCTCCGATGCCCGATTCCCCGGCGCAAAGCGCCGCCCAGGATTTATCCACCCCGGTTCCCAGGGGGGTTACCAGGCCCAAACCGGTTATGACCACACGCCTGTCCAAAAGAACCTCCTTATCCGACAGTTCCGGTTATTCCGACGCTGCCCCGGGCAGACGGACAACGCCGGTTTCCGATTCCGCATTCAAATTGCCCGCAACAGGAGTTTACCATCACAGGGTATTGACGAAATTGATGGCGTCCTGAACCGTGACCAGTTTCTCCGCATCTTCATCTGAGATGTCCACGTCGAATTCTTCTTCCATGGTCATCACCAGTTCCACAAGGTCCAGGGAATCGGCACCCAGGTCATCTACGAAAGAGGCCCCGGGAACGACTTCGCTTAAATCCACACTGAGTTTTTCCGCAATAATCTGTTTGATTTTATCTTCAGTTGACATACATTCATCTCCTTTTTCAGTTACATATACATTCCACCGTTGACATGAATCACCTGGCCGGTGATGTAGGACGCCCCATCCGATGCCAGAAACACCACGACGGGCGCGATATCGCCGGGGCTTGCCCCCCGTGCCATGGGGATCCGGTCGATCATGGCCTGTCTGGCCTGATCCCCCAGAGCCGTGGTCATCGCGGTTTCCACATAACCGGGAGCCACGGCGTTCACCGTAATACCTCTTGTGGCAAGCTCCTGTGCCACGGATTTGGTGAGTCCGATAATGCCCGCCTTAGACGCCACGTAATTGGCCTGACCCGGATTGCCGCTGACGCCGACAACGGACGTGATGTTGATAATGCGGCCGTACCGCTGTTTCATCATGGTCTTGGCGGCGATCTTCATGCAGTTGAAGGCGCCTTTTAAATTGGTGTCCAGGACATCGTCCCAGTCGGATTCCTTCATCCGCACCAGAAGCCCGTCCCGTGTAATGCCCGCATTATTGACCAGAACATCGATCCTGCCGGTTTCATCAACGACTTTTTTCAGAAATTCGGATACGTCCTTCTCCGAAGCGACATCGGCCCGGATCCCTGAAGACCGGCCCCCCTTCTCACGGATCAGGGCGATGGTTTCATCCGCGCTTCTGCTGTCCGACGCAAAATTAAAAAAAACATCCGTACGGGTATCGGCAAATGCCAGGCAAATGGCCCGGCCGATGCCTTTGGATCCGCCCGTAACAACAACCGTCCGTTTTTGCAATTCCGTCATTCCGCCCCCGTTTCAAGCCTTTCTGATATTCCCGGACGCCCCATGATGGACGCCTTAAGCCCTATTCCTCTATCTCGGTTACCTGTCGTCCTTTGTAAGTGCCGCATTTCGGGCATGCGTGGTGGGGCATCACGGTTTCGCCGCACTGGGGGCACTGGCCGAGATTGGGGGCATCGATTTTTTTGTGGGCTCGCCGCTGATCCCGTTTTGATTTTGACGTTTTTCGTTTGGGTACAGGCATAAGTAATCTCCTAACATATCGGTTTTTCAGTTATTTTTATAAATATGACTTGTCGTTTCAATTTCACCGTTTAGTAATTGAAAACAAATGGATTGTCAAGATATTTATCCGAAAAAATTTCACCCGTCTCTTGAAGTTGCGGGAAGGATGTGGTATTCAAGCCCACCCTGTTGCGGGGCCCAGGGGAGGTTCAATCTTAACTTCCCGATAAATTTGAAATAACAATTTATTCGGCTGTTGTGTCCTGTTCGGGGGAATCCATTTTCTATAACAGGATTCCCTGATTTTGCCGGCACCCGCGGCATTTTGAGACAGGCCCGGATATTTGGGTTTATTACTAGTATAAAAATATAGGTATTTTTGTTTTTTATGTTATTCAAGATGGTTATATTTTTTCATTGGCTTATAACCAAAAATTGTCATAAGACAATAGAGAGATTTTACCCATGAAACCGATCATTACCCGATTCCCCCCCAGCCCGACGGGCTACCTGCATCTGGGCGGTGCCCGGACGGCCCTGTTCAACTGGCTCTATGCCCGGCATATGAAGGGGACCTTTGTTCTGAGATTTGAAGACACAGACGTCCAGCGGTCGACCCAGGCCTCGGTGGATGCCATATTCGACGCTCTCCAATGGCTGGGCATCGACTGGGACGAAGGCCCCTATTATCAATCCCAAAGGTTCGACCTCTACCGGGAATACATCCGGAAGCTGGTGGATACGGGAAACGCCTATTACTGCACCTGCTCGCCGGAAAAACTGGACGAAATGAGAAAAACCGCCATGGCCTCGGGCGGAAAACCGCGGTATGACGGCACCTGCAGGGAAAAGGGACTCAAGCCCGCCAGCGATTCGGTGGTGCGGTTCAAAGCCCCCCTGATGGGGGCCACGGTCATCGACGATGTGGTGAAAGGCCCCATCGTCTTTCAGAATTCGGAACTGGACGATTTCATCATCCAGCGCAGCGATACGACCCCCACCTACAACCTGGCCGTGGTGGTGGATGACATCACCATGAACATCAACACCATTATCCGGGGGGACGACCACGTCAACAACACTCCCAAGCAGATCCTCCTGTACCGGGCTTTCGGTGCGGAACTGCCCGTGTTCGCGCATGTCCCCATGGTCCTGGGAAACGACCGGTCACGGCTCAGCAAGCGCCATGGCGCCATGTCGGTGACCGCCTACCGGGAGATGGGGTACCTTCCCGAGGCCCTGCTCAATTACCTGGTGCGTCTGGGGTGGTCCCATAAAGACGAGGAATTTTTCACCCGGGACGACCTCATCGAAAAATTTTCCCTGGAAAATATCGGCAAATCCGCCGGGGTCTTCAACCCGGAAAAGCTTCTGGCCTTAAATGCCGACCACATCATGGCCTCTTCACCCGAGAAACTGGCCCCGCAGGTACTGCCCTTTCTGATTCGGAAGGGCTGCCCGGCCGCCTGCGACAACCACCTGTTCAAGGTCATCGAAACCCTTAAAATCAGAAGCAAAACTCTTGAGGAGATGGCCGATGGCGCCCTGTTCTATTATGCCTGTGAGGTTCGATACGATGAGGCGGCGGCCGATAAATTTCTTTTGCCGGCAGCGCTTGAATCCCTGACGCTTCTCGCCCGGCAAATCCAGGCCATGACGTCCTTCACCGAGAAAAGCCTCGAGGACGCCTTCAAAAGCGTCATGGAAACCACAGGGCTCAAACTGGGAAAAATCGCCCAGCCGGTGCGGGTGGCCCTGACCGGCAGAACCGCAAGCCCCGGGATTTTCGAGATCATCGAGGTGCTGGGGAAGGAAAAAACCCTGGACCGCTTGAACCGGGCCATCGGGTTCATCCGGAGCAGGGCCGGGGAAACATCGTAATTTTTCCTTGACTCCGTTTCATCATTTGTGTATCAAAAAGGCCTTCTTTACTGGGGGATCGTCTAACGGCAGGACGACGGGTTCTGGCCCCGTTAATCCAGGTTCGAATCCTGGTCCCTCAGCCACCAACCTGTCAGTCAGGCCATCAAATGGTTACATCAAAAAAGATGCGGCCGCACAAGCCATACACCCCTTGATCAAATTTAAAAACCTCTCTATAAACCAACGCATGGCTGAAACGCCTGCGGAATTGCCGCCGGAGCGGAAAATTCCGGGCGCATGATTCCGGAATCATGAATAATAAGAAAGGGCCTCCGTGATCGACCTTCACTGTCATATCCTTCCCGGCGTGGACGACGGCGCCTCCGATATGGAGGAGAGCGTGGCCATGGCCAGGTTTGCCGCAGCCCAGGGGATTACGGCCATTGTCGCCACTCCCCATGCCCTGGGCGGCGCCTTCGCCAATCCTCCGGTTAAGATCAGGAAACAGGTGGCGGCGCTTCAGCGGCACCTGAACTTCCTGAAAATACCCCTGACCCTGCACCCGGGCTGCGAGGTTCATTTCTGCATCGGCCTTGCCCGCCGCATCATGGCCGGGGAAGCGACCTTCCTCTGCGAAAACCGCCGGTACATCCTGGTCGAATTTCCCTTCCAGGCCGTTCCGGATGGGTTTTTGAAAGAAATCCATGAACTTGCGGTCAACGGGATCACGCCGGTGATCGCCCACCCCGAACGGAACACTACCCTCTGCCATGATTTTGGAATCCTCCAAAGACTTTTTGCCATGGGCTGCATTTTTCAGGTCAACTCCACCAGCATCACCGGCGGGTTCGGCGACGCGGTCATGGCCTTTTCCCACACCCTCCTGGAAACAAGGACAGCCCACATCATCGCCTCGGACGCCCATTCCCGGGACCATCGCCCCCCGGACCTGGCCCGGGCCGTTCACATCGCCCGATCGATCCTGGGCAGCAAAGGCGAGGCCATGGCCATGGTCCGCGAAAGGCCCCGGAACATCCTGGCAGGAGAGCCCCTGGACTTGACCGAAGACAAATTCCCCACCCGGAGTCGCTGAGAAAACCCCGTTTTTCAAGGCGCCGGCCGCATCCCGGGCTTTTGTTCCGGCGCTGTTCCGCTTGCATTATCTTAAAAGGGTACTTATAATTACGAAAATTCAGGGTTCTGAATCTCAGGCGTCTCCCGGACATCGCATACCCGCGTTCGGGGTTATGACGCCGATGTTATTTTTCGTCATTTTCGGGAAGACGGGGCATAAAAGGATCATTCTCGATGAAAGATGCAATTTGTGTAACCGTTGAGCAGGACCTATCCGTGGAGGGTTGAATACATATGACATCAGAGATAAAAACCAGGAAGCAACTGATCGATGAAATAACAGCCCTGCAGAACCGGGTGTCCCAGCTTGGGGTTCTTGAAAAAGGCCTCAAGCAGGATCAGCAGTCCTTCAGTGAACGGGTCGGCCGTTTTTTTCCCCAGACCGATCACCCCAGCGAGGCGGTTTACGTCATTTTCGACCGGAAGCTCGAATTCGTCAACGATCATTTCGCCAGGCTGTTTGAAATAGAACCCGAGGAAGCCTGTCATCCCAATTTCAGGCCCATGAAGCTGGTTGCGCCCGAGAGCCGGCGGCTTGTCCGGGACATCAACAACAAGGGGATTTTCGGGGAATATTCGTTTCAGCAGTATGAATTCACGGGTCTCACCAAAAACGGCATCAAATTCGAGTGCGAGACCTTCGTCATGTACATCCCCTACCGGTGGGGGGTGGCCATCCACGGCATGCTGCGGGACATCAGCGCACAGAAAAGAATCATCGAGGAACTGCAGCGCAACCGGAGCGATTACCAGATCGTCCTGGACTCCATCCCCACGACGATTTTCTACATGGACCGGAACCACCGGTTTATCCGGCTGAACAAGGCTTTCTGTAAATTTCTCGGCATGACCCACGACGAGATCATCGGGAAAACCTTTTCCCAATTGTTTCCCAATCTGCCGCATGAGCAGCTTGCAGGATTTTATCACACCAACGATCAGGTCATGGCTTCGGGCAATGCCAAACGCGGGATCATCGACGCCTTTCCGTCGGTCCGCACGAGACGGTGGATCCAGAACGACCGCATCCCCTACCGGGACGATTCCGGGAACATCATCGGCGTCATCTGCCTGGCCATGGATGTCAGCAATCTCCTGGAAACCGAAGAGAAGCTTTCATACATGAGCCTGCACGACGTGCTGACCGGACTTTACAACCGTTCGTATTTTCAGGAGGAATTGAACCGGCTGGGAAAAAGCAGGCTGTTTCCCGTGAGCATCGCCGCGATTTGCGTGGACAACCTGGTTGCGGTGAACCAGGAACACGGCATCGCGGCGGGCAACGAGGCCCTCCGGCAGACGGCCAGGGCCTTGAAGGTGTTCCGGACCGAGGATGTGGTGGCCAGAATCG
This sequence comes from Desulfobacteraceae bacterium UBA5616, assembly GCA_002423615.1. Classification (GTDB taxonomy): domain Bacteria; phylum Desulfobacterota; class Desulfobacteria; order Desulfobacterales; family UBA5616; genus UBA5616. The sequence goes on from DIKO01000063.1 coordinate 117,263, forward strand.
GCGGAAACAAATTCGCCGCCATCATGCCCGCTTCGGACAGGTCTGTCGAGGAACGCGTCATGGATCGCCTCAGGGGGGCGATCGAGAAGATGAATCAGAAATACAGGGATATCCCTCTGGAGATCTCCATCGGCATCGTCACTCTGGAAAAGAATGGAAGACTTTCCGAGGCGTTGAAAAATGCCGAAACCGCCATGAAAAAAATCGCATAGTCCATAACATTATAAATACAACGGCATAAATTATTTCACCGGGCCTTGAATGGTCCGTAGGATGGGTGGAGCCTGCGGAACCCATCGCACCATAGTTTCAGGCAATTCCAGCAATGGTGGGTTGCGCTTCGCTTCACCCACCCTACACCGTAATTACGTAATTCCGACACGGAGCGCCGAGGGATCGCTCTTGCATTCCCGGCCCTGAACAAAAACGGCGCCGTTTCCGGCGCCGATCTGTATTTAACGAATTGTAATCTGTGGAACTATTTTCTGAGCTTCCGGCTCACACCGGCCAGACCCACAAGTCCGAAACCCAGGAGAAGCAGGGTGGCTGGTTCGGGAACAGGGGGAACGGTCTCATCATCTTCCCCAACAATAGCCCACTCCTCGAAACCATCATCGCTGGCGTTAGGTTTACCGAATGCTGAATATAAGTAAACATATGAATTCGTCGACTCTGCAAAAAAGCTTTCCGGGATGTAGGCGAACATGTCGCCGGCACCACTGCCCGGGTTAAGCATAAAATTTAATTCAATCGTAGAATCTCCATCATTCCCTTCGTCAAGATCCCAGACTTTGTCGCCAAGATTAGGATAGCCCGTAAGGTCTCCTGTTGCCCCGAGATACAACTCTAATTCATATAGGGAGATAAACTCGTTGTCGCCGCCCTGATTCTCATTTATATCCAACAGAAACTGCCGCTTACCGTTCACCAGGGGAACATCGGACAGAAGCAGAGAATGTGTAAACAAGCCTGATTTAGTGTCAAATTCCAAGGTTCCATCCGTATTGTAGCCACTCTCCAAATCATTGGCCTGCAACCGCACGAAAGTGTCAATGACGCCGGTGCCTGTCGACTGGTCAGGTACCTGCTGGAAAAACGCTCCATTGATGGTACCGGAAGCCCCAGCAGTAGTGAGATCCAGCGACGTGGCCATCGCACTTCCCGCTCCCAGTAAAACAGCCAGAGTCGATACTAATAATACATAACCTGATTTTTTCATTATTATACCTCCTTTTTTGTGAGTTATCATTTCCATTTTGTTTTGGCATAATAGTTTGCAAATTGAGTGCCAACCTTCCTTCACTCACGGAGCCAGGCCGAACAATGGAGATAACCTTTTAATTCAATAGACAAATATTTCATCGCTTGTCTGTATCAGGAGGAATTTTTCCAGCGCACCACAGGTTCCAGCGGTTAAAATCGTAAAGCATCCCGGCGGTTTTCCCAACAAAAACAGCCACGCCGGACCATCGAAATACCCTGAAAAATTTTAAATCAATGAATCAAACAGGTTAATCCAAATTTTCCTTTGAACAGGGCTTGTAAGGTATCCCGGCGCACGGGTGATAAGAATCCTGACGTCTTCAATCCTTGGGGACCTGGTGCTTCTCCAGGAGGTCGTACAGGGTCGGCCGGCTGATGCACAGGTCCCGGGCCACGAGGGTGAGGTTGCCCGGGTTCCGGGACATGGCTTTGAGGATCAGGTCTTTTTCCAGGGCTTCACGGGCCTCCTTGAGCCCCATTTTCTCGTAGGGTGTCCGGGGCTCTCCCAGCTCCAGGTCCGAAGGCGTGATTTTCGGTCCGTCCGACATGATCACGGCCCGCTTGACGCGGTTTTCCAGCTCCCGGACGTTCCCCGGCCAGGCATACTGTTCGATGGCGTCGATGGCCGCATCGGTGAACACCCTGGTTTTCTTCCTGTTCTCCATCGCGAAGCGCTCCAGGAAGGCTTTGGCCAGAAGGACCCGGTCGTTTTCCCTTTCCCTCAAGGGGGGGATTGAAATCCGGATGACACCCAGGCGGTAAAAGAGGTCATCCCGAAAATCCCCGTCCTTCATGGCCTCCTTGAGATCCCGGTTCGTGGCGGCGATGATCCTCGCATCCACCTCGATCTCCTCCCTGCCGCCGATGCGCTCTATGGTACGCTCCTGGAGAAAACGCAGCAGCTTCACCTGCAGGGCCGGGGGCAGCTCGCCGATTTCGTCCAGAAACAGGGTCCCCCCGTCGGCCATTTCAAATCGCCCTTTCCGCTGGACATGCGCCCCGGTGAAGGCCCCTTTTTCATGTCCGAAGAGTTCGCTTTCCAGGAGATTTTCCGGGATGGCGCCGCAGTTGATCACGATGAAGGGGTTGTTCCGGCGGTCGCTTCCCTCGTGTATGGCCTTGGCCACGAGCTCCTTGCCGGTGCCGCTTTCACCGGTGATCAGGACAGAGGCGCTGGTGGCCGCAACTTTACGGATCACCGTGAAGACTTCCTGAATTTTTGGACAGGTCCCCAGCATTTCCTGAAACGGGGAACCGGACAGGCGCTGACGCAGAAACCGCTGCTCCTCTTCCAGGCGGGAGAGATGGAAGGCCCGACCGAGCACGACCCGGAGCTCCTCGATCTCGATGGGCTTGTAGAAAAAGTCGTAAGCCCCTTTTTCAACGGCCCGAAGGGCGTTTTCCTTTTCGCCCCTGCCCGTGATGATGATCACCTTGGTCCGGCCGGAGGCTTCGAGAATCTCCTCCAGAACGGCAAACCCCTCTTCCACGCCTGCCGGCTGGGGAGGCAGCCCCAGGTCCAGGGTCACGACCGCGGGGTTTTCCTTTTGCATCACGGCCGCGGCACCTGCCCTGTCCCCGGCCAGCAGAATTTCATAGTCCCGGGCCAGGGCCCACTTCATCTGGGTCCTCAGGTCCTCATCATCATCAACGATCAACAGCTTCTCTTTTTCCACCATAACCCCCCTCACCTATCGCCCATCGCCCATCCCCTATCGCCTATAGCCTATAGCCCATTCCCTATCGCCTATTGCCTATTGCCTATCGCCAGTTTTATCCTGACCGTCGTCCCCTCCCCTTCCCGGCTCTCGGCCTCGATCCGCCCGCCGTGGGCTTCGACAAGGGTCCTGCAGTGGTACAGGCCGATGCCCATGCCTTTTTTTTTGGTCGTCCGGAAGGGCCGGAAAAGGGATTTTTCCATGAATTCCGATGACATGCCGCAGCCGTTGTCCTGAACGGAAACTATGGCCCAGTTCCCTTCGGTTTCCGATGCGACCATGATTTCCCCGTCCGGACCCAGGGCGTCGGCGGCATTCATCAGCAGGTTCTCCAGGACATTGTGGATCTGTTCCGGATCGATCCATAACTGGGGAATTTTCCCCAGGTTCAGGGATACGCGCCCCCTGACAAATTCCCGGACACCTGAAACCGCCTCCTCGATGAGCCGGTTCAGATCGGTTTTTTTAAACGCCGGCTCCGGCTTCTCGCTCAACAGGGAAAGCCGGCCGCTCATGGCGTTGATCTTGACCACGCACTGGGAGATGGTTTTCAGGGCATCGGCCCGGAATTCAGGATTGTCCAGGTGAACCGGCAGGTTTTGGGTAACCAGGGAAAGCTTGGATGCCAGATTCTTCAGATCATGCAGGAAAAATGCGGACATGGACTGGAACGCCTCCATCTCCCGGGCCTGGCGAAGACGCTCCGAGAGCTGAAGGTTCAAAATGCTTGCGGCCGCCTGGTCGCCGATGGTCCGGACGAGCTCCAGTTCCTCGAACGAAAGGGGCTCGTAGAGCACTTTTTCGCCCAGGGTCATTATCCCGATCAGGCGGCCCCCTGCATTGAGGGGTGCGCAGTACCGGGTCCGGGATTCCCTGGTTTCCAGAAAACCGTAAACCTGCCGGACATCCGCGGCCCAGTCGTCGTCACGCCCTTCCAGGTCGACCGGCATGGCCTGGCCGGTCATGGCCCGTATCAGATCCGCTCCGCCCTGCCCGAAAAGTTTCACCCCCTCCACCTGCCGGGCGGTCAGAACCGTCGAGCCTCCGAAGGAAAGCCGTTCCTCTTTTTCATCCTTCAGCCAGATGGTGACGGAAAGGATTTCCAGGGTGTCCGAGATCATCCGGACGATGGTGTCGCAGAGGTCCCGGGTCTGGGTCACGGACGCGGTCCGGCTGGTGAACCCCTCCCAGATCTTCTGGTAGTCGTACTGGGGACGTTTGAAATGGCGGCTGACAAAACGCTTTCTCCTGATGCGGAGACGGTCGGAAAGCTGAAAAACCACGATCCCGATCACCGCCGTAAAGATCAAAAATATGACGACGTGGACATTCCTGATCCACTCGAACCGGAGGGAAATCCACGCCGCCGCGCCCACGGTGATAAAATAGGCCCCGACAATGAGCATGGTGAGGGAACTGTATAGGAACTGATGGGACAGATAAACAGTGACTTCGAGCGGCTTTCCCCGGAAAAGAGATTTAAGGATCAGGGCACTGCCGAGCAGAAGGGCTCCCAGATCCACCACGTCCAGAGCGGTGTTGAGGCCCCTGAAAATCACCGTCTGGCTGTCGGTGTAAATCTGAATCCCGAAAATGCAGGCGATGCCCAGAAACATGAATTTGGTCTGCCAGCGCATGTGGCCGGTGGTGTGGCGGAAGGTCCTTTCCAGGTTCATCAGGATCAGTATTGAAAAAACCAGCCACGCCAGATGCCAGTAATATCCGGACCATCCGGTGTGAAAAAACGGGACCGGCCCTTGCGGGACGGCCTCATGGGATAAAAAGAAGGCCTCTCTGAAAAACACGGTAAGGGAAACCGGAACCGCAAAAGAAAGAACCAGGACCCATTTCCACCGGTTTATCTGCTCCCGGTAATTGGACCGGGCAAAGCTGATGCTGAAAAGCAGAAACAGCCCGGGGATCAAGGACGCGGCCGCAAACCGCCAGCGTGTCCAGAAAAGAAACCCCTCAGGACCCGAAGCCTCCCAGGCCAGTCCGACAAACCCCGCGCTCAGGGCGAAAAGGATCATGCCGGCGGCAAAGACAAGGTTGACGAAAGCCCCCGGTGTCCGCCGCAGCCCCATGACCCCGACCCCCAAACACGCGGCCGCCGCCGCCCACGCCATCCATGAGATGAGGTTCATTGTGTGTTATTTCTTACTCAACCGATATGACAAAACGCTTTGCATTTCCAGGCGTTAGGTGTTAAATAGGGAAAAAATAGAAAACCTGATTTTGGTATCATCCTTTAATATCGAAGCCAGATATCCTGATATTCAAAGATCTTTCCGAAAAAAATGCACAAAACAATTTACACTTGAACATATTAAAATGATTCTGGAAATATATCAATGGCTGAAACAAAAGACAGACTAAACAAAATAATCAAAAGTTTTTTAGCAGAAATTCAAAAACACTACCAAATTGATGATGCTTATTTGTATGGCTCATTTGCAAAAGGTCGTCCAAACGAATGGAGCGATATCGATATCGCCATAATTTCTCCGGATTTCTCCGACGATCTTTTTGAAGAGAGACTGTTATTGATGAAACTTGCCTCAATTATAGATGACCGAATAGAGCCAATGCCTTTTAAAAAGGAGGCCTTCAACCGGAATAACCCCATCGTTGACGAAATCCAAAAAAATGGTATCCGCCTTATCTAATTTCATTCCCTGCCAATTGTCCTCATTCCTGTTCACTGCCCCATAACCCATCCCCTATCACCTATCGCCTATAACCCATCACCTATAGCCCATAGCCTAACCCCTATCGCCTATCGCCTATCGCCTATCGCCTATCGCCTATCGCCTATCGCCTTAAAGCAAACAGAATCGGCGCCATCAGCAGAAGGGCCAGGATGAAAAACACGATCCCGCCGTCGGTGTGCAGGGAGCTTTCCAGCCACCGGGGGTCCACGTAGGTCCCCAGCAGGGACAGGATCGTGATTCGGATCCCGTTCTTGAACATCGTAATGGGGAAAACAACCACCACCAGAAGGATTTTTTTCCATGCGGTATTCAAAAACATGTGGCCAGCCAGGATCGCGGTGATGAAAAGCGCCAGACCGGAGCGTATCCCGCTGCACTGCCTGGCCACCTCGATGCCCCCCCCGGCCAAATTGAAGAAAAATCCATCCCTGAAATAAGGGACGCCGGACATCGCGAACAGCAGGTCGGTGAACTCCGTTGATCCGACTTGTAACACATATATCAGGCGGTCCATGACCGCATCCGGTATGGGAATGGCAAAGATCAGAAACAGCAGGGGGAAAAGCGCCGCCTTGAACGCCGGACATCCGAAACACAGCAAAAACGCGCCCTGGACAAACACCACGGCCGACAGGGCCATGACCGACGCGAAATCGTTATGACTGAGAACCGTCTCGAAATACCCACCGGCCAGGTACAAAACAGCCCCCAAGGCCAGGAAGGGCGCGCCAACCCGGAAAGAAAAGGCGGTATTTGTAAAAATCAGCTCCCGGCTTTGAAAAACGAAGTACATGCTGATGAGTGGAATCAGCCCGAGATGGGTATAATATTCCCTGTGGCGGGTGGAATCGTAAAGCCATTTTACGGGCCCAAAGGCCATGAAAAACGCGAGGCCGAAAAGAACAGCAAACAAAACGCTTTGGGGGTTGATATATTTTTTCATTTCAGAAATTCACCCGTTACACATTACCTTTGTTGCCGATTTGACATATTGCCGATTTGACATTGACTTGATGTATGATCAAGTTTAAAATTAGGCACTTTAAATACAAGCAATTAAGAGATTCTTGGCGGTTATGCCGACGATTTTAAGAATCGGATCTTATCGATCTCACTTTTATTCAGATGAAGGGCAGGAACCGCCTCATATCCATGTCGCAACGAATGATGGAGAATGTAAATTCTGGCTTGACCCTGTTAGATTAGCCCGGAATAAAGGTGTACCTCCGATAACGCTCAGAAATATAGAAAAGCTGGTTTTTGAAAATCTTACATTTTTGAAGGAAAAATATCATGAAATCAACCGCCCATGAAATAGAAACCGTTGAGCCGTCAGCTATCAGGGTCTGGACGGAAAAAAGAACGATTTTTATTGAGCTAACAGATGGACGCATTATCGGTTTCCCCGCAGATCGATTTAAAATTCTTTCGAAAGCAAGCGAGGAACAACTCAAAGAAGTTAGCTTACGCCTGAACGGTTTTTCGTTGAGGTGGGAATCTCTCGACGAAGATATTACGGTGCCCGGTATTGTTGCCGGTAATTTTCAACTCCCTTTCTTGAAATCTTCCTGATCCTTCCGATGGCCCATTACCCGCCTTTATCCTGCCATTATCCTTGATAATTTGCAACTGAAGCTGTATTTTGCAACTAACTTCAGAACTCCTGACATGCCTCGTT
>DIKO01000008.1 GCA_002423615.1 Desulfobacteraceae bacterium UBA5616
TACTTTTGTCGAACTTGGGTTAAGATATTTCAAAAAGCATGAATGCGAATCAGCAGACCCTAAAAACAAGGAGGGCCGTCATGAACGGAAAATCGAGTTTCATCATCAGTGTTCTGGTGGTTTTTTTATGGCTGAATCCGGCTTCTGCAAAAATGGAAAGGTGGGAAATCGACAAGGTCCACTCCAATATCTATTTTGATATCAGACACACCTACGCAACGGTAAGGGGATTTTTCGGAGATTTTTCCGGCTCGATACTCCATGACACCGAAAATCCTGAGAACAGCCGGGTCGATTTTGAAGTCAAGGTTGACAGCATCAACACGAATATCATCAAACGGGACGAACATCTCCGGTCGGATGATTTTTTCGCTGCGAAGACTTATCCGAAGATGACCTTCAGAAGCACCCATGTGAAGCGGATCGAGGGGAACCGATACCTGATGGAAGGCGATATGACCATCAAGGGGGTCACGAAAAAAATCGCCGTTCCCTTTATTTACTTCGGCATGCGGCAAGATCCAATGCAAAAAGGAGTCATGGTGGCCGGCCTGGAGGCTGAATTTGTCATAGACCGTTTGGATTATGGCGTGGGAGATGGAAAATTTTTTAAAATGGGGGCCATCGGAAAGGATGTTCACATTGTCGTTACACTCGAAGTATTAAAAGGTACTGAGAAATAGGGACAAAGCCCCGGCGGTGAAACCGCGGGGCCTTGTTACGATACGGGTACAGACCGGACTAGTGGCGGACACGGGCCGTACCGTCGGCAGCCTTCAATACGCTGACCCTTTCGCCGACGGCGAAATTTTCATCCGCCTCCTGGACTACGGCGATAGTGGTGCCATTATCCAGGTCAACGGTGATTTCCAGTCCTTGCCTGCGCGTAATGCCCTCCTCAGCCGCCGATCCGGCGATACCGCCGGCGATGGCGCCCGCGACGACCGCGAGATCCCTGCCGACACCGCCGCCCACGGCGCTGCCCGCGACACCACCCAGTGCTCCCCCGGCCACGGTTCCGAGTGGCGTTTTCGTGCCTTCAATCAGAACCGGCCTGATACCGGAGACAACTCCGGAAAGAACTGTTTGCGACTGTCGGGCCTGGTCACGGGAATAGACGCTTCCCGACCGGCTGGATGCGCAGGACGCCATTAACCCCGCAACCAGCAAAAGGATCACGAGACTGAAAAGGTGATGGGTTATACAGGGTTTTATATTCAATAAGCTGCTATTTTTCATGGAGGCTCTCCTTTCCACATATCCGGTTAATCATAAAACAGAATTATTTTATCAGGTAATATAATACATCCTGCCGTTAAAGGCAAAAACCTTTTTCTCATTCATTCCCCTCAGGGAAGCGGTTCGGGCGTATACGCGATACCGGCTTCCGAGGACTTATAACGGTTCAGGCGTTTGTTTTCCCGGATATCCTTAACCCAGTCAGGGTTCAAAAGGAGCGACTTGCCGCTGAGAACGATGTCGGCATCTTTCAGAGCGTCTTCCGCGGTTGCCCGGTCATGCACGGCGCCGCATATCATGATGGGAAGGTCCGTTATTTCCCTGGCCAGCCGGGCCATGGTCCGGTCGGTCCCAAAAGCTTTTTGACTGTAATCATAAGTGGACACGGACACGGCGTCGATGGGCTCATTGGATAAATACCCGATGATTTCCTGAAATTCTTCCCGGGAACCGAAAAGAGAAACCTCCATATCTGCAACACCCCAGTCGGAAATCCGGACGAACAGCAAAACATCCTCCGGGATCGCGGACCTGACCGCGTTGATGATGCGGTGGATGAAGAAATACCGGTTTTCCACGGATCCCCCGTACCTGTCCGTTCGTTGATTGGAATATGAGGATAAAAACTGACTGATCAGATATCCGTGTGCCCCCTGGATCTCAATGCCGTCAAACCCCGCAACGACTCCCCCCTTGGCGGTCTCCACAAAACCATTGATCACGTGGTCGATGTCGAACCAGCTCATGGCGGAAGGGATGGGATATGATGTGCCCGTAACCGGGTTGATCTGTCTGACTGCCATGGGGCTGGGGGCAATGACCCGGTTTGCCGGATTGACCTCCGGCCACGCCATACGACCGCAATGAAACATCTGCATGACGGCGACGGCTCCTTCGGCCTGAATTGCCTTCACCACCGGTGTCCAGGCGTCTATCTGCTTCTGCGTCAGCATTCTGGACTGCCCCGGATATCCCTGAGCGCTTTCATAATCCGTTACAATGCCTTCGGTGTTTATAATGGAAACACCATTTTTCGCCCGCCGTACCAGAAAGTCCAGCACGTCCTGACGGGGAATGCCGTCGGCTGAAGATGACATCCTCGTCATAGGCGCAAGACCGATACGGTTTTTAAGCCGGCGGCCCTTGATTTCAAAAGGCGAAAAAAGATTCGCATTTTCCATATTGCATCCTTTCCGTCTGTTTTATTCGGCTCTTACTGTGTGTGTTTTGCGGCGAATCGTTCAAGCATGGTCACAAGACCCGTCCCCACGGTGTAGAGGGATTCTATTTTCAGGTTTTCCTCGGCGTTTTGGTCAAAAAAAAGGTTGAGATCCGATGCCATACCCTCATCGGGTTTCCAGTAGCAAATCAGCAGGGGCACTTTGGGAAACGGGTGCAACACCAGAGAAATATCGGATTCAAAGAGGTTCTCCACGGTCTTGCCGTTAAACAGGCGGATCATGTCCTCGAAAAGATCGGTATAAGAATCGGCGATCTGCTTGAGGGGTTTTTCGCACCGTTGATGAAATAACCGCTGCCAGTTTTTTCCGCCGGGCAGTTCCCGCAGCGGAGCCCATTTCCCGGAGGGAGGAAGACCTCGGCTGTAAAGGATGTAATGAAGCACCGGCACCGCAACGGGATAGACATGAATATCCGATGAAAATACGCCGGTTTTATCCACCGCGAAATCCTTGCCGTAAATTTTAAACGACAGTTTCCCATTGGAAACATTGCCCCCGATACGGCGGGAAGCTTCGGAAAAGTCAATCGCGGCCAACTTTTCCTTCAAACGGGCCACCGATGCTTCAAGGTTTTCCTGGACACTCTTGGGCTTTTTACGCTCCCCACCGAACCGGGCCAATGCATTATCGTCAAGATATGGGCACTCTTCCAGTTCTTTTTCGCCCTTGGCTGCCAATACGGAAAATGCCAGGCAGCTCGGCGCCCGGCATTCCTTGCAGTTGGTTTTCGGCAGGAGTTTAAAAATATCCATGGAACCATATGTCTTTGCCGTCATTCTTTCCCTTTTCTTTTCTTCGGTGATGTCACCATATCATTGACAAAGAGTTGGGTAGGCCAGCAGTTCGGGAAAAGTCCACGGATGATTGGCCACGCTTGCTTCCATTGCCGGGGTCTTGGCACGGAAAACCCGATCTTTGCCGCGACTGAGCGTTTCATGGGGC
>DIKO01000102.1 GCA_002423615.1 Desulfobacteraceae bacterium UBA5616
CGGGGTTTATCGAATATTTACATTTTTTGGGCAACCGCGGTTTATTGAGAAAGGAGAAAAAAGATGAAAAAAAATTCCTGGATCGTATTAATGGTCTGCCTGTCAATGGTATTTGCGGGCGCAGCCTTGGCGGAGATGTATATGGGCGTCAAGGCCGGTTATTCACAAGTCGGCGACACGGATGTAACCCTTTCGGGCCATAAGGTAGGAGATATTGAATTCGACAGCGGATGGGTTACCGGCATCGCTTTAGGCACAACAATCGATGCTTTCCGCGTGGAAGGTGAGTTTGAATACAGAAACAATGATGGTGAGTTGGAAATCCCCGGATTTGGAAAGGATGACGGGTCATTGGATACCATGAGCCTGCTGTTCAACGGATATTATGATTTTCAGACCGATTTGGGCTTCACTCCTTACATCGGCGCCGGAATCGGGCTTGCCCGTCATGATGATGATGATGTGGATGATACGGTTTTTGCTTACCAGGGAACCATTGGCTTTGCCCTGCCCATCAGCGACGTCATGGATTTTGACGCCGCGTACCGGTATTTCGCCACTGAGGATCCTGATTTTGACGGTGTTGAAATAGATTATGACAGCCACAATATTACGCTGGGCCTTCGTTTCAAATTTTAAGTAACGATTTTTAAACATAACCGCGTTTGCCAGACAAACAAAAGGGGGGATGGTTTCCCCCTTTTGAATTCGTCGGTGTAAAGGATTTTTAATGAACAGAGAAAAGCTTTTCCAAATTGATTCCATCATTAATTCAAAATCCGTTGCCATTGTCGGCGCTTCCGGCAGTCCGGGGAAAGTCGGCAGAATGTTTATGGACCGGTATATGGAAGCCGGATGCCGGGCCATTTATCCGATTAATCCCCGGGAAAACGAAATTTTAGGCTTCAAGGCCTACGCACGCGTCGCCGATATCCCCCATCCGGTTGACCTGGTTCATATCCTTTTGCCCCCCAAAGCGGTGGTCGGCGTTCTCAAAGAATGTATCGAAAAAGGCGTCAGGGGGGTTATTGTCACTTCAGCCGGTTTCGGACTGGAAGGCGAAGACGTCCTTAAACAGGAACAGGAACTTGTTCGCGCGGCCAGGGAGAAGAATGTCCGGATTATCGGCCCCAACTGTTTAGGCATCTACTGCCCGGCGAACCACCTTCCATTTCCCCTGGGTCCGGCCATGAACCGTGGGTCCATCGGCATCGTCACCCAGAGCGGCTCTTTCGGCGATTTGCTCACCAAAATCGCCACTGAAAACGGGGTTTATTTCAGCAAGGCGATCAGTTGCGGCAATGAGGCGGATCTCAACGCAGTGGATTTTCTCGAATACCTGGGTGAGGATCAGGATACCCGAATCATCCTCGCCTATCTGGAAGGCATCCGGGATGGAAGGAGATTTTATCAGGCGGCAAAGGAGATATCCAGGAAGAAGCCGATTCTTGCCTGGAAATGCGGCGCCTCGGAGGCCGGGGCAACAGCCGCTGCGTCCCATACCGGCGCCATGGCAGGTTCCCGCCATGTCTGGAAGGGCGTTTTCGACGGATCGGGAATCATTGAAATCAACAGCCTTGAAGAGGCCCTGGACTGCCTTTATATGTTTAACAGCCAGCCTCTGCCCCGGGGTAAGCGGGTGGCTGTTGTTACCGGGCCGGGAGGGCCGGCCGTGGGGACGGTGGACGCCTGCTGCGAACTCGGTCTTATCGTTCCAAAACTGCAAAATGAAACGGTGGAAAAAATCAAAACCATCATTCCTCCTTTTGGCTCCAGCCCCCAAAATCCGGTTGACTTAAGCATTGCGGCCATAGAAATGCCGGAAATGTATGGGGACGTTATCCGGTTGATCGACAAGGACGACCATGTGGACATGATCATTGTCATCGGCCTGGGAGGGGATAAGTTCTGCCGGACGATCATTAAAGCCGCGGAAGAAATTCACAAGCCCATTGCCATAGCGGCCATTCATCCTCTGGAAATCGTCGCGCAGGACTACAAAACCCTGTTGAGCAGGGGCATTCCGATATATACGGATCCCAAACGCTGCGCCAATGCCCTGGCAAAACTTGCCGCTTATGCCGAATTTCGCCGCCGCTGGGAGGATTTTCCCATTGCAAACACCGCAATCTGAGCTACAGCCCAAAATGACGATTGAAGGCATCAGCCATATCACACTGATTGTCCAAGACCTCGAACGGACGGGAAACCTCCTTTCCTCTGTTCTCGAGGCAAGGGAAATCTACGCGAGCGGAGAAAAGCAATTCTCTTTATCCAAGGAACGGTTTTTCCTTATTGGCGGAATATGGATGGCCATCATGGAAGGAAGCCCGCTTTCTGAACGAACATACAACCACATTGCCTTCAAGATTCCGGAATCTCAAATTGAAGACTACAGACAACGGCTTGAAAGGGCCGGAGTTGAATTCCGGGAGGATCGGCCGAGGATTCCCGGCGAAGGACTATCCCTCTACTTTTACGATTATGACAACCATCTTTTCGAGTTGCACACCGGCACGCTGGAGGAGCGACTTCAGTTGATTCGTCTTAAAAAAAGCAGGCTCGCCAATGAGTGTGCAAAGCTTGATCCTGAATTCGAACAGTCTTTGGCTGAAGAAGGTTTTTGACCTGTAAAACGTACCGGCAAAAGATTTGCCAAGGCGGTTATCCGATTCTTTGAGAAAAAGGGACCAAGACATCGCTTCATACCTCGGGTATGGCTTGGGCCCCCAGTGATACGGCCACGGTTTTGACCAGGGCGAAAACAGGCGTGCCGGGTGAAAGATTCAATTCCCGGCAGGATTGCCGGGTGATCCGGGCCCACAAAGGGCATCCGATGTCCAGGTGAACATCCACAAAAGCGGTCCCCTGATCCTGTATTTCCAAAACCCTTCCGGGGAAAATATTCTGAAAACTCGTCCCGACCGGGGCTTCCAGGGCGATGGCCACATGGCGGGCCGGAATCCTCACCCTCACTCTTGTCCCCGGTCCTGCGGAAATATGGGGAACTTTCAGGATCCGGCCGGAAAAGCTCAGATGGCTTAACCCGAACATATCCTTGGGGTTTTCCATCTTTGTTGAAATAACCGCTCCCCTTTCATCCCGGGTGAAATGCCCTTGCAGATCCCCCCGGGAAAAAAGATCCTCGATATTTCCCGATGCCAGAACCTTTCCTTCCCCCATGATCACCATCCGGGCGGCCAGGTTGAGAATTTCGTCCATGGAATGGGTGACATAGAGTACAGGGAGGGTAAACTCGCTGACCAGACCCGTGATAAAGGGCATCACTTCAGCTTTGCGTTCCGCATCCAGGGATGCCAGGGGTTCATCCATGAGCAGCATGGCCGGACTGGTCAACAGGGCCCGTCCGATGGCCACCCGTTGTTTTTCCCCTCCGGAAAGATTGGCCGGCCTGCGATGGAGCAAGTGGCCGATGCCCAGAAGATCCACCACGGAATCCAATTTTACAAAACGGCGGAGGACCGGGATCCGGTTCATCCCATAAGTCAGATTGGCGCGCACCGACAGGTGAGGCAACAGACGGCCGTCCTGGAACACATACCCGACGCGGCGTTTTTCCGGCGGGAGATCGATCCTCCGGTCCGAATCAAACAAACAAAACCCGTTAACGGCGATGCGGCCGGCGTCGGGCCGCAATAATCCTGCGGCCATATTGACAATGGAGGTCTTCCCGGCCCCGGAGGGACCGTAGAGGGCTGTGACTCCCGATTCGGCCCCTTCAAAACCCGCATCAATCAAAAATTTTCCCTGTTTTCGCCGGACCCGGATTTCCAATGACAATTATCCTTTCATCCGGGCGGCAAACCGGCGGGCCAGAATTTCGGAACAGACCAGTGCCGCCATGGAGATAAGCACCGAAAGAACGCAAAGCCGCATGGCGCCCGTTTCCCCGCCCGGAATCTGGGTCAGGGTGTAAAGGGCCAGGGGCAATGTCTGGGTCTTGCCCCGGATGTTCGATACAAAGGTAATGGTGGCCCCGAACTCACCAAGACTCCGTGCAAATGCGAGAATAATGCCGGCAATGATCCCCGGCACTACCAGCGGCAGGGTCACGGTAAAAAAGACCCTTACCGGACCGGCGCCCAGGGTCCGGGCCGCCGCCTCCAGCCCCCGGTCCACACCTTCCAGGGACAGACGCACGGCCCGAACCAGCAATGGAAAGGACATCACCGCAGCGGCCAGCGCAGCCCCCTTCCAGTTAAAGGCGAAAACCACGCCCAGATACTGATACAGCAGGGCGCCGATGATGCCGTTTCGGCCTAAGATGAGCAGCAAAACATACCCGGTGACCACCGGCGGCAGCACCAGGGGCAGGTGGACCAGGCCATCCAAAAGGGATTTTCCCGGAAACGACAGCCGGGCCAGGACCCAGGCCGTCAGAATCCCAAAGGGAAGGCCGGCGGCAACGGCCCAGGCGGACACCCACAGACTCAGCCGGAGAGCCTCCAGTTCAACAGCCGTCAGGCGAAAAAAGTCCATCACCGCACATCAAACGCATACTTTTTGAATATCGCTCCGGCCTCCGGCGATTTCAAATAATCGATGAATTTTCCCGCTTCGATGACCTTTCCGCCGGATACCGCCGCCACGGGATAAACAATGGGAGGATGGCAGCCCTCCGGAAACGTGCCCACGATTCGGACTTTTTTGGAAACTACGGCATCGGTGGCATACACCAGCCCCAGAGGCGCTTCCTTGCGTTCCACCAGAACCAGGGCCGAGCGCACATCGTTCATCGGCGCCAGCCGGTCCTTGACCGGGTCCCAGGCCCCCAGGTTCTGGAGGGCCTTTTTGCCGTACATGCCCACCGGCACATGGTCCGGATCACCGGTGGCTAAGCGCCCGTCCTTTCCCAGTACTCCGGTCAATGAAAACCCCGGAATTACATCCATCTGTTTTACGGGACTGTCCTCCGGAACGATCAACACAAGCCGGTTGCCCAGAAGATCGAAACGGGTTTCCTTGACGATCAAGTTCTTTTCTTCCAGAAAATCCATCCATTTCACGTTGGCCGAAATGTAAATATCGGCCGGGGCTCCGCTTTCAATCTGCCTGGCCAGGGTGGAGGCCGATGCAAATGAAGGTGTAATGGAAACCGGATTTCGGGATGCATACAGTTTTCCGATTTCGGTTAGGGCATTGGTGGTGGAGGCAGCGGCAAATACAATCAGTTCGGGTTGGGCAGCAGCCTCTGTACCGATTTCGGGAATAAGACCCGTTGCCAGGATGATTGTCGCTGCCGCTAATCCTGCCAGGTGTTTTCCGAATCGCATTTTAAACCTCTTTTATGTGATATTGTGGGTGATGAACTGCTGATAAGTTATTTTGAAGTTTCATTTTAAACAAAAAGGGGAAAATTCAAGTGAGAATCGCTTCAAATCAAAAATGACGTTTTTAAATGTCATTTGACCTTTTCTCATCTCATAGGATATAAGACAGGTCAATAACTTTTTAGGATGTTTTTCCAACGGAGCAACCCGATCGCGATCGGCGGAGAGGAAGCGTTTATGGCCGGTAAATACAATGCCATGAAATCCAATGTCAGGCAATATCGCCTGGCCAAGGGCTGGTCTCAGGAAGAACTGGCCGAAAAAGTGAATGTCAGGCGTCAGGCGATTTACGATATTGAAACCGGCCGCTATATGCCCAATACGGCGGTTGCCTTAAGTCTGGCCCGGATTTTCGGGTGTCGGGTGGAAGATCTGTTCGCCCTCCAGGACCAGCACGATGCGGAGCCTGTTCATATGATCAACGGGGAATCCGGACCCTCCGGGCGCCTGGCCCTGGGCCGGGTCCGGGGCCGTCTGGTCGGATTCTCGCTGAAAGGCGCCGAATCCATGCCGTTCGGCTTGCGCCCGGCAGACGGTCTGTTGACCCGGGATGGAAAAAATGCACAGATCCTATCGCCTTCCGAGTCCATCGATAAAACAATTATTCTGATGGGCTGCGATCCGGCTTTCGAAATCCTCGGGCATCATGTTTCCCGTGCGGCCCCGGATGCCCGGGTTCTTTGCCGGTTCGCCTCCAGCATTGGCGCCCTCAACAGCCTGTCCGAAGGTCTGACCCATGTCGCCGGAACCCACCTGCACAACACCGGCAAGGCGGAGGCCAACGTGATGATGGCAGGTCGGAAACTGACCGGCATGCGAGCTCGCGTCCTGGGTTTTTCGCTATTGGAGGAGGGGTTGATGGTGGCCAGGGGAAACCCCTTGGGAATCCGCTCCGTTTCCGACCTGGCCCAACCCATGGTGCGCTTTGTCAATCGCGAAGCAGGGGCTGCTCTGCGGGTTCTGCTCGATGACCATCTCTTCCACGCCGGAATCACCGGAGAACTCATCAACGGATACCGGAATGAAGTCGCCTCCCACCGTGAAGGGGCCTGGCGCATTGCCTGCAACGTGGCGGACGCGGCTCTGGGGCTGAGAGTCATTGCCGAAGCCTATGATCTGGGTTTCGTGCCAATCGCGGCCGCCCGGTGTGATCTGGTCATTCCGGGGGATCTCAGCAGCCACCCCACCGTCAAAATCCTTCTGGATGTGCTCCAATCCGGGGCCTTGCGGAAGGACATCGAGGTTATCCCCGGTTATGACGGCTCCGTAACGGGCAAGCCCATTGCCGAACTTTAGCCTCATCCCGGGATCGGGCTGGAGCCTTATCCTGCTTCACCCCCATACGCCGCACCGACCTGTTAAAGGCCTGTTCCCATAATCCATCGAATTACCCCCCGAGGAGTTGCCTCAAAAACTGCCTCAACAGGCGGTCCCATTTTCCGGATCGCCAGTCCTGAAATTATCAGGTTGACTTTCTGAATAATCTTGCAGTACTTGTCGTTTAAAACATACATTAAATATTTATAGAGTACATTATTTTTAGAAATGAGGCGCCGGGTCAAAACCGCCTGCCATTAAATGATGAACGGTTATTTCCGCAAGGTGGAAAGGAAGAGAGGCATGAAAAGCCAAGGCATGAAATTGGTGGGTTTGAGTTTGGCGGTAATGGGTTTGATCTTCGCGTATGCTGCTGCAAGGGGCGCGGAACCGGAAAAAGGACAACCATCACCGCAACAGGAATCCGAAAACAGTCAAATATTATCCCGGCAATTAGATACGATGATTGTGTATGGCAAGGCTATTGATGCCGGCGGGGCGGATAGCGACGGTTTTGCAGAGCCGTTGGACGTGTTGGGAGCGTCCAACCAAGAAAGGTATACGGCAAAAGGCATCAAGATCTTCGGCAGGCAGGGCAATATTAACGTATTTAAGATAATTGAGATATCCCCGTCGGTCAACTATACCGCCGTGGATAATCTCGGCACCAACGAGAACGGGTTTCACGACTCTGTCCGGATAAGAGGCAAAAAACAGACCGGACCCGGCAGCGTCAAGTCGTATGACGGCGTCCCGATAAGCGGTAATCCCGGCGGTGGAAAAACCATATTCGACATGGAGAATATCGAAAGTGTGGATTTGTATAAAGGCTATATACCCGTGGATAAAGGGCTTGGTTTTTCAAATCTTGCCGGCAAGGTAGACATGAATATCAGAAGACCTGAACATGCATTTGGTTCAGATCTGTCCCAGACGACCGGAAGCGACAATTTTCAAAGAAGTTTTTTGCGTCTGGATGCCGGGGATATGGGCAACGTATCTGCTTTTGGCTCGTTTTCCTATACGACAAGCGACAAATATAAAGGGGAAGGCGATCTTAAACGTACAAACGGAGCTTTGGGGATGGTGTGCCAGCCCACCGATAAAATCAAAGCAGAGCTTTTTGTCACGCACAACAGAGATGACCACCACAATTACTACAACTTGACGTATGACGAAACCCGGCATTTGGGGCGGTACTTTAAGAAGGATTTTACCACGGATAAGGCTAGTCCGAATTACTATGACTACAACAAACAAGATTTTGAAGATACGACTGTCCTGGCAAATATCGAGGGAGCCCTGTTCTCGGACGCCGAAATATCTTTCAAGCCTTACTATCTGAATGACAGCGGCGAATATTCGTATGCATCGAAAACAAATGTGATCAATTGGAACATAGACCACGAGTTGTACGGTGCAATCCTGAAATACGAAAAAAGCTTTTCAAAAGAGCTGAACGCAAAACTCGGATATTGGGCCCATAGGCAGGGCCCTCCCGGACCTCCGGTGGAACAAAAAAAATTCACGGTCGGGGAAAACGGTTTGACATATGCCGGATGGGCAGTACTGGCGGACAACGGTTACCATGATTTTCATTCACCGTTTACAGAAGTAAGCGGTCAGAGGGGTAATTTCGTATATACCGCAGGGGTAAGATATTTAAACTTTAAGTTGGGAGAACTGAAAAGCTACACCAACGGCACAAGTGCCGCCACAAGCCAAGACTACGATACGGCCATTGAAGACGGCACTCTTGATGCGTGGGCCAGCGTGGATGCAAAATATTTCAGAGAATGGTTGCCAAGCGTTTATTTAGGCTGCAACCTGGGCGAAAAAGCGACGATTTATATAGACTATACAAGAACATACGGATTGGACGTCAATCTCTTTCCCACGTATGTTCAACAGCGGTCGACGTTTGTTTCGAATAACGTAACCCTCCAAAATTTGTGGGATGAGTTAGAGCTTGAGACGGCGGATAATTTTGATCTCGGGCTCAAATATAAAATCGGCGGAATATGGGTGAACCCGAACGCCTTTGTCTCTGTTGTCAAGAATAAGCAGGCGAGGATTTATGATCCTGCCTACGACGTCGCCTACCCCTGCAATGGAGCGGATGCTTTGGCGTATGGCGCCGAGATAGGGGCCGGTGGTGCGCTTACAAGAGAAATGGATTTTTTGGCGGGGCTTTCTTACCATAAATACTACTTTACGGAAGATCTGAAAACGGCAGCCGATGCCGCTATTTCGTCTAACGGCAAACAAGTGCCGGATGCGCCGCTGTATATGGCAAAAGCGGCCTTGTCCTATAAAATAAAGGGTTTTTTGCTGACCCCTTCCGTGAAATACATGTCAGCAAGATACGGTGATGTGCTGAACGACGAAAAAATAAGTGCTTCAACCATTGTGGATTTTAATATTTCATACGAGATAAAAAATGTGCTTGGCGCAAAATCCGTGGAATTACGCCTTACCGGCACAAATATATTCAATCAAAAAGAGGTTTCCGCAATAAATACGGCGGATGACGCTTTGGCTGCTGCCAATACTGCGGCAACCTACCAAACCGGCGCTCCATTTGGGGCGTATGGCAATGTCAATTTCATGTTTTAGAAAAAAAGTCGAGGGAGCGAAACGCTCATTTTTCACTGAATTCAGGAAGCGCCAAATGAAGGATGAGGGGTTGGCCGGGTGCTTTACGTTCCACATCCGGCCTAACCGTTATGCGGCATGAGAAATCCATAATATTCATCAAAAGCCGGATAGGCTTCGGATGAAGATGTGGTCCCTATTCTTGTTACTTGACGACAAAGCTCTCCTTCAGGCACACGGCGATCACTTGGTCGGGAATCGGGAAGTAGAGACCGGCCGGGTCCAGCTTCACCGCGGAATGAATATTCCCAAGGGAGGCTGCATCGATTTCAAGGGAAAACTTCGGGTTTATGCCGGTTTTTTTCTGCAGGGCGACAATTTCATCGATCACCAGGCCCAATATTTCAGTTTCCGACAAGCCGTCGATGTGAAAACCCATGGCATGAGCAAAAGACTTTGCCCGGGGTTGATAAAAGGGGGACAGGTTTTTCATCACCACCGGAATAAATACCGCGTTTGCCTCTCCATGGGGAATCCGGCAGGTTCCGCCCACGGCATGGGCCATGTTGTGAATCGGTATGGCCCCCACCGCCATGAAAAAGGCCGCTATGCCGATGCAGCTTGCCGCCAATAGCTCTGTGCGGGCCTCGAGATTGTTTCCGTCGCAAACGGCTTCGGGCAGAAATTGATGAATCAGGCGGCAGCCCTGCAAAGCCAATGCATCGGCCATGCTGTTGGCATTGGGTGAAAAATACGCTTCCATGCAATGGCTTAAGGCGTCAAACCCGGTTTGTGCGGTCAATCCGGGCGGAAGGCCTACGGTCAGATCCGGATCGAGCAATGCATAGTCCGAGTTCATGTAAGGATGGGCCAGCATGCCCTTGACTTTTTCCGCTTCATTGTAAATGACCGCGCCGGGAGAGACCTCGGCCCCGGTTCCGGCGGTGGTGGGAATGGAAACATGGGGAACGCCAAGGGGTTTGGCCAGGGGTCTGTTGAAAATCCCCAGGTTTCCGGCCATTAATTCCTTTATATCCGTCACCTTTTGGCCGATCATCACCTTGATGCTTTTGGCGGCGTCCAGGACGCTGCCGCCGCCCACGGCCAGAATTCCATCGGCGGCCATCTCCCGGTACCAGCGGGCGCAGTCATTGATATTCAGGGATCCGGCATCCTGTTCGACCTTGTCGTAAACCCCGATCAGCGGCGTATCCTGGGCATCGAAGACATCCTTGACCTGATCCGCGACGCCGGCATCGACAAGCCCTCTATCCGTGATCATCACAACCCGCCGGCTTCCCATTTCCATAAACCGCGCCGGCGCAAACGTCCGGCACCCGGCCCCGGTCTCGACAATGGTTTTAAATTCCCAGGAATAATATTGCGGCACTCTCATTTTTTCTACCTCCTCTATTCTTTTGTCGCGAATTTCGGCGCGTTATTTGTCCAATCCGATCAACCGGGAAAGAGCCGTGGTGCGGCTGTCATAAACAAGGCTCTGGCAGATGTGTTTCACTTCGGTGAATTCCATTAGACCCTGGTAGGAACTCTCCCGTCCCAATCCGCTTTGTTTGTATCCGCCGAAAGGCATGTCGGGGCGCAATACATGCCAGGTGTTGATCCATACCGTGCCCGTGCGCAATCTTCCGGCGATTTTCTGGGCCAGGCCGACATTCCGGCTGCAGATGCCTCCGCCCAGTCCATAGGGGCTGTCATTGGCCATGGCGATGGCTTCCTCCACCGAGTCATAGGGAATCACGCACTGGACGGGACCGAAAATCTCCTCCCTGACCTGTTTCATGGAGTTGGTACAGTTGGTGAAAATCGTGGGTTCAAAGAAAAAGCCCCGGTCATATTCGGGTCCGGTGAGCCGGGTTCCGCCATAGGCCAGAACAGCCCCTTCCTTCTTGCCGATTTCCACATATTCCATGATGGTTTTCAACTGCTGTTCCGAAACCACGGGTCCGATATCCGTCTCCGGGCTCAAGGGATCGCCGATTTTCAGTTTCCGAATCTGGGCGATCATCCGTTCAACCAGCTCCTGCTGCATGGCCCGGGGGACAAACAACCGCGTTCCCGATTCGCAGGCCTGTCCGGTGTGAAACAAAAAGGCCAAAAGGCTGATGTTGACGGCGACATCCATGTCGGCATCGTCGAGGATGATCAACGGAGATTTTCCGCCCAGTTCCAAACCGATGCGCTTGACCGAGTCGGCGCCCTGATGGGAAATCCGTCTTCCGACTTCCGTGGATCCGGTAAAGGAAACCCGGTCCACCTCGGGGTGGCCGGCCAGGTATGAACCAACGGTGGAACCCGGTCCGGTTACCACATTGATGACTCCCGGCGGAACCCCCGCCTCATGTATAATTTTTGCCAGCTCCAGGGTTGTCACCGGGGTGATGCTGGCCGGTTTAACGACAATCGTATTGCCCATGGCCAGGGCCGATGCGATCTTGATTCCCCCTAACATCATCGGCAGGTTCCAGGGCGTGATCAGAGCGCATACGCCCACGGGCTCGTGCTTGACGTAACTGTGCATGGGGAAGAATCCCGGCGCCATCTGATGTTCAACCCGGGGCAACTGCTCAAGAGTCTTTGCCGCGGTTAAAAACCTGAAGCCCACCTCCTTGCCGTCGGCCAGGACCGTGCGTCGAATGATGCCGCCTGTTGTGAGGGTTTCCAGAAAGCCCAGCCTTTCCCCCTGGGAAATGATCCGGGCAGCAATATTGGACAGTACCTTTACCCGTTCTTCGACGGATTTGCCCGACCAGACGCCGGAATCAAAGGCTTTCCGCGCCGATATCACGGCATTGTTGATATCCGTTTCCGTTCCCGATGGCACCCGCGCCACCACCTCGCTGTTCGCGGGATTAATGACATCCATCCATTTTCCGGATGATCCCCGGCTCCATTTTCCGTTCATAAAAAGCTGGTATTCGAGTACATTGTTCATGGATTGCACAACCTCCTTGGACATTTTGGGAGAGTTCCCGTTTCGGTGTTGGTCCCCCCTTGTTCATAAGGGGGCGGGGATGATGCCCGGTTTTCTTTATGACATTTTTGATATATTTAGTTTTCGCGTTTAATTCAACCCCTATGTGACCATAATCAAATCTTATGTTCAGATACGCTCGGTATAACAAGTGGGAAGGGGGGCAATGGAACAGGGCTGCGGCTTAACTTGAAAGAAGGACGTCATTTTACCACTGAATATTTCTTTGACAGGTATTTAAATATGTTATAAGCATTTTACATTATGTCAAAAATGATATTATAAAATTCAGTTTTCAAATTAACCCGGCAGCTTTTGGATATGGATTCATTTTCGATTTACCAGAAATTCATGGAATCCCTGGATTCGGCATTCATGGCCCGACGGGGAATGGGATGTCCGCCTATTGATGATTGGGGAGAGCGGTTCTTCCGGGCTTTTGATGGAAAGTACCAGGCCTTTGATGAGGAGTTCATCATCATTTATGCCGCCGCTTCCCAGCTTCTCCATCGTTTTGCCCTGGGCCGGAAAATGGAGGATTATGCGTGGATTTTTTATCAGAACCCGGGGTCCTTCGCCAAAACCGTCCGGATTATGCTGGAAACCGGACTCTTTCGTTGACTCAGAATTAATCCACCCGCTTTTCATTTTTTGCTCACTGCTCGGCATTGATTTTAGAGCAGGTTACTGGTATTGCGTAAACAATGCCCTGCGCCGTCAAGCGTAAGCACCCCCTCAAAACCATTTTTCCGTGATTATCGTGGCATGGGATGAAAATACGCCTTGCAATCATTGATGACGAACCGACCGTATGCCGGCGGCTTTCTCACCTTTTTTCAAAGGAAGATTACGATGTTGAAAGTTTTCAGACAGGGAACGCCTTTCTGGACAGAATGGTCCGATATCCTTTTCATATCGTCTTTATCGATCTGCGGCTGCCGGATATGGACGGTTTTGAAATCCTGGCACGGATAAAAACGGGTTACGAGGATTCAGAAGCCATCATCATAACAGGTCATGGTTCAATAGATTCCGCCGTCAGAGCCATGAAGAACGGGGCCTACCATTTTGTTTCCAAGCCGTTCAGACTCGAAGAAGTCCGCCTTCTGGCCAATAACGCCAAGGAAAAAATACTCCTCCGAATGGAAAACAGAACACTCCGTGCGGTGCTGGGAGAAAACGATTTCATGAAAGGATTCATCGGCGCAAGCCCTCCCATGCAGGCTGTTTTCAGCA
>DIKO01000061.1 GCA_002423615.1 Desulfobacteraceae bacterium UBA5616
ATGATTTTCTTGTTTTTTTAACAAGAAGTTCAAATGTAAGGCACTAATCAATTCGATCGATCCAATATCCAGGTTTACGGTTTAAGTGCATTACAGCAACGATATAGATTTGATCTTCCTTCTTTTGATATATTACGCCAAAAGGGAATCGATCCAAAAGATATCGTCTAAAGTTCATTGCAATCAGTGGCCAAGTGTCCGGAATTTCTTTTATAATTTGAAAAGCCGACTCCAATTCACTCAAAAAATCTTCGCCCAAACCCTGAGCGCGTGATTCATACCACTTATAACTATCTCTAATCTCGAACTGTATATCCGGGTGGAAAATCAGATCAGGCATCGCTTATGCTCTGACGTTTTTCTTTATTTTATCCCAAGAAACCGGTTTAACAATGCCGGCTTCCAATTCCACAAGTCGTTTCTGCGCCAACTCAACCCATTTTGCATCAGCAGTCTCGTCGGGCGGTGTTTCGAGACTTTGAATAAGGCACCTGGCCATTCTCGCCCTTTCCTCAGGGCTCATGGTTAAAGCCTCATTTAGAATAAATTCCGATTTGCTTGTCATCTCAAATGTCCCCCTGCTTGGTGTTAAAGGCAGAGAATATATGGATATATTATCTTAGCTATTGTTTTTCCTAATTTATCACAGTCTATATTCTCTCCGCAACATTCAAATCGCTAAAAACAGACATGCAATTTTAAACATAATCGGCTTGACCCTTCTATTACTATTATATTGACAGCACGGCTATGTCCCAAATTTATATAGTATAATTTTGGGACAAACCTATCAAAACCAAACAATAATTTTTCAAAAGGGCGTGCAACAATGGAAACAAAATCAACTCCCATATTATTTCAGAAGCGTTTGTATTCCATCAATGACCTCGTCAGGGAAGTCGGGGCAACAGAGTGGTTCTGGCGATCTCAGATATGGGATGGCAGATTGCCTTTTGTAAAGGTCGGCAAGAAGCTCTTTGTGGACAGCCAAGATATCGATACCTTTATCACAAATTACAAGCTGCGAAATTGATCGGTGTTGTTCTTGCAAACCAGGGCTGAATATGAGAAACAAAATTAACCTATCTTGTGCCCGTCATAGCGAGATAGGAGGACCTTATGGGTGCGTTATTTAAACGCGGTAATATTTGGTGGCTCAAGTATTACCGAAACGGCAAAAACTATCGGGAAAGTTCAAAATCCGGCAAAAAGATGGTTGCCAAAAAACTGCTGGATAGAAGGGAGGGAGAAATATCTCAGGGGAAAATCCCCGGTGTTCTTTTTGAAAAAGTGTTCTTTGACGAACTGGCGGAAGATTTTCTGCGGGATTACCGGGTTAACCGGAAAAAATCCGCTAAAAGGGCGCAACAGGCCGTGAACCATTTGAAGAGGTATTTTGAAGGCATGCGAATCGTTGATATCACCACACCGGTCATTCAGGACTATATTGAAAAACGGATGACCTGGACCTGTAAGAAATGTTCAAAAACATTCGATGCCGACACAAAATGCCCTAACTGTGGCAGCAACGACTTAAAAGCCGGTGCCGCAAACGGTATGATTAACCGGGAGTTGTCGGCCTTGAAACGGATGCTCAATATGGGGGCAAAACAGACTCCGCCAAAGCTGGATCGAGTGCCCTATATTCCCATGCTCAAGGAAAACAACATCCGGAAAGGTTTTTTTGAGTATCACTAGTTTCTGTTGTTAAGGGAGGCTCTGCCGAATTACCTGAAAGGGTTTGTGACTTTTGCCTATCGCGTGGGATGGCGCGTATCCGAATTGATCAACCTGGAATGGCGTCAGGTGGACAGGCAACAGGGAATTGTGCGATTGGAAACCGGTGAAACCAAGAATGATGAGGCCCGCACGGTTTATTTGGACAATGAGTTGATGCAGGTCTTCAACAAGCAATGGGAAGACCGAAAAGAAGCCGCCACATTGACCCCTTATGTTTTCCCGAATCCGGCTAAAAACGGCAGGATAAATGATTTCAGAGGCTCGTGGAACAAGGCAAGTAAAGATGCCGAAATCGGAAAAAAGTACTTTCATGATTTTCGACGGACCGCCGTCCGGAACATGATCCGGTCCGGTATTCCCGAAAGAGTGGCAAAGAT
The DNA here is from genome assembly GCA_002423615.1 of Desulfobacteraceae bacterium UBA5616. Classification (GTDB taxonomy): domain Bacteria; phylum Desulfobacterota; class Desulfobacteria; order Desulfobacterales; family UBA5616; genus UBA5616. The sequence continues at coordinate 2,118 of DIKO01000061.1, forward strand.
GATTTCAGGCCATAAAACCCGCGCCGTATTTGACCGATACAATATCGTCAATGATGCGGATTTAAACCTTGCCGCTCAGCGTCAGGAAGCCTACCTGAAATCACTCATGGGCACAATTTCGGGCACAATCCGGGATTTCGGCACAAAAAAAGGGATCAGCCAAAACGGCTAACCCCTTGATTTTAAATGGTGCCGGAGGGGAGAATCGAACTCCCATGGGCTTGCGCCCGGAGGATTTTGAGTCCTCTGCGTCTACCAGTTTCACCACCCCGGCAATTGTTGCGGGCATCTAATCATATTTTGAAAATCCTGTAAAGCGCTTTTTGATTTGTTTTGAAGGGCTGTGTCGATCTCAAAAGGGGATTTTTACATAAAGGCGGCCAATGAGTTTTTGCATTTTTTACCGCATAAAAATTTCCTGCCGGTGATGGGCAAGATTATTCTGATCCGGCCGGAACCGATCCTGCCCGGGCATGAAAATCGGCCGGTCGGAGAGCGTGAGAATATGTCCCGGATTATTGGCCTCGACCCTCACACGTTTTGAGACCAGAACCTCGTAATTTTTTCCGACGCTCATCAATCCCTCGTCAAAGCTCCAATGGCACAGACGGCACAGACATAAGCCGTTTGTCGCCCGGTCGTCTCTGGTCTTGCTCCAGGCAACAATATGGGCCGCTTCTACAACGGTGTGACCGTCAGGGGTGAGCATTCGAATGCCGCACAGAGCACAGCGATGATCATACAACGACACAATAGCCTTGCGGAAACCTTGATCCCGTATTCTGACGGCATCTTCCTCATTTGAGGCGGCGAAACTTTCCAACCCTTCATGAACCCCCGTTTTCACATCGGCAGCATAAGCATCTGCAGCGAAGTTGATCAGGCCTTGGCTGCCCACCATCGACTGGCCGGCGGGATCAAAGTAAGTTTGCACCAGGGCGGTCCGCAACCGTTCCCGGAAAACCGGGTCGACCAGAAGGGCATAGAGCGGTTCATCGATTCTTGCCCCGGCGTAAACCTCTCTGATTTTTGCCATTGAACTGAAGTTTTGTCCGGGCCGGTCCTCATAACCGGGATTGGGGATGAGCTTCCAGAACGGCTCGGACCGCATGTGATAAAAAGGATAGGATATCAGTCCTCTCCGACCCGGTGGCATTACCGTCGACCAGTAGGAGTTGAAGGTGTCGGCAAGTTCAAACGAGGGTTCAATAACGTTGGATGTGATCCTGCCCTGTCCTGTCAGGTCGATGATGGACAATAGCAAAAAAGGTTTGTGTGGGGCACGGTGGGTGGTCGCATCAGGATAATAGTTCCTGTTTTTGTCTACCCGCAATTTTTTGAAAAGGGTTGTGTAATGTGAAAGCATTTATCTCATCACAATTTTCATCAGTTATTTTGGAGGCGATTTCAAAAAAGAGCCGGCAATATTCGCCAAAATTTTATCCATAGACAACGCCGGGATACAGCAGGTTAATAAAAAACAGCCTCACCGGCCTGTGAATGGGTCCGAAGAAAAACCAGGCCGGAACCAGGGTCGCCAGCATGAATTTGCCGTTGTTGATGATATTTAAATACCGGTCCGAGTGAGGCGGTGAAAGGAAAAAAAGGGGCAGTTTGCTGCCGTCCAGAATGGGCAGGGGCAGCATGTTAAAGACGAACAGCATGATGTTCAGGGAAAAAAGAATGCTCAAGAAAACCGGCAGGTAGCTCCACAGACCGGTAAAGTCACCCGCCACCACCGAAGAAAATCCCACCGACTTCGGCGCGATGAAAACCCCGGTCCCATGCCCGACCCTGACCACCAAAAGCACGAAAAGAACGAGAACCAGATTTGCCAAAGGGCCGCTCAGGGACATGGCGGCGAACCTTCCGGGGTATTGCCTCGCCCACACGGGGTCATACGGCGCGGAGGCCCAGCCGATCATCCACCCGGCGGACAAAAACGAGGCCAGGGGAATAAACACCATGCCCGTCATTTCCCGTCTGATGTGGGCCAGCGGATTCAGCGACGCCTGCCCGCTTCCGGCAGCGGTTGAATCCCCAAGCCGCAGGGCGGTAAACGCGTGGGAAGCTTCATGGAAGATCATGGAAAACAGAAAGGCGCCGTACCACAGGACCAGCATCGAAAGGCTCTGCTTCATCCGTCATTCCCCTGTCTTTCGTTTTCCGTGCTGGAAGGACGAAGCCCCGGATGCGGGGTTTATAACGGGCTTTCCGCAAAACGGAAGGCATTGTCCCACCGGGTAGACGCCCGGCAGGGACTTCCGGATATTCTGAAAAACTTCCGGCGGGCAGGCAAAGAGCAATTCATACTCCTCCCCGCCGGCCAGGGCTGTTTCATGGGGGTTTAAGCCGTATTGTCGGCAGAATGCCGCCAGGCTTTCATCCAGATGGCCTGCGGCCATTTCCAGACGGATGGAGATTCCGGAGGCTTTGGCGATATGGGCCGCATCCCCTGAAAGCCCGTCGCTGATATCCATGACGCAGTCGACGCCGTTTTCGGCCAAAATAACCGCGGCATCGAACCGGGCCCGGGGGAATTTGAATTTGTCGATGAGCTTCCCATGGGAGAAATCCCTTTTCATCAAGGCCTTAAGGCCTGCGCGGGCCATTCCCAGAGGACCGGTGCAGTAGAGGCCGTAACCGCTTCCGGCATTGGAACGCGCCGGGAAGAGGTCTTCCCTTCCCTGGCCCACAGCGAACAGATCCAGGGAAACCGCATCGGCGCCCGAGATATTGCCGCCTCCCAATTCGCATCCATGGCGATCCAGGGCGGCATAAATCCCGTCATACAGTTCCTGGACTAGAGCATCGGAAACATGGGAAGGAAGGCCGAGGTTGATGAAAATGCAGATGGGACGTGCATAGGCTGCTGCCAGATCGCTCAGGGTGATTTCCACGGCCTTCTGTCCCACCTCAAAAGGGGTCTGCCAGGCAAAGCTGAAATGGATGGCTTCCCGGTGGGCATCCGTCGTAATGATGGGACGGGAAATGCCTTTCAGGAGCGCGGTGTCGTCTCCCGGGGGCACGATAAGATTGGAAGCATCAGGACCCGGAGTCCGTTTCCCGTGAATCAGCTTATCGATGAGGCCGAATTCATCTTCCCATGGGGCAAGGATTTTATCCCTGGGGGAACACCCGCATATCCGGGCGAGGTTTTGCGCCGCCTTTTCCGGGTCTTTGGCCCGGGACACGGCGCTGATCAGGGAAACGCCGTCGGCCCCGTTTTCAAAACAGGCCGCGGCATTGGCTTCATTGATGCCGCCGATGGCCACAACCGGCAATGGGGTCAGTTTTGAAACTGCCGCCAGACCGGAAAGGCCGATGACCGCCTTGGCGTCGGGCTTGGTTCCAGTTTGATAAACAGGCCCCACGCCGATGTAATCGCAGTAAGATAAATCGGTTTTTTCAAATTCTTCCGGTGTGGAAACCGATACCCCCACGATGGCGTCCGCGCCGAGAATTACCCTGGCGATGGCCGGGTTTTCGTCTTCCTGGCCCACATGGACCCCGTCGGCGGAAACGGCCCTGGCCAGAAGGATGTGGTCGTTGATGATCAAAGGAACCCGGTTGCTCTTGCAGACATCCCGGATTTCCACGATTTCCGGATAAAACCGGGGGGAAAACCCCTTGTTCCGGTACTGGATCATGGTGGCCCCGGCCGCCACTGCAATCCGGACCTGGTTCAGGGGAGAAAGCGCAGAAGGGCCGTCGTCGGTGATAAAATAAAATCGAAGGGCTTTTTTCAGGTCCCGGATCAGCATCCGAAGATCTCCACCCAGTTTAAAAACCGGGACACCTTGTCCTCACCATAGGGTTTCAGCCCCTGGATGATATGTTCCAGGGGTTTTTCCTCCGAGGAGCCGTTGGGGTTTTTAGAGAAAAACTTGTCCGCGTAACAGATGATCCGCTCTTCCAGAGTTTCCGGGATCATGTCTCTTTCGGGAAGGGGTAGCCCGTTTTTCCGGATATCGCCGACGGTAATGCCGACCCCGACGTGGTTTTCACACACCCGGGCATGCCTCGGCAATCCCATTTCCAAAAGAAGCGCCTTCCCCAGATAGCCGTGGCAGATGTAGGGAAGGTCTCCCCGGCATCCCAGTTCAGGGGTGTCGGTCAAAAAAATGCCGATGTCATGGAGCATGGCGGCTTCCCGGATGAACTCCATGTCCGGGTTCAGATGACTTACATTTAACGCCGCTTCCGCTGCTTTCCGGCTCACCGAAAGCCCGTGGCCGATGAGGGTTTCATAGGCCGAAGAACCGGGTTCATAGTACTTCCGGATAATTTTTACCGGGTCCATCATCGGCGGTTTTTCTTCGAGAGAAGAACCCCCTCGATGAACGGGTCCAGGTCCCCGTCCAGAACGGCGTTGACGTTTCCCACTTCCATTCCGATCCGGTGGTCTTTGGCCATCTGGTAGGGATGAAGCACATAGGACCGGATCTGGCTGCCCCAGGCGATGTCTTCCTTGGCATCGTGCATTTCCTGGAGCTTTTCATCCTGTTTCAGCTTTTCCGCCTGGTAAAGGCGTGCCTTCAACACCTTCATGGCCATGTCCTTGTTCCGGTGCTGGGATTTTTCCTGCTGACACTGGACCGATATCCCCGTGGGCAGATGGGTGATGCGGACGGCGCTGCTGGTTTTGTTGACATGCTGCCCTCCGGACCCGCTGGCCCTGAACACATCGATGCGAAGGTCCTTGTCGTCGATATCCACCACAATATCGTTGTCCAGTTCGGGAAAGACAAACACCGATGAAAAACTGGTGTGCCGTTTTCCCGCGGCGTTGAAGGGGGATATCCTCACCAGACGATGCACCCCGATTTCCGATTTCAGGTACCCGTAGGCGTTCTCGCCGGATGCGGTAAAGGTCACGCCCTTGATGCCGGCTTCGTCTCCGGGCTGGAAATCGATGATTTCCATCTTGAATCCCTTGCGTTCCACCCACCGGGCGTACATGCGGAAGAGGATTTCCGCCCAGTCCTGGGCTTCGGTGCCGCCGGCGCCGGCGTTGATGGACACGATGGCGTTTTTATCATCATCGGGACCGTCGAGCATCATTTCCAGGTGAAGCTTCTGGATCCGGTTCGAAACCGCTTCGATCTGGAGGAACGCTTCTTCCAAAGCCTCCGGGTCATCTTCCTCGTGGGCAAGATCGATCATGATCCGGCTTTCTTCCAGGCTTTGTCGAAGCTGATTGAAGTTGTCGAGGTGGTTGGTCAGCCGTGTTCTTTCCTGCAGTATGGGCCTGGCCTTGTCGGGATCATCCCAGAATCCGGGCTTGCCGATGGCGGCTTCGATCTCCTGAAGCCGGATTTCCTTGGTTCCTAAGTCAAAGATAGCCTTTCAACTGTTCCAGTTCGGTTTCAAGGATCTTGATGCGCTGTTTCATCTCCGTGGTCATGGCGGTTCCTCCTGTTATATAGACCTCTCCTTCAAGAGGCATGGGTTTTGGCAAATTGCTTTTCGGGCGCTACTATAGGGATTGTCAGGGAAAATATCAAGCCCTGGATTCAATACTGGATTCAAGTTCCCGCGGAAGGCGGCGGCCTCAGGCTGCGGCGATTCAGGTAACCGCCGGCGCCGGAGGCCAGAACGGCCAGAAGGATGCAGCCCAGGGCGAACATGTCGCCGTAACGCGTATAAAAGGATCGGGTTTCAAGGAGGGGGACCCGGTAAGCCTGAGCCGCGGGAACGAAGATGTCTGTTTCACCGTGGGAAGCGCCGGCCGGATCGATAAAGGCGCTGATGCCGGTGTTGGCCGACCGGATCAGGGAGCGCCGGTTTTCCACCGCCCTGAAAACAGCCATGGAAAAATGCTGGTAGGGTGCCGAAGTCCGGCCGTACCAGGCGTCGTTGGTGAGGTTCAGCAGCACTTTGGCTCCGTTGTTGACGGCGGCCCTGGACAATTCCGGGAAGATGATTTCAAAACAGATCAGAATGCCCAGCCGGGTTTTTCCCCATAAAAGGGTTTCCCCTTTTTCACCGGGGCGGAAATCCCCGACATGCTCCACTATTTTTCCCAGAAAGGGCAGGAATTTTTTTAGCGGTACGTACTCTCCGAAGGGTACCAGATGGGCCTTGTCGTATTTCCCGGCAACGGTCCCGCTGGAAAGGACCAGATAGGCGCTGTTGAAATACTGGACCCCCCCGTTTTCAAGCGTATAGGAAGGGCTTCCGATGAGAAAATCATACCCCGCATCCTGAATGCCGTTTAACACCATTCGCGTCAGGCGTTTATCGTCGTTAAAATAAAACGGAACTGCTGTTTCCGGCCACACGATCAGGGCCCGCGATCCGGGACGGGTTGAAAGAGACAGCTCCAGATATTTTTTGATAATGTGATGCTGAAGCCGCCGGTCCCATTTCTGTGCTTGATCGATGTTGCCCTGAACGGCTACGATGGCGGCCCTGGGAGACTTTTCCATCGTCACCGCCAATTCCTTTAATTTCAGATCTCCATAGAACCAGGCCGCCGCCAGGAGTACCGCACCGCCGGCCAGGGCGCCGGTGGCCTGTAAGATGCGGACTTTCGTCCCGAACCAGGTCTTTTTCCAGACTGCCAGGGTTCCCATGAACAGAGCCGCGTTCACGGAAGCGATCAGAAAAGAAACCCCGTAAACACCGGTTGCATCCGAGATCTGAATCACCTGCAGGAATTTGTACTGGGTATGCCCCAGATATCCCCAGGGAAACCCGGTCAGAAAAAACGACCGGATATATTCCAGCATCACCCACAACAGCGGTATCAGCAGCAGGGCGATCAATGGTTTTCGTCCGAAGGCGCAAAGAATGGCGCAAAAAGCGGCGATATAGAGGGCAAGGTAACAGGCCAGAAGAAATACGATGGGGACGGCCAGAGCCCACGGCAACCCCCCAAAGGTGTTCATGGTGTATCCCAGCCAGTAGGCCAGGGTGAGGTAGTGGGCAAGGCCGGTTAAAAAGCCCAGCCGAAAACCGGAAAACGGGGAAAGGCCCCTGACGGCGAGAAGCAGGGGAACCAGGCCGGCCCAGGCGAGCGGGCTTAGGCCGATGTTGGGAAAAGACGCCGTCAGCAGCAGTCCGCTTGCAAGGGCGAGTCCGGTTCGGGCCACATCGATGTCGGCTTCGATGATTCCGGTATGCCGGGTCCGGGTAAAACCCGGCGAAAAGCCTCCCACGGTCCTGTTCATTTGCATGCTACTCCGCAATTTCCGCACCGACGATGCTGACATCCACATTGTTCAAGGCCGCAGGATTTTTAAACTGCCCCGTTCCGATGGGAATCGTGACGGTTTTTCCCGGATAAAGGGTCTGCATGAAGGCAAACGGGATTTCCTGGACACGGCCCGCTGAATCCCGGAACCGGGCTTTCATCCTGATGTTTTTAATGGGTACGGATGTTTGGTTGATCATCTGGGCATAGACCCTTCCGTCCTTGCCCAGACCGGTCCGGGCATTGAGATACCGGTCGGGACGTTGGGGAAGATCCATCCGGACCAGTGCCCCCTGGGCGGATTTTCCCGCAGCAGAACTCGATCCCGATGCGGCTTCGTAATATCTCACCGCGTTCTGCCGGTCCCCCTGGGCAAGGGCGATATCTCCCAGTGCCTTATAACCCGTCGCCGTAGGCAACAGTCCGACACTTTTTTCAAGGTCGGCTCTTGCGGCGGTCACTTCGCCCAGCTTTTCCCTTGCCAGGCCCCGCTGAAGGAAAAACTGGAAAAACGCCGGATTCAGTTCAACCGCCTGGTTATATTGGATTAATGACTCCCGGTAATTTTTTTGGGAAAACTGCACGTCCCCCTTCAAGGCATGGAAAAGGCCTTCCCGGGGTTCGATTTTCAGGGCTTTTTCAGCCAGGGACAAGGCTTCACGGGTTTTCCCCTGAGAAATGGCCTTGACACCCTGGTCATAGGCTTTATAGCCCTCCTTCGTCTTTTTCAGATGGGCGGTCATCTGCCGGTAGGTTTCCTCGCCAAAGGTCCCTGCCGTGCCGAGTTGAAGGGCTTTTTCCCGGTTGGCAACCACCCGCTCCATTGAGGGCGGGTGACTGGAAAAAAGGCCGTTCAACCAGTTCTGATCACGATTCTCCGAAAGGCGGACAAAAACTTCCTGGAGACTGACGGCGGCATTGGGGTTATATCCGGCCCTGGCCATATATTCCATGCCGTACATATCGGATTCCCGCTCCGCGTCCCGGCTGTACTTCTGGTTCACAAGGGAAGCCGCAAGGGAAGACCCCATGATTCCGAGGTTCGCGTATCTGCTGTCGCTCATGGCAATCCCCGCCGCCGCCATCGCGCCCTGAAGGAGCATCCCCCGTTCCATGGCCTTGGCCCCGTGACGGGCCGCCGCATGGACCATTTCATGGGAAAGCACCGCGGAGAGTTCCGCTTCGTTGGACAGTTCCGTCAACATCCCCCGGTTCACGGCGATTTTCCCGCCGGGAAGGGACCAGGCGTTGGGGGTTGAATTGTTGATCACCTTGAACTCGTAAGGCAGCTTCCGATCGCTCACGGCCGCGAGTTTTTTGCCCACCCGGTCCACATACTGGGTCAACGCCGGATCCACCACATAATCCCCCCCCTGCATCTGGCGGCTGGGATTGTACTGCTCCTGCCCCGCGCTGATTTCCTGGGCTTCGGACACCAGTGCCAGTTCCTGTCTCCCCGTCACGGGATTCACGGCGCAACCGGAAAGTTCAACAATTGCCAGGAGGAGAAGCACGATATATTTTTTCATCACCATCACCTCTTTTTGGGTTGGGTTTCAAATCCAGATTTTTCGAAAAACCTGTTTACGGCATATCCTATTTTAATTGCCGGTGATCTGTCAATTTGGAAAAAACATCCCGGCGGCCTGCGGGTTAAACCGGTTCACCGGTCTTCCGATCCTTGAAAACTTTTACGATCAGCACCGTAAAACCGGAGGCAAGAACGAAAAGGAGGAGATCGGTTACAATCAGGGTGTAGTTTTTACCGTGCCAATAATTCTGAAACAGGATGGCAAGGGACGTCAGGGTGGTGACCGTCATGAACAGGGCGGGGATGAGGGTGAAGAAATACCTTTTGTTGTTCATCTTCAGCCAGCTGGAGATGGCGAAAAGACCGATTGCGGCCAGCAGCTGATTCGCCGTCCCGAAAATCGGCCACAGTTTGCTGAAGGCATTGCTGTAGGCCAGAACCCACATGAGGATGACGGAAATGCCGGAATTGACCCAGTAATGTCTGAGGAAGATCGGCGGATTTTTGAACAGGATGGCCCAGAGCTCTTCAAACAGGTACCGGTTCAGCCGGACGGCCACGTCCAGAGTGGTGACCACGAAACCCTCCACCAGAAGAATGCCGAAAACCGTCCCCAGGGATACGGGCATGCCCAGTCCGTGGGCGAAAAACCGTCCTGCGGCAAGGGAAAACCCCAGGATCGGGTTTGACTTGATTCCGGGGTCCGCCGGCCAGACGATAGCCCTGTAATCGACATCGCTGAGCCCGGCGCCGATGGTGATCAGCACGCAGATGGCCAGTACGGATTCCAGCAGCATTCCGTTGAATCCGATCTTCCGGGCGTCACATTCGTTCGAAAGCTGCTTTGAGGTGGTGCCGCCCGCAACCAGGGAGTGAAATCCGGATATGGCGCCGCAGGCGATGGTGATGAACATCATCGGCCAGATGTATCCGAGGTGCCGTGTACCTTCCGCCAGGCTGAAACTCGGTAAGGATATGGGCATATCCTTGAATGAATTGGTGAAAATGGATACGATGAGCAGCAGGATGCCCCCGTATAGGATCTGGACGTTGATAAAGTCACGGGGTTGAAGGATAAGCCAGACCGGAGCTCCGGCTGCGATGAACACATAAACGGATATGACAACCATCCAGATTACCGGGGTCAATGATACGGGATACCGGATTCCGATTACGACCGACAGGATGCAGATAATGGACGCCAGAGCATAGGCCGCCCCGGTATGAATTCCTTTTTTGTGGATGAGCCACCCCAGGAGGGGGGAGCTAAGGGTGATCACGATCACCGACATGGACGCGATCCCTCCGATTTTACCCATGAGGACCCCGTTTACGGTAACGGATTTCAGAATGCCTTGACCGGGTTGAATTCCCAGTTTGTCCATGGGCCACAGTGAGGTCAGGGATATGGCGGTGGCGGAAAGAAAGGAGGAAGTCACGAGAATGATCATGACCAGAGTAAAGGCGATGACCAGGTTGAATCCCGCATTGCCCAGGGTTTTTCCGGCGACCTCCGCGATGGACTTCCCACCTTCCCTCATGCATACGAAAAGCGAGGTGAAGTCATGGACAGCCCCCATGAAGATCCCACCCATCACCACCCACAGCCAAGCGGGCATGAAACCGTAAAGCAAAGCCACGGTGGGCCCCAGAATCGGGCCGGCGCCGGCAATGGTGGCAAAATGATGGGCGAATACGACATAGTTCCTGGTCGGCACATAATCCCGGCCGTCATTGATCCGGGTGGCGGGCGTGGCTCTGCAGGCGTCTTCCCCCATGCATTTTGCGATAAAGCGGGCGTAAAACCTGGCGGCGACATAAAATGCCGCAATGCCGACGATCAGATAAACAGCAATGTTCATTCGGATTACCCGTTTTCGGAGAAAAAAATTGCGCAGGTGCGAAAGTTATCGGATTCGCACTGCCTTCATTGCCCCATGAAGCCGTTTCCCCGGCAACTCAGGCGTCATCTGAGCGCCTCTTATATCACGTCTTGGCGATATTGAAAATACCCAGGGGTGTTTGCGCTTGTTTTAATATCAACCGGCGCTTATCCATCCGGCCCGGGAGCCCGTAAAGAAATCATTGATAAATACCGGCATCTTTTTTATAGACGGGGTTTAAAAATGAAGGGCGGATTTCTAAATGAAGATATCTTTCGGCATTATCGTCGTTGACGGCATGCCGTTCATCAAACACCAGCTGAGACTGATCTATCCCCATGCCCATGAAATTTTCGTGTGTGAAGGCGGGGATGACGAATGGGAAAAACGCCACGGGTATCGCGAATCCAGGGACGATACCCTCGGGGTGATCCGCGGATTCCCCGATCCTTTGGGCAAGATCCGTCTCCTTCAGAAACGCTGGAAAGACAAAAACCACATGTGCCACGAATACAGCCGCAGGATCACGGGGGATATCCTATGGCACATCGATATCGATGAATTCATCGATCCCGGTCATATCCCGTATATCTGCGGGCTGTTTGAAAAATACCCGGAATACGACGCCATGGCACCTCCCCAACTGGTGTTCTGGGGGGATACCCGCACCCTTGTCGGCGTCAAGGTGGATGGCGCAAGGTATGCGTATGAAATGCCGGACATCGACCGCATCTATCGCCGGAAAAAAGGGCTTTACATCCATCACCTGCCCGAGCGGGGATATTTTGATCCCGGGGCCGGAAGGATCATTCCGGGCAGGCTTTTCCCCGAGACCCTCCTTGTCCGGAAAGGCATTTACAATTTTCATTTTTCCTACATTCTGCCCAAATCGGTTCAGGACAAGATGATGTACTATAACGAACGGGTGCCGGGAAGCGTCAGGCCCGGCTGGTTTGAAAACGTATTCCTGAAATTTCCGGAAAATCGGGATGAATGGATCTCTTCCGGTTTTGACGTTCAGCCCATTGATCCGGAAACCGGGCAAAACTACCCCTGCGGCATTAAACCCCTGGACAAAAAACTGCCGGCATGTTTAAAAGACCTTGAAAAAGACATCCATCGGGAAATCGAGTCCTGGAAAGAGGTTCATTCATGAAAGTCGCGTTGATCGCCCCCCCCTATCCCCTGGAGGAAGCGCCTTCTCCGCCCCTGGGAATCTGCTATGTCGCCGCTTCTTTTGAAGCCGCGGGGGCGACTGTCCGTATTTTTGATTATATCGTCCGGGGATACAGTCCGGAAAAATTAAAGTCCGAGCTGGACACCTTTGCGCCCGATGTGGTGGGAACCAATTCCGTCACCATGAATTTTTTTACCGCCGCCGGAATCCTGAAAACCGCCAAAGCGCATGACCCATCCCTGATCACCGTTATGGGCGGGCCCCACGTGTCCTTTGATGCGGAAAATACCTTGAAGGCCTATCCGGAAATCGATCTCATCGTCATCGGGGAAAGCGAAGAAACCCTGAAAGAGCTGATCCCGGTGCTGCACGATAAAAACGCGTGGCAACACATCCGGGGACTGGCCTTCCTGGATGAGGGGAAGCTGGTGATAACCGAAGAACGTCCGTTTCTTCAGGATCTGGACACCCTGCCGCTTCCGGCACGGCATCTTTTGCCCGCTTCCCGTTACCAGGCCCTGGGGTTTCCCGTGAGCATCATCACCAGCCGGGGATGCCCCAATCGGTGCATCTTCTGCCAGGGCCGGCGCATGGTGGGGATGAAGGTGCGTTATCGCTCCCCCGAAAAGGTCGCCGACGAGATCGAGAACATCCTCTCCTATGGATTTCCCCGCATCAACATCGCCGATGATTTTTTTACCTCCAACAGGAAAAGGGTCCAGCGCTTCTGTGATGAAATCCTGAACAGGGGGCTGTGCTTCTCCTGGTCTGCCTTTGCCCGCGTGGATTCATGCAGCATCGAAGTGCTTGAAACCATGAAAAACGCCGGTTGCGACACGGTGAGCTTCGGGATTGAATCGGGTAACCCGGAAATGCTCAAACGCATTCAAAAAGGCATCACCCTGGACCAGGCCAGAAAAGCCGTGACCATGTGCAAGGAAACGGGGATGGGGGTTTTTCTGTCCTTCATGGCCGGGCTTCCCGGAGAAACCCGCGAAACCCTGGAGGATACCCGGGCATTTGCCAAGGAACTGGGCGTGCCCATGGGCTACCACTACCTGGCCCCTTTTCCGGGAACCACCCTGTGGGAAAAACTGGATGAATACGATCTTGAAATTCTGACACGGAACTGGGATCGATATGACGCCAATCAGGCCATCACGCGGACATCGAGCCTCTCCGACGGGGATATCAACGCCTTTGTGGGGGAATTCGAAGCGGAAATCGAAAGATGCTGGCAGGATATGCAGGACCGGTACCGGAAGGGGACCTGCACGGATCATGAACGGTTCAGGATAGAAGGCCGAAAACGCATGCAGTTCATATTCCGCCTTTTTTCCGAAGACATCATCGAGAAGAACGGAAAAATCACCGGGGCCTCCCGCTCGAACGGCCATCCGGCAGGACTCATCAACAGGCTTTCCGCTGTGATGGATGTGGACAAGCCCTTTGTCGAAAACACCCTCAAAGACCTCGTGAAAAAGGGTTATTTGAAATACCGGGGCGAGGACAACGCCGTAACCTGGTTCTGGCCCCATAACCCGAAAATGGACGGATTGTCTTTAACCGCGCCCTAGACGCAGGTGTTGACTGAAATTATTCATGTACAGGTACGCGACAACAGCCAGGGCACTCAGAGCTCTGATGGCCGAATATCCCGATGAAAACCCCTCCGTTTTTTTAAGAGATGATTCATTCGCGGCCTACTGTTACGACCGGCTGACGGTTAAGGAATTAAAGTCCGCCTTCAACCGGGACCCCGATCCCGATGACTGCATCAGGTGGAACCTCTCCCCCTTGGAATGGAAGGAAAATGTGGAGATGGCCCTGATTTCACTTTCCCCGAAAAGGAGCGAAAAATCAAAATGAATGAAGACCTGGACGTTTATCTGCAGTCCACCCCGGTCATCAATTTTACGGACCCGGCAGTGGAAGCATTTGCCCGGGAAAACGCCGGAACCGGGGATAACACCGGTAAGGCCGTAAACCTGTACTATGCCGTGAGGGATCAGATCCGCTACGATCCCTATAAATTCGAAATGACCGTAAACGGGCTTTGTGCCGGAACCACGGTGAGAGATAAAAGAGGATGGTGCGTTCCCAAGGCCATACTCTTAGCCGCCTGTTGCCGCCTCATGGGAATTCCGTCCCGGCTGGGATTCGCCGACGTGAAAAACCACCTCTCCACCGAGCGGATGCGGCAGAACATGAAAACGGACGTGTTTTACTGGCATGGGTATACGGCCATTTACCTCAACTCCGGATGGGTGAAGGCAACCCCGGCTTTCAACATCGGCCTGTGCGAAAAATTCCGGTTAAAACCCCTGGAATTCGACGGAAAAAAGGATTCCATATTTCATCCCTTTGATCTTACCGGGAATCAACACATGGAATACCTGAAATTCCGGGGAGAATACGCCGACATCCCCATGGCGGAAATGATGGAAACCTTTGCAGCGGTTTACGGCGGCACCGGAATGATGGAGCATGGGGATTTCGATCAGGATGTGGACCTCGAGACCACCGGCAAGGCTGCTCACCCCCATGGGGAACTACCCAAGTGACGAAAAAGGCCGGAACCCGTCTCAATCTGGACACCGAGCAGTAAGGAGCGAGCATGGCCGAACCGATTCACGACAAGATAAAACGATCCCTGCAAGCTGCCGAAGGTTTGTATCACCGCCTGGTGTTGCTGGTGGGTGAGACCGGTTCCGGCAAGACCGGCGTTCTTCGGGATATTGCCGAGGAATTCGGCTCGTCCGTCGTCAACGTCAATCTGGCGCTTTCAGGCGAACTGCTTGAGCTGACGGCAAAGCAGCGGTCGCTTCGGTTGCCGGGCATCCTCGATCAGATCGCGGACCAGGCTCAAGCACCGGTGGTGTTGGATAATCTCGAGATCCTTTTCGACAAGGACCTCAAGCAGGACCCCTTGCGCCTGCTGCAGGCCATTTCAAGAAACCGGGCCGTGGTGGCTTCGTGGAACGGAATCATGAATTCCGGGAGGCTTTTGTACGCCGAAACCGGCCATCCCGAGTACCGCAGCTATGACTCGGTCGATGCGCTGATTGTTGAGATGAGGGGTGAGGGTTTAGGAGCGAGGGGCGAGAAATGAGCGTGCAGAGTTACAAAGATTTGATTGTTTGGCAGAAAGCATTGGACCTGGTGGAGATTATTTATCAGGTGACCAAGACCTTTCCGAAGGAAGAACTGTATGGTTTGACTAATCAATTACGACGAGCTGGTGTTTCTATTCCCTCTAACATCGCTGAAGGTCATGCAAGAAGTTCAACGCAAGAGTTCCATCGCTTCCTGTCAATCGCAAGAGGCTCTTTGGGCGAAGTTGAAACTCAACTCATCATCGCCCAACGACTCGGTTATCTCTCAAAAAGCCAGCTTGACCCAATTCTTGCCCTGCAAACAGAAATCAACAAAATGACCAACGGGCTGATGACCAAACTCGTCCCTAGCCCCTCGTCCCTAGCCCCTGCAACGACGAAGGAGTTGCGATGAAATACGGGGACCTTATCCAATTCGACCCGATTGAGTCGGTTGTTCAGTTGCGTGATGCGGACAAATCGAGCGCCGCGCACACCCTCGTGAACACCTATGTCATTTCCGATGAAATGGCCGAACGGCTCACCCAGCTTGTCATCCCTCAGATGCAGTTCGATCAGCCGGTCGATAACAAGGGTTTGATGGTGGTCGGTAACTACGGCACCGGTAAATCGCACTTGATGTCGGTGGTCTCCAGCCTTGCCGCAGACGCCTCCCTGCTGGAAGGGCTGAAGAACGATGCGGTCCGCGACGCAGCCGCTCAGATCGCCGGGCGTTTCAAGGTCATCCGTACCGAGATCGGAGCCACCACCATGTCCCTGCGCGACATCCTGGTGGCCGAACTGGAAGAGCATCTCGAAAAACTCGG
>DIKO01000059.1:0-4391 GCA_002423615.1 Desulfobacteraceae bacterium UBA5616
GGAATTTGATGAAGTTGGGATAGCAGGAATAGTGCGGATTTGAGATAATGACCTCGTCGCCTTTTTCCAGCAGAACCGCAAAAGCCAGCAGCATGGCCGGCGAGGTTCCCGAACAGATGATGATCTGATCGGGATTGACCGAAACGCCATAGGTGTCCATATAATAACGGGAAATCGCTTCACGCAGTTCGAGCATGCCCAGGCTGTGGGTGTAATGGGTGCAACCGGATTCATAGGCCTTGATGGCGGCTTCCTTTACGCATTTTGGCGTATCAAAATCCGGTTCGCCGACCTCAAGATGAATGATATTGACACCCTGATTCTCCATTTCATGCGCCTTTTCAAGCACATCCATGACGATAAAGGAGGTGATGCCGTTTAATCGCGATGAAATCATACACCCTTTTCCAATGATCACAGGTTATTGATTTAAACCTATACCACTTTATTCAGCGGATATTCAATGATGCCTTGCGCTCCCTGCTTGAGAAGAACAGGAATCAGATCCCGCACCTGGTTGGTATCCACAACCGTTTCCACGGAAAACCAGTCTGACTGGTAAAGCGGTGAAACCGTCGGCGCATTCAGGCTCGGAAGCAGGTCCACGACGGCCTTCAGCTTGCATTCGGGTACGTTCATTTTCAGCCCGACCAGTTTCTCTCCCAGCAGGGCGCCTTTGAGCAACAGCGCGATCTGCTCGATTTTCTCCCTTTTTAAAGGATCTTCAAAGGCGGCATGGTTGGCGATCAACTGGGTATTGGTTTGCATCAGTTCCTGAATGATGCGAAGCCCATGCGCCTTGATGGTGCTGCCGGTTTCAGTGACTTCAACGATAGCGTCGGCGAGCCCGGAAACGACTTTCGCCTCCGTGGCGCCCCAGGAAAACTCGACATCCACCGGAATCATTCGGCTGGCAAAATATTGTTTGGTGAACTGCACCAGTTCCGTGGCGATCTTTTTTCCCCTCAGCTGCTCAAGGCTTTGAATGGGTGATTCGTACGGCACCGCCAGAACCCACCTGGCAGGCCGGGAACTGACCTTGGAATAGATCAGATCGGCAACCACATGAACATCGGAACTGTTCTCGGCGATCCAGTCCTTGCCGGTAAGTCCCGCATCCAGGGTGCCGTTTTCAACATACCGGGACATTTCCTGGGCGCGGCAGATGGCGCAGGTTATGGAATCGTCATTAATTTCGGGGAAATAGCTACGTTCATTGACCGAAATTTTCCATCCTGAACGCTGAAAAAGTGAGATCGTCGCGTCTTGAAGACTTCCTTTTGGAATGCCGAGCTTCAATGGGGGATTCATTTGTCATACACCTCTTTTGGATCGAATACAGGTTTTCCAATGATTTCTATCGTGCCATCGGCATTTACTTTTTTGTGAAAACAGCTGACATGTCCGGTGTGGCAGGCCGCAGTTCCAATCTGTTCCACCAGCAACAGCACCGTATCGTCATCGCAGTCGATTCGGATTTCGTGAATGATCTGAAAATGTCCGGATGATTCACCTTTTAACCAGAGCTTGTTGCGGGACCGGCTGAAATAGGTGGCGCGGCCCGTGGAAAGTGTTTGCCCCCAGGCTTCCTGGTTCATAAAGCCGACCATCAGCACTTCGCCGGTACGGTAATCCTGAGCGATCGCGGGCACCAGACCGCCAAGTTTCTTAAAATCCAGTTCAATCATGTCATTTGTTCCAAGATCGACACGCACGGCCGGTCATCAAAATAAATCTTTGACAGAAGTCTGCTCCGGAATGAAGTTTTCCAGAAAATTGAAACATTCCAAGAGCATCCGTTAACCATAAAACACAATTAGTTACCCTATCTGCTGCGGCAAAGTCAAATTGTTTTTCCGGCATTCTTCAGATTCTTTTCCGTGCGCTTTTCGACACAGATGGAAACGACGCATGTTTCCGCAATAAACCGCTCGCCAGAATCATACTTGACAGCGTCTTGCTTGTTACCGTGATATTTGTTAGCATAATCAATTAATAATGGAAAAATAAGCCGTCCCCCTCGGGCGGCCGTATGATCCGGGAAATAAGGACCATGGACGAACATTTAAAAAAAACATCCAAAATTTTAAGGAAACGGGCGAAAAGAATTGAGCCCGGATGGGGCGGAAAAGTACTGCGATGGGGACTTGGGCTTATTTTGGGCGGACTGGTCTTGGCCGCAGCGGCCGTCGGTATCGCATATTGGTATGTCGGTCGGGATTTACCCAAAATATCGTCCCTTTTAGATTACAGGCCGTCGATTATCACCTCGATTTATTCCGACGACGATAGAAAGATCGGCGAATTTTATAAAGAGCGGCGCATTGTTATTCCGCTTTCCGAAATGCCTGAAACCTTGATTCTGGCTTTTATCGCCGCCGAAGATTCTCGATTTTTCTTGCATCAGGGGATTGATATCTTCAGCATTGTACGGGCGTTTTTCAAGAACATCGAAGCAGGAGCCATAGTTCAGGGCGGAAGTACGATCACCCAGCAGCTGACCAAGTCTTTCTTTCTGACCCCCGAAAAGAACTACCGCCGAAAGCTCAAGGAAGCGATTCTGGCCTATCGGATTGATCGCCGCTTCAGTAAGGAGGAGATTCTTTTCCTGTATCTCAATCAGATCTATCTGGGGCACGGCGCTTATGGCGTTGAGGCTGCGGCTGAAAACTATTTCGGCAAATCCGCAAAAGAACTGAACCTGTCCGAGTGTTCCATGCTTGCCGGCCTTCCGCAGGCTCCCAGCCGCCATTCTCCTTTCCAGTATCCCGAACGCGCCAAAGAGCGGCAGATATATGTATTAAACCGCATGATCTCGGAAGGATATATCTCCAATATTCAGGCGACCGAAGCCATCAATACGCCCATCGATATCAAGTCCCGAAGAAATTGGTATATTGAACAGGTCCCATTTTATACAGAATATGTCCGGCAGTACATAGAAAAACAATATGGCGCTGACGCTCTGTATCATCAAGGACTCAAGATTTACACGGCGGTAAATATCGAAATGCAGAAGATGGCACGGGATGCACTTCTGAAGGGATTAAGAGACCTGGACAAGCGCCAGGGGTACCACAGTTCGCGTAAACGCCTGAAAGCCGAGGAGGTTGAATCTTTTTTTCAGAAGCTCCGGGAAACCGAAGCGCCGCTGGAAGAAGGCCGGATCGTTCAAGGGGTTGTCACCGGTATTGATTTAAAAGACAAATCTGCATCCATTCGTTTGCGCGGTGATCGGGGAAGGCTTGGAATGGATTCGATGCAATGGGCCCGAAAGCCGGATCCTGAAGTTGCCGGTCAAGAAACCCGTGTTGACAGAGAAGACGAGGTTCTGCATGTCGGAGACGTGATTCTGGTACGTCTTCAGAAAAAAGATCATAAATCCGATCTCTGGGATCTACAGCTCGAGCATCAGCCCGGGGTTCAGGGAGCCCTGCTGTGCCTGGCGGCTGAAACCGGAGAGGTGAAGGCCATGGTCGGCGGCAGAGATTTCAAGGAGAGCCAGTACAACCGGGCTATTCAGTCCAGAAGGCAGCCGGGATCCGCATTCAAACCCATTATTTATGCCGCTGCATTGGACAAAGGGTATACGCCGGCTACTGTTTTGATCGATTCGCCGATTGTATACGAAAATGCAGATCCAAACCTTATATGGAAACCCCAAAATTATGAAGGTAAGTTTAAGGGTCGAATCCTTTTTCGCGACGCACTTGCCCAATCCCGAAATGTAGTCACAATAAAGCTGTTGCAGGATATCGGCATCGATTATGCCATTGAATATGCCCGGAACCTCGGAATCACCTCACCATTGAGCCGGGATCTGACTATTGCGCTGGGATCATCAGGGGTATCCCTGCTTGAACTGGTGAAATCCTATTCGGTATTCAACAATCAGGGGTATTTGATCGAACCGGTATTTATCAAGCGGATTGAAGACCGGGATGGAAATGTGATCGAAGCGGCAGCGGTTGTTCCCAGAAAGGTGATCGAAAAGAGTACGGCCTATGTCATGACAAGTCTGCTGGAAAGCGTGGTACAAGATGGAACCGGCCGAAGAGTCAGAGCCCTGAACCGACCGGTGGCGGGTAAGACCGGAACAACGAACAACCTGTTTGATGCCTGGTTTGTCGGATACACGCCAAGATACGTCGCGGGAACCTGGGTGGGGTTTGATGAGGAGAAACCTCTCGGCAATGGAGAAACCGGTTCCCGGGCGGCGAGCCCCATTTGGCTGGAATTCATGCAGCAGGTGCTTGAAGGCAAGCCCGTGAGAGTTTTTCAGGTTCCAGAGGGAGTGGTGTTTACAAAAATTGATGCCGATACCGGCTTATTGCCGATACCGACATCCAGAAATACCCTGTTTGAGTGTTTCAAGGAAGGCACCGTTCCGA
>DIKO01000059.1:4434-9100 GCA_002423615.1 Desulfobacteraceae bacterium UBA5616
AAGCCGGTTTTATATTCCAAGGAATGCCTCCTTGACCTGTTCGTTTTCGAGCAACTCGCGGCCGGTTCCCTGCAGAACGATGCGCCCGTTTTCCAGAACATAGGCGCGATGGCACATGCCCAGGGTTTGCCTCACGTTTTGTTCGACCAGAAGAACTGTTACGCCTTCGGAATTGATCGTGCGAACCAATTTAAAAACATCCTGAACCAGAAGGGGTGAAAGTCCCAGCGACGGCTCATCAAACATCATTACTTTGGGCAGGGACATCAGGCCTCTTCCGATGGCCAGCATCTGCTGTTCACCGCCGGAAAGCGTGCCGGACATTTGTTTTCGCCTCTCTTTGAGCCTCGGAAAAAGCGTATATACATAATCCATGGTCTGATAACGCTTGTGTTTGGCTTCAGCGTAAAGCGATCCCATGATAAGGTTTTCCTCTACGCTCATTTCAGAAAACAGGCGGCGGCCTTCAGGGACATGAACGATGCCCTGTTCGATGATTTTGTTGGGCGGAAGCCGATCCAGCCTTATTCCGTTGAATTCGATGGATCCGCTTTTAGGGGTCAGCAAGGAAGAAATAGTACGGATAGTGGTGGACTTTCCTGCCCCATTGGCGCCCACCAGCACCACAATTTCTTTTTCCTTCACTTCAAAGGAAACGTCCCAGAGAACCTGTAAATCTCCATAATAAACATTGATCGAGTTAACCTTGAGCATATTCCTCTCCCAGATAGGCCTCAATTACCGCTGGATTGTTGGCGACTTGTTCAGGGGTTCCTTCGGCAATGGTCTGGCCGAAATTAATCGCATGAATCCGATCCGAAATGGTCATAATGACTTTCATTATGTGTTCGACAATCAGAATCGTAATACCGCTTTCACGCATTTTAATGATCAGATCGATCGCTTCGTCCAGTTCCGATGGATTCAAACCGGCAGCGGTTTCATCCAGAAGCAGCAAATCCGGCCTGGTGGCCAGCGCTCGAGCGATTTCAAGACGTTTTCGGCCGCCGATTGGAAGACTTTTGGCCAGTTTGTCCTTATCCTTCCAAAGGTTGCAGAACTGAAGCACCTCGCTGGCCACTTCTTTGGCGCCCTTGATGGAGGCGACACGGCAGAAGGCCGATGCCGTCACATTTTCGAGGACGGTCATTCGGGCAAGCGGCTTGACCACCTGAAAGGTCCTTCCGATGCCCAGCTTGCAGATTTCATAAGTTTTTAAGGCACTGATGCTTTTCCCTTTAAAAAGGATATCCCCGGATGTGATGGGATAGAACTGATTGATGCAGTTGAACGTGGTGGTTTTTCCGGATCCATTGGGGCCGATCAAACCGAGGATTTCTCCTTTTTCCACGGTAAATGAAACGTTGTTAACCGCCTTCAGCCCTCCGAAAGCTTTGGTGAGATTTTTTACTTCCAGGAGTTTCATTGATCTCTCCTAATTAACTGGATGCCTTGATTCTAAATACATTGCGTTTGATTTTGCCCCAATCGCCCACAATACCATTGGCCAGAAACATGATGACAAAGATGACAAGGAGACCGAAGACAAGGGCGTGGGCCTCGCTGATCCACTGAGGGGCCATACCGAAAAAAGCGCTTCGAAATGTTTCCTGAACACCCACCATGACAAATGCGCCCACCGCAGGTCCCATGATGGTGGCCACACCGCCGACGATTCCAACGAGAATCGACATGATGGAAATATAATGCAGGGAAAACACCACCTGGGGATCGATAAAACCCATGTAGTTCATGTAAAAGGCGCCGGCCATACCGGTAAACAGAGAGCTCACCAGCAGCGAAACGTTTTTGTAAAGCGTGGTGTTAATTCCCAAAGATTCCGCCGCATCCTGATTCTCACGAATGGAAACAAAGTAGTATCCCCACTTGGATTGCATGATTAGATGAATTGCAAAAATACAGCCCGCAGCCAGCAACAGGGCGATATAATAATACGGCAATTTGCTTTCAAAGGAGGGAATGATCAGAATTCCGACCATGCCCTCGGTCAGGCTTTCCCAGTTGGTGGCGATCAGGCGGAAAATTTCGCCGCCGGCCAGCGTGGCCAGGGCAAAGTACGGACCTCGCAGCCGAAAACACACCCAGCCGACAAAAAGTCCGATCAGCATGGCGGAGATTCCGCCCGCCAGCATGCCCCACCATGGAGAAATGCCGAGCTTGCTGAAGAGAATGCCTGCGGTATAGGCGCCGATGCCGAAAAAAATGGCATGACCGAACGAAACCTGACCGGTGTAGCCTGCAAGAAGGTTCCACGAAGAACCGATGACCACCCACATCAGGGCGATGATGATCAGATGCTGGTAGTAATCGGATTTAATCACCAGCGGGAAAGCCAGAAATACGATTCCAAGTATGGCAAGAATTACATTTTTTTTCATCGAAGCCTCTAAATCTTTGTCAAGCGTTTCAGCCCGCCGGGCAGGAACACGAGCACCAGCACGAAGATCACAAGTCCGACCATCTCTTTATAACCCATTCCGATATAGGTCGCGCCCATAGATTCTGCGATTCCCAGCACCAGCCCGCCCATGATGGCGCCGACCGTGCTTCCCAGCCCGCCAAGGATCGTAATAACGAAAGCCTTTAAGGTAAACGGCCCGCCGATATCCGGAAACAGATAGAAGATCGGAATCAGAAGCGATCCTGCCGCAGCCACCAGCGCGGATCCGATGCCGAAGGTAATAATGGTGATCCGGTTGCTGTTGACGCCCATCAGCGTTGCCGCGTCCTTGTCCTGGGCGGTGGCGCGGATGGCTCTCCCGATGTCGGTTTTCAGAAGAAACAGGAAAAGAGCGATCGTGAAAGCCACGGCTACGAGAAAAGCAATGCACATGGGCAAATTAAATGAAATGCTTCCCAGAAATAAGGCCTTTGAGCCGTATGGCGTTTGAACGGTCTTGTAATCGGACGAGAAAATGAATCTTGCAATTTCAGCCAGAACCATGCCGATGCCGACGGTCATCAATACCTGGTTTTCTGGCAGAATGGATTCGACTTTCATCAGCGGGTTGAGCAGAAATTTCTGCAGAAATGCGCCGAGAAAGAACAGGGCCGGCATGGAGACCAGGAGGGAAATATAGGGGTCGATATGCAGATAATGCGATATCACAAACGTAATATACATGGCCACCATCATCAACTGGCCGTGAGCCAGATTGATGATGCCCATAACCCCCATGATCAAGGTCATTCCGATGCCGATAAGGCTGTAGATGCCGCCGATCAGCAGGCCGGCGACCAGGGTTTGGAGAAAGACATCCATCGGGCGATCCTTTCGGTAAACTTCCAGCGACGGTCGTATTGAAAATTAAAAAAGGGCGAACCTCTTGCCAGTTCGCCCTTTTCGGGTATGATTAATTAATTGCTCACATAGCCCCAGGTTTTGATCCAGTCCACGGGATACGAAAAGGGCTTGGTGGCGACATTCTCCGGCCAGACCATTTCCAGATTGCCGTCGATCCACTGGACAACATAGGTGGGAAGCTTGTTCTGGTTTTTCATATTCCCGTAGGAAATGAACTTAACCGGCCCGAAGATGGTCATCATGTCAGTCGCCGCAAGGGCCTCTTTAACGTCTTTGCGATCAAAAGACTTGGCGCGCTTCAACGCATCGGCGATCACGTAAGCCGCCGCATAGGCTTCGGCGCCGTGGTATTCGGTGTCCTTGTTGTACTTGGCAACAAATTTTTTATAATAGTCCATGGCGCCGGGATAGGGCAGAACCTGATGCCACAGGGTGGCCGAAACAACTTTTTCCGAGGCTACGCCAGCATTGGTTACAAATTCCGGCAGGGTGAATCCCGCGGCGCCGCCCATGAAAATTTTGGGGGTCAGCTTGAGTTCCTTGGCCTGTTTCATCAGCAAGGAGGCATCCATAATGTAGGAGATCATGTAGACGATATCCGGATTGAGTTGCTTAACCTGAATCAGAACCGGTTTGTAGTCGATGCCGCCGTGTTCGTATCCTTCCTTCAGAACGACTTTGTAGCCCAGCTTCTCGCAGCTGCTCTCAAAGGACTTGGCTCCACTGGTGCCGAACAGGGAATTTTCATACAAAATGGCCACGGTTTGGGGTTTAATGACTGTTTCAAGCAGCGACTCGATGGCGCCGGAATATTCGCTGACCGGCGGATTTAAACGAAAGATATAATCCCAGCCGGAAGAGGTGATGTTGTCGGCCGATCCGGTGTTGACCAGAAAGGGGACTTTTTTCTGCTGGCAGACGCCGGCCGCGGCATAGGTCACCGAGCTGCTGTAACCGCCGCCGACCAGCACCACCTTGTCCTTGGTGATCAGCTTTTCCACCACCGATCGACCGACCTCGGGTCTGCCCGTATCGTCTTCGATCAGCAGTTCCATAGTTTTTCCGTTGATGCCGCCGGCGGCGTTGATTTCTTCGGCCGCCATTTCAAAAGACAGTTTTTCAACCTCTCCGAATTTGGCCTGGTCGCCGGTTAAAGGCAAAACAACGCCGACTTTTACCGATTCAGCGGCCCATGCGCCGGGCAGAACCAAACAGACTGCGCATAAAAACGCAACCACGGTCAAGGCAATTTTTTTCATGGTTCCTCCTTGGGAATGATGGTTCAAGTATGTGATCAGAACTCGAAAAATCCAAATTGTACATATTAAACCCGCCTTGTTC
>DIKO01000020.1 GCA_002423615.1 Desulfobacteraceae bacterium UBA5616
GGGGGGGGGGAGGGGGACTCACCAGCAGCGTCTTTTTTTGCCAGGATTTTTGGTTTTGACAAATTTATAATGTCTGCCAAAGCCGTAGGCTATATCGGGTTTACCGGTGAATTAAATCCAGGAGAAGCTGATCAACCGATTGCAATCTGCAAAGACGCTATAACCCAATCCGGCACTTATAACTGTAACGTTGGGAGAATGGTTACCGATTCTTCTGCGGCGGAAACTGCTGCCTGGACCAACTTTCTACAGCCTTGCGCTGGAGCGGCTAATGCAGCGAGCGTGCGGCCACTTATTTGTTCAGGCGGAAATCCGTATACTATTAAGGCTGAATCGACATCGATGATTAACGGGCAAGCCGAATCGGCTTTCAGCGATTTTTGGGATTGCTGGTGGACAAATAGCGATGGAGGAACAAAACCTTGGGAGATGACATTGCCGGTTATAAATTGCAATAATGATGGCACTGTAAGTCCGTGTGAGGATGTGGTTGGTGCAGTGACAGTAAAGGTCATCTGGGTAAATGACAAGGGCAACCTTAGTAAGATTGATGGTCTACCATCAAATTCTCCACCCGACAGGCCGGGAGGAGCGCCGATTAGTATGGAAGGATTTGGAGAAGGATCCGGCAGATATGAAAGCTGGGCAGTGGACCAAAGTATGCCTGGAGAACAAAGATGGGCGAGCTTTGTGGAGCATTTCAATCTTGATGTAAAAGAAGTAAACCCAATTGATGGGTGGCATCAAAAAACCATTTATTTTGTACCTTCCTGCGAACCACATGAGCTTAAAGGAACAACAGGAGGCGATAACTTCGGCGTTCTTGCCAAAATCCCCGTTCTCGTGGAATAGTTGAGTCAAGGTTGTTCAACTGAATTGAAGGTGTACCCGGAGATAAGAGAATAAAGAAATTATTATGATAAATTCAAAACTATCCGTTAAAATCGAAACCAAAGACGCGAAACTTTCCAATGAACTTGAATCCATGGTTATTGCCGGCGGTGGACTTCGGATTGTCGGGTCGGAAGGTAAAGAAAGTCCCGATCTTCTGATCTTCGAGCTGAGCGAAAATTTTAATGAGGAATTTAAAACGCTTCAGTCCCTGCTGACCTCAAATACCGTTGGAGAGATTTTTCTCACCGCAAAAACCAAGGATACGGACCTGCTTCTGAAGGCCTTCAAGACCGGGGCAAAGGCTTTCTTTTTTCAGCCCATTGATCCGGAGGAAGTCAGAGAAGCCCTGGAATCTTTCAAGGCCAGAGCTGATCAGGCCCAACACCCTGTTATCAACGCCCGGCATACCAAGGGGGAGGTCATCCATGTGATGGGCGCCAAGGGAGGGGTCGGTACAACCACGATTGCCGTGAACCTGGCATCGATTCTCGCCGGGAAAAAAGATGGGAATTCCGTTGCGCTGGTGGATCTGAACACCGTGTTCGGCGAGGTTCCCCTGTTTTTGTCCCTCAAACCGGTTTATCACTGGGGGGAGATCGTTAAAAACATCCAGCGGCTGGACGCCACCTTCCTGATGAATATCCTGACCTTGCATTCTTCAGGGGTTCATATCCTCCCGTCTCCGGGGTATCTGAACGGCCATCCCCCGGCAACGCCCGAAATCATGGGAAATCTTCTGGACCTGATGCGTAAGAACTTTGATTATGTGGTGATCGACGGGGGGCAGTCTCTGGACAAGGCATCCCTTAAATCCATCGAGATGTCCACCCAGGTGCTCATGGTCAGCCTGCTCAGCCTTCCCTGCCTGGCCAACACGAACAAGCTGATCCGATCCTTGAGTTCCCAGGGGCTGGCGCAAAAAGACCGGGTTAAAATCATCATCAACCGGTATATGAAAAATTCGGATATTTCCCTGGAAGAGGCGAAGAATAGCATCAATAATGATATTTTCTGGGAGATCCCCAATGATTTCAATACGACCATGTCCGCCATCAACCAGGGAAAAGCGCTGAACGATATTTCGCCCAAAGCCCCGATTACGCGCAATCTCATCGAACTGGCGGAGAGCCTTTCCGGGAGCCCGGCAATAGACGAGCGAAAGAAAAAAAAAGGCAAAGGATTTTTTTCCTTTAGATAGCGCCGGGGTTCGGGCGCAGGACGAAAGAGATGGTTCTTATGAAATCGGACAATACGGCCCTGGTTGGAAGCAGACGGGAATTCGTTTCGGATGAGTATTTTGAATTCAAAAGCCGGATCCATGACCGGCTCCTGGATGTCTTGGACCTGTCTGTTCTGGATAGGGTGGACCCCAGCATCCTCAAGCCGGAACTTAAAGGGATCGTGGACAAGATCCTGAAGGAAAATCTTCAGTCCATGCCCCTGAACGCCATTGAAAAAGAAAGGCTGTTCAACGAAATCCTGGATGAGGTGCTGGGTTTCGGGCCTCTGGAGCCTCTGCTTCAGGACCCCACCATATCGGACATCCTGGTCAACACCTATCAAAAAGTCTATGTGGAACGTTTTGGGAAGCTGGAGCCCACGGATGTGCGGTTCAAGGATGACGTACATTTACGGCGGATCATCGATAAGATCGTCTCGGCCGTGGGCCGGCGCATCGACGAGTCCTCGCCCATGGTGGACGCCAGGCTCCTGGACGGCTCCCGCGTCAACGCCATCATACCGCCCCTGGCCCTGGACGGCCCAATTCTCTCCATCCGGCGGTTTTCCGTGGACCCCCTGGAACTGGAAGATCTTCTCGGATTCAAAACCCTCACCCCCCAGATCGGGGAGGTGCTCAAAGGCATCGTCAAATCGCGGCTGAACGTCCTGATTTCCGGAGGAACCGGCAGTGGAAAGACCACGTTTTTAAACGTGATGTCCCGGTTTATCCCCCCCCAGGAACGGGTGGTGACCATCGAGGATTCCGCTGAACTCCAGCTCAAGCAGGACCATGTGGTCCGGCTGGAAACCCGGCCTCCGAATATCGAAGGCAAGGGGGAAGTCACCCAGCGGGAACTGGTCATCAACAGTCTGAGGATGCGGCCCGACCGGATCATCCTCGGCGAAGTCCGGGGCAAGGAGGCCTTTGACATGCTCCAGGCCATGAACACCGGCCATGACGGGTCCTTGACCACCATTCATGCCAATTCCCCCAGGGATGCTTTGATGCGCCTGGAAACCATGGTGGCCATGGCCAATTTCGACATTCCGGCCGAGTTCCTTAGAAAATACATCAGCTCGGCCATCGATGTGGTGATTCATCTGGCCCGGTTGACCGACGGCACCAGGAAGATGATCAGCATCCAGGAAATCACCGGGATGGAGGGCCCGACCATCACTATGCAGGAGATCTTTTCATTCCGGCAGCAGGGCGTCACGCCTGAAGGCAAGGTCCGGGGAAGATTCGCCTTCTGCGGGGTGAGGCCCAAATTCATCGAACGGTTCATGGCAGCCGGCGTCCGGGTTTCAGCGGAAATCTTCGACCCGGAAAATATCGTGGAAGTCTGAACAAAGGAAGAGCGCAATGAATATTCTCGTTTTGGGGGTGGTCCTTTTCGTGATTTCCCTTTTTGTCCTGGAGCTGTTTTTATATGCCTCCAGGATAATCCGTTATCCGGACCGCAAAAAGATCAGAAAACGGCTCAGCGTCCTGGATTCCAGCGATTCCATGGATTCCGCAGATCCTGCCCGGAACCTGCTGAAAAACAGAACCTTCAGCGACGTTCCGTTTCTCAACAAGGTCCTGCCCTTTATTCCCGGCATCCTGCGCCTGGATGAATTGATCCGGCAGGCCGACCTCCAGGCGACCGCCGGGTTTTTCATGATCCTCGGCGCCTTCCTGGGACTTACCGGATTTCTGCTCGGTTCGGTTCTCACCAGAAATCCTGTGTTTTCGCTGATGATTGCCGTGGCCCTGGGATCCCTGCCGTTTCTTTATGTGCTGATGAAGAAGAAAAAGCGGATGGCCAAATTTGAAAAGCAACTGCCCGATGCGCTGGGGCTCATTGCCAGAGCCCTTCAGGCCGGACACGCCTTCACCAGTGCCATGAAGTTTGCTTCCGAAGAATTCGACGACCCCCTGGGCCCGGAGTTTGATGAAACCCTCGATGAGATTAATTTCGGGTTGAGCGTTCCGGATGCCCTCAAGAACCTTTCACGACGGGTGGACTGTCCGGATTTGAAATTTTTCGTGGTCTCGGTGATTCTCCAGCGGGAAACCGGGGGGAGCCTGGCCGAAATCATAGAAGGTTTGGCAAGCCTGATCCGGGAACGGTTCAAGTTCAGGGGCAAGGTCAGGACACTCACCGCCGAAGGCAGGATGACCGCCATCGTCCTGGTGGCCATTCCCATCCTGATGTTCATTGGTCTTTACATGATTAACCGCCCCTATGTCCAGGTGCTTCTGGATGATCCCATCGGAAACGCCCTGCTGGCCGGAGCCGCAGTCATGATGGTTGTAGGGACGCTCATCATCCGGCGGATCATCAATGTGGACGTATAAATTAAGGAAATAAAATGACGGCTTTGGAATCCAACATTCCGTTGATCCTCTCAGGTCTGGCTTTTCTGGTCGTGTGCCTGGTTTTTGCGGGAGTTTTCATCCACCTTTCCCGGGTGCAGGAAAAAAAAGAGAGGGTGAAAAAAATCCGGGCCGAGGAAAACCAGTGGTCTTCCATGGCCCCCTTCTCCCAGGAACCGGGACAAACCGAAAAACCAGGTGGGATTTTTACAAATTTTCTCGCGTCTATGGGTATGAAAATCATGTCCGGAAAACCGGAAAAGGACGCAGGAAAAAGGCTGAAATTAGTGAGGGCCGGGCTCCGGGGGGAAAACGCCTTATCCATTTTCTGGGGGGCCAAAATCCTTCTGGCTGCTTTACTGGGCTTGAGTTTTGTGGTTTTTGCGGTGCTGTTCCTCAAAACCCTGAATGCGCTGATCCTGGTCTACCTTGTCATCTTGGTTGCCGGACTAGGATGGTTTTTTCCGGACATCTGGCTTAGGGTCCGGACCGGCAAACGTAAGACAAAAATTACCCGGGGGTTTCCGGACGCCTTGGATCTGCTGGTGGTTTGCGTGGAGGCGGGCATGGGCCTGGACCAGTCCATCCACCGGGTGGGCGAGGAAATCGGGTTGACCCATCCGGAACTGGCGGATGAATTTAAGCTGCTGAATCTCGAGCTCAGGGCCGGAAAAGCACGTACGAGCGCCCTGAGAAATCTGGCGACACGGACCGATATCGATGACGTCAAGAGCCTGTCCACCCTGCTCATCCAGACGGACCGGTTCGGCACGAGCATCGCCCAGGCCCTGAGGGTTTATTCCGATACTTTCCGGACCACCCGGCAGCAGCGGGCCGAGGAACTGGCCGCGAAAATGGGGACAAAACTGATTTTTCCCCTGGCATTTTGTTTTTTCCCGTCCTTTTTCATAATGGCCATCGGGTCTGCCCTGATTCAGGTTTTTCGCGTGTTTATGGATAAATAGGGTAGATCCGTATGAACCGGAAACAAGGGGTATTAAACAGAACCAAGTGTTCCGGGTCGGAATTTCGATTACGAATTTACGCTGAAGTTGTAGGATGGGTGAAGCGAAGCGAAACCCATCATTGCTTGAATTGCCTGAAAATATGGGGTGATGGGTTTCGCAGGCTCCACCCATCCTACGGATTCTAGAAGGCCCGGTGAAATAATTTATGTCGCTGTATTTATAAGGATTGATATATGAAAATGACGTCCGGTGTTATTTTACGCTTTTTTATTAGCCTTTCCATCATCGTCTTTGCCGGATTCCTCCCCGGTTGCGCCTCCTCCCAAAAAGATTCCCAGATGATGAACCCCTACGGGACCCTTTCCCGGCCGGAGATGAAAAACCCTTTCCCTAAAGATCTTGCTCAAAATCCCGATGACCCGGCCCTGACAGCCAAACTTCCCGAAATGACCGCCGAGGATTACGAAGCCTCCGGAGACATGTCCTTCCGGAACGGCAATTTTTACACGGCCTTTGTCCAGTATGAAAAAGCCCTTGAAAAAAATCTGGACAACATCCGGGTGAATTATAAAAACGGACTGCTTTTCCTGCTTTCAAACAAGCCCGGAGACGCGTCCAAGGAATTTCAGAAGGTTCTCGATAAGGAGCCGGAACATGCCCAGGCCCATGAGGGTCTTGGCGAAGCGCTTTTCCGGATGAAAAAATACCCGGAGTCCGAAACCCATCTGCACAAGGCCCTGGAGTTGAAGCCCGGCCTCTGGAAGGCCCATAATTTTCTCGGCAATATTTACGATTTTCAGAATAAATACGACCTGGCGTTCAAGGAATACACCCGGGCGATTTCCCTGAAGCCGTCTGAAGGGATGCTCCACAACAACCTGGGGGTTTCCCTTTCCCTGGCCGGCCGTTACGAAGAAGCCGTCACCGCGTTTAAAAAAGCCCTGGAAAACGGGGCACCCAGGGAAAAGGCCTATAACAACCTGGGCCTGGCCCTGGCAAAGACCGGCCGGTATGATGCGGCCCTGGAGGCTTTCGAAAAAGGCACGGACAGCGCAAAGGCCGGCAATAACCTGGGATGCCTGTACATGGCGGCCGGCCAATACCAGGAAGCGGCAAAATATTTCAATCAGGCCATCGCCAGCAGCCCGAAGTTTTATGTCAAGGCGAACGAGAACCTTAAAAAGGTGGAAGTGGGGATTGTCAAATGAACCGTCCCGGATGGATATTCACAGATGAAAACCATATCGAAGAAGACGACGCCTTTGATACGGGTCGTGGATCGTTCAGAAAATACATCACAGCAGCAGGGTATTTCCTCAAAAAGGCTGGCAAGGGAATGTCCGTGACAGGAAATTTCGCCTTGACCGGAGCCCTGGTCTTGCTGGGGGTCTGGTTGTGGGGCAGGGTGATGGAGGCGCTGAACGGGAACACGGTGTTTGATGGTTTTATGACCTGGTGGCTGGGGGCCCTTGTTTTCTGCCTGCTTGCGATCTGGCTGGTGGGCGCGGGAATCGCCTCCCTTGAAAACCTGGTCAAGTCGGAAAGGCGAAAGCCGGCCATTTTCGCATGGGTCCTGTTCCTGGCGCTTGCCGTGCTGATTCTGGCCGACCTGGAGGGGTTCCGGATTTTTTCTTCGAGCGTTCTGGCCGTATTGTCCGGTTCCACAGGCTCGGCCCAACAGGGGTCCTTTCTGCTGTTCAAATTCCACCCGGCCAACCCCATGCTGGCCGTAAACCTGGTGGTGTCAAAACTTGCCGGTCTGAGCGTGGAAGCCGTGATGCCTTTTGCGCGGAATCCGAATTTTATCCTGGCTTTCTTCATCTGGAGCCTGGTTTACGCCATCGTGCTGCTGGTCGGCAAAAACCGTGTGGGGACCAAAACCCTCCACCTGCTGTTCGCCGCCTGCGGTCTCGGCGTTCTGATCCTGTTAAAATCCACGTCTTCCATCACCCGGGAACAAATGGTTTTTTTCCATGGTTTCGCCGTGGTGATGCTGTTTTTTCAGGTTTTTCTCACCTATTCCCTGCTAAGGGGCCTTGCCCTGCAGGAAAACGGGATGGTGAAACGGCCGGATCCCTTCAGCACCACTTTTTATGCGGCTCAACCCCAAAAAGAAAATACCGGAACGGGTCTGCCGCCGTCGGCCCTGACGTTGGCCCTGTGTGTTTTATTCGTGCTTCCCGTGATTTCGGATCTGGGCCATCAGTTTTACACAAACCGGACCTCGGCGGGTATCCTGCCCGACAGCGCGGCTTTTCACAAACCCGGGGCCGGGGATATGGTCGTGTCCGGGGAAGTCAGCATCCACTCCGGACCGGCCTATGGAGATGATATTGTCGGCGTTCTTTCCAAAGGCGCCCTTGTTTTTGCGAAAGACCGGAAATCCGGCTGGGTCAATATCGGCAAGGACAGATGGATACCGGAAAAATACGTGGTTTCGGCGACCGCGGGCGCCCTGAAATCCAAATGATGAGGTGATCATGATGCAAAAGAAAACCCTGTTGATCCTGTGCTTGATTTTTTGCTTTCTCACGGCCGGCCTGATTTCCGCATGCAGCCATTTCAAAGGAAACACCTTCAGCCGCTTTGATCCATCCGCCGAGGAATCGGCCGAATTCATGAGCAGCATCCGGCCTTATCTCGGGGATGCGTCCTCTCATTATTCAATGGCCTGTTTTTTTCAACAGCGGAAAAAGCACGTCCTGGCTATAGAAGAATTCAGGACCGCCGTGCGCATCGATCCCAAATTCGTCAAAGCCTTAAACGGAATGGGGGTTTCCTATGACGCCCTGGGGGACCATGCCAAGGCTGTTGAATTGTACGAAACCGCACTGAAGGTGAATCCGGATCTGCCGTATGTTCTGAACAACCTCGGGTATGCCCTTTTTCAGCAGGGCAAGCTGGACCGGGCGATTGAAACCTATCAAAAGGCAATTGCCCTAAACGCCGGGAATTCCCGTTACCACAACAATCTGGCGTTGGCCTATGCGCAAAAAGGCGAGCATGACAAGGCGTTTACCGAGTTCAAAACAGCCGGCGGCGAGAACCGGGCCCATCTGAACATGGCCCGGGTCGTGGACAAGAAGGATGTTGCCGCGGTTCACCTGGCCAAGGCCGCCGAAATAACCCGTGAAAGAAAAGCCGAAGCAGCCGTCCGGGATAATACCGATCCTCAGGAGAAAGTCCGGAAAATTCTGGATCAATTCGCGAAAAAGGAGCCTGCGCCCGTGCCTTCAACCGAAATCAGGACAGAAAGCAGTCAGGTCTCCCGGAATAAACCGGTCCTCCGGAGAACCATGATCGAAGTCTCCAACGGAAACGGCGTCCGGCGGATGGCCAAAAAAGTGGGAAACTACCTGAACGACAACCGGTTTGCCTTCATGTACCTCACCAATGCCGACCGTTTCAACCATCGGGAAACGATCATTTATTACCGCAGCGGGCATATCGAGGAAGCCCGTCTGGCCGCGCGTAAGCTCCCGGGCCGCCAGACATTGCAGCAAATTTCAGATGACGAACAAAGCGGCCCCGAAATCCGGGTGGTCATCGGCCAGGACCTGGTCCGCCATATCAACGTGTTCCAGAGAATTTGAAGCTGAATAATCAAGTTTTTACGTTATAATTCTTGATCCTGAGGGTTTATCTTAATAAAGCGGCAGTTAAAAATATCGCAATCGTAATTCTTAATACGATAAGGCATTTATGCTCCTTCGAGTTTCAGACTATTGCCGGTATGAAAGATATGAAATTGTTTGGGGGGGGGATTTAAATGCATCTATCAAATCCAGTGAAGTTGGCATCGCAAATTAATGCCCTTTCAGAACCAAGTACAGACGATAAAGCTTAAACCCTGCCTTCGTGCTTTATTGTGGGTGTTTGGTTTTTCCCTATCATACATTGGAATCACCTGCTTTATAACTTATGTAATCCTTGATTGTAGGCAAATTGTTTTTGATAAATATATAGGAGTATCATCTGTAATATACCTGTTTCTGTTTTTCGGTTTTTTATATTTCTATCCAGTATATGTGATGGTATTTATTCGCCCTGATCGCTTGTTCAAAGAAATTGCCCGCGGCTATTCACGTCATCTCCTGCGAACAGATCGCTTGATCTTTTCCATCCCGGTTATAATAATAATTCCAATCGTATATTCAGTTTATAGTTCATTCAAACGGCTTATCCCCGAGATTCATTATTTTCAATTTGACGCGGTATTTTGTTCAATAGATCGGAGCCTTTTTGTCGGTGTTGCACCATGGCAGTTGTTGCAACCTATAATCGGTTACCCTTGGGTTACGGTAGCTGTAGATTGGCTTTATCATGACGTATGGCTTTATATGTTATTGCTCATGGTATTATGGCATGCACAGGGGAAACACTCACTAAAAATCCGTGTACGGTTTTTTGTTAGCTATATTTTGGTTTGGGCTATTATCGGTAACCTGTTGGCGGTGCTGATGTCATCAGCAGGTCCATGTTATTTTGATCGCATTACCGGTTTGGTGAGTCCTTATAAACCACTGTTCGACTATCTTCAAAAGATCAATAACTATAATACCCTGTCGTCTTTGGTTCTTCAGGAAAAACTCTGGTCGGGATTTGCACACAATTATTTCGATTATGGGGGCGGTATATCAGCTATGCCAAGCTTACATGTAGCAACTTCTACGTTATTTGCTCTCAGTGCCCGAAATATTAGCCCGCTGTTAAGTAAATTGCTGTTCATCTACGCCAGTATCGTATTGATCGGATCGGTTCATTTGGGGTGGCATTATGCCGTGGATGGTTTGTTCTCTGTCCCTTGCACAATTCTTATATGGTGCGGCGTTGGAAGAATGCTAAATCGCGATTCTTTACTGAAACATATTTAAAAAATGGTAAAAGATAGGACAAAAATAAAATACAGAGAATCGGAACCGATCAAACCGGTCTGGGTCATGTTTTCAGGTCACTGACCCACTTCAGGTTTTCCTGAATGAAGCTCGGGAATGGGCAGGCCGTTTATCCTCCCCTTGAATCAACCAGACAAATGTTATACGTTTATCGCACAGATCGTATTACATTTGGAGGTTTTTATGAACACCATTCATTCAGCAATTGTCACAGTGTCTTCCAAGGGCTGGGTTGTCATTCCATCCTCAATCAGGCGAAAAATCGGATTAAGACCAGGCACGAAGGTTAAAGTTACCGAAACGGAAGGTAAAATCGTTTTGACACCTCAGACCTGCGACCCTGTGGACGAGTTCTACGGCAAACTGGCTGGGGGGGAGTCCCTTACAGCGGCCCTGTTGGCGGACAGGGCAGAGGAAAGAAAAGGGTAAGATAGAGCCGGTGAGATTACCGAATTCATCCCCAGCTTGCCCGTCG
This sequence comes from Desulfobacteraceae bacterium UBA5616, assembly GCA_002423615.1. GTDB lineage: Bacteria > Desulfobacterota > Desulfobacteria > Desulfobacterales > UBA5616 > UBA5616. The sequence goes on from DIKO01000020.1 coordinate 10,813, forward strand.
AACTGATTGACGTAACCAAAGAACGCGTGATAGCTGCCGCCCGCGTGAAAGCCCGGCACCCTGTTTCCTATGCCGATGCTTTCGTCATATCCACAGCAATCGAGCTTACCGCCGTGATCCTTACCGGAGATCCGGAATTCAAGACAACCGAATCCCAGGCAGCCGTTCTGTGGCTTTGAAGAGCAGCTTTAAACCTGTTCACCGTTCACAGTTCACAGTTCACTCTCCAAATCCTCGACCCATTCCAGATTTTCCCGGATCAGCTCGGGAATGGGAAGCCCATACGGGCACCGGGCTGCGCATTCGCCGCATTGGGTGCAGTTCAACGCCAGCTCCAGGCCTGCCTTTATCATGCCGCGTTCCAGAAATTCCGGCCCCATTCGTTTGACCATGGACTTGATGCCCAGAATATGCTGGATGGGGATATGTTCGGTGCAGGGCTGGCAGTAGTCGCAGCGGCGGCAGAACACCCGGTCCGCCTTTTTCCGGATTTCGGCGATTTCCGCTTCTTCCCCGGGAGTTAATTCCCAGGCACCGCTTTCAAATATCTTCCAGTTTTCATCGAACAGGTCCTTGTTCTCCACACCCGGAATCAGCACGACACCGGGGCGGGACAGGGCGAATTTCAGGGCAAGCCGGGAATTGTCGATCATGCCGCCGGAAAAGGACTTCATGGCGATGACGCCGATATTTTTGGCCAGGGCTTTGGGAATGACGTTGTCTTCGGCGGCCGGTTCCAGAAAGCTGAAACAGGCCATGACGGTTTCAAACAGGCCTTCTTCGATCACCGTATCCAGCAGGTCCAGGCTGTGACTGGTAAGGCCGATATGATGGATCAGCCCCTGGTCCTTCGCTTTCAGCAACCCTTCCAGAGCGCCGTTCGGGCCGATAACCGCCCGGTAATCTTTTTCATCCCTGACGAAATGGGTCTGGTAAAGGTCGATATGGCCCACCTGAAGTTCCTTTAAGCTGGTTTCAAGGTCTTTGAGCAGACCGTCCGCGGATTTGCTCTGGGATTTCGAGGCGATGACGACTTTCCCGTCGGTTTCCTTCAAGGCCCTTCCGATCCGCCGTTCGCTGGTGTTGTAGGCCCGGGACGTGTCGATGAAGTCAACCCCGGAACGGATGGCATGCAGTACCGTGTCGACGGCCTCTTTTTCCTTGACCCGCTGGATGGGAATTCCGCCGAATCCCATGCGGTTGATCTCAAGTCCGGTGTTTCCTAAAATTATTCTTTTCAACGGCATTTCCTCCTTTTCACCGGGCATTGAATTATGCGTAGACATTGGATCATACGTCGCCGAAATTTGGCCATGGAGCACCAAAGAATGCCGGATTTTTGAAATCGCCCATATTTGGCCTTGCGCTGATTTTTCGTTTACGCTACAGATATTTGAAATTCAATATGACATACCGGACTTGATTTTGTAAAGATTTTCCTGCTTTCCCCCGGCCGCAACGGGTTTGATGCTTCCGGGGGGAAAGGGTTACCGGCGCAGGGTTTCAAACCATTGAAAGGAAGGTCAAATGGATTTTAAATTTGGGGATAAGGCGGAAAAGCTCAGGGAAGAGGTGCGCGAGTTTGTAAAAAAGGAGACCCTCCACGACGAAATCCTGGTTCAGTACCAGGAAGAACATTCCGATGAACACTTCAAGTTTATCATGGAAATCGCCCGGAAACTCGCCGAAAAAAAATGGCTGACCCTTACCTGGCCAAGGGAATATGGTGGGCTGGGCGCATCCGTCGAGGAACGGCTGGCGTTTTTCGAGCAGGTGGGGTACTGGGCCATCCCCGGCGTGGGCATGGGGGTTTCGGGAACCGGATGGGTGGGGCCCTCCCTGATGCTGTTCGGGACAAAGGAACAGAAGGAAAAGCACCTCCCCCTGATCGCCTCCGGGTCTTCAGACGGCGTGTGGTGTACCGGCTACAGCGAGCCCGATTCGGGCAGCGATCTGGCGAGCCTGTCCACCATGGCGGTCCGGGACGGGGATGAATATGTGATCAACGGCCAGAAAGTCTGGACCAGTGCGGCCCACCGGGCCAGGTGGTGCTGGCTGGCCTGCCGGACCAATCCCGGCGCATCCAAGAAACATGACGGGATCAGCCTGATCATCGTGGACATGAAAGACCCCGGCGTCAAGGTCCTTCCCATTTACAACCTCATGGGGTTCCATTATTTCAATGAAATTTTCTTCACCAATGTCCGGGTTCCGGTCGCCAACCTGGTGGGCGAGGAGAACAGGGGCTGGTATCACATCATGAAAGCCCTGGCCTTTGAAAGAAGCGTCCGGCCCATTTCGGCAACAGGGTCCATGCAGCGCTACCTGGACGAACTGGTCCACTATGCCAGGGAAACCGGTCAGATGAAGAATGCCGAACTCCGGCATTTTCTGGCGGAACTGGCTTCCAACATCCGGGCCATGCGTCAATGCGTTTTCGAAACCATCTGGCGCGAGAGCGCCGGCATGCCCACGCCTTATGAATACAGCCGCGACAAGTACAACAACGACAACCTGACGGAACTCATCGGCATTACCGGGACAAATCTGATCGGGGCCTATTCCCAGATTGCGCCCATTGACAAGGACAACCGGTGGACGAAGCTCAAAGGCGCGTTTGAAGGCATTTACTTTTCCAGCCCCGGAATGCGAAACGCCGCCGGAACGACGTTGACGCAGATGAACATCGTGGGGCAAATGGGCCTGGGGCTGCCCCGCTCCTACTGATTTGGGGCCGTACCCCAACTCGCCCTTTGCCGGCCGCATCCAAAAGGATCTTCGATGGATAAACCTCATGCTGGATCGAAGTCCTTCTCCGGCCGCCCCGGCATGGTTTTGAATTCACCTGGAAGCAGAAAGCCTGTGGATGAAGCGGAAAATCTATTACGGATGGTGGGTCGTCATCTCCATGATGCCGGCGGCGCTGATTCAATCCGGCGCCATGTTTTACATTTTCGGGATTTTTTATGATCCCTTTTTAAAGGAATTCGGATGGAGCCGGTCGGAAGTGTCCGTGGCCCTGTCCATCTATCTTCTGACCTATGGGTTTGCCTCCCCGGTGGTCGGCCGGCTCACGGACCGTTTCGGGCCGAGGAGACTGATCGGCATCGGCGCTGTTGCGGGCGGACTGGCGTTCATGATTCTGGGACGCGCCACCGCTCTGTGGCAGATCTACGCCCTGTACTTCTTTCAGGGCCTGGCGTTTTCCGGATGCGGCCTGATTCCCATCAATACGGCCCTGGCCAACTGGTTTCACCGGAAACGGGGGACGGCCATGGGGATCGCCATGACGGGCATTTCCCTGGGGGCCTTGATCATCACCCCCCTGGGCGGGATGATCCTGGCACATTTCGGGTGGCGGTCCACTTATCTGTTTCTCGGACTGCTGACCTGGGGACTTGTGCCGCCCCTGGTGCTTTTTGTCATGAGAGACAGGCCGGAACAGATGGGCCTGCTTCCCGACGGGAGAATCCCGGAATCGGGTTCTCCGGCCGACTCCGGAAAACCACCCGGCCGGGATTCGAAAGAAATACCCGACTTCAGCTGGACCCCGACCCAGGCCGTACGGTCCCTTCATTTCTGGATGATCGGTCTGTCTTACCTCATCATCCACATCGCCTTTTGTTCCGTTTTGACCCATGAGATCGTGTATCTGACGGATAAGGGAATTTCCGTTGCCGTGGCGGCAGCCGCACTGGGACTGACCGGCGGGGCGGGCGGTGCCGGAAAACTTTTTTTCGGGTATTTTTCAGACAAATTATCCCCCAGGATTATTGCCCCGTTATGTGCCGCCCTTCAGGTCATCGGTATGGCCCTTCTGCTGATGACCCATTCCAATGCCATGGTCTGGGTTTCCGCGGTGGTCTTCGGCTTCTGCATGGGCGGCCATGCGGCCGTCATCCCCGTGGTGGTGGCCTATGTTTTCGGCGTCGGGTCCTTCGGCGCCATTTACGGGGGGATCTCCATGGGGGCTTCCATGGGAACGGCCATCGCCCCGGTTCTGGCCGGGATTGCCTATGAAACCCTGGGAAATTACACCGTGCTTTTCTCAGGATGCATCTTGGCTTCCCTGGTGGCCGCCGGTTTATTGTATTGGGCTGTTTCCTCGGCCAGGGTTCCAAAGGTCGAGGGCTTATAGAGTTTGAGTACAAACTGAAATACATCAAAAAGGAGGGTAACATGGATAAAGATCTTGCCGACAATGTGATGCGGAGATTCTGCGTGGGAGATATTTTCAGGCGTGTGGCGTTGAACAAACCCGATAAGACCGCCATTATTTATCACTACCGGGGTGAAAAAAGAGGGGAATTCACGTATGCCGAGCTGAACCAGAAGGCCAACCGGTTTGCAAACGCCCTTCTGGAAAAGGGCATCCGCAAAGGGGACCGCGTGACCATGGTGTCCTACAACTGCATCCAGTTCGTCGTTTATATAATGGCCTGCGCCAAAATCGGCGTCTGGATCACCCCCTTGAATTTCGCCCTGAAATCCAGGGAAATCAAAATGCTCATCCATCACAGCGAACCGAAAATGGTCATTGTGGAAGATGATCTGTCTCCTGAAATCCTGGCGATTCAGGATGAACTGCCGAGTGTTTCCCACTTTGTCATGATCAATCTGAACAGCGAAACCCCGCTCCCTCAGGGATGGATCGATTTCGACGATTTATGCGGCGAATCCTGTTCGGACGATGAGCCCTATGTGATGATCCAGGGCGAAGACGTGTTGACCATGATGTATACCAGCGGCACCGAAGCCATGCCCAAGGGCGTCCTGAATACCCATGCCAACTGGCATGCCTGCATCATGAACGCTTTTATTGACTTCGGAACCTATATCCGGGAAGACTCGGTGAATCTGGGTGTGGTGCCGCTTTTTCATGTCGCAGGGCATTCATCCCTGTTCTCGGCCATGACCACGGCCAACACCACCATCATGCTGCACAGGCCCGAGCCCCCTCTGGTGATGAAAGCCTTTGAAACCTATAACATCACCGACGCCAACCTGGCCCCCACCGTCCTGGCCAATCTGCTGCAGGCCCCGGACGGCGAGAATCTGATCCGGAGGCTGTTTGGCTCCCTTCGCATGGTGAACCTTTACGGAAGCCCCACCACCGATGCCATGATGGAAAAAATCATGGGCCTTCTGCCTGAGACGGCATTCCAGAATTACTACGGGCAATCGGAAATCACCCCTCTGGGCACGACCCTGAAATCACCGGACCTGCTGAGGAAAATGAAGGAAGGGGACAAACGTTTCAAAGGGGCCGAGGCCATCGGCCAATCCCATGCCATGGTGGAAATGAAGGTGGTGGATGAATCGGACAATGAACTGCCGCCGGGTGAAATCGGCGAGATGGCGGTGCGGAGCCCGGCCGTCATGCAGGGGTATTACAAGGAGCCGCAGAAGACTGCGGAAACCTTTAAAAACGGGTGGCACCATACCGGGGACCTTGCCGTCATGGATGAGGAACGGTTTTATTATTTCGTGGACCGGAAAAAGGATATGGTGAAATCCGGTGCCGAGAACGTGTCTTCTCTCGAGGTCGAACAGTGGATCGCCAGACACCCCAGGGTGGCTGAAGTGGTGGTGGTGGGAATCCCTCACCCCCGGTGGATCGAAGCCGTGACCGCCTTTGTGGTGCCGCTGTTGAATCAGACGGTGACCGGCGAGGAGATCGTCCAGTACTGCAAGGACGGTCTGGCCGGGTACAAGGTGCCCAAAAAAGCGGTCATCGTGGAAGCATTGCCCAAGCTTCCCAGCGGCAAGGTGCTGAAGCGGGATCTTCGCATGGGGTACAAAGAACTTTACGGCGAATAGCAGCGAGGTATTCACAGGGTGCTGTGCCGGAAATACAGTGTGTGTGATGGGTTGCGCTGCGCTTC
>DIKO01000036.1 GCA_002423615.1 Desulfobacteraceae bacterium UBA5616
CCTACAGAGCGGTTGTTTATGAAAAGAACAATATCCTGGAACATGTGTCCGAATCCATAGGGAAGTTTCCGGACAGGGAACTCGTGGTTTCCGGGGACGGCAAGGTCCGAATGACCTACAAAAGTATCGATCAGCGTGCCAATCAACTGGCGTGGGTCCTTAAGAATTGTGGAATCAAAAAGGGAGATCGCGTTGCGCTGTTTGAAAACAACCGGTGGCAGTACTTCGAACAATACCTGGCCATCCTGAAACTCGGAGCGATCTGTGTTCCCATGAATTTCAGGCTAAAAAGTCCGGAAGCCCTTTTCATCCTCAACCAGTCGGGAGCCAGGCTTCTTCTCTTTGAAGAGCGGTACACCCCTGTATTTGAACCGATTCTGGGGGATCTAAAACACGTCCGCCATTTTTTCTGCACGGCGGGAGAAACGCCTCCCTGGGCCGAGGATTATGAAAAAGCCCTTGGACAAGGAAGTATTGAGGAGCCTCCCCCGGCATCCATCGGTCTGGACGACATCTGCGCCATCTGTTATACCAGCGGTACAACGGGCCTTCCCAAAGGGTCCATATCCACGCACCGGAATATCATGGTCAATTTTTATGACACCGAGATGGGGATGAATTCCAAAGGGCCGGAATACTATGGTCCCACCGGATATCCGGTCTACCTGAACAATGTCCCCCTTTACCATATCGCCGGGATTATCGGAATTTACGGCATTATGGCGGGCGGCGGGACCATGGTGCTGCCGGACATGTTCACCCCCCGATCTTTCATGGAAATCGTTGAGCGTGAGAAAGTCTCCGTCACCTATCTCGTACCGGTCATGTTTCATATGATTCTGGAAGACCCCTCTTTCGGGAAATATGACCTTACCAGTCTGAAAAGCATCGGCTACGGGGCCATGCCCATGAGCGACGATCTGCTGAAACGAATTCTGGCGGAATTTCCCGGAGGCATCGATTATTCCGACAATTTCGGATGCACCGAGTGCAACGCCACCAGCATTGCCAAACGGCCCGAAGATCATGATCTTACCGGTGAAAAAACGGAGGTGGACCGGAAATTAAAGCGACTGAAAGGAGTGGGGCGGCCCATGACATTCGGCATTGAAACCCGCATCCTGGACGAAAACGGGAATGATGCGGCGCCCGGCGTTGTAGGGGAAATTGTCTGCAGGGGAGACAAGGTCACTCCGGGATATTGGGAAAATCCCGAGCAGACGGCAAAATCCATAGACAAGGACGGCTGGTTTCATACCGGGGACATGGGTCGGCGGGATGAAGAGGGCTACTTTTATTTTGCCGACCGGGCCAAGGACATGATCAACCGCGGCGGTGAAAACATCTACCCGATGGAAGTGGAAATGGCCATCGCGCGGCATCCCGACGTTCTTGAGGTGGCGGTATACGGCGCCCCCGACCCCAAATGGGGGCACATCGTCGCCGCATCCATTGTCGTTCGGCCCGGGCGGGAAGTCGCCAGGGAAGAAATCGTCGAATTCTGCAAGGGGCAAATCGCCAGTTATAAAATCCCCTCGGTGGTTGATTTCGTTTCCGCTCTTCCCCGCACCTTTGAAGGGGGAAAGGTCAAACGAAATGTCTTACGGGAAACCTACCGGGAAAAACATGGCCTGTAAATTTCCCGCAGGGGCTTATTTGACTTTGAGAATATCAGGACTGACCACCAGAACCGGCACCGGTGAATATTTGACCAGATAACCGGCTACACTGCCGAAAATCGCCCGTTCAAGGCCGGTGCTGCTGTGACCCATGATCACCAGGTCCATGGATTCCGATTTGATGTAATTGATAATTTCGTCTCCCGGCCTCCCATTGAGGATTTTCGTTGTTACGGAGCGGTCATTAAAATGGGAGGAAACGAATTCCTGGAATTTGTGCTCGGCGCCTTTAAAAATTTCGGTCTCGAAATTGCCGATATAGGCGGCTGAAATGTCCAGATTGGCGTAGTAATGGGTGACATGAACCACATAGATGACGTGAATTTCAGAATCGAATTTTTCCGCGACTTCCTTGACGTAGGGGCACACTTTTGAAGATGCGTCGGATAAATCCACCGGGAAAAGAATTTTTTTGAACATAGCCATGGTCTCCTTTTTGCGGGTTTCAGATGGAACCGTATGTATCCATATAACAGAATTTTAAAAAGGGCGCATCAAAAACCGTTAAACAGCGTAAGGCGCCCCGCAAACCCCGGCGGACTTGGGGGCGCCTTCAGTAAATGCCGTTTATAGCTTCTCATTGAGCATAGCCAAATCTTTTTACCCGTCCGTTTTTCGTCGGGATAATGGCGAAGCATCGCGGCATTTAATGCCAACAAAAATACGCGTCATAACCGGGTGAGAGGAAGCGTGATCGAAAATGAGATGATCGTTTCCCGGTTTGGGCCGGTTCAGGGATAGCAGGAATCATTGGAAAAATTTTAAACTATCATACAATACACGCCATGTTTATTTCAAATAAAAAAAACCATGATACTTTTATTAAAGGATATAGGGAGGAAAAACCATGACGCTTTTTACCATCGACACTGAAAAATGCAACCGCGACGGAATTTGCGCGGCATCATGTCCATTCGCGCTTATCGACATGACATCAAAGAGCGGGTTCCCCGCGCCCATCGGAATTGCAGAGGAACGATGCATGAATTGCGGCCATTGCGTTTCCGTATGCCTCACAGGCGCACTGACATTGAAAACCATGGGGCCATCGGATTGCCGGCCGGTCCCCAAGGACTATGGAATAAGTCCCGAACAACTCGAACAGCTCTACCTGACCCGCCGCTCCATACGGGTATTCAAGGACAAGCCCGTTCCCCGGGAAAACCTTCAAGATCTTTTTCGTCTGGTGGGCCACGCGCCGTCCGGGCACAACTCCAGGGTGGTTCAATGGCTGGTGATCGAAGATGCCGGAGAAATCAAGCGGCTGTCCGGACTCGTCATCCAGTGGATGAGGGAAGTGCTGGAACAAAATCCGGCTTTCGGTAAAAGCATGGAGGCGGATATCCTGGTTGCGGCCTGGGACCGGGGAGAGGATTATATCCTCCACGCAGCCCCCCATGTGGTTATTGCCCACGGCCCTTTGCAATTCAAGGATGTGTACCCGGTTCGGTCGGAATTCGCCCTCGCCATGAGTTATCTGGAGATCGCCGTAGCGGCAATGGGTATCGGCGCCTGTTGGGCCGGGTTCTTCCAGGCCGCCGTACAGTTTTATCCCCCCATGAACGAGGCCATCGGGCTTCCTGATGGGCATTTGTCCTATGAGTGCATGATGCTGGGGTATCCCAAGTATAAGTATCAGCGGGTTCCCATCAGAAGCCTTCCCCCTATTTCATGGAGATAGGCGATTTTTAAAGGCTGCTGTCATTTACACCGATCTCTTTATTATAATTAAGAAAAAGATTGATTGGCGGAAAAGGATGCATTATATGCAGACCTGCGGGAAAAAAGGTGACCGGTTCCCGGAAATTCGCGAAAAATAAGGAGATGTCCGATTTTGAGTTCAAAGTGGGCTTTGGCGGTGATTTTTCTGTTGATGATGGGAGTGTCGGATTCCATATACCTGACCTATCATCATTATGAAATCAACATCCTGGCGCCGGAGGCGAAAAGCTTCTGTGCCATCAGCAAGACCATTGACTGTGATAAGGCCGCCACCAGTGCCGGATCCATGATGATGGGGATACCGGTGGCAACATGGGGCATGTTCGCCTTTTTTTTCATCATGTTCTTTATTCTGGTGGAAAGGATCTTATACTGGGAAGTCCAAAAAGCGCTGTATTGTTTCATCTACCTGATCCTATGGCTCATGGCGGCATTTTCCGCTTACGAAGCCTTTGTTTCCTTTGCTGTCCTTAAGGTGGTCTGCATCATGTGCGTGATCCTTTATTTAACCATGGTGTTTCTTCTGATTTCCTGCAAACGGGCTCTGGGAATCGGTCATCTGGAGTTTTTTCTGCTGCTTTATGATCTGTTTTTCCGATCCTTTTCCAGAACCCTGCTAAGAAAAGGGGCTTCGGTGGCCATTATCGCCGTGGTTTTTTCCAGCATGATCGCCTTTGGTCTGGACTATAAATTCCAGAACCACTTTACCTATCAGCGCATGACCATGATCCTTGGAAATCCGTAATGGATTTTTTGGGTCCGTGAAGCGGGATCCCGTCCCATACGTATTATTCTTTTACGGTGACGACAGGACAGTGTGCTTCCAGAATGATGTACTGGGCGGTGGATCCCATGATGAGTTTTCCGATTTTGGATCTATGCTTGACCCCGATAATAATTTCATCAATGTCCTTTTCCCTGGCAAATTCCACCAGGTCTTCACCCTGGGAAAGGCTTCTGAAGGCGATATGGGTTTCGCAGCTGATGCCGTTTTTCTGAAAATCTTTTTGAATGGCCTCGATCCTGCTTTTCAGGGTGTTTACTTCATCCGTATTCAACTCCGGACTGTGTGCCGAAGCCGTAAAGATGTATACATGGGCATTAAAGGCGACGGCATGTTTTTTGGCAAGGTCAAGGGCTTTGGAAAAATTTTTGACGCTGTCGTAACCGACAAGTATATTCATTGTTGGGCATCCTTGCTATAAATTTAAATGTCATGCAGTATAAAGACGTTATCATAGCGTGTCAATATGGAATGAACCGCGGGGATTTCTGATGAACCCATTAATGTGGATCTCTGATTGATCGTATTAAACAGCATATTTCCGGTTTTTGCCATAATTTTCATGGGCATCGTTCTGAAAAGAATTCGATTGACCCAGGAAGTATTTTTATCCGCCGCGGATCGGTTGATTTATTATGCCTTTTTCCCCCTGCTCCTGTTCTGGAAGATCGGCCGGTCCTCCACCATCGAAATTGACTGGGCATTCTGCGGCGCCTGTATTTCAGCCGTCATCAGCATTTATGGGGTGAGCCTGGTCTGCATCAAAATTTTCAAAGTGGGGGATTTCCAGGCCGGCACCTTTTCCCAGAGCTGCATCCGCTTTAACACCTATATCGGAATCGCCATTGTGATGAACGCTGCCGGAGAGCGGGGAATTCTTCTATTCGGCGTGTTGATCGGCTTCATGATCCCCTTGATCAATGTCCTGTCGGTGGCGACCTTGATCTGGTATTCGGGGAAGCATTATCCTTCCGCCCAGCGAAACCGGATACTTGCCAGGGCGCTATTTTCCAATCCCCTCATTCTTGGGTGTATTGCCGGGATTGTGTATGCCTATACCGTGGGCCGTTTTCCGGCTTTTATCGACAATACATTCGAGCTGGCCGGATCATTGACCCTTCCCCTCGCCCTGATTTCCATCGGGGGGGGCCTGACTTTTTCCGGTATTCAAAAGCACTATCCCCAGGCGCTTATCGCATCCATTCTCAAGCTGCTGGTGCTGCCTTTAACCGGATACGGCTTTCTGACCCTGTTCAATGTCGGGGGCCTGTCCCTTTTTGTGGGAATGATTTATTTTTCCCTTCCCACGTCAAGCGTTATCTATATATTGTCGGGTCAGTTGAACAGCGATATCGACCTCGCCTACACGTCCATTGTGGTATCGACAATATTCTCGGCCATCTCCATGACCGTAGCGCTCACCGGATTTAAAATTCTGGCGGGCGGTCCATAACCTCAAAACAGGGAGCCTATCGATGATGGAAGATAAAAGACCGTGGATCCGCCATTTGGACTACCAGGAGCCTGCCACTTCCCGATAAAAATTACATGAAGTCCCCATCATAGGACCCGTTGACAAAGGGGTTGAAAATCCTTAAAATAATTTATTAAAGATTAAGTTTATTGTATAAGTTATCAAATAGTTACAACATATATTATGTAAATATTCGTCTAACCCCGTT
>DIKO01000098.1 GCA_002423615.1 Desulfobacteraceae bacterium UBA5616
TTAATTACGCTTTTTTTGGGGTTAAACGCGTTAAAATCCTCGCTTTTGGATATGTCAAACCGGATGTGGCAGGACAGGCAATCCGGTTCGTTGATCCAGGGTTTTCTGGGGTTCACCTGTTCAATCGAATCAGCTTTGCCGGGTTTTAAGTGTTTCATCAGGCGACCGGCCCTCGATTTTCCCAAATTCAATTCTCCTTTGAGAAGGCTTACCGCATGGTCGTCCAGGGTTCCATGGCAATCCGTACACTCAAAATCCCGGCTGTGGCGGCCCCTGAAGAATCGGGTCGCCCCCCCGGGTGAGGAAGGATGGCACATGTGACAGGCATCGGCCCCTTTGCCTGTAAGGTAATGGGCATGCCACCCGTGAATGGCGGCCGAAAGATTCAACGCCCCGGAAGCCGCATGCTTTGGTTGGAGCCCTTCACTATGGCAGGACTTGCAGTTCCTGGGTTTTCCCTTCCGGGCATCCTTCAGCAGATTTGTTTTACTGATCCGGTCATGAACACCAAGGATGTCTTCTGCCGTGGCATCTGAAATGCCGGCCCTGTCCCGGAACTTCCATTGACTTCCATGGCAGTTGTTGCATCCCATCTCCGTCGTGACCGGGACGATCAACCGGGTTTGCGCGAGGAGCCGCCCGTTTTTTTTGTCCCGGGCTTCTATCAGGACAGAAGGATAAGGCCGATAAACACCATCTTTCCCGTAGGGAGTTACCTTTACCACATCTGAGCTGAACACGCCCTCCCCTCCATCATAAACCAGATTCCCGGATCCTTCTTCGCCTTGTTCCAAACCGGCATTGCCTTCAAGCACATATCTCATCTCAACGCCTCCGGTTGTAATTTCCGGTATTTCATTACGGCGGATGAGCTGGGCGTAAATCCTGTTGGCCGGCATGGGCAGAAAGAAGTATTCCCGGCCGTCAAAATCATAGTGCATGCCCATGGGATCCCAGGCCAGAAGCACATAGTCATCCTGTTGAGGATCAAATCGCAACGGTGAAAGGTCTTCCGGTTTAATGGCGATGTCTCTTCCTTTATCTTGTTTTCCGTGAAGGCCTTCAACGATAAAAGCGGCCAGTGCTTCCCGCTCCCCGGGTGTTCCCGGAAAGGGGGGCATATACGGATTCATCTTTCCCTGGCCGGTCAGACGTGAATCCATCCCTGTTTTTGACAGGCCCGCCGTAAGGGGCAGGATATCGTTCAAAGGACCATTGACCGAATGGCAGGAAATGCACTGAAGCATGAAAATCTGCCGGCCGGCCGTAATCCGGGTCTCCGGCGTAATTTCCCGGTTCTTTATCCACCTGGCCTTATTCAGTATGCCGTTTTTACGGATCTCTTGTTCATCCCCCACCGGTATGGAAGTCGAATAAAGATGGCCGTAAATCAGATAGGGGCGTCTTGACGATTCCCTGATCCATTCAAATGATCCCATGTACAAAAGCCCCAGAAACAACACGCCAAAAGCCGTGGTCTTCTGGAAAACCGGTTTTAAGCGCAGGGACATGAGAATCCCGCCCAAAAAAAGAACAGGCCCGGCCCATAAAAATATTTTTGTGTAGGCCATGATTTCCGGAGATTGCCCCATGATCATTTCCCGGGGTCCCGGAGGCAGTGATCGGTAATACCACCCGGCAAATGCGGCCATGAACAGAAAGGGGACCAGGAGCCACCGGGCGCAATACCGGCTCATATGGTTGCGGAATGTTTCTTCCCTGATGAACACGGCGGAGATAAAACCGAAAATGCCGGCCAGGACCAGGGCCAGGGCCGATCGGAAACACAAGGACGGCCAGAAGCTGGGATTAAAAAATCCATCCCAGAAATTATGGGTTTCAACCCATTTCCCGGGGGTCAGCATGAACCCGATGATTCCGTTGACGAAAAACAGGGACAGCCATGCAAAGCCGAAATACAGCCATCCCATGGTGAGGTGGTGATTTCTCTCCATTTTCGAGAAGGTGTAATAATAAACGAACAGGGCGACGATTTCGCCTACGAAGCAAACCCATTCCGTTGCCCAGCCGAAGACGAAGTTGTGAATCAGGACAGAGGTCGCGGCCGGGCTTATCAGGGCGATGGTAAACCATATGCCCACCCCGGTGATCCCGCCGAACACCATGGTGAGGAGCAAAAAAAACAGGGCGTGCCGTTTTGTAAAGGCCAGGATATCATCTGACTTTTCGCGGTAGGCTTTTTTTTCCGTTAAAATCAGAAAAAGTCCGCCTCCGACGGCAAAATGGGCCACAAAAACATGCACCACCGATATCAGGGCGATGAACAGGCCCCCACCTGCCCCATAAAGTTCCCATACCGGATAATTCATCAGGCTACTTCCTTTTTCGCCTTGCAGGCCTGTATCAGCATATATCCCACCATAAAAGAGGTAACCCCGAGAACCCCGAGGAAAAGAATCAGCGGGGAATACTGGGGGGTGACCGTAAGCCGGGACACGTCAAACCAGGGGGAAAGATAGGCTTTCCGGACCACATCCCGCATCAGGACCATGAGAATAATGGTTGCTGCTGCAAAACCCGCCGTCAGCCATGACTTTCCGTTGAATGCCGTTAAAACCGAGAGGACGGCAGCAAAAAGTCCGGACAAAAAAAACAGTGTGGCCGGGATGTTTTTTCCCATGAAGAGGAGCATAATTTCCTGCGGCAAAAAGAGCAGAAACCAGATTCCGATGCCCATCTGAACCAGTGTTGCGTAGGCGAACCGCCTTAAATGGCGCCCAGATCTTCCATTTGTTTTTTTTTCAGCGAGAATGGCCAGAAAGAGGCTGCCCACGGCAATGGAAGCCGCCACGAAGTGAAAATACCTGGGCCAAAGAATGGGTTCGGAAAGATTCAAGAATGTCCCCCGGGGGTTTTCAAAATAGACTATCCATTTTTCAGGGGTGAGCATCAGGGTCATGTTGTTGGAAAAAAGAAAGGCGATGAACAACATGAACAGAACGGCAAGTCCGATGAAAACGCCGCGAAACCTGCCTAAGGCATGAAATTTGAAATCGTAAATGTAGGCGAAGTAATACGCAATGAGGAGGAGGGGGACAACCGAAATCCAGTACCAGGCCATGAAAATGGAACTCGTGTAAATGAGATTGCCGTAGAGCACCTGGAGAAACAGCAGGGGAGCGACTCCCATATTGACCGTAAACGCGATGAGATAGGGCAGCTTCCGGCTGATGTCCTTTTCCGTCCCGTCATTCGCATTCTTCTTCATGAAGTACTCTGAAAGTGCAATCATGCCGATGCCCAGCATGGCGTTCATGAAGACCAGATGGAGCACAAAGGTTGCGGTTAAAAAAACATGAAACCATGCCCAATGCAGGGGAATGGCGTCCGGATAGGGAATCAGGGATATTGTCTCCACGCGCTATGATCTTTCCTTGACCGCTGCCAATTTTTCGTCAGTTTTTCAAGGCATTCTCCGCAATACGGCCCACGGTGCATTGCTTCATGGTTCCATCCATATAAATCCGGATTTCCGAAGCATCTTGCAGAAGGCCGGTAAGGCGGTCCCTGTTCGACATGTCCTTCAACGGCCCCGCCGCCCATGCCGCCAGTCCGCGTTTCAGGGTATCCTGCGATATCATGAATGGATTGAGAAAACCGGCACCGTCTTTCGTCAGATGAGGCCGGGCATGGGCCAGTCTGGCGAACCCCCAGAGGGCGCCCCTCTGAAGTATTTCGTGTTCCAGAAAATTGCCTTCGGGGTTGATATAGGAGATCAGCATCCGGCAGTACTCTTTCGCCATCATGGCGTTTCGGGTCATAACTTCACCCATGGCTTCAGGTGCCCCCCATCCGATGCCCCCGGACTCGTCATTTAGACTCCACATCAGTCTTCGCATCACCACCCGGGCGGATTCAGGGTCCCGTCCTGCCAGATGATCCACCACCATCCCCATCGCGGTAATGGAACGCCATTTCAGGAGTTCATGATGATGGCAGAAAAAGGAGAACATCGGGTTGACAACCCGTCGTTCCCCGATTTCAATCATCTCCGGGACCCTGGATATAAAATCATCGCCCAATAGAAAACGCTCAATCTTCTTTTTAAGCTGCCTTGTGGTCTCGCCGCTTTCTCTCATTTCCCCCGGCCCCCGTAAGCCATCATCCTTCCCAGAGTATACAGTCTCCGGGGCAGTTTTGAATGGCCTCGTCGACCTGGTTTTCCGGATAATTTTCAAGCGTCGCCACTTCGACAAACCCGGCATCGTTTATCGTGAAAACGGACGGGCAGACCGAGGTGCAAACTTCGCAGAGAATGCACTCACTTAATTCAACTACAGGCCTTTTCATGTCAACATCTGCTTTTCAGCGCCTCAGCCACTCTCCTGCCAAGACTATGGCAGGCATCCATATCCGCATCATCCGGAACGTACTGGACCCTGATCCCGGGATCCAGCATCTCAAACCCCATGGCTTCCATTTCTCCGTTGATGATCTTCACGGATTCACCGCTCCAGCCGTAAGAACCGAAAGCGGCTGCAAGCTTGTTTTTCGGCTTCAATCCCTTCATGTACGTCAAAAAATCGGAAACCGTCGGAAACAGGCCGTTGTTCAACGTAGGAGAACCCACGATCACGGCCCCTGCATCCAGTACCTCGGTCATGATGTCGCTTCGATGGCAGATGCCCAGATGCATGGGATAAGCCTTGACACCGTTTGCCATCAGGGATGATGCGATGGCTTCGGCCATGGCTTCCGTGCTGTGCCACATACTGTCGTAAACCACGACGGCTTTGGGAGCGGGATTTTGCCGGCTCCATTCCACATAGGCGTGGATGATTTTCGTGGGGTCCTTCCTCCATATCACCCCGTGGTCCGGACAGATCATATCGATTTCAAGGCCGAGTTCGGTGACCTGGTCCACCAGTTTCAGGATCAGCGGTGCATAGGGCAGCAGAATATTGGCAAAATACTTTTTCGCATGGGGCATGATGTCATCGCCGATCTCGTCGTCGAATTTTTCAGGCCCTGCATAATGCTCACCAAAGGCGTCGCTGGAGAACAGTATCTTTTCTTCCTTAAGATAGGTGAACATGCTGTCCGGCCAGTGGAGCATGCGGGTTTCCAGAAACGAGAGGGTCCTTTTTCCGATGCGCATCTCCTGGCCTGATGAAACAGGCTGGTAGTTCAAATGCCTGGAAAAGTGCCGTGACAGGTTCTTCTGCCCCATCTTCGAGCAGTATATGGGTTTTTCTTCCCCGATTTTATGCATGACGCGGGGAAGGCCTCCGGAATGGTCCATTTCCGTGTGGTTGCTGATTACAAAATCAATTTTTTCAGGATCAACGATCCGGGAAATATTCTCAATGAGCTGGTCCGCAAAATTACTTTTTACCGCATCAATGAGAACAATTTTCTCGTCCACAATTAAAAACGCATTGTAGGTCGTGCCCTGATATGTGGAGTATCCATGAAAATTCCTGATATTCCAATCCCGTACGCCAACATCGAAAACATTTTTTGCGATTTCAACCGGTTTCATTTTTACTTCCCCTGCCCTGATGAGACTTTGCTCATCATCAAAAGAAAGATGCCCTTTGATGCAAAACGTTTTCCAGCCTGCATCAAAGGGCCCCTATGCTGTTTCTCTGGATTATTCCTCTTTTTCGAAATCGTCTTTCCCCGCACCGCATACCGGGCATGTCCAGTCATCGGGCAAATCGGCAAATGCGGTGCCGGGCTTAATTCCGTTGTCCGTGTCCCCTTCCGCCGGATCATAAACATAACCGCAAACCGAGCATACATACTTGTCCATTTTTCACCTCCATGATGAGTTTAAGATTAATTCAAAAATAACGTTGCTGACATTACTTTCCCGCTTGAAGTGTTTTAAAATCAAAATCGTCCGATAGGATATCCTTCTTTACGGACGAAACATCTCTTTGTTCCGACATGGCCTTGACGATCTGGTTGAAACCGGTTGTTTTTCCCAGCATGATGCACCCGGCGATTTTTCCGCCTTCGAAAACAATTTTCTGGTAAATGTTTTCATCAACCCGGTCCTTCTTTTCCAGCAGGCCTTCCGCATCGATATTTCCCGCGGAAGCCAGCTCGATGCCGACGACCTTGAGCTTGTTGGACATGGTCGTGCCATGATAGATCAGCGATCTGCCGGCCATGTTCGCCCCGGCGATTTTACCCTGGTCCGTTGCCGCAGGCCATATACCATAGGGGGGTTTTCCATCATACTCCGCCACATCGCCCGCGGCATACACATCCGGCGCGCTGGTCTGCATCCGTCCATTGACTTTAATGCCTTTGTCCGCATCCAGGGAAAGCAACTGAGCCAATTCCATGTTGGGTCGGACACCTGCGGAAATGATCACCATACCGCAGGGCAGAAGATCTCCGCCTTCCAGCAGAACACCGTCCACCGATCCCTTTCCGGTGATCTCCGCGGTTTTGGCGCCGAGCCGGAAAGAAAACCCCATTCCCTCCATCCGGGCCTTGAGCCTTTCAGCTCCCGGCCCATCCAGCTGGCGCGGCAGGAGCCTGGGAAAAAATTCCACAACCGTCACCTTTTTCCCCAGTTTCCTCAACGCGTTTCCGGATTCAAGCCCCAGGAGCCCGCCGCCGATGAGAACCACTTCATCGATGGCCTGTGCCTGGACTTTTATCTTCCGGGCATCATCGACACTTCGCAGGGAAAACACGGCCTTTTTATCAATGCCTTTAATGGGGGGAAGAAAAGAATGGCTTCCCGTTGCCACCAGGAGAACGTCATAACCGAAACGGTTACCCCGGGAATCCATCAGGGTCCTGGAATCTCCATCCGCCTTTACAATTCGCGTATTCAGGGTAAGATCGATACCCATATCCCTGTACCAGGATTCTTTCTTGATGGGCAACTGATCCTCTTTCATTTCACCGGCGATAAATTCCGGCAGCCGTATCCTGGAGTAAAACGGCAGGCCTTCTTCGGTCAGAATCCGGATCCTGCCGGATGGGTCGTGTTTCCGGATCTCCTCCGCGGCCGTGGTCCCGGCCGCACCGTTGCCGACGATCAGATAATTTGTCATGATGAAGATTCCTCACTGATGAGTTCATTGACGTTGTTTTGAATCCGGTCCCTTACATCCCGCATAAAATCCCTGGATTGTCCCGCAGGATCGGGTAAATCCCATTTGATGGTCCTGCATCCCGGAACAATGGGGCATGCTTCACCGCATCCCATGGTAACGATGATTTCCGGGGAGAGGTCTTCAATGGCCGACGTCAGCGGGGTAGTTCCCTTAAACCCCATATCGATCCCGATTTCCTGCATCACTTCGACCATGAGGGGATTGATTTTTTCCACAGGGGTACTGCCGGCGCTGGCAACATCAAACCTGTCTCCCCCAGACTTCTGGGCAAAAGCCGCGGCCATCTGGCTTCTGCAGGCATTCTCCCTGCAGGCGAATAGTATTCTTTTTCTTCCCGCAAGGGGGCCGATGAGTTTCAACGCACTTGCCCGGACATCATCCAGGACGGATGGATGTTTTTTGATGTCGCCGGGTTTTTCCACCTGCCGGTAGGCCAGGCTCCCCATAAAATCCGCCCCCACGGCGTCAAAAAAATACTTCATGGTAAGATCCACGCCCTCGAACAGGTTTTTACCCTTTGTGGCTCCCACGGAAAGGTAAAACCCCTTCCGCCATTTCCGCAGGGGATCGGTCAGGTTCAGCCGATATTTTCTGGACCAAAGGGTCTGGGACCTGTCGATAAGAGCCTTAAGCTGTGCCGTGGTATTGTAGAAAAATATGGGGGTAGCCGGTACGATAACGTCGGCCTTCCGCAACAGCTGGTAGATTTCGGTTTCCATATCGTCATGGATGGGGCAATACCCCTTTTTCTCGCAAAGGATATACTCCCTGCAGGGTTCGATATGTTTATGGCAGACGTCCACGATATGGGTCTTTGCCCCCAGTTTTTGCGCTTCCGCCATAAATGCATTCAGCAGATCGCTCGTATTTCCCTTTTTCCTTGGGCTGCCCTGCAATCCAAGTACCAGCATGCTCACGTCCTTTTATTGAAAAATCCTATTTTACATGACATTTTGAACAGGTAACGGGGCCTGTTTTTTCCCCGGCTGCCTTTTTTCCCCGGTGGCATTTTTTGCAATGCTCATCCATGACCTGCTTTTTGCCGAGTTCGCCTTTTTGAATCAGATCGGCAATCCCGCCGATTTTTTGTGGAAAAAGGGAATGACAGATATTACAATCCTTCAAAGTATTCTGGTGCTGCAGATGGGGAAAGGGTACATCGCCGCGCTCTCCACCGGGAAGCCTGATCTCGGCAGCCCCCTTGTTTAGGGTTTCCGCCATGGACAGCCCGCAAAAGAGCATGACACCGGAGACCAGTAAAAGGACCCACCGCAGATTCCATCTGAAATTTGTACTCCTTCTCGGGTTTTTCATTAATAGGCTCCTTCGCCGTCCAGGTCTTCCCGGGTCACCTTGCCCATGAACAATCGGTATGTCCAAACCTGGTAAGCGATGACGATGGGGATAAAGATCAGCACCACCGTCAGCATGATCGTGAGCGTCAGGTGACTGGCCGATGAATTGAAGGCGCTCAGACTGTTTGCCGGATCGATGCTTGACGGAAACAGATTCGGGAAAAGACCGATGATGCCGAAAAACGTCAGGCAAATAATGGCGGCCGCCGAACACAGCCAGGCCTTGACGAACTCTTCTTTCCCCAGATATCCTTTAATGCTGAAAAAAGCGACAACGAACAGTACGGGGACAATAAACAAGACGGGGTGGGCGAGGTAGTTATCAAAAAGTGCCGTGGTAAAAAGACTGGCGGCAAGGAAAAGCACCACCAACACCAGAAAGGCCACCCACACCATCAACGCCGACTTTGCGGCTTTCTGCTGTAGTTCTCCCCCGGTTCTCACCGAAAGCCATAAGGCGCCGTGTTCCAGGAACATGGCCAAGAACAGGAGGCCGCCGAGAATACCGTAAGGATTTAACAGCGTCAACAGGTTGCCCTGGTAAATCCCGTTTCCGTCAATGGGGATGCCTTTGAAGATATTGGCAAAGGTAACACCGAACAAGAGCGCCGGCAGAAAGCTGCCCAGAAAGATGCATCCATCCCAAACCCGTTTCCAGCGGAGGTCATCCACCTTTCCCCTGAACTCAAAGGATACCCCTCGAAGAATCAGGGCAAAGAGGATCAACATCAGGGCCGAATAAAGAGAAGAAAACATTACCGCATATACCAGGGGGAAAGCCGCGAAAGTCACCCCGCCGGCAGCGATGAGCCAGACTTCGTTTCCATCCCACAGAGGTCCTTTGGCATTGATCATCATTCGCCTGTCTTCTTCGCTTTTCCCCAAAAAGGGATAGAGTGTGCCAATGCCGAAATCAAACCCGTCCGTGATGAAAAATATCGCCCACAAAAGCCCCCACAAAAAAAACCAGGTGGATTGTAGTATCATTCATGCCCCCCCTTGACCGGTTGATTGAGCCCTGTTTTTAATTTCAACTCCACCCGCTTCCAGCCGGGCCCGGATCCGGGCCGGCTTTTGCTTTTTTGGCGATCAGATAAAAACCCGTAATCCCCAGCAGGCCATAGATGAGGACAAATGCTGCCAGGGTCGTCCCCACCTGGCTTGCCGCCACCGGGGACACCGCATCCGATGTTTTCATTAAACCGTATACGATCCACGGCTGCCTTCCGACCTCCGCAAGCACCCACCCCAGCTCTGTAGCGATGTAAGGCAGGGGAATGGAAAAAACCATGATTTTCAAATACAGCGGGCTTTGCACAAGCCGGTTCCGTTTATACCACCCGTATATCATCAGCAGGGGGAAAAGGGTACCCAGCGCCACCATCGCGCGGAAAGAAAGAAGAGACAACAACACCGGCGGTCGTTCCTCCCGTGGAAAATCCTTCAAACCTTTAACCCGGGCGTTGAAATCATGGTATCCAAGGAAACTCAAAATTCCGGGGATGGATATGAATTCGATTTTGTTTTTTTCATTTTTCTCATCCGGAATGGCAAACAGATGGATCGGCGCTCTGGTGGTGGTTTCCCAGTGGGCTTCCATGGCGGCCAGCTTTGCCGGCTGGACCCGGGTGACATGAACGGCATGCATGTCCCCTTCCAGAACGATGAAGATAGCGGATACGAGACCGAAAACCAGGCCGGCTTTAAAAGACCGGATAAAAAAATCAACATGTTGTTTTTTCAGCAGATGATAGGCGCTGATGCCCATGACAAAAAAAGCGGTGATAATATAGGCGGCTGCAATGACATGAAAGAATTGAAGTATGGCGAACTTGTTGAACACCACCGCAAAAAAGTCCGTCAGTTCCGCCCTGCCGTTCCTGATGGCATAGCCAACGGGTTGCTGCATCCACCCGTTGGCCACGATGATCCATACGGCAGAGAGATTTCCGGCAAAAGCCACAAGCCACATCACCGTCGCGTGGGCTTTTTTGGATATTTTATGCCACCCGAAAACCCAGACTCCGATAAGGGTGGACTCCAGGAAGAATGCCGCCGTGGCTTCTATGGCAAGGAGCGAGCCGAAAATATCTCCCACATAGGCTGAATAACGGGACCAGTTGGTTCCGAACTGGAATTCAAGCGTTATGCCGGTAACAATGCCCAGGGCGAAATTGATCAGAAAAAGCTTTCCCCAGAACTTTGTCATGGACAGGTAGGTTTCATCGCCGGTCCGCACGTACCGGGTCTCCATATAGGCGATGAGGATGCTCAGGCCCAGGGTTAGGGGAACAAAGAGAAAATGAAACAGGGTTGCGGCGGCAAACTGAAGACGCGAAAGCATCAGCACATCCATGGACTCCTCCTTGTTACCGGCTGCTTCCTAAAAGGATGCTTCAGCCCTGCTGGTTAAAAATTCGATTTCTCGACCGAACGAAAGATCGTGGTGAAACCGGTCGAATTCATTTTTTCCAGAGCCCGTGCAGATTGCAATATTCCCTTGCCGTTACGGTATCGGCTGCGATGTTAAAAACAGCTTCCGGCGCATCCCCCGGATTCAGGAATTGACGGTATGCCTTTCCATCGGCAACAATTTCAATCCATTGAATAAAGTGTTCCGGCACCATGGGGTGGGCGACTTCACCGACCTTGACCTTAAAACCGCCGGGTACTTTTTCAATCACCGGAACATGCTTTTCCAAAGCTGCATCCGTGGTGTTTTCTTTGAGCAGCACCATCGGCTGGCCGCAGCAGACAAGCTCACCGGCACCGGCTTGAAGAACTTCAACCATGTTTCCGCAAACGTTACATTTATAAACCTGCAGTCTTTCCGTCATTTTGTTCTCCTTTCATAAGTTTCCGGGATGATAAAATTTGCTAAGGATCTTCTGAAGACATGCCTGCCGCTTGAAAATCAGGCCATCGGCATCAGAGATCCTCATTCCACCAGCCTTTTTTCTGATGGGCCTCTTTTTCTTTTTCCGCGAGTTTTTTAATTTTATAGGCCGAGTCTCTCAAGATGCCATATAAAATTCCGCAATTGGTGTCTTCTCTCTCGATATCGCCCTTGTCTGCCAAACGGATCATCTCATCGACCAGATGCAAAGTCTGTTTCAAGTTCTCATCACATGATTTCACGTGGTTTACCCCGGGATATTTTGATCCGGCCTGTTTTTATGTCTTTTTACATACCGGGAACCTGTAAATCAATTTCCATGCCATTTCGGGGTCTCTTTAGGATCTATATTATCATGTATTTTTTTGAATAGTTATGAATGAATAAACTTATATGGACCCCATGGTGGGATTTTGCCACCTGGAGCAATGCGATACGATTCTCGGGACCTGGGGGAATCATTCCACCCCGTAATTTTATGAAAATTCTTTGATATCAATGAGATGAAAAAATTTATCGCCAGTCTCAGACAATACATGATACAAGACTGTTTCATAATACAGGCTGTTCGAGGCCTGCGACGGGCAGCCCGGGCAAAAACCGCCAAGATGTGTGAAAAAGACACGCCTCCTATGCTTCCTTGCCCAGGCATTCAGCACAGATGCCCAGGAACTCCAGGTGATGGCCGATGATCTTGAAAGTGGTTTTGTATTTCAAGGTTTTTTCAATTCCCTTCATCAGATCAACAGGCGCATCCACAATTTTTTGACATCGAACACAGCGAATGTGGTAATGATTTTCAGGATTTCCGTCGAATCGTTTGACGTCTCCACCGACTTCCAGTCGCTGAATTGCACCGGTTTCCGACAAGACATCCAGATTACGATAAATTGTGCCAAGACTAATGCTGGGGATAATTTTCTTAACGATTTCATAAATTTCATCAGCAGAAGGGTGGGAGAAAACCTTTCTCAATTCCTCCAGAATAACCGTCCGTTGTCGAGTCAGCCTCATATTCATCGCAAGATCGCTTCCATCATGAGTCAATCCCTGCCGCTTCAGTAACCTGAAAGAACTGATTAAAAATCAATCCACATGTCGGCTTCATTGCCGCATTGACTGCAAGTCGCCGTTCCTTTGACCTTTTTTTTCCCCTGTTCACCGGAATTCACCGCATTCTCCTCCAATTTTCCCGGCGATGGGTCTGCATCGGGCAATGTACAGGTAAACACCATTTCCGCCTCATTCCCGCAATTCTCGCATTTGCATACTTCTTTCTTTGTAATCTCAGTCATGCGCGCCTCCATATGTTAAAAATTCTGGTTTGATTAATTTTTGAAAAGTGGACTAACAGAAAAATATCTAAAACATTTTCTCCCGGGACCTTCTCTCGGGAACATACGGATGGGGAATCTCTTCCTGGTTCCACGCCTTTGAAACATATAAATTGCAGTAACAGCTCCCGAATTCAAGAACGTCCGGCTCCCGGTACACGCAGGGGCAGATAATGTCCCTGTCCTTTTCGCGTTCTCCCACGGCCAGACGGCAAGGACAGGACATGTACCCGTACCGTTCCTTATTCACGATAAGCCCTTCCAGTAATTCAAGAACAAGTTTTTTGTCCTTGTTGAAAAAATATCCCTTGCCTTCCTGGATGGGTTTTAACGCTGCGAAAAGTTTTTCAGCATCCATCATAGCCCCAGCGCCTCCTTGATTAAATCCTCCTTGAATCCGACGATCACTTTGTCCCCGATCACCAGAGTCGGGAAAGAACACTTGGGATTCAATTTCTTGACGTCTTCGATGACGGATTTTCTTTCTTCTCCCTGGAGCAGATCAACATCAACACAATCATAGGCAATGGCCGATTTCTCTAAAAACCGCTTGGTGGACCTGCAATGACCGCAGGTGCTTAAGGAAAATATTTTTACCGGTGGTTTCTGCATTTTTCCGTCCTTTCATATACCGTCTTCTTCCGTGTTTCTGCCAAGGATCAAGGCAGGAAGGATGTCCCTTCTCGTGGTGCGGGCAATTTAATTTTATCAAAATAATATAGATTTACATCATTTTCAACCCAATTATAACCGACAACCGCCGTCAAACGCTCTCAACACCATCCAAAATCTTTTTAAATTCATCCGGATCCGTGATCGGCGCCTTACATGAAAAATCGTTGCACACATAGGCTGCAGATAATCCTCCAACAGGTTTCATCGCCTCCACAAAGGGAAGATGCCGGGTCATGCGGCGACGGGTTTCATCATCATCCATTTTGATGATCATTTTTCCAGGAATAAATGCCGATCTTGCCGATCTTGCCATGGCCTCGGCCGTCTCGGACGGTTTTTCGGAGACGATGACAATTTGAACCGGTGCCGTCAGATGCATCTGAAGCGCGACGAGCATTTGCGGCATGGCTTCGGGAAACCGGTTTATTTTGTCGAAGAAATACGCGATTGCACCTTCGGCCATTTGATGTAAATCCTCCCGGTTCAGGTATCGGGACAATCTTATCAGGTTGCAGGCCGAAACTGCATTGGCGCTGGGCATAACCGAATCGTTTTCTTCCTTGACCCTCACAATCAAATGATCGTCATCGGAATCGGCCGTCATGAAATATCCTCCATGAACCTTGTCGTGGAACTCAGCCGTCTGAATGTCCGTAAGGTCAAGCGCCAATTCCAACCATCCGGGATCTCCATCGGATTCATAAAGATCGATGAGGCCCTGGGTGAAGAACGCGTAATCTTCCGCAATGCCCGAATATTTTCTTTCTCCTCCGCGCCATCGCCGATACAGTTTCTTCTCTTGGGCATCATACAGATGATCCCGGATAAAGAACGCGGCATTACGGGCGGCATCCAGATATTTTTTCTCTTCCAGCACCTGCCAGGCCCTGGACATTGCCGATACAGCCAATCCGTTCCAGGAGGAAAGTATCTTGTCGTCCAGATGGGGACGAGGCCGCTTGCATCTTTCCCGGTAAAGTGTTTTCAAGCCTGCTTCCAAAATTTCATTCACCTTTATTACATCCAGGTCAAACCGCCCGGCAGTCTTTTTCACGGTTCCGGATCTGAACAGGATGTTTTTCCCCTTGAATTCCCCGTGGGGGTCCGACTCCACATTGCCTTCTCCCCGAACGCCGTAAAAATCGTTGAAGACCTCGAGGGATCGCTTATCCAGCAAATTCTCCAGTTCCGACATTTCCCAGACATAAAAAGCGCCCTCTTTTTTATCCTGAATTGAACCCTCCATGGGTAAACTGTCCGCATCTTCCGCGGAATAGAAAGCGCCCTCCGGGCCCGAAAGATCTCTGATCAGGTAATCCGCCGTGGCTTTCGCAGCGTACTTGTAAAGATCGTTTTTGGTTATCACCCAGGCATCCAGGCAGTTGATGAGCATCTGAGCATTGTCATAGAGCATCTTCTCAAAATGCGGAACATGCCATTTTCCATCCGTGGCATAACGATGAAACCCGCCCCCGACCTGATCAAAAATCCCTCCCCGGATCATTGCACCGAGTGTCGTTTCCACCATGGACAAAATTTTAACCGCCTCCGGAACCGGACCATTGTCTTTGATCAGCCGGCGATACCGCGCTAGTAGATAGTTCTGTATGACCGGTGACGGGAACTTTGGCGGTTCGCCAAACCCACCGAACCGTGCATCATACCGGGCTGCATATCGCCTGACGCCACGTACGACCGGCTCCAGATTCAATGTCGTGGGGGATTCATTCCGGTTTGGCATGGAAAGATGGGTCACGAGGCTGGCCTGAAGCTTCTCCCCGGTTTGTAAAAGCTTCGCCCTTTCCATGGGATCATTCCAGATACGGACGATGCGGAGCAACAGATCCGGCCAGGAAATCATCTGATATCCGGAATCCGCCGGGAAATAAGTTCCCCCGAAAAACGGCTTCAGGTCGGGCGTCAGAAATACATTCAAAGGCCAGCCGCCGGATCCGGTCAGGGCAGTAACCGCCGACATGTAAATATTATCCAGATCCGGTCTTTCTTCCCTGTCCACCTTGATACATACATAGTGTTCGTTCATGATCCGTGCGATATCTTCATTCTCAAAGGATTCCTTTTCCATCACATGGCACCAGTGACAGGTGGAGTATCCGATCGAAAGAAGGATAGGCTTATTCTCTCTTTTGGCCCTCAGGATCGCCGCATCCCCCCACGGGTGCCAGTCAACCGGATTTTCGGCATGTTGAAGCAGATAGGGGCTTTTTTCGTTGATCAGGTGATTCGGTTTTTTTTTACCACCCCTCTCAACCGATGGCGGTCCGGAGAATAAGGGGAATCCGGCGAACCCGATAACAGCCGCCGATACAATGAATAAAAGAACGTTATCAATCATCACCCGGCTCCTTTCCGGTGCAAGACACTTTTTGATTGTATCATGCAAGGATGATACAACTGTGTATTATAATACATTCTGCCCCCTGTTCAGGCCGGCATGGTCTCACTTTCATTTCAAGCCTCGCTCATCTTTCCATTTTGTTTAATAATAATTATCATATACCAAACCACAAGGGGAATTGAGAGTTTTCGGTTCCAAACCGCGGGACATGAAATTTGTGGCATAAAATTTGCTTTAATCTAGTAACTATTGATAACGATTTTATCACCAAAGGAAAACACCATGAAAAATTTAAGTGATATTAAAAAGGACAGGGAGTTGATCAACGCCATTGACTGGGACATGACTCCGGAAGAAGCCGTTCGGTTATATCTTGAATGGGGAAACAACTGGACACGGGGAAACTATGTCATCCGGTCCCGGGATGATGTTTCCCATTATTTTGTAGTGAACACATGGAAGGAAAAGCCCGTTGTGTATCTGATCCGCCGGAATTCCGATGAGGCCCTTGAACTGGCCGGATTTGAAATGCCCGACGAAATCCAGGATGCCTTCATCAAGGCCAACGGAAACCACAAAGGCGTGTATGCTGTGGATGGAAGAGTTAAACTCTGGCTTAAAAAGGAGTTGGGAAACGCCTGATAAAAAAATTAATATAACACGAATTTTTCTATAATATCGGCATTTTCACCTAAAAAGCGGTACAGGGTCGCCCTCCCGACGCCAAGCATCCGGGCGGCCCTGGTCTTGTTTCCACCTGTCTTTTGTAAAGCGTTTTTAACGTCATCCGGGTGCAGTTTTTTGGACGGCCCCTTTTTGGCGCCGGTTGAACAAACATTTTTAAACTCGATGGGAAGGTCGTTCGGTGTAATGATGCTGCCGTTGCAATTGACGATGGCGAACTGAATGGCGTTTTGCAGTTCACGGATATTGCCCGGCCAATGATAATTCATGAACAGATGAAGAGCCTCCTTGGAAATGTTCAGCGGCCCATGATTTTGATTTTCAACAAAAATATTCAGAAAATGGCTTGCCAGAAGTGGAATGTCGTTTTTTCTTTCACGAAGCGGGGGGATATGGATGGGAATCACGTTGAGCCGATAATACAAATCATCTCGAAACCGCCCTTTCTGAACCTCTTTTTTCAAGTCCTTGTTTGTTGCGCTGATGACCCTGACATTGACGGTAATGGTCTTTTCTCCTCCAACCTTTTCGAACGTCCCTTCCTGTAGGAATCTAAGCAGTTTGACCTGCATGTGCCTGGAAAGTTCGGCCACTTCGTCCAGGAAGACGGTACCCCCGTGCGCCAGTTCGAATCTGCCTTTTTTATCCCTGACAGCGCCTGTGAAAGCGCCTTTGACATGACCGAAAAGCTCGCTCTCAATCAGGCTTTCCGGAAGGGCGCCGCAGTTGATGGGGACAAAGGAGGATTCTGCCCGCCGGCTCTCATTGTGTATCGCCGTTGCCACAAGTTCCTTGCCGGTCCCGGTCTCTCCGGAGATGTGAACGGGATATGCGTAACCGGCCACATCTGAAATTTGCTGGAACACCTGCAGCATTTTAATGTCCCGGCCGATGATATTGGAAAAGTTGTTCAGTTTTCCAGCCCGGATTTTCAGTTTCAGCAAATCGGTAAGGTCCTTGAATGACGCAAGGACCCCGATGATGCGTCCGTCGCCGTCTTCCATCATCGTAACGGACATTTCAATACGCCGGTCATCCCCGTTTTTGGTAACGATATTGACGGAGTATTCCTTATCGCCGACATTTGAGGGTTTTCCGTTGCAAAATGAACATCGCTCGCCGCATAAGGGGCTCCCGAAAATTTCATGGCAGTCTTTCCCCAGAACTTCATGGCGATCATAACCGGTAATTTTTTCCGCTTCACGATTAAAGAAAAAAATATGCCGATCCAGATCATGGGCGATGATGCCCTCCTTCAGATTATCCAGTACGTGTTCCAGGTTCTTTTTATTGGAAATGATGCGGTCCAGCAAATTGAATCCTCTTATCATTTGATCATTGGAATATTAAAAATATTATCAACATTTATAATAGTTGTTCGGTGAAGTCAATGCAGTCCTTGGCCGAATTTTAATAGAAATTTTTCCGTCCATCGACAGTAAAAAAGGTAACAACATCCGTTCGCCGGAATTTCTGTCATGGCCTTATCATTTTAAATGATTTTTACTTATTGACACTTATCCAATTTTAAAATATTTTTTAAAGGATATTGTTACTCATAAGTTTGCGGCACTTTTTTAAAGGTCCCTATAGATGGTGGAACTGGGTAAAATGGAACTGGAAAACAAAAAATCACCGGTTGCCAAACTGGGTGAACTGACCCTTCTCTATATTCAGGAACTCGGATCGATCGCGATATTTTTTTCCAAGGGGTTTTTTCTGATTTTTTCCCTGCCGCTCCACCTCCCCAGAATCCTTCAGCAAATCCAGTTCATCGGAACAAAATCCATCTTCGTCATCTGTCTGACAGGCGCCTTCACCGGAATGGTCCTGGGATTCCAGGGCTATTACAGTCTAGTCATGTTTGGTTCGGAAGGGTTTCTGGGATCAGCAGTGTCCCTTTCCTTAATTCGGGAATTGGGACCGGTGCTGGCCGCCATCATGGTCACCGGAAGAGCCGGGTCGGCCATGGCTGCTGAAATCGGAATCATGCGGATTTCCGAACAAATCGATGCGTTGAAAACCATGAATATCAATCCTATCCGGTTTCTGATCAGCCCCAAGATTGCCGCTGCCCTGATCAGTTTTCCACTTTTAACGGCTCTCTTCGACGTTATCGGCATCTTCGGCGGATACCTTACCGGGTCGATATTGCTGGGCATTACCCCGGAGATTTATTTCTCAAGGGCGGAAACCAGTGTATTGATGAAAGACATTAACGGCGGATTCATTAAATCGATATTTTTCGCCATCATTGTGGTTTCCATTTGCTGTTATCAGGGTTATTATACCCACACCCGGTCTGAAGGGGGTTTCGGGGCCAAGGGCGTGAGCCTTTCGACCACCAACGCCGTGGTTCATTCATGCGTTATCATCCTGGTTGCCGATTATGTGTTAACCTCCTTTTTGATGTAGACTACAATGAAACAACCCCTTATACAATTACAGAACGTTTATAAACAATTCGGCTCCACCGTTGTTTTAGACGGTGTGAACCTGAACATATATAAAGGTGAAACCACCACCATCATCGGCAAAAGCGGAGTGGGAAAAAGCGTTCTGTTGAAACACCTGGTGGGGCTGATCGAACAGGACAAAGGCGAAATTCTGATTGACGGCACACCCCTGACCGGAATGAAAACCAAGCAAATAGCGGCCTTCAGAAATAAAATCAGCTATATGTTTCAGAGTACCGCTCTGTTTGATTCCATGACCGTATTTCAAAATATAGCCCTTCCCCTTGAAGAAAACACCCGGTCCGGAAAAAAAGCCATCCGCGCAAAAGTTCAGGAAAAAATGAAACAGCTGGATATCATCGGCATTGAATCCAAATATCCATCACAGATTTCAGGGGGTATGAAGAAAAGGGTCGCTTTGGCAAGAGCACTGGTGACCGATCCGGAAATCGTTCTTTTCGACGAACCCACCACAGGCCTTGATCCCATCCGGAAAAGCGCCGTTCACAGCATGATATCCAATTATCAGAAGAAATTGGGATTTACGGCCATCATGGTCAGTCATGAAATCCCTGATATCTTTTTCATTTCACAGCGGGTTGCCATGCTGGATGAAGGAAAAATCCTTTTTGAGGGGACCCCGGAGGCATTTCAAAATTCCGACGAACCTGCAATTCAACAGTTTATCCAAGGCCTTACAACCCGGCATGACGACCTGACCGGTGTTGCCCATCAAACTCAGGGGGAACAGCGGTTTAAGGAAGCTTTGGCCCGGTTTAATAGATACGGCATCCATTTTTCCATCATATTGCTGACTGTTGAAAATCTAAATGAAATATACCACCAAGACGTCCATGCCGCCTTAAAAAATTTGGCCCATCAGGCCCAAAAAATAACCCGTATCACGGACACCTGCTCTCGATACGGCATGAACCGAATTTTGATTATCCTGAGCGACACCCGTTATGATCAGGCGAAAAAAGTCTGTGCCAAAGTTGTGGATGGCATCAAGCTTTCCGGGGGCGGCATCATTAAACCTTATCCGGAGTTCTGTTTTTCAGTGAGTGCCGGCATCGCTGAAGTTAGAGAGGGAAACCGCATGGAAGACGTCGTGGCTGGCGCGGAATCCTCAAAAAGCATTGTTTATGAATTTAATCTCTGTTAATTTACCGGAGGTATTATGAAAAGGTCGTCCATTGAAACATCGGTCGGCATCTTTGTTCTTATCGGCATCCTCTGCGTGGGATATCTCACCATAAAATTAGGAAAGCTGGAATGGTTTGAAAAGGACAATTATACGATATTTGCACGTTTCCAGTCCATCTCAGGTCTCAAGAAAGGGGCAAGCGTTGAGATTGCCGGCATTAAAATCGGCTCGGTAGACTCCATTACCTATGATCAGGACCGCATGGCCGCCCTGGTTGGAATGAAAATTGAAAAAGATATTCCTCTGACCGATGACGTTATCGCATCCATTAAAACATCCGGTTTGATCGGGGACAAGTATATCAAACTTTCCCCCGGAGGTTCGGAAGAATTTCTTAAACCCGGCGGGATGATCGTCACTACGGAACCGGCTGTGGATATTGAGGAATTGATCAGTAAATATGTATTCGGAAATGTTGAATAGAACCTTTAATTAGGTATGATAGGGAGAATCAAGTGAAAAAATTAGTTGTTTTTTTCATGTTTTTGGCCTTGTCGACACCAGCCACCGGCATTTGCGCCACCCCCATGGAAACGTTAAGGCCTCATGTCGATGAAGTGATTAAAATTCTGAACGACCCCAAATACCATACCCCGGAACAAAGAACCAACCAGCGGGAGATACTATGGGAGGCCATCAGCGATATTTTTGATTATGCTTTTATCTCAAAAAGTGCACTAGGTCGATATCATTGGCAAAACAGCTTTACCGAAGAACAAAAAAAAGAATTCACGGACGTTTTTTCACGATTTCTGGGAAACACCTACCTCGATAAAATTCAGGAAGGGTATCAAAGCGAAAAGGTTGTTTTTATTGGAGAAGAACTCCTGGCTGCGGACAAGGCGATGGTTAAAACCAAAATACTCCGGAAAAAAGTTGAGATCCCAGTCGATTATCGGATGAAGACCCAGGGCGAAGAATGGAAAATATACGACGTTAACATTGAAGGGGTGAGTCTGGTTCAGAACTACCGGAGCCAGTTTCAATCCATTCTCCTGAATCAGACGGCCGCACAACTCATCGATCAGCTGAAATCCAAACTGGAGAATCAATCTCAACCCAAAATGGATTGACGCCACTAACACCCGGCAGGCAAGGCTATTATGAACAAACCATGCGCGGTTCCATCGTTGTCGAAATGGGCGGGGATAATTTTTCTAACCTTCACCCTTTTTACGCCCGCAATGGTCCTTGCGGACAGTCCGGCGTCACGGGCTACCGTAAACACTGAAACCCGGGACGATGATTTTGATTTTATCGAGGAAGAAACCAAGGCTCCTCCCATTCCCATCAGAGATCCGT
This sequence comes from Desulfobacteraceae bacterium UBA5616, assembly GCA_002423615.1. Taxonomy (GTDB): domain Bacteria; phylum Desulfobacterota; class Desulfobacteria; order Desulfobacterales; family UBA5616; genus UBA5616. Next base: position 21,372 of record DIKO01000098.1, read on the forward strand.
TATCCCCGTGGAACCGAATGATGTTCAAGTTCAATGACAAATTGTATTTCTGGGTCTTAAAACCCGTTGCCAGAGGATACGGTGCGGTACTGCCTCACATGGTCAGGACGGGAATCAAGAATTTTTTTTATAACCTCAAAGCGCCGATTCGTGTCACCAGTTGCGTTTTACAGGGAAAAGGCGAAAAGGCCATGGCGGAAATTTCCAGATTCGTCGTCAACAGTACCGCCGGAGGGTTGGGCTTTGCAGATGTGGCCAAAAAATACCCCCGTTTAAACACCAGCCCCGAAGACCTGGGGCAGACGTTTGGTCGTTACGGCATTGGAAACGGCATATATCTGGTTTGGCCGTTTTTAGGCCCCTCCACACTTCGTGATACTCTTGGTTTTGCCGGCGATCAATTATTGAATCCCGTCCCATACTTCGTCTCAGCCGAAGAAAATCTTGAAATCACCGCTTTGGAAACCATCAACCAGACTTCATTAACGATAGGAAATTATGAGTCTTTGAAAAATGCCGCCATTCAGCCTTACGAGGCCTTTCGAAATGCCTATATTCAATACCGACAAAACCTGGTCTCCGAATAAGTCAGACCATTTCCACACCGTTTTTTATCGTCCTCATCATGAACCGGACCACATTCGTTCAACTGCCACAATAGAAGCTTTCTTTGGACTTGACAATACAGGATTGCTTTGTGCTACTATTCTGTTTTTAAAATACATTTGGATCTTCACGGGAATTCGGCGGACGGATTTTTCATGGGGAAAATGACATATTGATTCAGCAATCTTCAAACAACCGTGATCAGGCAGGTATTAAAGGAGAAAGAAAATGAAAGTTCTGGTGAGCGACAACTTGGGAGACATCGGCGTCCAGATGTTTCAAAAGGAAGAAGGCATTGAAGTTGACGTAAAAACGGGGCTGGCCCCGGATGAACTGAAAAAAATTATTGGAGAATATGATGCACTGGTCATCCGAAGCGCAACTAAGGTGACGGAAGACCTTCTTTCCTCAGCAAAGCGCCTCAAGGTCGTGGGAAGGGCCGGCATCGGTCTTGACAACGTGGACATTCCGGCTGCTACCAAGCGGGGTATTGCGGTTATGAACACCCCCGGAGGCAATGTCATAACCACTGCCGAACACGCCATTGCCATGATGCTCTCCCTGACCCGGAAAATTCCCACCGGGACTTCCACCCTTAAGCAGGGCAAATGGGAAAAAAAGAAACTCCAGGGTCGGGAAATCTTCAACAAGGTGCTGGGAGTTATCGGTTTCGGGAAAATCGGCTCCATTGTTGCCGACCGGGCAAGGGGCCTTAAAATGCGGGTGATCGTCTACGATCCTTATGTGACACCTGAGAATATTGAGAAGGCGGGATTTCAAAGCGTTTCCCTGGAAGAATTGTATAAACAATCGGATTACATCACCATTCATGTACCCAAGCTCAATGATACGGTGGGTTTTTTGAACAAAAAAGCCTTTGATCAGATGAAAGACGGCGCCATGGTGATCAACTGCGCCAGGGGCGGAATCGTAAACGAGTCGGATCTTTATGCAGCCATTAAATCAGGAAAAATTGCAGGTGCTGCGCTGGATGTTTTCGAAAAAGAACCCCCTGGAGACAACCCTTTATTCGAACTGGACAATCTGGTCTGCACCCCCCATCTGGGGGCTTCCACCAAAGAAGCGCAAACCAACGTGGCCGTTCAGGTGGCGGCCCAGATTATCGATTTTCTGAAAAACGGCACCATCATGAACGCCGTCAACGTTCCTTCGGTAACAGGGGAGTTGCTGGAAAAACTCCGTCCCTATTTATCGCTGGCCAATCAGATGGGGCTTCTTCTGGCTCAGTTAAGCGAGGGTCCCCTGAAAGAAATCACCATCGAATATGCGGGAGATTTTCAGGGGCTTGATATGGCGCCCGTTACAACGGCCGTATTGAAAGGCATTCTGACGCCGGTTGTCAAGGACGATGTCAATTTTGTCAATGCTTCGAGCATTGCCAATGAAAGAGGCATCAAGGTCATGGAAGCCACCAGCCAGGATTCCAAGGAATATCTCAACCTCATCACCGTCAAAGCCGCCACTCCCAGTACCGCGAACACGGTATCCGGAACTATTTTTGGGAAAAACGACTCAAGGGTGGTTAAAATAAACGACTTCAGACTTGAAATGGTTCTGGAAGGGCACCTGGCCCTGATCTACAATGTCGATAAACCCGGCTCGATCGGCCAGATCGGTTCAACATTGGGAAAACACGGCGTCAACATCGCCAGAATGCAGGTTGGTCAGGCGGAAGACGGAGAAAGAAATATCATTTTTCTGTGTACGGACACCGCCATATCCGATGAGGTCATTGAGGATCTGCGATCCCTGACGTTGGTGAAATCCGTGACACCGCTTAAATTTTAGCCATGATTCGAATGCACGCCTTTTGGATTGGAGGTTGAAGATGCCGGAGGATAACAAAGGGTTTACTATTCATGATAAACGTTTTTCCGCCGGGGAAGATAAGGATTCCGGCACCCAGACAGACACAGGTCCCAAGGATCCCTCATCATCCCAAAAGCCAAAAGATAAAGGGGTAATTGATGAGTCAAAACTGCCTGAAATCAATTTCATGACATTTGTCATATCCTTGAATGCGTCAGCCATGGTTCATCTGGGAATCATAGAAGACCCGGCCACCGGAGAAAAATGCAAGAATCTGACGCTGGGAAAACAAACCATTGATATTCTGGGCATTCTGGAGGAAAAAACCAGAGGCAATCTTTCCAGGGATGAAGAAAATATGCTGAAGGATATCCTTTATGACCTGCGCATCATTTATGTGAAAGAAAAATCATAATTTTCCGGCGATAAAACGCCAAAGGATTGATTAAATGACATCTTTTTTATTTGCACCTGTTAATTTAAAAGGCGTTCGGTTTGCCCTGCGGATCTTATTGATCATCGGTTTTACGATGATTCCCCTGACTCCGGCCAATTCCCCAAGGGCGGGAAATTTTCCGGAAAGTTTCAGCCAGCTTGCAGAAAAAGCCAGCCCTGCCGTTGTCAATATTCGGACGGTCACCATAAATCCCGAAGGGGGAAGGGTTTATCGTGATTTTTACAAAGGACCCTTTGATAAAGACGACCCCATGAAGGATTTTTTCGATCGTTTTTTTGAACAGGATCCCCAGCGGGAATATAAGCAAAAAAGCCTGGGTTCCGGGTTTATCATTGATAAGCACGGCTTTATCGTAACCAATAATCATGTGGTGGAGAATGCCGATCAAATAACCGTTCAGCTGAATAACGGCAAGGAATACGATGCCGACATCATCGGACGGGACCCCAATACGGATCTTGCGCTCATCAAAATAAAGCCGACCGATGATCTTCCCTATATCGAATTGGGAGATTCCAACACATTGAAAGTGGGGCAATGGGTAATGGCTATCGGGAACCCCTTTGGTCTGGAGCACACCGTCACTGCGGGCATTGTCAGTGCCATGGGGCGGGTGATCGGTTCCGGCCCTTATGATGATTTCATTCAAACCGACGCTTCCATCAATCCCGGAAACAGCGGCGGCCCACTTTTAGACATGAACGGAAAGGTTGTCGGAATTAATACCGCTATTGTTGCAGGCGGCCAGGGAATTGGGTTCGCCATTCCAACAAAATTGGCTGCAGGCATAATTGATCAGTTGAAACGCAATGGAGAAGTCACCCGCGGATGGTTAGGCGTCGGAGTTCAACCCCTGGACAAGGAACTGGGAGATTATTACGGCATTAAAGATGGAAAGGGCGTTCTGATTACCGATGTTTTTCCCGGTGACCCTGCTGAGAAAGGCGGAATCAAGCCTAAAGACGTCATTGTATCGGTCAATGGCGTCAAGATAGAAACGCCCCGTGACCTGACCGGGACCATCGCCGATTTAACCGTCGGCGATACGGCCAAAATAGATATTTATAGAGAGAGCAAACGTATAACCTTTAATGTTAAAATCGGAAAAAGACCGGACGATAACAATTTCGCGACAAACAATGGAAAAGAAATCAAAAATGAACTGGGAATCCGGGTTACGGATTTGACACCGGAAATGTCCGCGCAATTTAATCTCGGCCAGGAAAAAGGGGTTGTGATCACCGATGTCGCACCCGGCGGCAAAGGTGAAAAAGCCGGCCTGATGGCGGGGGACCTTATCAAGGAGATCAATCATATGGAAATCACCTCCACGGAGGCTTACAGCACCGCTATCGAAAAAATCAAGTCCGGGGAATCGATAAACTTTTTCATCAGACGAATGAATACCGGATTTATCGTTATCAAAATGGAGAAATGACATCGAGCGTCATTTATTTTTCATGAAAATATCCTCACCTGCCAAAATCAATCTGTTCTTAATGGTGAAGGGGAGAAGAAAAGACGGTTATCATGATATAGAAACGCTGTTATGCCGTGTGACCTTATTTGACTCCATAGCCATTGATTTTGGCGGGAATGGGGTTCGATGTTCCTGTTCAAATCCGGACGTGCCTGACGATGAAGCAAATTTAGCCCATCGTGCCGCCGTTATTTTTTTCTCAAGGTTGAAAACGGAAAAACCCCGATGGCAAACCGGGGTGAGGATTGAAATTGAAAAACACATCCCCATCGGCGCGGGCTTAGGCGGCGGGAGCAGCAACGCAGCCAGTGTTTTATTGGCATTAAACGAGTATTTCGATGACATGTTCCCGTGTGAAGAACTGATGCACATGGGTTTTTCCATTGGTGCGGACGTCCCTTTTTTCATCTTCAAGAAGCCGGCGATCGCAAGGGGAATAGGGGAAAGGCTGACTATTTATGAGGGTATTAAATCATTTAAGGTTCTGCTGGTCTATCCGGGAACCCATGTTTCAACTGCGGCCGTATATAAAAATCTGAATTTAACATTGACAAATTGTGAGCAAAAGCTTAATGGTTTGCTTTTTAAAAATGAGCAATTTTCCGTTCAACGACATTTATGCAACGACTTGGAGACGTCGGCGGAAGCCATGTGTCCTGAAATTTCGGCTATTAAAGCAAGCCTGATAGCCAACGGCGCGGAGGGAAGTCTCATGACGGGAAGCGGATCCGGCGTTTTCGGCCTTTTTTCTGATGCCGAGAATGCCCGTCAGGCTTATCGCCGGCTTTCGGTCAACAGGGGTTGGCATTTATTTTTAGCGGATATGATGATCTAAGCGTTTTTCTTGGATCACTTAAGCCCGTTGAAGGGTTGATATATTTATTCAGGGGCGTCGTCAAGCGGTAAGACACAGGNNTCGGAGGTTCGAATCCTCCCGCCCCTGCCAGACGAGACAACCGTTGAAGAATAACTAAAATGAATGAATTCAGAATATTTACGGGTAATTCCAATCCAGGGCTTGCCACAAAAATTTGCCGGTACCTTGCCGTTCCCTTAGGAGACGCCAAGGTAAAAACCTTTAGTGATGGCGAAATTCAAATCGAAGTCCGGGAAAACGTAAGGGCGAAAGACATCTTTGTCATCCAGTCCACCTGTTGTCCGGTAAATGACAATCTGGTCGAACTGTTGCTGATGATCGACGGTTTCAGGAGGTCTTCCGCCCAACGAATCACCGCGGTAATTCCCTATTACGGATATGCACGGCAGGATAAAAAAGTCGCCCCGCGAGTTCCCATCAGCGCAAAACTGGTCGCAAATCTGCTGACCATGGCAGGCGCAAACCGTGTGATCACCATGGATCTTCATGCCGGTCAGATCCAGGGTTTTTTTGATATTCCCGTGGACAATCTTTTTGCCGCTCCTGTCATTCTGGACTACATCAAGACTATATTCAAAGACAACCTGGTGATTGTATCGCCGGATGCAGGGGGCGTGGAAAGAGCCAGGGCATTTGCCAAACGATTAAGCGCCGGACTCGCCATTATCGATAAAAGAAGGGACGCCCCGAATCAGGCAAAGGCCATGGCCGTCATCGGCGATGTTTCAAACAAAATCGCCATTATTCTGGATGATATGGTCGATACCGCAGGAACTTTAACCGAGGCGGCGGATGCGTTATCCAAACATGGCGCCGTCGAGATTCATGCATGCTGCTCCCATGCCGTACTTTCAGGTCCAGCAATTGATCGCATCAAGAATTCATCCCTTCGGTCCGTTGTGGTATCCGACACCATACCCTTGAGAGCCGAGGCACTGAACTGCGATAAGTTCAAAGTGCTGACCATCTCGAAACTTATCGGAGAAGCTATTATCAGAAGTCATCGAGGCGACTCTGTAACTTCTTTATTTGTTTAAATCGAACTTAGGAGGAAATAACCCTTGGAAATTATAGATCTTAATGCAAGCGTCAGATTAAAAACAGGCAACAGCCCGGCCCGTGCTCTGCGCCGGGCAGGAATGCTTCCCGCAGTCCTCTATGGACCGGGGATAGATCCGGTATCCCTGACCATAGATGCCAAGGACTTAAAAAAGGCGCTTAAAAAAGGCAAAATCGGCCAGTCCCTGTTCAGTCTTAAGGTCGGAAACTGGGAAGGCTATACCAAAACCGTCATGATCAAGGAACTGCAGTCTCATCCATTGAACAATGCTTATATTCACGCTGATTTTTATGAGATTGCCATGGATCGCAAGATCACCGTCAGTGTCCCGGTTATCGCGACCGGCAAATGCAGGGGTGTTGAAATGGGAGGGTTGCTTCAGGTAATCCGAAGGGAGCTTGAAATTACCTGTCTTCCCGGTCAAATTCCAGAATCCGTTATTCTTGATGTTTCGGATCTTGACATGGGTGATTCCATCCATGTTGAGGATGTACCCCTGCCGGAGGGCGTCGAAATTCACATGGATGTCAATTTTACCATCATCACCGTCCTGGCACAGAAAATGGGCGAGGAAACCGGCGGGGAAGCACAGGCAGGTTCCGAAGAGGGTTCATCCGAAACCGCTTGATTTAAATGATCACCGGCCTTGTACTTCCGGGAACCGGGAATGGTGTTCTTTGGCAGGATTATTCAGATGATGGACGCTTTCGATGTTTCGAAAATTTGCGTTTAAAACGGGGTATCAGGTCAATCAATGACGGGAAATAGGATCGGGTTGATTATCGGTCTTGGAAACCCCGGAGATCGCTATCAAACAACCCGCCATAACATTGGCTTTATGGTGCTTGATAAAATCGCCGTGGATCATGACATTCCGGTGAATAAAATGAAGTTTAACGCCGATTACGGAAAAGGCGAAATTGATGGTATTGATGTCATTTTGGTAAAGCCCATGACATTTATGAACAAAAGCGGGATTTCGGTTGCCCGGTTTGCCAATTTTTTCAAAGTGTCAAATAAAGATATGTTGGTTATCCATGATGACATAGACCTTGAGTTCGGAAGAATAAAAATCAAAGAGAAGGGAGGGGATGGCGGTCATAAAGGAGTAAAATCAATTTTGGACGCCCTTGGAAGCGATGAGTTCTGTCGGCTCAGATTGGGTGTCGGGCGTTCCGCGCATCAGATCGACGTTTCGGACCATGTTTTAGGGATATTCAACCCGGAAGAACGGAAACTGATGGACCGTTTCATTGAACATGCGGGGAATGCGGTTGTTACAATTCTTTGTCAGGGGACAAAGGAAGGAATGAATCGTTTTAATAACCGGAAAATCGATATTTCAAGTTAACAACAATGGAGGTGTGAATGGAAGCTGTAATTAATAATTTACCACTGGTTTGCACACTGGTGGGTGTTGTTGGTGTAATTTTTGCGATTCTCCTTGCAGGCGTCGTAAAAAGCGCCCCTGCTGGAGACGCAAGAATGGGAGAAATCGCCGCAGCCATTAAAGAAGGGGCAATCGCTTACCTGAACCGTCAGGGGAAATCCGTCGGAGTGGCCGGCGCCATCATTTTTATCATCATTTTTCCCACATTGGGTGTAAAATCCGCAGTTGGTTTTCTTTTGGGAGCCGCCGCATCCTATGCCGCCGGCTATATCGGCATGCGCGTCTCCGTCATCGCAAACGTCAGAACCGCCGAAGCTTCCAAAAAGGGACTTGCGGCAGGTTTGGCCCTGGCCTTCAAAGGCGGATCTGTTACCGGCATGATGGTTGCCGGTCTCGCATTGACTGCCGTCGCCGGGTTTTATACAGTAACCCATGATGTTATGGCCCTCGTCGCTTTGGGATTCGGTGGAAGTTTAATTTCCATTTTTGCCCGTCTTGGAGGCGGTATCTTTACCAAAGGCGCCGATGTCGGAGCTGACCTTGTGGGTAAGGTCGAAGCCGGCATTCCCGAAGACGACCCCCGAAACCCCGCTGTTATTGCCGACAACGTGGGGGATAATGTGGGTGACTGTGCCGGTATGGCCGCCGATCTTTTCGAAACCTATGCTGTTACCGCTGTTGCCGCCATGCTGATCGGTCATCTGCTTTTCAAAGATGTTAAAATTGCCACTGAGTTTCCTCTTGCGCTGGGTGCCATCTCCATTATCGCTTCCATCATCGGCGTCTTTTTCGTACGCCTCGGCAAGAGCGAATACATCATGGGCGCGCTGTATAAAGGGATGTTCGGAGCAGCCATCATCGCCGGCATCGCTTTTTATTTCGCATGCAACAAACTCATGGTCGGCATCGGAGAACTTACGCCGATGAATATTTTCTACTGCACCCTGGTCGGCCTTGTTCTGACCGTTCTCATTGTCATCATAACCGAATATTATACCGGAAAATACGCACCCGTTAAATCCATTGCCGATGCCTCTACCACCGGCCATGGAACAAATATCATCGCAGGCCTCGCCGTCAGCATGCAGTCCACTGCCGCTCCGGTTCTGACCATCTGTGCCGGAATTTATGTGGCTTTCACTCTCGGCGGACTTTACGGCATTGCAATGGCCGCTATGTCCATGCTCTCCATGACCGGTATGGTCATCGCCATCGATGCGTACGGCCCCATCACCGACAACGCCGGCGGTATTGCTGAAATGGCCGAAATGGACCAAAGCGTCCGTGACGTGACCGATCCTCTGGATGCAGTCGGAAACACCACAAAAGCAGTCACCAAAGGTTACGCCATTGGATCCGCGGGTCTGGCTTCTCTGGTTCTGTTTGCTTGTTACGTGTATGAATTTCAGATTCAGGGCGGACAGGAAACTGCCATTCGTTTCGATCTGTCCGATGTAAACGTTATTATCGGTCTTTTCATCGGTGGTCTGTTGCCGTACCTGTTCGCATCCATCGCCATGAAAGCGGTTGGAAATGCAGGTGGCGCCGTTGTTGAGGAAGTTCGGCGTCAATTCCGCGAAATCCCTGGAATTATGGAAGGAACCGCAAAACCCAATTACGGCGCATGTGTCGATATCGTTACCAAATTCGCCTTAAAGGAAATGATGGTTCCGGCATTGCTTCCGGTTATCGCTCCCTTACTGGTGGGCTTTCTCCTTGGCAAAGTCGCACTGGGCGGCCTGCTGATCGGCAGCATCGTGACGGGTATTTTTGTTGCTATTTCGATGACCACCGGCGGTGCGGCATGGGATAATGCCAAAAAATATATCGAAGACGGCAACCTGGGCGGCAAGGGCAGCGACGCCCACAAGGCTGCAGTTACAGGCGATACCGTTGGTGACCCGTACAAAGACACCGCGGGTCCGGCTGTAAACCCGATGATCAAGATATTAAACGTCGTAGCCCTTTTGATGGTACCCTTTCTGATGTAAATCATTAATACCATCAATAATTGATCATTCAAAAAAGGATTAGCGCTTCGGCGCTAATCCTTTTTTATTGATAATTTTTCATTGATGTGGTAAAAAATTATTTTGTATTTATTGTAAACGATTTCCTGAAATCGTCCTGCCGGAATTGGTCCGGCGCCCTCTGTTTTTCAAGGATTTACCCCTTAGCAGGGAGGAAACGGTCAATAAGTTTCAATTTGTTTTTATGCGCGTTAACATTAACTTGGTGTTGCAATGGAAAAGAAAAAATTAAAGGAACAGATTCAACTGCCTGAAACAAAGGACCACGGCTTTAAAATCGGCGATCTGGCGGTTTACCCGGCCCACGGTGTCGGTCGGATTGAATCGATTGAACTTCGTATGATCAATGGAGAAACTCACGAATTTTATATCATGAAAATTCTTGAGAACAACATGGTCATCATGATCCCCACCAGAAATATCAAGTCCGTGGGCTTACGGGATATCATTGACAAAGATGAGATTCCCGATGTTTATGAAGTCATGAAAAGCACAGACAAGGATGCCATTCCTGAATCTCAGACATGGAATCGACGTTATCGTGAATACATGGACAAGATCAAAACAGGGTCTTTGTATGACGTTGCCGCAGTTTTCAGGGATCTTTCCCTGCTGAAGTTATCCAAGGATTTATCCTTCGGCGAAAGAAAGCTTTATGATACAGCCCAAATTTTGTTGGTGAAAGAACTTTCAACGGCTAAAAATACTGATGAAGCTACCATTGAATCTGAACTCGAATCCATCTTCCTTTCTGTAACCACCAACAATTAAACCATTCTTGCCATATGAAAAAGCTGGAGGCTTTCTCCTTCTGTGTCGATAAATCCGATACGGGAAAGCGTTTGGATGCGTACATCCATGAACGGGTAAATAATTACTCGCGGTCTTTGATTTCACAACTGATCAGGGATAAACATGTTTCCGTATCCGGTGAAGCCCGGAAACCCGGATACAGGGTAAAATCAGGAGATCACATCGCCGTTGAAATTCCCCATGCCAAGGCATCTGTTTTTCTTCCCGAACCCATGGATTTAAGTGTAATATACGAAGACGAGTGCATCATTGTTATTGATAAACCGCCCGGACTCGTGGTTCATCCAGCGCCGGGCCATTTTTCCGGAACCCTTGTCAATGGTCTTTTGCACCATTGCCCTGACTTGAAAGGCATCAGCGGGGAGATTCGTCCTGGAATCGTTCACCGACTTGATAAAGATACATCCGGCGTCATCGTCTGTGCCAAAGACGGTATGAGCCAGTTGGATCTCGCGAGGCAGTTTAAAGCAAGAATTGTCAGGAAAGAATATATCGCCCTGGTTTTGGGAGAATTAAAGGCGGATTCGGGAAAAATGGATCAACCCATCGGAAGGCATCCGTCCGACCGTAAGAAAATGTCAACGAGAAGTAAAAGCTCAAGAATTGCCGAAACCCATTGGACTATCATTGACCGTTTCAACGGCTTTTCTCTGGTCCGGGTGGACCTTAAAACCGGACGCACCCACCAGATTCGGGTCCATTTCGCCGCCGCAGGGCATCCGATTGTGGGTGATGCGGTTTATAGCGGCAAAAAAACCCAAAGGAGTGCCCTCACGGAGATATCCCGTTTGGTTTCAACCGTAACCCGACAGATGCTTCATGCAAAAAGCCTGAGGATCACCCACCCGAAAACCAGAGAGCCGATCTCATTTGAGGCGCCTCTCCCCAACGACCTGGTCGATTTGATCGATCAATTAAAATCAGCCGGGACTTAATTGCAAGGTGGTCAGGCATCCTTGTTATAACAGAGTCGGCAGCAGGATAAGCAACGATTGGACTCAGATAGAGCATCCTGTTCCTGAATGACCAGATCAGATTCCGCAAAACTCCTGATTCGATCTTCTACCGGAAGTTCCGGCATTGGAGTCCGCTTCGTCTTTTTTACGCCGGGGACCATTTCAAACAGCGATTCCGGAATATGCTTCTTCCGTAATGACTTTGTAACCGGGGCCACTTCCTCTCCTGAAAGATACCGATGAATTGACCTCGCGGCCCGCCTTCCGCCCCCGATGGCTTCTACAACGAGAGATGCGCCCGTGGCTGCGTCGCCACCGGTAAAGATATAGGGAATATTGGCCTGAAGCACTTCCGGGTCGTTGTCGATGGTTTTCCATCGGGTGATATTCAGGTCTCTGATGCGTTTGCCCTCATCGGTAAATGAAACATCCGGTCCTTGTCCGATTGCCGTAACCAGCATATCAATGTCGAGCCTTGTTTCAGACCCTTCCACAGGTACCGGCCTTCGGCGTCCACTGGCATCGGGTTCCCCGAGTTCCATCTTCAGGTATTCGAGCTGGCTGACCCTTCCGTTTTCATCCCCGATAACCTTGACAGGAGCGGCGAGAAAATGGAATTTGACGCCTTCGTGTTCTGCGGCAATGATCTCAACTTCATTGGCCGGCATCTCTTTCCGGGTTCGGCGATAAACAATGGAAACTTCTTCGGCGCCAAGCCGGATCAGGGTTCGAACACAGTCGATGGCTGTGTTTCCACCGCCGACAACCGCACATTTTTTCCCGATATAAATATTTTCTTTGCTGTCCCCTTGCTGTTTCCTGGCAAATCGGGTGAGAAAATCAATGCCGGTATAACAGCCTTCCAGATTTTCCCCTTCCACGCCGAGGCTATAATCCTTCCAAGCCCCGATCCCCAGAAAAACAGCCTCGTAACCCGAGGCAATCAGAGAATTGATGGTGAAATCCGTCCCAAGTTTGACATTCAGCTGGGTCTTGACGCCCAGTCCCAGGATCCCGTCGATTTCCCATTGCAAAACCTCCTTGGGCAGGCGGTATTCCGGTATTCCATATCTCACCATCCCACCCAGTTTGGGCATCATATCAAAAATTGTAACATCATGTCCCAAGCGGCGCAGAAAATAAGCGCAGGTCAATCCAGCCGGACCGCCGCCGATCACGGCAACCTTTTTACCGGTATCCGGCGCACAGGGGATGGGAATTCTTTTCCCGCTGTTCATTTCATAATCGGCGACAAAACGTTTTAACTGGTTGATGGAAACGGCCTCATCATCTTCAATTCCCCTTCGGCAATAATTCTCGCAGGGATGGGGACAAACGCGTCCGCAGGTCAACAACAGGGGATTTCTCTCACGGATCGTGTGAACCGCCCCCTCGTAATCGCCTTCACGAATCTGTGATATATATTTGGGTATATTGATTTCAGCGGGACATGTCTGTTGGCAGGGCGCCAATGGATCATCTTCCTGGTTGAAATGAAGAAGCCTATCCGACATGGTTCTCACGGTTATGATGGACTTGGGGCAGGCTTTTTCACAGGCGCCGCATCCCACGCATTTGACCTCATCGACAACAGGATACCCGTCGGGTCCCATATGAACGGCATCAAAAGCGCACGCTTTGATGCAGTCGCCAAGCCCCATGCACCCCACCCGACAGGTGCGTTTTCCGCCATATACCAATGAAAGCGCCCGACAGCTGCCCACGCCGTTATAGAAATACTTGTCATCCGCACGAAATCCACCGAGGCATTCGTTTTGGGACACCGGGGCCTGGGCGCTTCCCGGATCCATTCCCATGATGGCCGCAACTTTTGCCGCGGATTCAGGTCCGCCCACGATACAAACGCCTGGCGATGCCTGCCCGCTTACGACGGCCACTGCAGCGGCGGAACATCCGGCAAATCCGCATCCGCCGCAATTGGCGCCGGCGAGGGCAGATTCCACCTCAGCAATGCGTGGGTCTTCATAGACATAAAACACTTTCGATGCCACGCTTAGTATTAAGCCGCAAACCGCTCCCAACCCGAGCATAAAAATTAAGGCCGTCAGCACGCAAACCTCCTTAAATCAAATAAAAATACCAAACTAAACCATCCCTTTGAAAGCCAAAAATGCCAGAGAAAGAATCCCGGCTGTTATCAATCCGATGGAGGTGTCCTGTAATGGTTTCGGGACTCTGGCCAAAAGGATGCGTTCCCGCACACCCGCAAAAAGGATCAGGGCAAGCCCGAAACCCGATGCATAGCTGAAGGAGGCCACCAATGCCTGCATGAAGGTGTATTCCTCATTGATATTGATCAGGCAAACCCCCATTACCGCGCAGTTGGTAGTAATCAGGGGAAGGAAAATCCCGAGCCCGGCATACAGGGCCGGTATGCTTTTTTTCAGAAACATCTCCACGAACTGGACGAGGGAAGCGATGACCAGAATAAAGGCGATTGTCCTCAGGTACTCCAGACCGAATTTTTTCAGCATATAGGCATCGACCACCCATGTGATGACACCGGCTAAAACCAGCACGAACACAACGGCCATGGCCATGCCCACAGCGGTTTCCATTTTTTTGGATGTTCCCAGAAAAGGGCAGTTTCCCAGGTACTGGGCCAAGAGGATGTTGTTGATTAAAATGCAGCTAAGAGCTAAAAGGATGTATTCACCCATTGATCTTCTCCTATTTTTTACCGACAATGTTCATGAAGCACAACATCAATCCCAGGCATATGAAAGCCCCCGGGGCCTCCACCATAAACTTGAACGGCTCGAAAGCCGCCCCCATAATAGGGATTGATTTTTCCCATATCGTCAGCGTGCCCGCCCCAAAAAGCTCCCGAACAGCACCCAAAGAAGCCAGCGCAATAGTATATCCGATGCCGATCCCCATTCCATCAGCCAATGAGGGCATGATGGCATTTTTGGATGCAAAAGCTTCGGCACGTCCCAGCAAAATACAATTTACCACGATCAGCGGGATGAAAATTCCGAGTTTCAGAAATAAAGGATAGACAAACGCCTGCATGAGCAATTCGACAACCGTGACGAAAGTTGCAATTACGATGATGAATGCGGCGATTCTTACCTTCGAGGGAATAACCTTGCGCAACGCTGAAATAAGAATGTTCGAGCAGACCAGAACAAACGTTGTAGCCATTCCCATGCCGATGCCGTTTTCAACGGTCTTGGTGACTGCGAGAGTCGGGCAAAGCCCCAAAACAAGCCGAAAGGGAGGAACCTCATCCCATAAACCCTTAACAAATTCCTGAGCGATTGATTTCGCCATGATTTTCTCCCCGCTATTTAAATGCTTTTACCTTATCCATCAGTTGTGGCTTTAGTTTTTGGTATATCCGGATCGCCTCCGTTGCCCCGCTGCAGACGGCCCGGGAAGTGATGGTCGCACCGCTGATAGCGCTGATTTGACCGCCATCCTTGGAAACCTGGATGGGCTTTTCCGTGGACAAGCCGACAAACTGAGCGCCGAAACCGGGATCATCCTTGGCCTTTGATCCCATTCCCGGAGTTTCCGAATGAGTGGTTACGCCAAGGCCTACCAGTTTGTCATCATCCAGATTAACCCCGACCATCAGGCCTACATCACCTCCGAAACCTCCTTTTCCGAAGCTTTCAAAGGCAATTCGGCTGGCCTTGCCGTCAACCACACCGACAAAAAAACTTCTTTCCACTTCCCCATCCATGATTTTAAACCGGTCGGCAACGGGATTATTCGATGCTCCCTCCAAAATTTTCCGAATGGCGGGTCCCTTGACAAATTCCAGTTGCTGGTTTTCAATTCTTGCCTGGGTTCCATCGCGAAGTGCCGCCAACAGACCTCCCGAAAAAGAACTGAGAACCGTCAATACGATGACCATTTTTATCATTTCACGCATTTTACGCAACCTTCCCTATCGCTTTGGGTCTGATTTTGTCCAGAAGCGGATTAACAAGATTCATAATTAAAATGGCATACAGTACACCGTCGACGTAGGCGCCGATATTCCGAATCAAAACCGTCAAGATCCCGGCCCCGGCCCCGTAAATCAGCATGGGGATGCAATTTACCGGTGAAGATGAATCTTCCGTGGCCAGGAAAAATGCCCCGATCAGACTATACCCGGTAAGAATATGGAAAAACGGGCCGGCGAACTTTTCCGGATTGGCCATATTAAAAATCATGGCCGCAAGAAACATTCCTGCCAAAAATGATATGGAAATTTCCCACCGGATGAATCCTCTTAGAATCAAATAGATTCCACCGATGATGAGGCCAAGCCCAAAGGTTGAGCCGATAGCGCCGACCTGCTGCCCCATCAAAAGACCTGACAAACTGAAACCATGAATGCTCCCGGTACCGAAGGCTTTCAATGCTCCCAGAGGGAAAACCGCCGGGAACCCGAAATCGTAATTGACCAATGCATTGTCAAAATCAAAATACGAGTTCCATGAAATGAGAAGAATGGTGATGGAAACCACCACCGGATGAAATGCGTTGCTCCCGATTCCTCCGAATATATACTTCCCGATCACGACCGCAATAAACGTACCGGTAGCGACGATCCACCACGGCAGTGTGGCCGGCATCATCATGCCGAACACCAGGCCCATGAGGGCTGCATTCCCATCGCCGATGGTATTGGGAAGTTTGGTGATTTTGTTGATGATAAGCTCCCAGATAATGGCCGTTGAAATGCTTAGGGAGATGACCGCCAGGGCCGGGATCCCGTATTGAATCAAACCGAACAACACAGCCGGCATGGCCGCCAGCATGGTATGATAGCTTCTTTCGGATATGGAACTGCCATCGTGCCAGAAAGGCGCATGCGAAACTATGAATTTTTTCTCGTTACTCATTCGTTGCCTCCGCTGCATTCAATCGGCCCAGTTCATGTTTTGCCAGCCGAATGTATTGAAATACCGGAATTTTGGATACACAGACAAAACTGCACAGCCCGCAGTCGATGCAGGAATAGAGATCATATTCATCGGCGGCCTGTTCATAATGACCGGCTTCCAGATATCTGACCAGCATGTTCACGGGAATTTTAGCCGGGCAGATCCGGACGCATTCGCCGCAGTTGATGCAGGGGTAATCCGAAACCAGGGAAATGTCGGCTTTGTCCTGGACCACCACCGCATCCGTATCGATCCCTACGGGGTAATCTTCGGAATAAATCGACGAACCCGTCAGGGGTCCGCCGATGATCAATCTGTCTTTTTCATTAAGGGATACGCCACAGGCGCTGAAGACATCTCCCATGGGGGTACCGATCCGGGCTGAAATCAATTGCTGGGTCCCGTCTTTTTTAACCAGGGTCAGTATTTTTTTATGGGGGATTTCCCCTGTTGAAAATGCCTTGCCGATGGAAGCCACGGCCTCGGCGCTCATAAACACCACCCCCATATCCTCGCAGTTTTTTCCGGCAGGAACGGTGAGTTTCAACTCCCGCTCCATGATCATTTTGGGATGGGCAGAGGGATAGCTTAAATCCACGCCCTTCAATTCCGCTCCCACATGCCCGAAACCCGGAACCAGATCTCTGGGGACCGCAATGACGATTTTTTCAATCCCGGTTATCTGTTTGAGGATGCTGATGCCGTGTCCAATATCTTCAATTCGTGACTTTATGGCATACTGGTTGGTGGCGATCATCAGATCGGTATTGCCGCCGAATACCACAATGGTGTGAATGGCCTTATCCGGATCCCTGAAAGCCGCAAAACAGGGCGCCCCCGGGGTAAAACCCAAAAATTCAGCAGCGGTATCCAGCGTCGCGCCCTGGCTTTTGGCGGCAAAATCCTTATCCAGTTCCTCTTTCCTGCCGGTCTTGATGGATATGGCCGTACAGACCCTTCCATAATCTCCGTAAAACGGCGAAATCGCCGATATGGTTCCCGTCACGGAACTGATTACATAGGGCCCGCCTTCCCCGGCGATGGAAAGTTTCTGGCCGGTTTTAACCGCATCCCCGACTTTAAAGGGGATATCCTTTCGGATCAAAGGACTGTCCAGCAGAAGGGTAACGATTCCGGGCAATGGAATTTCCTGGGGTTCCATAACCTTCACCCCCAACAGCGCATATTGGATCCGGGGCTTTGAAAGGCGGATAAATGGTCTTTTGATCATAGTTATACCTTTATTTATGACGATCTCGAATTGAAAGGGGTTTCATATGCATTCCGGTTTACATCACATGGCATTGGGAGCATTCTGCCGGCCCGGCTTCAAATTCCTTGTGACAATCAATGCACTGGCCATGCAGGGCATCTGATTTCTTCATCATATCAGTGTCTTCGAATTCATCTGCATCATGGCACTCGCTACAGGTGTTCACCACTGCTTCCGTCTTTTTTCCCGAGGGGTCATGGCAGTCGCCGCAGGCCCGCATCGCTGATTCATTATCTTCGGGATGGTGATGGCAATCTCCGCAGGACACACTGTAACCGCTCGGTATCGTGTGCAGTTTGTGTTGGAATAAGACTTTTCCCGCCGAGGTTTTGAACATCAATCGAATGGGCTCATCCGGTGCCTTTGCAGAAAACGCTGCATAGCTTGTAACGCCGACGATCAACAAAATCGCCGCAAGGCCGTAAGCTATCCGCAGTTCTTTCTTCGAATCCATTTTATCATTATTCCTTTCAACACTTTAACAGATTTTTCAACGCTAATAAAATCAAAGAAGCGGATTACCATACAGTATACAAACTTTCAAGGGGTTTTTTAACTGCCGGTTTTTAAGAGGAAAGGTTTTCAGATTTTTCTACTGCGGTGGAAATTGGAAATTATCAGGTTGTTTTTTTTGCTTTTTCATTTTCCCGTTCAAGAAGATCCAAATGGAACCCCTGGTCAATGTGATACCAGGGTAGTAGTTCTCCATAATCCCTTTCCCGGAGGGCGAAAAAATCAGGATCGATAATGCTTTCCCTTAGGAATTTGGGCCAGTTTCCCCTGCTTCGGGCCAGAATCAGGAGCATTTCGGCCGCCCGGCGGTCTCCCCTGGAAAGCAGGGCCTGAGTATATGCTTGAAGGGGTTTTTCCATAATGATGCGAACATTGGCCACGGATTTCAGACCCGCTTTGATGGTGTTCATTTTTGCCTTGATGGTGTTCATATCGTTCATGGCCGCCCATTGAAACGGCGTAAAGGGTTTGGGCACAAAGGGATTGATGCTGACCGTGATGGTTCCCATTCGCTGTTTGATCCTGCTGGCAAGCAGGAAAACCTGCTTCACCCGCTTGCACAGATCCACGATGGCAATAATGTCTTCCATGAGTTCCGTGGGAAGGCCGATCATGAAATAGAGTTTGATGTTAAATATATCCCCTGAAACGAGCTTTTCAACAGCCGAGAGGATGTCCTGTTCGGTGATGCCTTTTTTGATCACGTTTCGCATTCTTTGAGACCCGGCATCCGGTGCAATGGCGACGGTCTTGACCCGGCTTTTCCGCAACACCGAAATCACCTCCTCAGAAAGCCTGTCAGCCCTCAACGAACTGAAAGAAACCCTTATTCCGCTTCCCTTGACTCTATCGCAAAGTTGCTTAAGATCGGGCAGGTCGGTAATTGCAGTGCCCACCAGGCCGATCCGGTCCGTCAGGGCCATCCCCTCATCCAGGGATTGGGACAGTTGCTCAAGAGAACGGAACCGTGTGGGGCGGTAAACGTATCCGGCGCTGCAAAACCGGCACCCATGTGGACATCCTCTTCCCGTCTCAATAAGGAATGTCGATCCGAAACTGGCGCTTTTCGATATGACGGTACTGGTGGTTGATACCCGGGAAAGATCGGGGACGTATGCGCGAAGAATCTTTAAAGGAACATCCATGGTCGGTTCCCATGTTTTCAGGATACCCCTTCCATCATATTCAACGCGGTAGAAGGACGGCACATATACACCGGGAACGGTTTGGGCAAGCATTTTTAAAACCACATCTCTTTCAAGACCCGGGTCATAGATCCTGAAGAAATCGGGCAGAACGGATTCCGCTTCGCCGATGACCATGAGATCCATGAAAGGGGCGAGAGGTTCGGGATTCAGAAAACAGGCGACACCCCCGGCCATGACAAGCGGGTGATCCGAAGTCCTATGGGATGAGAGAGAGGGAATTTTTGCTTTTTCCAGAAGGTTCAGGACGTGGGGATAATCGTTTTCAAATGAAATGGAAAATGCGATGATGTCGAAATAATTCAGAGGTCGATGCGATTCGACGGTTCTTACGTCCTCGGTTGAAAAGGGGCCTTCCCGGGGGAGGAAAGCCCTTTCGCACACCACTTCATCAAAATCGTTCAAAAGACGGTATACGGTTTGGAAACCCAGATTGGACATCCCCACCGCATAGGTATTGGGGTAGATCAGAGCGATTCTGGTCCGCCCCCGATGGTCCTTGTGAATGGTTCCGAGTTCCGGCTCGGATTGCGTTGTTCTCGGCATCCTCCGGTATGCCATTCAGAGCCGCCTCCGGAAACCTTGATCATCCATGATATTCGTCAAAGAAGGATGAAGTTTAATCCGCCTTACGCCTTAAAAAGGTTGGGGTTTCCAGGTCTTCATCCATCGCCATGCCCAGACTTACGTTCTTGAACGGGATTTGAGCAACTTCGCTCGACGCCTTTTTTCTTCTCAGAAAAGTCGGTTCGTCGTAATCGACAAACCTGTCCCGATCCAGCGGTGATAGATCCCGAACCTTGCCGCCGTAAGTAGGATCCAGAGATCTTTCCGGGATTGAATATTCCTTTTCGTTCCCGATCCCCGTTGCGATAACGGTCACCCTGATTTCATCACCCAGGGTTTCATCTATGGCGGTTCCCCAGATAATTTCGGCATCATCTCCCACTTCCCCATAAATTCGTTCCGACGCTTCGGTCATTTCATCCATGGTCAAATCGCTGGTGCTGGTGATATTGATCAGCACACCCTTTGCGCCGCTGATGGACACGTCTTCCAGAAGGGGGTGAGATATGGCGCGCTCCGCAGCCAGGGTTGCGCGGTTGTCACCGCTGGCGATCCCGATGCCCATGATGGCCATTCCGGCCTTTGACATGGTGGTTTTGACATCTGCGAAATCCAGGTTGATCAACCCGGGCATCATGATCAGATCTGTAATACCCTTTACGGAGTGAAGGAGGATTTCGTCGGCTTTCATGAACATGTCTGTCATCTTGGCGTTTCTGGAGGCCAGGCCTCTCAACCGGTCGTTGGGAATGGTGATGACGGTATCGGCTGCCTGCTTAAGTTCTTCCATCCCGTCTTCGGCAACCTTTAACCGTTTCTTTCCCTCGAACGAAAAAGGTTTGGACACCACCGCGACGGTCAGTGCTCCCATGTCTTTGCAGATCTGGGCGATCACCGGAGCGGCTCCCGTGCCCGTGCCGCCGCCAAAACCCGCGGTAATGAACACCATGTGGCTGCCCTCTAACGCGCTTTGGATGGATGCCATGGCTTCCAGGGCGGCATCCTTCCCCATCTGTGGATTGGCGCCGGCGCCCAGGCCCTGGGTCAGGTTCTCCCCGAGCTGTATCTTAACCTGAGCCCTTGAAATTTCCAGGGCCTGGGCGTCGGTGTTGGCTGCAATAAACTTCACCCCCTGAAGCCCTGAATCAATCATGTTGTTGATTGCGTTCCCGCCTGCCCCTCCAACGCCGATCACCTTGATTTTAGCGGCTTTTTCAGAATCTATGTAAGTAAACATCACCCTCCCCCCTTCTTTTTTTAACCACGGTTAATATGAACTGATATGGCACATATTTATTCGACGTTTAGATAACTTCCTTGAACCATCGTTTCATCCTGGACATCAACCGGTTGAATATATTTTTATCCCGTATTCTGAATTTCTTGGAAGCCTGATTTTTCGCGCCATAGAGAACCAGGCCCACGCCCGTCGCGAACATCGGGTTGTTGACCACGTCCACCAGGCCCGTAATGCCCCGGGGCCTTCCCAAACGTGTGGGGACATTGAATACCGACTCTGCCAGTTCAATGGTCCCCTCCAGCAGCGCCGAGCCTCCGGTGATGACCAGCCCGGAGGCGATCATATGCTCCATTTCGGATTTCTTTATCTCTCTCCGGATAAGGCTGAAAATCTCCTCCATCCGCGGTTCCAGAATTTCGCACAGGATCTGCCGGGGCAATTTTTTCGGCGTCCTGCCGCCCATTCCCGGAACTTCAATGGTTTCCTCGTTACCGATATTTCTGGAGATACAACAGCCGTACTGTTTTTTGATTTTCTCCGCTTCGGCCAGAGGCGCCCGCAGACCCACGGCCACATCATTGGTCAGATTATTACCTCCCAGAGAAAGAACGAAAGTGTGCCGGATATTGTTTCTGGAGAATATAGCCAGATCGGTTGTCCCCCCCCCCAGATCGATGAGGCCCGCACCCAGTTCCTTTTCTTCATCGGTCAACACAGCCTCTCCCGAGGCCAGGGATTCCAGCACGATGTCGCATACATCAAGCCCTGACCGGTTGGCGCACTTGACAATGTTGTGAGCCGATGTCACGGCTCCTGTAACGATGTGGATTTTCGCTTCAAGGCGAACCCCGGACATACCGACGGGATTTTGGATTCCAGCCTGGTCGTCCACGATAAATTCCTGGGGTAAAACATGAATTACTTCACGATCCATGGGAATGGCCACCGCACGTGCCGCATCGGTGACCCGGTCCACATCGGCCTGGGTGATTTCGGGCCCTTTGATGCCGACAATTCCCCGGCTGTTAAAGCCCGTGATATGACCACCGGCGATTCCCGCGTAAACCGAGGAGATTTCGCACCCGGCCATCAATTCCGCTTCTTCAACAGCTTTTTTAATAGAGTCCACCGTGGATTCGATATTGACCACGACACCCTTCCGGAGACCGATCGACGGGTGGGAACCCGTTCCGATGATATTGACTTCATTTCCCGTAATCTCCCCCACCACCGCACAAATTTTGGTAGTTCCCACATCCAGTCCAACCACAATCGGATTATGCGCTGCCATTTAAACCTCCCCGCCTGCCGCCATAGGATTTTCATCTGCAAGATCCACAACAATACGCCCGGCGTTCATTAAATCGATGGAATCAAAATCCATTATCCGGCTTCTTTCTTTCAGATAAAGGGTGACCTTTTCAAGTCTTCGATATTTATCCGGATAATTTCCAAAACCCAGTTTGATAGCTTTTGTTTCATTAAACGCATATAAGGTGAGCCCGACCTCCCGGTCCACCGAAATCTCGCGAATTGCGGCATTCGGCAGAATGGTTTCCGGTTCCATGCCCAGCTTAAGGATATTCATGACAGCGGCATATGGACCATTTGAGAACTTTCCCTCAAGCCCGAGATCGGAAAAATCGAGTCCGGTAATCAGCGGCAGGCCCGATGTATCCGATTTTTGGCACTCCTTGTAAATTTTTCCATCCATATCCATTAAAAATTTCCGCCCCAGATCAACAACGGCAAGAGGCTGATGTTCTTCCACCCTGATGATCAGTCCGTTGGGCAGTCTTCTTTCCACATCGGCGACTTTAATGTCCGGATGGGCCAGAAGGCGCTTCCGGGCAATGGGTAGATTAACCGAAAGGATATTGACGCCGGAATACACCCCTGCCTGTTCCAGGACCTCTTCTTCGGTCAGCCGGCCGGCACCGACGATTTCAATGTTCCGGGCCTTAAAATAGCTGCATTGGGTCACGATGCCGTATGCGACCGCATAAAGACCGCTCAACAGAACAATGAAGGCAATGCCGGCCAACACTTTGAAACCGAGGACAATATGCTGTTTGATATTCCGGTTACGCCGATTGGAACGGCTCCGGTAGCGATTTTGCCGATAGGTTTTTTTAGACTGCTGTGTCTTCACCAACAATTTTCACCTCCGGTTCGAGAAGAATATCATATTTCTTCGATACGATTTTCTGGATATGCTCCATCAACCGGATCACATCGGTTGCCGATGCATTCCCCTGGTTTAAGATAAAATTGGCGTGCCGGTCCGACACGCAGGCATCATTGATTCGCTTGCCCTTGAGACCGGCCTGGTCGATCAACAGGCCCGCGGGCGGACCGGAATCGGGATTTTTAAAAAAACATCCCGAACTTCTTGCCTCCAGCGGCTGAGTTTCCCGTCTTTTTTTCAGCAGCATGTCGGCTTCCATTCTCAATTTTTCCTTATCGGCGATATGCAACTTAAAATCGCCATCCAAAAGCACCATGGGTGATGCAGAACCTTCACGGTGTTTTTTCGCAACCTTGAGCCGCCGGTAGGAAAAATCCAGACGGTCTCCGGGCAGTTTTTCCGTTTCTCCCCAGGGCCATAGCACCGTTATGGAGATGATGACGGATGCCATATCTCCCAAACCTGTGCCGGCATTCATCATAATGCCTCCCCCGACGGTTCCCGGAATTCCCAGTGCAAAATTCAACCCTCCCATGCCGTTGTCCAGCGCGTACTTCCAAAGCCGTTGCAGTGTGACCCCGGATTCCGCGCAAACGATGATGTCGTTTCCCCGCTCACCGTTCTTCCTGATCTTTTTCAGACATCCGTCAACAGCGATCACCACGCCCCGGATACCGCCGTCCCTTACCAGGAGGTTGCTGCCGCTTCCCATCACGAAATAAGGAATCCGACTCTTTTCGCACCATTGCACGAGATCTCCCAGATCTTTCCGGGTTTCCGGACGGACCAGCGCATCCGCGGTTCCTCCGATACCGAACCAGGTGTGCCGACTCATGGGTTCGTCAAACACGGCGGCTTTACCGAATCGGTCCGATATCCATTTTTTTGATTGCGCGGTTAAAACCATGATGGCCCGGATTCTACCCCTCCAGGGTTTTCAGATAGTTTTCCCCCAGGCGCCATACATCACCTGCGCCCAGGGTCAGGAGAACGTCATTTTCCGTCAATGTTTCTCTGAGAAACAGCAGGGCTTCATCCTGACTGTTCTTGAAAAGGACATTTTTGTGGCCATGTTCACTGACGGCCTTCGCCAATCCCTTGCCGCCGACATTTTCAATGGGCTGTTCACCGGCCGGATAAATGGGCAGAACCACCAGGAGGTCCGACTGATAAAAAGAGCGGGCGAAGTCGTCGAACAACGCTTTGGTCCGGCTGTAACGATGGGGTTGAAATACAACGACTTTCCGCCTATCCGGCCAGCATTCATCCAGGGCCTTCAAAGTGGACTTGATCTCGGTGGGGTGATGCCCGTAATCATCCATAACGATGATGCCGTTCTTTTCCCCTTTTATCTCCATTCTCCGCTGAACACCTTCCATGGTTTCAAGGGCCTGTTTGATCACCTCAAAGGGGATGTCCAGTTCCATTCCCACAACGATGCCGGCCAGGGAATTGTAGATGTTGTGCTGCCCGGGCAGATTCAGGGCGATATCGCCCAATTTTTCCCCCTGGCGATGAACGCTGAACCGGCTTCCGTAACCTTCACTGATAATATTTTTCGCCGTAACATCCGCCTGGCTGGACAGTCCGTAAGTCGTAAACCGTTTTTTAATTTTGGGGAGGATGTCCTGAATCGGCTCGTTGTCGAGGCACAACACCGAAACTCCGTAAAACGGCACCCGATCGAGAAATTCCAGAAAAACCGATTTGATGTTGTCCAGGTCCTTGTAATAATCCAGATGCTCGTTATCGATATTGGTGACTACGGCGATCGAGGGGGAATATCTCAGAAAGGACCCGTCGCTTTCATCGGCTTCGGCCACGATAAAATCCCCTTTTCCCAGAAGCGCATTGGTATCGAGGCTTTTCAATTTTCCACCGATCACCACCGTGGGGTCCAGCCCGCCTCTCCCCAGGATCGCGGCCACCAGCGATGTCGTGGTGGTCTTGCCGTGCGCGCCCGAAACGGCGATGCTGTACTTCAGCCGCATCAGTTCCGCGAGCATCTCCGCCCTGGGGATCACAGGAATTCCGGCGTTCCTGGCCGCCGTTACTTCCGGGTTGTCCGCTCGGATGGCGGAAGAGATCACCACCACATCGGCGCCCCCGACATGTTCCTGAAGGTGACCTTCATGGATGGCGCCCCCCAGTTGTTCGAGGCGACGGGTGATCCTGGACATCCGGATATCCGACCCCGACACCTGGTAGCCGAGATTCAGCAACAGCTCGGCGATACCGCTCATACCGATGCCGCCGATTCCCACGAAATGAATATGGTATTTTTTACGATACATAATTTAGTGACACGTTTCCAGCAACTGATAACAATCATTCACAATAAACATGGCGGCATCCGGCCTGCCGAACTTTCGCGCCACGTTTTCCATGTCAACCAGAATTTCCGGATGCGCGGCGTAATGTTCGATGCGGCGGGCCAGGAGACTTCCGTTTAAATGCTGCTCGAGAACCATTTCCGCGGCTCCCGCATCATCCAGTGCCTGTGCATTCAGCACCTGATGGTTGTCCGCGGCAAAAGGGTAGGGAATCAGAATCGACGCCTTTCCCATTGCCGTAATTTCCGCCACGGTGGTCGCCCCCGACCTGCAGATCAACAGATCCGCATTCCGGTAGCGGTTCCCCATGTCGTCAAAAAAAGGCCGGACCACGTTTTTGATGCCGGCGTTTTCATAAGCCTCACGAATTTTGACTTCATCATTTTTTCCGGTCTGGTGAACAAACCGAAACCGGTCTTTTTCCCTGATATGGGTAAGGGCTTCCGCCACCGCCAGATTAATGCTGTGCGCCCCCTGGCTTCCCCCCACGATCAGCACGGTGAAACGTTTTTCAATATCGCCGTCGTGTTGAACATCATCTTCCCCGACACTCTTGTCGTCAAAGAACTCACTCCGAACCGGATTTCCGGAAAAACGGATTTTTTCAGGATTCATACCCGCATCTTTTCCTTCAAAGGACAGATAAATTCTTCGGGCAAAGCGGGATACGATGCGGTTGGTGATACCCGGCAGAATATTCTGCTCATGCAGAACGGTTTTAATTCCCAGTAACCATGCGCCCACAGCAACCGGTCCCGCGGAATAGCTTCCCACGCTGATCACAAGGTCCGGTTTGAACCTTTTCAGATGTCCCATGGCCGTAGTCAATCCTTTGGGGAGATTCATCATCGCGCCGAACTGGTTTTTAATTCCCCGCCCCTTGATTCCGGAAACCGGTATGGTCAGCAATTCAAACCCCGCCCGGGATAACGCCGATTTTTCAAAGTCGTTGCCGGAACTTATGAACACAACACGATTGCCGGGGTTTTTAGACATGAACCCCTGAGCCACGGCAATACCGGGAAACAGATGCCCCCCTGTTCCGCCTCCGGCCACTACGATTCTTATGGCCTTCCCCTGCTCGCTGGATGAAATATCAGGAGTAAGCATGACCGAGCCTCTGTTTTCCTTTTTCACGTAAGGGATACGGGTTATGATACCGGACCGCAGAAGAGGGCTGATCCATTCTCGCACTGATGTTCATCAAAATCCCCATGGAAGCCATACTCAAAACAAGAGAAGTCCCCCCATAGCTTAATAACGGTAACGTCAGACCTTTGGTGGGCAAAAGCCCCAGTGACACACACATGTTCACACAAACCTGGAGGGCGGTCGCCGTGGTCAGGCCCACTGCCAGTAAAGCGCCGAAAGCATCCTCCGTGCGTACTGCGATGATGATGCCTCTCCAGAAAATGGCGGCATACAGACATAGAATCACCAGTACGCCGATCAGCCCCAGCTCCTCGCCGATAACCGAAAAAATAAAATCGGTATGGGGCTCCGGTAGATAAAACAGTTTCTGGTAACCTTTCCCGATACCGGTTCCCCAGATGCCGCCGGTACCGAAGGCCAGCAGGGAATGAACCACCTGATAGCCCTCATCAGATGGATAGGCCCAGGGATCCATAAAACTCGTCAACCGTTTTAACCGGTATTCCGCGCTGGTCATAAAAACCCAGACAACGGGCAGAAGGGCCAGAAGGGTCCCCAGGAGATGAAAGATCCGTGCGCCTCCGACAAACAGCATGATCCAGGTAATCATGCACAATATCACCACGGACCCGAAATCCGGCTGAACCATGATCAGATAGGAAAAGATCCCCAGAATCACCACATGGGGGATAAATCCTATGGAAATGGCCTTCATGTTTTCGGCTTTTTTGCTCATGGAATAGGCCAGAAAAATCACCATGGCCACTCGGGCGAATTCCGACGGCTGAAATGTGAATGCGCCCATGTGAATCCATCTCGTAGCCCCTCCGGCAGTGTAGCCCAGTCCGGAAATTTTTACGGCGATAAGGGAAAGCAACGAAACGAATAAAATCGGATATGCCAGAGAACGGAACAGGCGGTAGGGCAGATGCCGGCACACCACCAGGGCTGTAAATCCCACGAGCGAAAAAGCCGCCTGTTTCTTTAAAAAATACAGATCACTGCCGAACTTCTTCATCGCGAGGGCCGAAGAGGCGCTGTACACCATCACAATGCCGATACCCACCAGCAACAATACGGGAAACAGCAGGAGAAGGTCATACTTCATGCCCGTCTGTTTATCCCTGTTTTTTTCGCCGGTTGAGGCCGCCATCTGAGTTATGCCTTTATCTTTCGGGCCGCCGATTGAAATGCTTCTCCCCGCCTGGCATAGCCGTCAAACATGTCGAAGCTGGCACATCCGGGGGATAATAGAACCACATCCCCTGCTTCCGCCGCTTGATACGCGAGAAAAACCGCCTCTTCCATGTCCCTTGCCGGTTCCATGGGGATAATCCCCTTGAAAGCCGTGGATATGATTTCCCTTGCCTCTCCCATTACGATCAGTTTCTTGGCGCGCCGGCGTAAACCGTCTTTGAGGGATTGAAAATCTCCACCTTTATCTCGTCCTCCCATAATGATTACGATCCGTGCATCAAATGTTTCAATCGCTTTTCTCACTGCATCCACATTGGTCGCCTTCGAATCGTCGTAGAATCTTACACCGTTTCTCTCGCAGATGTATTCCAGTCGATGGGGAAGCCCTCTGAACTGTTTCAATGCCGATCGAATTCCCTCAACCGTGCCGCCGGCCGCCAGCGCGCCAAGGCTTGCAGCCGAAATATTTTCAAGATTATGCCTTCCGGGAAGATCAAGGCCGGAGCAATCAATGGATGAATCTTCCTTTCCATCAAGACGTATGATGATTTCGTTCTTCAGGATAATCGCCCCGGCTCTCTCGTCGCCGTCGCCGTCGAAATTGAGGACCCTGCTTTTGATCCGGTTCACAAGGGACCGGACAACAGGATCCTTTTTGCTTAACACCGCCGTGTCCCCGGCTTTCTGGTTCAAAAACAACCTTGCCTTAGAAGCCACGTAACCCTCAAATCCATCATACCGGTTCAGATGATCGTCGGTGATGTTCAAGAGAATTCCCACACATGGCCTGAAGTTAACGATGGTGTCCAGTTGAAAGCTGCTCACTTCCGCCACCACGACATCGGCCTTTTCCGTCTGATCGACATATTCGATGAGGGGATTTCCGATATTCCCCCCAACAAAGGGTTTTTTCCCGGAATGACGCAAAATGGCACCGATCAGTTCGGTCGTGGTGGTCTTGCCGTTGGTTCCGGTGACGGCCACGATGGGCTCTGAAATGAATCCAAAGGCGAATTCCATCTCCCCGACTACCGGAACCTTATTGGCGACTGCCCGCCTGACCGGTTCAATGGTATGGGGAACACCCGGACTTAAAATCACGAGATCCGCTGTTTCAAAGGTTTCGTTTCGATGGACCCCGAGTTCCAGGGTAATTCCCAGATCCTTTATACCACTGATAAACGGGGCCAATTTTTCCTCATCGGCCATGTCCGCCACCACCACCGATGCTTTCCGTGAAACCAGAAATTTCGACAACGCCACACCGGACCTTTTGAGCCCCACCACCAGAATTTTCTTGTTTGCAAGATCAGCCGTCAATTGTCGCTCATATCCTTATATTACCTGAGTTTCAGCGTACTCATGGAAATCAGGGCAAGTACGATGGAAATGATCCAGAACCTCACGATGACCTTGGGTTCGGGCCAGCCCTTTAATTCAAAGTGATGGTGCAGCGGCGCCATCCTGAAAATCCGTTTACCGTGGGTCATTTTAAAAAAACCCACCTGAAGAATGACCGAGAGGGCCTCGATGACAAACAACCCGCCCACAATGACCAAAAGGATTTCCTGTTTCGTGATTACCGCCGCCGTTCCCAGGACCCCGCCGATGGATAATGAGCCGGTGTCTCCCATGAACACCTGGGCCGGATAGGCGTTAAACCACAGAAATCCCAGGCCGGCGCCCGCCAGTGCCCCGCAGAATATCGAAATTTCGCCTGCACCCGGCACATGGTGAATCTGCAGATAATCCGCAATTTTCACATGGCCCGCGACATAAGCGAACACCATGTAAGTCGTGGAAACGATAATGGCCGGCCCGATGGCAAGGCCGTCCAGGCCATCGGTGAGGTTCACGGCATTTGAAGTCCCCACAATGACCAGGGCGGCAAAAAGGATATACCCCCAGCCCAGGTCCGGGGAAACATTTTTTAAAAACGGAACGGTTACCCGGGTATCAAAATCCGGGATCAGATAAACGAAGACTCCGGTTAAAAAGGCCACGACACATTGCAAGCCGAACTTTTTTCTGGCGCTGAGTCCTTTGCTTTGCTTTTTGATCTGCATGAGATAATCGTCCGTAAACCCGATGACCCCGTAGCCGGTAACCACCCACAAAACGATCCACACGTAATAATTGGTCAAATTGGACCATAGCAAAGTGGAGATCAAAACCGCGCCGATGATGAGAATTCCCCCCATGGTGGGGGTTCCCGCTTTTTTCAGGTGGGTCTGGGGCCCATCATCCCGTATGAACTGGCCCACCTGGAGTTCGCCTAGCTTGCGGATCACCCAGGGTCCCAAAAAAAAACACAGTAAAAACGCCGTCAGGCTGGCGTAAATTGTCCTGAAGGTGATGTACCGGAACACATTAAAGGCCGAAATGGTCGTGTGCAGCGGATATAGCAGATGATAAATCATATGGCCTTTGTTTTCCCGTGGCCTTCCTGCAACAGGTCATTGACGAGGGTTTCCATTTTCATCGTCCGGGATCCCTTTACCAGTATCCAGTCCCCGGATTTCATCCAGCTCAAAAGCCGGCCCAGGATTTCCGTTTTGGTTCCCATAAGGATGGCCGAAGCATCCATTCCGGCCTCGAGGGCGCCCTCGCCGACATCCGCCGCATGGTCACCGGTCAGGAATAACCTTTCGATCCCGTTTTTATAAGCGATTCGCCCGATTTCCCGGTGCAGGTCCCGGGCAAGACCGCCCAGTTCCAGCATGTCCCCCAGCACCAGGGCGCTTCTATTTCCCTTTCGAAGGGATGAAAGGGCTTCCATCGCCGCCCTTGTCGACAACGGATTGGCATTGTAGGTGTCGTCAACGATGTTGACCCCTTTTGAATTTTTCTGAAGATTCATCCGACCTTTAACAGGCCTGAATTTTTCAAGACCGGCCTTGATCATTGCCGCCGGAAGACCGGATAGATGCCCAACGGCCGCCGCCGCCAGAGCGTTTGAAATCATGTATCTCCCGGGGACTTTCAGATCGACCGCAACATTCTCGGACGGAAGGACCAGATTAAAAGACATCTCATGGCCCCGGTCCGCTATGGATTCAGCCCGGATGGCCGCATCGGGGTTGTCCTGACCGTAGAGGCACGTCTTGACCGGCGACTGATTCGCCAGGGACGTGATATGAGGGTCATCGGCATTTAGAACCGCCACCCCGTCCGGTTGGATGTTTTCGAGCAGTTCTCCCTTGGCCCGGGCAACGGCCTCAATGGACCCCAATCCTTGAAGATGGGAAGGCCCGACATTGGTAATAACGCCGATATCCGGGACGCAGATTTCTCCCAGACGCGTGATTTCTCCGGGATGATTCATCCCCAGCTCCAGCACCGCCCAATCATGACGCGAATTTAAACGAAAAAGCGTCAACGGCAGTCCGATATCGTTGTTCAGGTTGCCCTCTGAGGCCAGTACTTCAAACCTTTCGGACAGCATTCCGGCCGTCATTTCCCGGGTGGTGGTTTTCCCGTTGGAACCGGTAATGGCGACAATTTTTACGGCGGCATGCCGTCTTCTGAAACCACCCAGGTCGCCCAGGGCCCTTCGGGTGTCCTCCACGCCGATGCAGATCAACCCCCGGCCCGCATAACGGTCGGCAAAACCTTTATCCAGCCGGTGCTTTTCAACCAGGATACCCCTGATGCCGGCGTCTGTTACGTCCGCGATGAAATCATGGCCGTCGTGATGTTCCCCCTTGATGGCGACAAACAGTTCATCCCCGGCTATCCGCCTTGAATCTATTGAAAGGCCTGAAAATTGCCCATCGGGATCCCCCTGTATCAACACCCCTGCAGTGGCCTGAAGAATGTCTTTTACGCTCCATGGCATGGTGTTCATATCATCCGCGGCTTTGCTGTTCCAGGACATTTAAGGCCGTTTCCCTGTCGTCGAAATGGAGGGTCCGGTTTCCGATGATCTGATAGGTTTCATGGCCCTTGCCGGCAATCAGGACGATATCTCCTGCTTCGGCCATGCCTATCCCCAGGGCTATGGCTTTTTCACGATCCTCTTCAACTCCATATCCCCTGCCCTTGAAAGTCATTTTTTCTTTTGCTGTAAAACAGCGGGGCAATGTTTTTTTCACCCCTTCTTCAATCTGGCGAATAATGTCCCCGGGGGCCTCGTCTCGAGAATTATCCGTTGTGATGACCACCCTGTCGCAAATCCTTCCTGCAATTTCACCCATCAGCGGTCGCTTGACCTTGTCCCTGTTTCCACCGCAGCCAAACACGCAGATCAGTTTCGAATTTGAAGTCTTCATCTCAGAAAGCGCTGTCGCAGCATGTTCCAGTGCATCCGGCGTATGTGCATAATCGACAAAAATAAATTTTCCGGCATCGTTGTCGATGGATTCGAGACGCCCGGGGACATATCCGGTTTCCCCGATGCCTGATGAAACAGCATCAAGGGGTAAATATAAAGCAACCCCCACTCCTGCGGCACAGAGGATGTTCTCCACATTATAACCGCCCACCAGCGGCGAAATGAACCTGATTTCTGCCTTTCCGGCGACCAGGGTTCCGGAAATTCCCGAAAGACCGGACTTGAATGTCTTTATGGTGATATCGGCAGGTTTTTTCGCGCCGACGGAAATCCGCCTGATTTTTTGGGAGCGATACAATTCAACTCCCTTTTCATGGTCGCAATTGATGACGGCCACGGATCTTTCTCTCTTGGGGCCTGAAACGAGCAATTCGTTAAAAAACCGCTTTTTACAGTCCCAGTAGCTCGCCATGTTCTGATGATAATCCAGGTGATCCTGGCTTAAATTGGTAAACACGCCCACATCAAAATAACAATGGGCCACACGGTCCAAATCAATCGCGTGGGACGACACTTCCATCACCACATGAGTCACGCCGTGGACCACCATTTCCTTTAAAATCCTCTGCAAATCAAGGGATTCCGGCGTTGTCATGGGGTTTTTAAACGCTTTTCCCCCATACCTGTAGTTTACCGTACCGATGACACCGACCGCATGTCCCGATTTTTTCAATATGTTTTCGATGAGATAAGACGTGGTGGTTTTTCCGTTCGTCCCCGTAATGCCGATCAGGCATAATCTCAGAGACGGCTCCCGGAAAAATCTGCTTGAAATCGCGCTCAATGCGTTTCTGGAGTTTTTGACCCTGACCGCCACCACACCCTTCATGTCAATGGGTTTCTCCACAACCACTGCGGCAGCGCCCCGGTCAAGGGCATCCTGAAGGAAATCGTGGCCGTCGGCCGATTGGCCGGCAACGGCAACAAACAATCCTCCCGGCAGGACCGTTTGAGACCGATAATGAAGGGATGAGATATCAGGATCCAATTCCAACTGCCTGTTCCCATCACCAAGGGCAAGGCCCTTTATCAAGTCTGAAAGTTTCAATGGATTATTTCGTCCTTCAATGCGACCGTATAAATATCGGGCTTGTTTTCCGGTGGAATGTTCAGGTAATCGAGGGTTTCATGAGCGATTTCCCTGAAAGCCGGGGCGGCCACGGTTCCACCGTAATACCGTTTCCCCGGCTCATCCAATACAACAAGAATGCTGATCGCCGGTTTGTCGGCCGGGACAAACCCGATAAATGAGGACATGTATTTTCCCCTTGCGTACATCCCATCCTTCCCGATTTTCTGCGCCGTACCGGTTTTCCCGCATACCCGATAACCTTCCAGGGCGGCGTTCGTGCCCGTGCCCCCT
The DNA here is from genome assembly GCA_002423615.1 of Desulfobacteraceae bacterium UBA5616. Lineage (GTDB taxonomy): Bacteria > Desulfobacterota > Desulfobacteria > Desulfobacterales > UBA5616 > UBA5616. The sequence goes on from DIKO01000098.1 coordinate 55,142, forward strand.
TCCTCCGAAACCGTGGCGAGGATTTTTTTCAATTCTTTCGCTGTCTTCTCCGAGACGACGCGTCTTATGGGCGAAGGAACGGTATTTTTGATCAGGCCTCCCGATGGATCGGTCACTGCCTGAACCAGATAGGGCTTCATCATCACACCGTTATTGGCGATGGCGGAAATAGCCGAAATGAGTTGCAAAGGGGAAGCGGATATGCCTTGTCCGAAGGAAATGGTCCCCGCATCGATCCGGGTCCATTTCCGATAATGCGTAAGGCTTCCGGGTGTCTCTCCAACGCAATCAATACCTGTTTTCTGCCCGAACCCGAATCCGGAGAGTCCCTCATACAGAACTTTGGGGCCGATGAGCTCTTCAATTTTAACAGCGCCGATATTGCTGGAATATTTGATGATCTCCAGAAGGGACAACCATCCGAAGGAATGACTTCCGGCATCGTGGACGACATTGGGCCCGATCTTATATTTCCCATTCTCGCAGAAAAATATGGAATCCGGAGTACAGACATCCGAATCAATGGCGGCGGCGGCACAAAACACTTTCATGGTGGATCCCGGTTCATAAGAATCGGTGATAACGCGGTTCCTCCAAAGGGATCTGTCATATTCCCGGTAGGCATTCGGATTAAACTGGGGCCAGTGGGCGACTGCCAGCAATGCGCCGGTCAATGGGTTCATCACAACGGCCAGCCCCGATTTCGCTCCAAATTCCTCGATCACTTTTCCAAGTGCTTTTTCCGAAATGTATTGAATGGTGCTGTCAAGGGTCAATACGATATTGTTTCCATCAATGACGATTTCTTTTTTTTCCCCCGTATCGATTCGTCTTCCCAGAGCGTCGGTCAAAGCCGTCTGCCTTATCACCTGTCCTTTCAGCTGATCGTCATAGGAAAATTCCACTCCCTCGAGCCCATGACCGTCTATTCCTGAAAAGCCGATAACCTGGGATGCCAGGCTCCTGTTGGGATAAAAGCGGCTGTACTCGGATTTGAACACAACGCCCTCGAGCCCAAGTTTCCGGACTTTTCCTTCTTCGGTGGGGTTCACCTGACGCTTGATCCAAACAAAGGGCTTTTCCGACTGCAGGCTTCTGTACAATGTATTGAAATTCTTACCAAGGGCCTTGCTCAGGAGCCGGGCTGTCTTTTTCTTGTCCTTGACCTGCGCGGGATGCACCGCGATGGAGGTCACGTCTATGCTGATGGCCATTTCCCTCAGATTTTTATCAAAGATCGTCCCTCTTTTGCCCGTGGATTTGAATGTTCTTTCATATTGATTTGCGGCGACTTCGGACAACCGTGACCCTTCAAATACCTGGAGACAAACGAGCTTAAAACCGATGATCAGAAACAGACTGGAAAACGACAGACCATAAAACAGGGTCCGTATGCGAATATTCCTCTCTATAACCGGTTTTTCTGATTTCATGGCATGATCACCATCTGCTCGGGGCCGGGCATCATCAGGCCCAAATGTTCTTTTGCGGTCCTGGCAATGCGCTCAGGCGATTTTAAACGGGCAGTCTCCACAGTAAGGGAACTTTTCATCGCGGCAAGCTTCTGATACTGATTTTCCAGACGGGTCATCTCATACCCCATTCCCGTACACTGTACCCTGCACCAGGTATAGAAAAACAATTCTCCGATGAATATGCCGATCACAACAATGCCCAGCCACAGCGTGCTTGCCTTTGCTTTTGACCTGTTTTGCTTGTTTTCCCTCATGACAAACCCGCCTTCCCCTGAACTATATCTTTTCAGCGACCCTGAGTTTCGCACTTCTGGACATGGGATTTCGCTTGACCTCCTCCTCATCGGGTCTGACCACTTTCCGCGTCAGGATTCTCATTTCAGGTGTTTTATGGCAGACGCATCTCGGAAATTCAGGCGGACAGGTACATTCCTTTTCGTACCATTTCAAGCGATTTTTAACGATCCGGTCTTCCAGAGAATGATAAGACAAAACGCACAATCGTCCACCGGGGTTTAAATACCCGGGCACGTTGTTCATAAAGTCCATCAGGGACTTCAGTTCCTCATTGACGGCGATCCTGAGGGCCATAAATACCTTTGTGGCGGGATGAATTTTTTTGCCCGTCCAGCGAGAAAAATACGCCGCGTCGCCTAAAATCTGCGTAAGCTGTTTGCTGGTCCGGATTCTTTCATGTTTTCGATAGGCTGATATTTTTCCGGCCATGGATTTTGCATGCCGCTCTTCGCCGTATTCCCTGAATACCCGGGCAAGCTCTTCCGCGGGCATCTCATTGACCAGGTCTTCCGCCGTCAACGGTGTCCGGATATCCATGCGCATATCCAATGGTTCCTCACGGTTAAAGCCAAATCCCCTGGAGCTGGATTCAATGTGGTGGAGTGATAACCCAAGATCAAGCAGAATGCCGTCAACAGCGGCAATGCCAAGTTCTCTCAGAATCCGGTCAAGATGCGAAAAATTTCTGTGAAACAGACGGATATTCGGTTCATAGAGTTTTAAAACCAATCGGGCATTGTCAATGGCATCGATATCCTGGTCAACACCCACCAATATCCCTGTCGGGAGGATTTTTTCACAGATGGTTCTGGCGTGGCCGGCCCCTCCCAGTGTACCGTCCACATATATCTTTCCAGGTGTGGGGTTCAGGAAACGAACCACTTCGGAGGTCATGACGGAGATATGGCGATACGTCACAGCGTCTATAACCTCAGTCTGCCGATTTCGTTCCTGAGGTCCTCCTTCTTCATGTCGCTGGCCAGAGCCAACTCTTCAATATCATAGTTCTGCTTGGACCAGATTTCAAAATGATTGAGAACGCCCACCAGAACAATATCCTTTTCAAGTTCAGTATCTTCTCTTAATTTGGGGGGGATTAAAATCCGGTCCTGATTGTCGCAGATGCATTCCGAAGCCCCCCCTATAAAAAACCTTCTGAACCGCCGCATGACCTCGCTGTTTTCGGAAAGGGACAAAATCCGTTCCTCTACCTTCCGCCACTCATCCATGGTGTAGGAAACCAGACAGTTGTCAAATCGTGAAACCATGATGACGTCGGTTTCACTCTGCCTGATCTTTTCACGAAACCGGGAAGGGATTTTGATTCGCCCCTTGGCGTCAATGATATGATAAGAAGTTCCTCTGAACATATTAGGCCACTTTGATCCATTTTTTGGCCATATAAATACATTTTTTGGAATATGTCAAGATTTTTCTTGAATCATGTTTTTAATTTTTTTTAATAATTCATAAAACTTAAACTAAATCAAACATTGGTGGATTTAAGTGGACCAATTTTTTACATCACAGGGCGACCGATGCTTGCCGCAATCTTCAGACAAATCCGCTTTCAAGTTGATATCTCTAATTGTTTTGATGGATTAAAAGACTTTTTCTTGACAGGATGCCTTAACAAGGATAATTTTTTACACCATAAAATCAAAGAGGGAAAATGCTTTTCCGGTTAATGAACCGGATGTTGAAAGACATTTATCTGAAATTTCAATGCTTATTATCAATTCGGCATTTACTGCCCGGTGAACTGCATGCAGGACTTATCCAGCACCATCAGGCGTCTGGCCTTACAGCAATTTAAAACGGCCAGAGGAAGCCATGATTGGGACCACACCCTTCGGGTTCACCGGTTGTGCCGGAAAATCGGCGCCAAGGAAAAGGCGGACATGGATGTGTTGAGCGTTTCGGCCTATCTCCATGATATCGGACGAAGCGCTGAAGACCACGCCAAGGGGGCTGTCTGCCATGCCGAAAAGGGCGCTCATATGGCGGAAACGCTGATCCGGCACCTGCCCCTTTCCCCCGCGCAAAAGGAAAACGTCATCCACTGCATACGAACCCATCGATACAGGGGAAACAATATTCCGGAAACCATAGAAGCCAGGGTCCTGTTTGACGCAGACAAAATAGACGCCATCGGCGCCATCGGCGTCGCGAGGGCATTTCTTTTCGCCGGCGAGGTCGGTGCGAAGCTTCATAATCCGGATGCCGTTATTGAAAATACCACAGCCTATTCTATTGACGATACGGCTTACAGGGAATATAAGATCAAACTGTCCAAAATCATCAACCGGATCATGACGGCGGAAGGCAAAAGGATCGCCCAAAAGCGCCATGACTTCATGGAGTTGTTTTTTCATCAATTTTTACAGGAATTTGAAGGAAAAAGGGAACACACCCATGAGCATCATCGAGGTGAATAGAACCGATGACCGGGTTTTCATAAAACACCTTCTGGTGAGTGTCTCCGACAAAAGAGGCCTGGAAGACTTCATCCCCGGGCTTCTGGACATCCAGCCGGCCATCAAGATCTTTTCCACGGGGGGCACATTTTCAAGAATCCGGGAAATTCTGGGAGACAGGGCCGATGGCAGGCTCATGCAGGTTTCCGATTATACCGGACAACCCGAAACCCGGGGCGGACTGGTGAAGACCCTGGATTTTAAAATTTATCTGGGGCTGTTGACGGAGACCTACAATGATTCCCATCAGGCGGACTTGAAGCGCACCGGTGGTGTTCCCATCGACATGGTGGTGGTCAATCTCTACCCTTTCAAGGAAACCATCGGAAGGCAAGGCGTCACCCCGGAACAGGCGAGAGGAAACATCGATATCGGCGGTCCCTGCATGATCCGGGCCTCGGCGAAAAACTTCCTGAGGGTCGCACCGGTGACGGACCCGGATGATTACCCTTTTATTATCAATGAGATGCAGCAAAACAACAATCGTATTTCCTTTTCCTTTCGATATCAACTGGCACAAAAAGCCTTTCGCCATACGGCCGATTATGACCGGATGATAGCCGACTATCTGAACAGGACCCCGTTTGACGCGGTTAAAACATGTTATCGGATCGATGATTGACGGCTGTTTTTCTCAGGGCTTCGGAAATCAGGACAACCGATCCTTGTCGGCCATCACTCGTTGAACAGGAAACCCTTCATGACTACGGACCTTAAAAAAATGTATAAGACCATCGCGGGGGACTCGTTTCCGCCCAGGATGGAAATCAGTTTCATTGACGACAACCGGAAGCAGACCCTCTTTTATGAAAAGGTCCTCTGGACCATCGACGGTGTTCAAAAAGGCCTGCGGTACGGTGAAAATCCGGGTCAGGAGGCCGCCCTGTACAAATTCATCAACGGGAATCTGATTCTGGGGGAAACCAGGACCATTCAGCCGGGAAAATACCTGGCATCAGATGCGGAACTTTTGCAGTCCGGAAAACATCCCGGGAAAACCAACCTGACCGACACCGACAACGCGTTGAATATTCTGAGGTATTTTACGGATAACCCCACGGCCGTCATCGTCAAACACAACAACCCGTGCGGCGTTGCCCGGTCGGATACCCTGGTGTCCGCCTACACCCGGGCTTACATGGCGGACCGCATTGCGGCCTTCGGCGGGTGCATCGCCTTAAACCGCGCCGTTGACAGGGCCACGGCCCAGGCAATATTCGAACAATATGCCGAAGTCGTGGCGGCGCCTGAATTCGAGGACGGGGTCATGGATCTGTTCGCCCGGAAAAAAAACCTCAGAGTGATCCGAATTGACAACATCAACCGGCTTCATACCTTCGTCGGAGAACGGTTCGTGGATTTTAAAAGTCTCATTGACGGAGGCATCATCGCCCAGTGGTCCTTTGTACCCCTTGCCCGGATTCCGGAAGATTTGAAATTGGCCGAGTGCGAATACAAAGGCAGAACTTACAGAATTGAGCGCTCCCCCACTGAAAAGGAATATGAGGACATGCTGTTCGGCTGGCTGGTGGAATCGGGTATTACTTCCAATTCCGTCATCTATGTCAAGGATCTGGCCACGGTGGGCATCGGTACAGGGGAACAGGACCGGGTCGGTGTTGCCGAAATCGCAAGGGACAAGGCCTACCGAAAGCTCAATGACCGGTATGCGGTTGAGACTTACGGCCTGGCGTTTGCAGAGCTCAAAGATCCGGAAAAAATCAAGGAAATATCAGACCGAACCCACCTCGAGAGAGGGGGGCTGATGGGGGCCGCCATGATCAGCGATGCCTTCTTCCCTTTCCGGGACGGCGTGGACGTGGGCATTGCCGAAGGTATCACGGCCGTCATCCACCCGGGGGGATCGGAAAATGATTACCAGTCCATTGAAGCTTGCAACGATGCCGGCGCAACCATGGTCTACACCGGTCAGCGTAGTTTCAAGCATTAGCAACAACATCAAAACGTTCAAAAAGGAGGTCTCAAATGGTTCCGGTTATTGCCAAGTTAGGTGTGAAAGAAGGCAAAATGGATGAAGCGGTCAAAATGGTTAAAGAGCTGGTGGCGGAAGTTGCTAAAGAGGAAGGTACTTTGATTTACAAATTCTGCAAAGACCCCAAAAATCCGAATGTCCTCGTGGTCGTCGAACTTTACACGGATCAGGCGGCCCTGAAGGCCCATTCCTCAACGCCGCATTTCAAGGAATTCTTCGGAAAATTTTCAACCGTCATGGCCGGCGCTCCTGAAATCATGATTCTGGAAGAAGTCGCATCCAAATAACCTGTGATCCTCCCTTTTCATTTCAAGCAGATGAAAAGGGAGGCTTCTCTCAGGGGGTTTTATTCCGGGACCGTTCCAGTGCTGCCTTGATAAATTCTCTGAACAGGGGATGCGGTGACATGGGGCGGGACTTAAATTCAGGATGAAACTGGCACCCCAGAAACCAGGGGTGATCATCCAGTTCGACGATTTCCACAAGATCCCCTCTTGGAGAAGCACCGCTTAAAACCATCCCGTTTTTTTCAAGAATTTCCTTGTAACCATTATTGAATTCATACCGGTGCCGATGGCGCTCGGATATTTCCGTCGTGCCGTAGGCTTTCATGGCAAGGGAGCCTTCCTTGATCCGGCAGGGGTAGGCCCCCAGACGCATGGTCGCCCCTTTATGGGAATGAACGTCTCTGATCTCAACCTTACCGGTTTTTTCATTATACCATTCCACCATCAGATAAATAATGGGGTCAACGGCATTTTCGTCGAACTCCGTGCTGTTGGCCCCGGGAATGCCGGCCACATGCCTCGCATATTCGATGACCGCGATCTGCATGCCCAGGCAGATGCCGAAATACGGCACCTTATTCACCCTTGCATATCTGGCCGCGCAGATCTTGCCCTCAATCCCCCGTGCCCCGAACCCTCCCGGTACCAGTATGCCGTCCAAATCACCCAGAATCTTACCGCAGTTGTCCTCGAGAATGGTCTCAGAATCGATAAACGCCAGTTCTACCCTGGCATCGTTGGGAATTCCGCCGTGATACAGGGCTTCATTGAGACTTTTATAAGATTCGGTAAGTTCCGTGTACTTGCCGACGATCCCGATTTTAACCTTATATTTTGGAGAGTTGTATTTTTGTACAAATTCCACCCAATCATCGAGCCGCGGGGCCCGGGTCCAGATGTTGAGCAATTCGACAATCTTGTCGTCAAGGCCTTCCTGATGGAAGTTCAAAGGGACTTCATAGATGCAGTCGACGTCTTTTGCCGTAATTACCGCGTCCTGGCTGACGTTGCAGAACAGGGCGATTTTGGCCTTGATATCCTTCGACAGCTGCTTGGCCGTCCGGCAAAGCAGGATATCGGGCTGGATGCCGATGCTTCGAAGCTCCTTTACGCTGTGCTGGGTCGGCTTGGTTTTAACTTCCCCGGCTGTTGAAATATAGGGGACCAGGGTCAGGTGAATATAGATGATATTTTCTTTCCCCACATCCGCCTTGAATTGACGAATCGCCTCTAAAAACGGCAGGCTTTCGATGTCCCCCACCGTTCCGCCGATTTCCACAATCACCACGTCCACGCCGTCGGAAACCAGTCTGATGCTGTTTTTGATTTCATCGGTGATATGGGGAATGACCTGAACCGTTCCCCCCAGATAATCTCCCCGTCTTTCCTTGGTGATGACGGAATAATAAATTTTTCCCGTGGTGAAATTATTGTCCATCCCCAGCCGGGCATGGGTGAACCGTTCATAATGTCCCAGATCCAGATCCGTTTCAGCGCCGTCATCGGTGACAAAAACTTCTCCGTGCTGGAAGGGATTCATGGTCCCCGGGTCGACGTTGATATAGGGATCCAGTTTTTGAATCGTCACGGTAAGACCGCGACTTTCAAGCAGAGCCCCTATTGCCGCAGAAGCCAGGCCTTTCCCCAGGGAAGAGAGGACCCCGCCGGTAACAAAAATATATTTGGTGTTTCCCATTGAATTTCCTTGTTTTTACAGGCCGTCAGTCGGCGACGAACAACTCATCTGAAAATCTGGCGCTCTTACCGAGAGCTTCTTCAATCCGGATCAACTGATTGTATTTGGACACGCGGTCGCTTCTGGACAGGGATCCTGTTTTGATCTGACCGGCATTGACGGCAACCGCCAGATCGGCGATAAAAGTGTCTTCGGTCTCACCGGATCTGTGCGAAATAACCGTCGTATACCCCGCCTGCTTCGCCATCTCAATGGCATCCAGAGTTTCGGTGAGGGTACCGATCTGGTTGAGTTTAATCAGTATGGAATTGGCAATACCCTCCTCGATCCCCTTTGCAAAAATTTTGGGATTGGTGACGAAAATGTCGTCTCCCACGATTTGAATGGCGCCCTCAAGCCGTTCCGTCATCAGCTCCCAGTTCTTCCAGTCTTTTTCAGCCAGACCGTCTTCAATGGAGATGATGGGATACTGTTCAATCAGCTTCTCGTAATAATCAATCATTTCCTCTGGTGTGTACGACTTGTTTTCCGATTTTAAAACGTATTTTTTATTCACATAAAATTCACTGGCCGCAGCGTCCAGAGCAATGCCGATGTCGACACCGGGCTTATACCCCGCCGTTTCAATGGCATTCATGATGTATTTTATGGCATCTTCATTGGATTTCAAATCCGGTGCAAACCCTCCCTCATCCCCAACGGAGGTGGCATAGCCGCCTTCCTTTAGAATGGTTTTGAGGCTGTGGAAGGTTTCAGCCCCCATCTGAACGGCCTGAACAATACTTTTGGCTCCTATGGGGACAATCATGAATTCCTGTATATCCAGGCTGTTGGGCGCGTGAGCACCACCATTGACGATGTTCATCATGGGGACGGGCAGGTAGCGTGCGTTGATGCCACCGATGTAGCGGTATAACGGCATCCCGTATGCCAGTGCCGCCGCCCTGGCGACCGCCATGGATACGCCGAGAATGGCATTGGCCCCGAATTTTGTCTTGTTGGGGGTACCGTCCAGGTCAATCATGGACAGGTCGACAGCCGTCTGGTCCGAGGCGTCCATCCCGGTGATGAGCGGAGAGATTTCCTTTTGTATGTTCTGCACTGCACCGGCAACCCCTTTTCCGCCATACCGTTTCAGCCGTTTGTCTCTGAGTTCCAATGCCTCCCGGGACCCGGTCGACGCTCCCGAGGGGACGGCGGCACGGCCCATGGCACCACAACCCAGGGTAACGTCCACTTCCACAGTGGGGTTGCCCCTGGAATCAAGAATCTCTCTGGCTTTGACATCGATAATTTCAGTCATGCTTTCCTCCACAGTAAATACGATAAAGGGTTGACATTCCTGCTTCGCTGAAAATTCCTCCGTTCACATTGAGTAGAAAGACTTTCCCTTCACTCATTGACAAAGCGTAATTTTGCCTGGTAATGTGCAACGAATACCATATTTTTTCAATGGAAAAAGGCATCATGGACAAAAAAGATTTTTATGAAAACGCCCACCTCATCGTGGCCGCAGTAAGGGTACTCTCTTATCAGGGCGGAATGCCCCCCGCCGTGGAATCCATCGCGAGTGCCTTGAGCCTTTCCCTGGAGGAATGCCATTTCCTCTGTCGGAAACTTGAAAAATCGGGAATCATTGAAATTATAGAGGGAGCGTTCGGAACCAAAGTGTTCATTAAAAATCATCTGGAATTGGAATCCATCCCCAGGGGACGGGAAGACTCCGCTCTTAAGGACGATCTGGAAAAATTCATCAGCTCCAAAAAAAGTACCGCCAAAGAAATCGAGACTATTAAGGCCGAGCACGAAAAAAAGAAAAAAGACCTTTTTGCGGAAATCGATGAAAAACTCAGGAAATTGAAAAACAAATCCTGATCCGTTTGAAAAGTCTTCACCGGAGCCGACCTCGGCGGATAAGTCCTCTCAAAACGGATCGTTTTAGCCCGGCTGCAGCCCATTCATCAACAAGCGTGCGCGTAGGAACAGCATCCCTCCATCCATGGAAACCGGGTCAGGCCGAACAGGGTTTGGAGCGCATGGATCGAATGATGGGAGTATTCACCACCAGTGCGGAAACATTCTTATCCCGCTTAATTTCGAGTTGAAGCGATTCTTCGTCGATCACAAAATATCGGGAGATGACTTCCACCACGTCCCGCTGCAGATTCTGCAGGATATCCTCACTGACCTCCATCTGGTCATATATCAAGGCAAACTGGAGTCTTTTTTTTGCGACATCCTTGCTTTTGCCCTTACCGAGGAATTTCTGAAAAAGACTGTTCAGCATGGTTTTCTCCTTAGCTCCTCCCAATTAATTTCAACCCGATCTTTCCCCAGAAACCCGTCTTGACCTTGGGCGCCTGTATTGGAAGGTCTTTTTGGCCGTTCAGCCTCATCGCAATTCTCCAGAAGGCTTCACCGGCTAAGGAGCCTTTCTGAGCCACCAGGGGGTTTCCGGTGTTGGTGGAAATCACAACCTGATCATCCATGGGAACCAGCCCCAGCAGATCGATGGACAACACTTCAACCACGTCTTCGTGGCTTAACATGTCCCCACGTTCCACCATTTCCGGAACGATCCTGTTCACCACGAGTTTGGGAGTGATGGATCTGGAATACAGCAGTCCGATGATCCGGTCCGCATCCCGGATGGAAGAAACCTCCGGAGTGCAAACCACCACCGCTTCATCCGCCCCGGCAACGGCGTTTTCAAATCCGCGTTCAATACCTGCGGGGCAATCCATCAGAATAAAATCAAATTCCTTTCTCATCCGGTTGCAAAAATTTTCCATTTCAGCGGGTTTCAACACATCCTTGTTGTCGCTCTGGGATGCGGGGATCAGATAAAGGTTTTCTATCCTGCGATCCCTGATGGCCGCCTGGTTGATTCTGCATTTTCCTTTGACGGCGTCAACCACCGTAAAAACAATTCGGTTCTCCAGCCCCAGAATGACATCCAGATTCCGGAGCCCGATGTCCATGTCCACCACCGCCACCCGTTTGCCTTCCATGGCAAGGGCCGCCCCGATATTGGCAGTGGCTGTGGATTTCCCCACACCCCCCTTGCCCGAAGTAATAACGATTGTTTTTCCGACCAATTTTCACCTCGTGGTTTTTGATTTTTTGTTCATTTCGAAAACATCCCTCTCCGGTGTGGAGGAGGAACCGGAAACGATTGCGAACGGTTTACCGATACGCAAGGGTCTTACCTACCGGACTTCCGGCCAGGGCATCTTCCCGTAGGGATTGACCTTCAGGTAGTTTTCCACCACCACCCGCCCGTTTTCCACATGGGCGTATTCCGCTCCGTTTTCATCGCTCGGGGGCAATCCGGCCGCCACATAGCCGCCTATCTGTATCTGGGTCGGTCGAAAATCCAGAGAAAGAATAATGGCGTTTTCATTATCCGGGACACCCGCCGTCGCCGACCCCCTGAGGCTTCCCATGACCAGTACATCCCCTCCGGCAATTACCTGACCGCCGGGGTTGACATCGCCCATGAGCACCAGATGTCCCTTGGCTTCCACCTTCTGACCCGACCGCACCCTGCCCGACATCATCAACACTTCGCTCCGCCGATATCGCCAGGATCCGGTCATTTCCCGCTTCCTGAAATCTCCCGCGGGCAGGGATGGTTTTTTAGGGGGTGAGGAAACCATTCCCACATCAAAGGTTTCTTTCAGGAAAACGCCCAGACGGGCGATCAGCGCTTCATGGCCGTTTTCTTCCCCCGTATCCAGAATAACACGCGCATTCACCGCCAGGTGTTTTAAGCGCTGAAAGATTCGACTGAGTTCCGTCTGCAGCCGATCCATGGGCAGAGCCGGATCCAGCGTGATCCAGAGGCTGTCACGGACTCCCTTGAGTCTCACAGGGCGATTTTCCCGGGGCTCCGGCGGAACTTCATTTGGCTTGTTTTCCGGCTGTTTTTCCATTCTTCGCCCTTTAAAGCGGTTTCATGAAACCCGAAGCCTCCCGGCATGAACGATGTCCCTTTATGCGTGTTTTGGGTAAGCCGGCAGGATAGGTATTGATGAGTTGAGTGATATAATGCAACGCCTGTTGTGTGTCAACAAAGAAAAACTACCATATATTGTGTGGGAGGACGATCATGAGGGGAATCATGTTTAATTTTAATGCCTTTATCCGTATCTCAAGCAGCAAAAAACATTCTTTGAAGAATGTGTTCTTTAGAAAAAAATCGCCCCGTTCCGATTCCCGGGCATTCCCTTGAGATTTCCATCCATTTTTCATGTGACCGCAAACAGGTAACCCAGAAGGGAAAGGATCTGCACTGAAGGGGACGAACCGGGTAAATCCTGCATCCATTTTCGTAAAAAACACACCTGCCGGCTTCATCTTCACCGATGGATAAACCGTCTTTATAAACGACCAGGTACTGGGATTCAACCACGTTTGGGGAAAGCGAAAGAAATTCGGCGATCCGGGGTATTTCATCCCGGGCCACCCGGACGATCCCCGGGCTTCCGGTACAACAATGCCCGCATTGCCGGCATTGAAAAAAAATCCCGTCATCAAAAAAATAGGGCCTGTGACAAAGCGCCTTCATGCCTCCTGTCAAGTCCCTTCAATGACGTTTTTTCGGATGATCCGAATGATTTTGGGGTGGTATTCCTCCTTTTCCCCCATTTCCCGCCCTTTGATTCTCACCACCCAAATCGCGGCGAAGAAACACAGAAAACCCGAAACGGCCGACAGAACGGAGTTGTCAAATCCCAGTGAAGGGGCGAGTTTTTCTCCTGCCACGGCACCCAGGATCATGCAGAGGATGGGGAATACATAGAGCAAAAATGTCGCTTTCAGAAAAGAGCCGGTCCGAATCTGAATAGCCACATCATCGCCGATCATGGCCCCTGCACGGTTGACGACTTCGACCTCCATATCGTTTCCCTTTGCGCTGCATGACCCATGGGCCGAACAACCCTTGCAGGCTTCGGATCGTTTTGTCCTGACCACGGCGATATCGCCGCGGGTATTGATCACCGTTCCCAGTTCCGTTGCCACTGATTACACCCTTGACGCTGTTTTTTCCATTATTTGGACGGTTGTCTGCTGATAACAGATCAAGCCGCACTTCAAACACCTTTCGGCTTCCTCACGAGCGGCGGATTCATCAAATCCCTTTTCGATTTCCCCTGACCGGGATATTTCATATTCGTCGGCCAGGGGCATGATCCGCCTGGATATGGGGGCGACATTTTCAACATGATCCAGGTTCTGAACATAAGAATTTTCCATCAACACGTTTTCCGGAAGATATACTTCAAAACCTAATAGGACCTGGTGAATGGAGGCCGCCGCCCTTCGTCCGGCGCCGATGGCCTTGATGGCGGCTGAAAAATCCGTCAACTCATCCGCTTTGGAGAAAAGACCGACTTCGTCAGCAAAAGCCGGTTTTTTATAGGGACCCGACGCCTCCCATTTCACAGGACCCGCCGGCGATGCTGAAGATTCACCGGAAGGTGCCTCATCGGATTTCAATTTCTCAAAGATTAATTCAGGGAACCGTCCGGAGGACAGCACCAGATGATCAGCCGGTACAAGGGTTTTCGTTTTTGTGTCCAAATATTCATATTCTATCTGTGTCAGACGGCTGTCTTCTCCCAGAAGACGGGTCACGGCGGCATTGGTGACCACTTGAATACCCTCGGCTCCGAGAGTTTCGAAATCCGCATCCGGTATGCCGTTCATGGTTTCCCTTAAAAGAATGGTTACTGTCGCTACGCCGGTGGATCTTAATATCCGGGCCGCTTCAACAGCCGTGTTCCCACCCCCCACGATGACCGCATGGGATCCGAAAGTAAGGCCGAGCGTATTCTCTGTACCCGATTTCAGGACATCCAGCATCAGGCATGTTCCCGGAATGGCTTCTTCCCCCTTGCCGGTAAACCCTCTGGAGAGCCGGCTGTCCCATCCACCGGAAGCCAGGAATACGGCCTCAAATCCTTCCTCCAAAATGGAGGCAACGGTAAAATCCTTTCCCAGGGTCTGATTCGTCCTGGCCTCGACCCCCATTTCCAAAATTCCGTCAATATCCCAATCCAGGATATCCTGGGGCAAACGATATCTCGCAACAGCCGTCCGCAACAACCCGCCCATTTTGGGCCCGGCTTCAAATACGGTAACCCGGTGCCCCAGCCTGGCAGTGAAAAAAGCGGTCGAAAGCCCTTCCACACCGGCTCCCACCACAGCCACCTTGCGTCCGCTTTCAGGGCCTTTAAACGGCTGAATGCGCTTACCGCTGTGTTTTTCCAGGTCTGCGGCATACCGCTTGAGAAAGTTGATGGCTACGGGTTCATCGACATATTTTCTTCTGCACTCCAGTTCACAGGGCCTGGGGCATATTCTGCCGATGACCGTGGGAAACGGATTTCGTTCCTTGATAATCTGGACGGACCTCTCATAGTTGCCCAGAGCGATCTGCCGGATATACTCCCGGATATTGATTCCGGCGGGGCAGGCCCGCTGGCACGGCGTGGTGCAGTCATTCCGGGTGTACTCCAGGAGTATCCGCCGGGTCACTGAAGACAGCTTGATGATGTTTTTCGGGCACACCCGTTCACAGGTACCGCAGCCTGTGCATTTGGCTTCATTCACGACGGGCAACCCTTTGGGACCCATGGAAATGGCCCCGAAGGGGCAGGCCCTGGCGCAGGTCCCCAAACCCAGGCATCCGATGGAACACACTTTCATGCCGCCGCTGATCAATACCGCGGCCCGGCAGTCGTTGACGCCGTCGTATATGAATTTGGTCGCCGCATCTTTTACGCCGTAAGTGCAGTCGGGAAGGGCGATGTCCGGTTCCTTGGCTTCGACGGAAACACCCAGGATCGCCGCAATGGCTTCAGCCACTTCCGCACCGGCGGCCACGCAGGAATTCGGCGAAGATTTTCCTGAAACAATGGCCTCGGCATTGGCGCTGCATCCGGCAAAACCGCAACCGCCGCAATTGGCCCCGGGCAGGGCCGCTTCAACATCAAGTATCATCGGATCAACATAGACGTAAAAAATCTTTGAAGCCGCCGCCAGCACAATCCCGATCACGATACCCAAACCACCCATCATCATTATCGCTTGGACCATAGATTTACCTCTTAACCGAAACGCTCAATTTGACCCTGTTGAAGACAGCTCTCAGACGCCACTTGTGTCATCACCAGGATCCGTCAAGTCCCCTTAATCCATTCATGTACAAACGGCCGCTGGCCACAAACATGGAATAATGCGTCTGCAGAATCGGAACGTTAAAAGATCTCGCCATTTCCAGGATCTCATCGTCGGGCATTTTGCTGCGGACGAAGACAATGGCTCCAACACCCGCAATTTTTGCCGTTCGCAATACATGCTGGGATGTAACACCTGTCAGAAGGACCGATCCTTTGGCAAGAGCGGCCAGGATGTCATCCATCAAATCAGCAGCCCCCGCCGCAACCACTTCGGTATCCAGCTGGTCATGGCCGACCAGTACCGTTGCTTTCAATGTTTCCATTATTTCCGATATTTTCATTTGATCTACCCGTATTTTTGAACATCCATAAATAACACGCCCTGAAGAATGGGGTTCATGGCAACCCGAATTCGTTTTAACCGGTCGAATTTACAATTAAACAATCGCAGCCTTAAAGGTTGGCAATATTTCATAATCAAAAGGAAAAGTCAATGGCATGATCCGGTTTGATTTTTTTCTCATTTCATGGCAACTTGACCCCATCTTTTTCTTTATGACAGGCCTTATCAAATTTGACTTCTCATCAACTTGTGATTTCTGAAAGGACGCCATGGACGAGAAAACAAAAGCAGGCGAAGCAGCCGCATATATTCAGAAACACCTGGATGAGAAACCCGAAATCGGATTTCTCATCGGCACGGGGCTTGGCGATACCGCCGGGATGATCAAACATCAAACCGTTCTGGATTATGCCGAAATCCCCCATTTTCCAGTCTCAACGGTGCAAAGTCACCGGGGCAAACTGGTTCTGGGAATGGCTTTTGGGAAACCCGTCATGGCGCTTCAGGGCCGTTTCCATTTGTATGAGGGTTACTCGCCCCGGCAAGTCTCTTTTCCCGTACGGGTCATGCAGGAACTGGGGACAGGGGTTCTGGTTCTTTCCAATGCCGCAGGCGGCATAAATCCGGAGTTTAATGCCGGAGACATCATGGTCATCCGGGACCATATCAACCTGACCGGGGAAAATCCCCTGGTCGGCCCCAACGACGACGCCTGGGGCGAGCGTTTTCCCGACATGATCGGCGCTTACGACAAAACTCTTGCCGAACTGGCCATGGAAGGGGGCCGGCTTCATGGAACCCCCATGCGAAGAGGTGTTTACGTGGGGTTGAAGGGCCCGTCCCTCGAAACCCCGGCCGAGGTCAAATTCCTGAAAACCATCGGCGCTGAAGCCGTCGGGTTTTCAACGGTTCAGGAAACCATCGCAGCTGTACACGGCGGGATTAAGGTGCTGGGGCTTTCCATCATCACCAACGTGTTAAGGCCTGAAAATCCCGTTCCCGCGAGGGTCGAGGACATCATTGAAACCGCAGGACGGACAGCGCCTGCGGTTGAAAAAATCATCGCATACGTTTTGAAGCATCTTAAGGTCTGAAACAAGATTTTTAATAAATTATTTTTCCACGAAACATCCGGGAATTAAAAACACGGGTTTTTTCGACAATGCCGTAAATTGTTTATCTTCGGGAGGATTGTTCAGGTTTCAACTGGGTTATGAACATTTCAATTTTTCAATGAGGAGATTCGCCACTTCTTCCGGAGTTCGGGTTTCGGTATCGATTTCAAAATCTGCAGCGTCCCGGTATTTTGGGATTCTTTTCGCAAGGACTTCGGCAACTTCTTCGGTAAATGTTTTCCCATCCGTGAGAGCAGGCCTTTGCGTGTCATTGGAGATCCGTGAAACAACCGTATCAACCCCCGCCTTGAGCCAGAATATCCGTGAACGGGTCTTCAAAAGCTCGATGCTTTCCGGCCGCTCGATAACGCCCCCGCCCGTGTCAATGATGATATTGTCCAGTGCCGCCAATTCACGGGCCACCTCGGACTCCAAGTCCCGGAATCCGGGCCAGCCGCATTCGGCGACGATTTCCGGAATGGTCATTTTCGCCTTTTCAACGATCTTTTCGTCCATGCTGATGCATTTCATGTTCAGCCGTCCGGCCAGAACAGCCCCCACCGCGCTTTTTCCGGTTCCCCGGTATCCGATCAAAACAATGTTCATTTCCGCAAACGCTCCATGACCACCCGGCGCATGACCTCAACGGGCGCCTTTTCGCCGGTGAACCGTTCAAACTGCAGCACCGCCTGATTGATAAACATCTCGACACCGGAAACGACCCGAAGCCCCCTGGATTTGGCATCAGCCAGGAGTCTGGTTTCAAGGGGCGTGTACACAATGTCGAACACCACCTGCCCGGGCCTGAACAATTCCGGGGGAACCAGTGAAACCCCCTCTCTGGGATGCATACCGATGGGGGTGCAGTGGATGAGGAGATCCGATCGGGCCATGGCCTCTCCCAGGGTTTTCTCCGCAAGCCGGCCCGATTGGATCCGGGCACGGGTTCCCCTTGCCAGATCCTCTGCCAGTTCTTTCAGCATGGTTTCATTAATGTCCAGAATCAGCAGTTCCCCAAGGCCCGGATTCCGGGCCAGGGTAAAGGCAATGGCTCTGGCTGCGCCCCCCGAGCCCAGCATCAGCACTCTTTTCCCCGTAAGATCGACACCGGCATCGGTCAGGGCTTTCATCGCCCCGGGGCCGTCCGTTCCAAACCCTTTTAATTTTCCGTTTTCCTTGATAATGGTGTTGATGGAACCGATGGACCGGTCCACCTCGTCGATTTCATCGATGTATTTCATGATTTCGACTTTATGGGGGATGGTGACGCTCATGCCCCTGAAATTGCCCAGCGCCCTCATACCGGCCAGTGCGCCCCCGACATCCTCAACCCGGCATGCCAGATAAACAAAATCCAGCCCCAGTTCCTCGATGGCCGCGTTGTGAATGGCCGGGGACAGGCTGTGGGCAACGGGGTTTCCGATGACCGCGCAAAACCGTGTGTTGGGACTGATGGAGCCGATGGTTTTCATGTTTCCTCCGTATGGATCCAAATCGTTTTTTAGAGAGGCCGGCGCTTCACCCTGTCCGATAATTTTCCTGTCTCGAAAAGGATTTCTTCAAGATCCAGGGTCAACAGCTGCCGGTTGCGCATGACCGGCCGGCCGTTGATGATGCTGTGAACCACGTCGGATCCCTTTACCGCATAAACCAGATGGGAATAGGGGTTGTAGAGCGGCGTCAGATGGGGCTTGTCCGTATCCACCACGATGATGTCCGCTTTTTTCCCCTTCACAAGAGAACCGATACGGTCCCCCATGCCCATGGCCCCTGCCCCGTCGGCAGTTGCCATTCTGAATACGGTCCGGGCATCCATGACCGTTGGATCCATGGCCCTGATCTTGTGCAGTTTGGCCGCCGTGTCCATTTCCGAAAAAAGGTCCAGATTGTTGTTGGAGGCGCATCCGTCGGTACCCAATCCCACCCGGATGCCTTTTTCCATGAGACGGGGAACCGGCGCGATTCCGGAAGCCAGCTTCATGTTGCTTTCCGGGTTGTGAATCACAGCGACGTTCTTTTCGGCCATGATGTCCATTTCCGCCTCATCCACCCACACGCAGTGATCACCGATAAAGTGGGGGCCCAGAACTCCCAGAGATGCAAGGTGGTCAAAAGGCGACTTTCCGTATTTTTGCCGAATCTCCTCGATCTCCTTCCGGGTTTCGGCCATATGCATGATCAGGGGTACTCCATGCCTCAAAGCCAGTTCATTGGCCGATTTCAGAAGACCCGGGCTGCATGTATAAGGGGAATGGGGTTCCACGGCAATGGACACCAGGCAATCGTCCGCCCATTTTTCAATCAGATTCCGGGTATAGATCAGACCGTTTTCCGGAGTTCCGTAATTGGGTGAGGGAAAATCATAGAGCACTTCGCCCACCAGGCAACGCATCCCGGCCTTTTTCGCTGCTTTGGCCGTTTCATCTTCAAACAGGTACATGTCGCAGAAAGTGGTGATGCCGGACAGTATCATCTCGGCGGCGGCCAGCAGGGTCCCGGCATAAACAAAATCGGCATTCAGATGACCCTCTGCCGGGAAAATATACCGGTTCAGCCATTCCATCAGAGGCAGATCATCCGCCAGTCCCCTGAAAAGACTCATGGCTGCATGAGTATGGCCGTTGACCAGACCGGGAAGCACAAGGCCGCCTCCGGCGTCGATGATGTCCCCGGCATCTCCGGTTTCCCGAGTCGGCGGGCCGACATAGTCGATCCGGTCCCCCCGAACACCCACAACACCCTTGCCAAAAACGGTGTTCTCCCGGTCCATCGTCAGCACCGTACCGTTTTTGACCACCAGATCAAAAACCGGCATAATGGGTTCCTTTTTGTTTCAGCGGCACTTCCATTTCATCGATGATTTGACGGCTTTCCCGGGACAGACACATGGTTCCGGCTTGACGGGCATCTACCCAGAGAAGCATTTCGTCACCGGGGATGGGGTCATCCGGCGCCAGAGGAAAGGAAAAAATATCATTGCGGTAAAAATCCTTTCCGTCATGATGAAAGAAAAACCCCGTATGGGAAGGGTTGCTGATGTTCACTCCCCAGCTGTCCCTGATTTCGCGTTTTACAACTTCTTCGGGGCTTTCGCCGGGCCTCACATCCCAGCGGGGAAGATCAAACCGGTGATTTTCATCGGGCCTGCGGCTCAGAAGAACCCTCAGAGACCCATTTTCCCGCCGATATAAGGCGCATCCCGCCTTTTTCCCAAGAGGCGCCATCCTCAACATTTCCCGGACCGGCTCAACCGAGCGTCTGGTAAAGGTTTCCAAATCACCGTCATCGTCCAGAACCTGCCATTTCAGACCGATGAGCGAGTAGTTGTACGATTCATAGAGTGATTCTTCAGGCTCAGATCCGGTTTTGGCTTCCCCTGCCACCGGAAAGGCCATGAAGGTCACGATTCTGTTATAAATAAAGGTTTTCCCCGTAATTTGCACTTCATGTTTGATCGGCAGCAGCTGAACATCGAGGCCCGTCTCCTCCAGCGCTTCCCGGATAGCCGCTTCCTCGTCCGTCTCATGGGGTTCACGCCCTCCGCCGGGCAGACCCCAGAACGTGGTGTTCTCCTTTTTAGCCAGGTGCTTGAGCAAAATATACCTGCCGTTCTCAACGATGACGATCTGTACCCGGGTGTCTCTTTTTTTAAGCGCCGCCTGCATCTTTCGGTTTGCCGGTTCCTTTCTCTTTTTATCTTGGCATATGCCCTATCGTGATATAATAAACTTTTCAAGACCCTTTACGGAGTGGAATGAGGTGGATAAAACTTTCTGGATCGGGAAGCAGACCTTATGATCTATGATCTGGCAATTTGCAACGGCGTAGTGGTCACGGTAAATCCCCGTTTTGAAATCGTTGAAAACGGATTCATCGGCATATCGGAAGGCAAAATCCAACGGGTCGGAACACCTGCCACCGGCGGTATCCCAGAGGCGAAAACCCTTCTCGACGCCAGAGGCGGTATTGTCCTTCCGGGCCTTGTCAACACCCACAGCCATCTTCCCATGACGTTGTTCAGAGGGCTTGCCGACGACCTGCCCCTGATGGCGTGGCTCAATGACCATATTTTCCCGGCAGAGAGAAATCACATCACTCCCGGATCGGTGCGGCTGGGGTCTCTTCTCGGATGCGCTGAAATGCTGCTTTCCGGAACTACCACCTGCTGCGACGGCTATTTTTACGAAGACCACGTCGCCCAGGCGATTTTAGCATCCGGCATGAGGGCCATTGTGGGTCAGGGCGTCATCGATTTTCCGGCACCGGGTGTTCCCGATCCGTCCCGGAATATCCAAACCGCCGTCGAATTCGTGGAAAAATGGTCCGGCGTTTCCCCCCTCCTGAGGCCGTCTATTTTCTGTCATTCCCCTTACACCTGTTCTGAGAAAACGCTCAAAAGGGCTAAGGACACGGCCCTCCGCCACAATGTCCTGTTCCAGATTCACGCCGCGGAAACCCGGGAGGAGGTCCGGCAGATCCGGTCCGACCATCAGTCCACCCCCATGGGGTATCTGGATAAAACCGGCCTGCTGGATAAGAAGACCCTGCTGGTCCACTCCATCTGGGTGAATGAGGAGGATATCGCGTTGATCCAAAAATCCGGCGCCGGCATCTCGGTCAATACCGAAAGCCACATGAAACTGGCCTCGGGCATCGCCCCCGTACCCCGGTTTCTGGCATCGAAGATCCCCATCGGCCTCGGCACCGACGGATGCGCCTCCAACAACGACATGGATCTCTTCCGGGAAATGGACATGACGGCCAAGCTCCACAAGGTCAACACCCTGAACCCCACCCTCCTCAATGCCGAAACCGTATTAAGGATGGCCACCATCGAGGGCGCAAGGGCTCTGGGCCTCGGGGATGAAATCGGCTCCATCGAACCGGGGAAGCAGGCGGACATCATCATCCTTTACCCCGACAAGCCCCATCTTGCCCCCCTTTATCACCCGGCAAGCCATTTGGTTTACGCGGCTTCCGGAGGAGATGTGAAAGACGTGATGGTGGGC
Organism: Desulfobacteraceae bacterium UBA5616; assembly: GCA_002423615.1. Lineage (GTDB taxonomy): Bacteria > Desulfobacterota > Desulfobacteria > Desulfobacterales > UBA5616 > UBA5616. The sequence goes on from DIKO01000098.1 coordinate 77,021, forward strand.
GGAAAGCTCCTGGTCCGGGATCACAAGCTGCTCACCCTGGATGTGTCGGAGGTGATGAGAGAAGTCAGAAATCTGGCTGAAGTCATCAGATCATGAGATTTTCGGTACCCGAACAAAACCGTTTCAGCCGATTTTGGCCGACTGCCCGCCGTCCACGGGCAATACCACGCCGGTGATAAACCGGGCCTCATCCGAGGCGAGGAACAGAGAAGCATAGGCCACATCCCAGGCGGTCCCCTGCTTCCCCCGGAGGGGCACCAGGGCATCCCGCCCTTTTCTCAATTCCTCCTTGGGAACGCCCATGGCTTTGGAGATAAATTCAATGGCCATGGGGGTATCCATCAGCCCCGGCATAATGGCATTGACCCTTACGCCGAACTTGGCATTTGCCATGGCCAGGGCATGGGAATAGGCATTCAAGGCCGCCTTGGAGGTTTTATAGGCGGTAATCCCCACGGAGCACACCGCCGCCACCGAAGAAATATTGGTGACGACCCCGCTTTTCTGCTCCCGCATGACCGGGACCACATGTTTGCAGGAAAAAAAAGCGCCTTTGAAATTTACCGCGAAAATATGATCCAGGGCCTCTTCCGTCAAGGCCAGGGGACCGGCGTCGTTTTCCCCGATACCGACGTTATTCTGGAGAATATCGATGCGGCCGTAACGGTTCACGCAGGCTTCCGCCATTTTTCTGCAATCTTCTTCCCGGGATATGTCCGCTGCAAAGGAGAAACTTTCCCCGTTCTCATCGGCGATCATCCTTCCGGTCTCTTCGGCCGAATCCATGTCCCGGTCCACCAGCATCACCTTGGCCCCTTCCCTGGCGAAGAGGATGGCGGTTGCCCGGCCGTTTCCAATGGTATCCCCAGGGGTCTGTCCGGCTCTCACGACAATGGCGATTTTTCCTTGCAGTCTCATTTTTTAAATCCTTCAAGGCCCGGGTCCAGTTGCACCCCCAGGCTGTTCAAGGCCATGGACACGATGTCGTAATTGCCCACGGCAAAGATGAGATCCATGATTTGTTGATCATTAAAGGTTTTTTGCAGTTCCTTCCAGGTGCCATCCGTAATGAAGGCATCACCGATCAGCTCGTCGGCGGCATTGAGAATGGCCCGGTCCGGGGCCGACCAGCCGGGAGCGTCCGGGCCCAGGGCGATCCTGTCGATTTCTTCCACCGTCAGCCCGGCCTTTTGCCCGATCACCACATGCTGGGCCCATTCGTATTCGGCCTTGCGAAGCCACCCGACCCGGAGGATGGCCATTTCCCGCTCCCTGGCCGGGAGAGTGGATTTGTTGAGAACATGGGCGGAAAACACCAGCCATCGTTTCAATAGTTTATGGTGATGGGCAAGGGTTTTGAAGATGTTGATGGGCTCGTCAAAAGACGCGCGCTCCACGACGTTGCGTTGTTCCTCGTCCATGTCCGAAATATCGATGGGGGCCAATCTGGGTTGGGACAGTCTCATGCGTTGCTCCTCTTCCTTCATGAATTGACAGGGTCACGTTCGGGTTGTCATTTGGGTTGGATGCCCGGGGCAAGATCTGTAATGTTATATCAAAATCCATAACCAATAACCGGTTTCATGTCAAACCGAATTCCATCTAAACCGCCCCGATATTTTGCTGCTGCTTGTTTTAAAAAAAAATGTTGCGTTTTATTTCGATTTGTGTTTATTAAGCAAAACAACATCGGTTTGATTTCTTCTATCATCGGAGAACCCATGGCATCCCAAAAATTTGAATCCATTCTGAGCAGAATCTTCTCGGCCACGGGGATCTCCTCCCAGATCGAACTGGCCAATGCCCTTGGCATCAACCGGTCGGCCATTACGCAGGCCAGAAATAAAAACGCCGTTCCCGACAAGTGGATATTGCAGCTTTACCGATCCTTCGGCCTGAACCCGGAATGGGTGGAAACGGGAACGGGCGCCACCTTTGCCAAAACGACCGGCGATCCCATTTTCCAGAACATCCCCAAGGTCAAGGCACGCCTCAGCGCGGGAAGCGGTTCCTTCGAAGTAGGCCAGGAAATCGAAGGTTATTACGCCTTTCGAAAGGACTGGCTAAGCACCAAGGGAAGCATGGGCAAGATGGTCCTGATGGACATCTTCGGCAACAGCATGGACCCGGAATTAAAAGACGGGGATACCATTCTCGTTGACGAGTCCCAGAAGGAAATTCTGGCCGGCGCCATCTACGCCGTGGGGGTAGACGACACCATCATGGTCAAAAGACTGGAAAAACACCCCAACAAGCTGGTCCTGATCAGCGACAACCGGGACTATGATCCCATTTACCTTTCTCCCCAGGATATCGGCAATATCCGGATTATCGGCAAAGTCATCTGGGTGTGCAGGGAATTCCGGTAAATTTTTTTGCCGTTAATGTTCATAATATGCAACTTAATATCAATTAAATAAACAAATGGAGGTAAATTATGCAACAACGGTTTTGCTCGTGTGGATGCACCATCTGGGTGGAATATGGAAGGCCCAATTCAGGCCCGCAAATTTTTTTCAGGTTAAGCGATAAATCTCAGAGGGTATTTCTCTTCAATTGTCCCTCCTGCCGGCGGCATTTGAGCATCGATGAGCTGGCTTAAAGAAACCGAGATTGACCTTTTCAGGGAGGCAGAAAAAATGACCCACTACGAATATGACGGAAATTTCCAGGACCTGTTCGAGTACCATGGCAACACAACCATCGAGCATAAACGGAAACACGCCGGGGTCGTGGTTCAGCATGACTGGATTTTATTTGATTCCATGGAAGAGGCGTCGGAGTATTTTTTCAACCGTTGCGGATAGCGTCACTGTTTGGGAGTGCAGACGGTTTCGTCTTGAATCCCGGTCCCCCTTATATTAAGAGTTTCTCCTGATCTCAAATTTTTCGGGAGACCGGGTTGACCCAGAACAGCGCCTTTTTAAAAAGAATCAAGCGACAGGTCGTCGCAAGGAGCCACCGGTTCTTTGCGGCAACGTCCCCCGGACTGAACCGGTTATGCGCCGATGAGCTTTCCGGACTCGTCCTGACGACCCTTTCGGATATTGAAACCGGCGCCGGCGGGGTCGGGTTTAGGGGCTGGCTTTCGGACCTCTACGAAGCCAACCTGAAACTCCGGACAGCCAACCGCATTCTCATGCGGCTTTATGATTTCAAGGCCGCCAATTTCAGGCAGCTTGAAAAAAAAATCCTCGATTTTCCCTGGGAACTCTACCTGTTCCCGGATCAACCTGTACAGCTCAGCGTAACTGCCGCCCGTTGCCGGCTCTATCACAAGGAAGCCATTGTAAACACCGTCCTTCCCGCCATCGGCCGCAGGCTGACCACAGCCATCGATAACGGACAGGCCAAAACCTGTCACCCAGTCCAGCGGATTTTTGTCCGGGGCAGCGACGACCGGTGGGTACTGTCCCTGGACAGCAGCGGCGACAACCTTTACAAGCGCGGCATTAAAATCCATGGCGGCAGTGCCCCTATCCGGGAGACGCTGGCGGCTGCGGCATTGCGTATTGCGGGATATGCCGGGCAGGTTCCCCTGGTGGATCCCATGTGCGGTTCCGGGACCTTTTCCATCGAGGCCGCCATGACCGCAGCGAATATTCCAGCGGGATGGTTCCGGGAATTCGGCTTTATGGACTGGCCGTCCTTTCAACCAGGGCAATGGCGCCATATCCGCAAAAAAGCAGAAGATGAAATCGTTCGCCGAACAGAACCCCTGATTTTTGCATCGGATATCGACGAAACAGCCTTAACGGCCCTGGAAAGCACGGTTCAAAGCCATGGGTTGTCCGGTTTGATTCATGTCTGCCGGAAAGATTTTTTCAAATGGCGGCCCTCAGATGAAAACATGGAGAAAGGGCTTGTGGTCCTCAATCCTCCTTACGGCATCCGGATGGAAACCCGAAAAAGCGGCGACAGGCTGTTTTCGGATATCATCCGGAAACTGGCGGATGATTACAGAGGGTGGTCCTTTATTCTGATCGCGCCGGAACGCAGACTTCTGACCAATGTCCCATTCCCCTATTCGGTTTATCCCATTTTCCACGGGGGTCTGGAAGTCGGCCTTGTGGTCGGGAGAATCTGAAGGTTCACCGGAAAACTGAATTATTCCGATATATTTTTTTCTTATTCGGACTTGACGGTGGCATTTGTTCATTATAATAATACATGATTTTTTGCGCTGATATTAAAACTCGCGCATGTCAAACCGGAACCTTTTTAAGGAAAGGATTTTGCCATCGACATCATTAAATCCGTGGCGGCATGTCAGGTCCGTGCCGACGGCATCAGGAGACAAGGCAAGACCATCGCATTCGTACCCACCATGGGATTTCTCCATGAGGGGCATATGACCCTGCTCCGGGAAGGGCGGAAGCGGGCCAATGAACTGGTATTGAGCATTTTCGTCAATCCCGCCCAGTTCGGTCCCAATGAAGACTTTGAAACCTACCCCAGAAATCTCGATGGAGATCTGAGCATGGCCGAAAAAGAAGGGGTCGATGCGGTTTTCACCCCCACGGCCCGGGAGCTGTATGGAGAGAATTTCCAGACCTACGTCAACCTGGAAAAACTCCCGCACCATTTGTGCGGCCTTTCAAGACCGGTTTTTTTCAGGGGGGTGGCCACGGTGGTGACCAAGCTTTTCAACATCGTAAAACCCCATATCGCCCTGTTCGGCCAGAAGGACTTCCAGCAACTGGCCGTTATCCGGCAAATGGTCAGGGACTTGAATTTCGATATCGACATCATCGGGGTGGCCACGGTCAGGGAACCCGACGGGCTGGCGATGAGTTCTCGAAACGCCTACCTGTCTCAGGATCAGCGGCCGTCCGCCCTGTCGCTGTCCAAATCCCTGGATAACGCCGAATCGGTGGTAAAAAAAGGCGAAACAGACGCCGGGAAAATCATCGCCCATGCATCTTCCCTGATCCTGTCATATCCTGAAACCGAAATCGATTACATCCGGATCTGCGATCCTGACACCCTTGAGGATGTCAGCCGGATTACCGGACCTGTGCTCATGGCCCTGGCCGTCAAAGTGGGGACAACCCGTTTGATCGACAACCGGGTCTTCCATCCATGACCCCTCTCTTCAAAATGAAAAAATTCAAGACATCCGATACCAAGGAGAATCACCATGAACCATGAAAAATATTTTTTCACATCGGAATCCGTCACCGAAGGACATCCCGACAAGGTGGCCGACGCCATTTCCGATTCCATCCTGGACGCCATCATGGAACAGGACAAGAGATGCCGCGTGGCCTGCGAAACTCTGGTCACAACGGGCCTTGCCTTTATCGCCGGGGAAATTTCCACCAGTTGCTATGTGGACATCCCCCAGATCGTTCGGAACACCATTCGCGAAATCGGTTATCAGTCCTCCCAGATGGGCTTCGACTGGCAGACCTGTTCCGTTATCACCAGCATCGACCACCAGTCCCCGGACATAGCCCAGGGTGTCAATATCGGCGAAGGATTGTTCCTGGAGCAGGGCGCCGGAGACCAGGGTCTGATGTTCGGATTCGCCAGTGACGAGACCCCCGAACTCATGCCCATGCCCATTATTTTCGCCCATAAATTATGCAAGCGCCTGGCCGAAGTCCGCAAAAACGGGTCCCTGGATTTTTTGCGGCCCGATGGAAAGGCCCAGGTGACCATCGAATATGAAAACGGAACACCGAAGCGGGTGGACGCCGTGGTCATCGCAGCCCAGCACAAACCCGATGTGGAATATGACGAATTGAGAAACGCCATCATCAAAAGCGTTATCAAAAAAGTGATCCCCGAAGAGATGATCGACGGGGAAACCCGGTTTTACATCAATGCCACGGGACGTTTCGTCATCGGAGGCCCCATGGGGGACTGCGGCCTGACCGGACGCAAAATCATTGTGGATACCTATGGCGGCCAGGGCAGCCATGGCGGCGGGTGTTTTTCGGGAAAAGACCCCTCCAAGGTCGATAGGAGCGCTTCCTACATGGGCCGGCATGTAGCCAAAAACATCGTGGCCTCCGGACTGGCCAAAAAATGTGAGGTCCAAGTGGCCTATGCCATCGGTGTGCCGGAGCCGGTTTCCGTTCTGGTCGATACCATGGGTACTGGAAAGATCTCCGAAAGCCGGATCAAGGATATCATCCTGGATGTATTTGATTTAAGACCGGCGGCCATCATCGAATACCTGGACCTGTTGCGACCCATTTACAAGGCCACCGCCGCCTACGGCCATTTCGGCCGTAAAAATCCCGATTTTACCTGGGAAAAAACCAACATGGCGGAAGTGATCCGTGAAAAAGCGGGAATTTAACTGTTCAAATCAGGAGAAAACACCAAGATGAAATATGACGTTAAGGATATCAAGCTCGCAAAAGAAGGGGCCCGTCGCATTGAATGGGCCAACCAGAGCATGCCGGTGCTCAACCGGATCAGGGAGCGGTTTGCCCAGGAAAAACCCCTTAAGGGAATCACCGCTGCGGCATGCCTCCATGTCACCACGGAAACGGCCTCCCTGATGCAGACCTTGAAGGCCGGGGGCGCCAATGTGCTGATCTGCGCATCCAACCCCTTGAGCACCCAGGACGACGTGGCCGCCTCCCTGGTCAAGAATGACAAAATTCCCGTTTTCGCCATCAAGGGGGAGGACCACAAAACCTATTATTCCCATATCAATGCGGTTCTGGATGCCAAACCCCAGTATACCATGGATGACGGGGCCGACCTGGTGTCCATTCTCCACTCCGAGCGGACGGAACTCATCAAAGGCATGAAAGGGGGGACCGAGGAAACCACCACGGGGGTTATCCGCCTGAAGAGCATGGCGGCGGACGGTGTTCTTCAATATCCCATCATCGCCGTGAACGACGCCAGGACCAAGCATTTTTTCGATAACCGGTACGGCACCGGCCAGAGCACCCTGGACGGTATCATCCGTGCCACCAACCGCCTCATTGCCGGGACCTATTTTGTGGTCTGCGGCTACGGGTGGTGCGGCAAAGGCCTGGCCATGAGGGCGAGGGGCATGGGGGCCAATGTCGTCATCACGGAAATCGACCCCACGGCGGCCTTGGAGGCTGTAATGGACGGCTTCACCGTCATGCCCATCAATGAGGCGGCCAAGATCGGCAGCATCTTCTGCACCGTCACAGGAAATGTCAATGTCATCCGGAAGGCCCATTTCAAACTGATGAAGGACGGGGCCATTGTCTGCAACTCGGGTCATTTCAACGTGGAGCTGGATCTGGACGGATTGGATGAAATCACTACCGCCAAACGGGAAATCCGGCCCTTCGTGGAGGAACATATCCTGGAAAACGGGCGAAGAATCAATGTCCTCGGGGAAGGCCGTCTGATCAACCTGGCGGCTGCGGAGGGGCATCCCTCCAGCGTGATGGACATGAGTTTCGCCAATCAGGCCCTGTGCATCGAGTACATGGTCCAAAACAGCAGCACGCTGGAAAAAGACGTGTACGGGGTCCCCGAGGCCATTGACCGGCAGATCGCCGATGAAAAACTGGGATCCATGGGGATATTCATCGACAAGTTGACGGCGGAGCAGAAGAAATATCTCTCCTCCTGGAATATGGGAACCTAAACGGAAAAAGCACGCTTAAAATCCCCGGTGCGAGATGTTTTGCCACCGGGGATTTCCTCCCGCCTTTATACCCGCCCCCCGCTCCATCTGAGTTTGGCTTTTAACACGTCAAAATAATTTTTTCCCGGAAGGGTGATCAGATGAACGGGTTGTGTTCCTTTTTCAATGAGAATTTCATCCTGGCCGTTGATTTCAAATCCCATCTGGCCGTCAAAGGTCAGCATAATATCCGAAGATTTTTTGGCAAGACGCATTTTAATGCACACGGTATCGGATAATATCAGTGGCCGGTTGGTCAGGGTAAAGGGGCAGATGGGCGTCATGATGATAGCCGGCACCTGGGGATGAACAACAGGGCCCCCTGCGGCCAGAGAATAGGCCGTTGAACCCGTCGGGGTGGAAACCACGAGTCCGTCGGCCCGGTAAGTGGTGAGGTAATGCCCGTCAATCCAGGTTTCAATGCTGGCGAGGCGGGCCAGGGCACCTTTGTTGATGACCACGTCGTTTAATACGGTCTCTCGGACGACCCGGCTTTGATTTCGGATGACCCTGGCCGTCAGCCGCATTCTGGGGGTCGTTGTGAAATTTCGCTCCAGTATCGCCTCTGCCGCGGTGAACAGATTTTCTTCGGTGGTTTCGGCCAGAAAACCCACCTCCCCGAATTTAACGCCCAGGATGGGGATGTTCCGGTCGCCGATCCAGCGCACTGCGCTTAAAAATGTACCGTCCCCGCCCAGTACGAAAACGCATAAAAGATCCGCCGGAGCGACGTTACGATCTTCTTCCGGAGGCAGAAGGCCCGGCAGCGGGCTCTCTTTTCGAACCACGGCAACACCCCTAAACGAGAGCCACCTTTCCAGTTCATCCGATTTTTTACCGGCTTCCGGGTCCTGTTTAACGAATAATCCGATTTTTTCCATGATGTTGGAATTCCGCCTGAAGTTTCCCCGGGGTTCGGCATTTCATCGCGAACGCCGTTTTTTATGTCCCGGAAAATTCAATTTCTCAATACCGACAACCCGGTAAAACGGCAACAGTTTTTTAGGCTTTCCAGGCAATGGCCGTAAAGCCGATTCCCTTTTTGACAAGAATCATCCGGGTAATAAAAAAAGCTGAGGCCGAGACTCCCTTTACCTCCGCATGATTTGTTTGGAATGCTTCAGGCAGGGGTAACCCCCGGTGCAAATGACGAGGATGGATCTTGAAGCTGTGTAAATTGCTGATTCTTGACCGAAACAATTGACAAACTCATCAATTGCTGCTACCCTCCAACAAAAAAATACTATTATATTAATATGTTAATAAAAGCTCAGCTCAAAAGGAGACGCCATGGACGGTTCTGAGAAACAATATTTGATTGATGACCTGAAGCTGGGGGAATCCTGGCGACTTTTTAAAATTATGGGAGAATTCGTAGACGGCGTGGAAGAACTGCATGATTTAGGCCCTGCCGTCAGTATTTTCGGGTCCGCCAGGATTAAATCCGAAGATCCGGTTTATCACAAGGCCTATCGGATCGCTTCCCTTTTTGCCCGGGAGAAATTCGCCATCATCACCGGAGGAGGGGGAGGCGTTATGGAAGCGGCCAATAAAGGGGCTGCCGATGTGGAGGGGATGTCCGTAGGCCTGAATATCCGTCTGCCCTTTGAGCAGATACCCAACCGGTATTCCAATAAAAAACTCGAATTCAAGTACTTTTTCATTCGAAAAGTGATGTTCATTAAATACGCAGCCGCCTACATCGCTCTTCCCGGCGGATTCGGCACCCTGGATGAATTGTTCGAGGTGGTGACCCTGGTCCAGACCCGCCGGATTAAAACCTCTCCCATTATTCTCGTGGGGAGTGATTACTGGGGCGGGATGATCGACTGGATCAAGGCTCGGTTGCTCGACAATAGAATGATATCCGCCCCTGATCTGGATATCCTCCAGGTCATGGATGACCCGGAAGAAATTCTCAAACGGGTGAAGAAGCTGGTGACCGTTTAAAAAACTTTCGGTATGAATTCGCGCGTTCGCCGGAATGACGGATTTTGGACCAAGCTATTTAAACTCAGCAGATTTCGTTGTGATCAGGATTCTGCTCGCATAAGCCCGGTTTTAGGAGAATACCCACCGTTATCCTATAGGAAAATGCAATGCGTTTATTATTGATCTATCTGTTTACAGCGTTGGTCTTCTCTTTCCTGTGCTCGCTTCTGGAATCGGCACTTTTGTCGGTTACGCCGGGTTTTATGGGCGCTTACGAAAAAAAAGCGCCCAAATCCGGTCGCCTGCTGCGAAAGCTGAAGAAGAACATCGACCGCCCGCTGGCCGCCATCCTGAGTCTCAACACCTTGGCGCATACGGTTGGAGCGGCCGGTGTCGGTGCTCAATCCATGGTTCTCTTCGGCAGCGATTACGTAGCGGTCACCTCCGCCGTATTAACCCTTCTCATACTAATCCTGACGGAAATTATTCCCAAAACCATCGGCGCGCTGTATTGGCGGGATCTGGCTACGTTTACGGCCCGAACCGTGCAGAGCATGATTTTCCTGCTCTATCCTCTGGTCCTTCTCTGTATGACCCTGACCCGGTTGATATCCAGGGGCAAAACAGCACATAGTTTCAGCCGCGAAGAGTTCCAGGCCATTGCCGATATCGGCATCAAGGAGGGAAAGTTTCGTGAGGAGGAATCGCGCATCATCAAGAACTTGTTTTTAATGAGAAAATTAAGAGGGGAGGATATCATGACACCCCGGACCGTCATGTTCACGATGCCCGCAGGGATGACGGTCGGAGAGGCGATCAAAATACCTGACATTAAGTTTTCGAGGATTCCGATTTATCAGGATGATCCTGATGACATCGTCGGGTTTGTTCTGAAAGGAGATATCTACCTGGAAGCTTCGCGCGGCAACCAGGCCAAACCCCTCATTACCCTGCGAAGGGATTTACCGGCGGTTCCGGAAACGGTTCCACTGATCCAATTGTTTGAACGATTTTTGAAACAACGGCAGCAGGCTATGCTCATGGTGGATGAGCACGGTGGCGTGGCCGGTGTTTTAACCATGGAAGATATTATTGAAACCCTGCTCGGCATCGAAATCATGGATGAGACGGACACGGTTGCCGATATGCGGGCTTTGGCCAGGCAGCAATGGCTTAAACGCGCCCGCTCATTGGGGATTGTCATCGAATAGGGTTAAGGGACTTTCAAAAAGTCCAGAAAAGCCTCTCCCAGGGGGGACAGGCTTCTCAGTTTGTTGCGGGTCACAAAAAAGCTCCGCATCAGATTCAGTCCATCGATTTTAAGGGCTTTCAATTTTCCGGTTTTAATTTCCTCGGCCACGGAGATGATGGAGAGAACCGACACCCCCACCTTTTGTTTGATGCCCTGGATCACGGAAATGGTCGATCCCATCTCAGCCGTAATTTTCAGTTCATCCACACTGTGCCCTGTTTCCCCAAGACTTTTGTTGAAGGACTTCAATGTCCCCGATCCTTTTTCCCGGATAATAAAGGGTTCTACAACCAGAAGATCAAAACTGATATGTCTGGTATCGGCCCATTTATGATCGGACGGCACCACTATCGCCATCTCATCGTCAATCAATTTTGTCTGGACAATTTTTTTGTTGTCGGTACCCGCCCCCACAATCGCAAGTTCCAGGTCCCCCTCTAAAATTTCCCCGATGATACTCTCCGTATCCCCGACTTTTAATGAAACGATCACATCCGGATATTGTCTGGAGAACTCCCCGATAATCCCGGGAAGAATAAACCCCGCGGGGATGGTGCTGCCGCCGATGGAAAGGCGGCCTTTCATTTTACCCTGAAACTGCGACATGACCGTCTCGGTTTCATCCCGCAGGGTTAAGAGCTTTCGGGCATACCGGTAGAGCAGATTCCCCGCCTTGGTGGGGAGGGCCTCCTTGCCCAACCGGTCGATCAACAGGCATCCGAAATGTTCCTCGAGGTCCTTGACATGACTGCTGACCGTCGGCTGAGACAGATGAACCGCATCCCCCGCTTTTGAAAAACTCTTCAACTCCACGACCTTGCAAAAAATTTTAAGCTGCCATAAATCCATAATATCGCCTTTAACCGTACATGACCTTTTAGTATTTATTTCATCAATAACTTTATTTAAAAAAATCTATGGCAAGTCCGGGGTTGTGTCAAATGAATTTCAACCCGGACCCACTTTTTACCGGTGGAAATCCCTCAAAATGGGCTTGAATTTACGGCCATGGTGTGCGATCTATGGACCATTATCCCCATCGGCGGCATAAGGGATTTTTGGATGGAAATCACTGAAATATATGGAGGACAGAATGGAGGCGTTATTTCAAAAAAGGAAATCCGAATCCGTATTGCTCGATTTCACATCGGAATTTAAGGAAAAATCCATTCCCCTGGAAGTCAGAACAGATCTCTTTACCGGATGCGTTTCCCGGATCCTCAAATTCCGGAACAAACTTCCCGAAAGCAGGCCGGACAATGATGCCATCGAAAAATCCAAAAGCACCTGCCCCTTCTGTCCCGGGCACAGGGACCTGTTTACACCTAAATTCCCACCATCCATCGCCCCCGAAGGAAGAATTCAGTTCGGAAATGCCGTTGTCCTGCCCAATGCTTTTCCCTACAGCCGCTATTGCGGGGTCACCCTGTTTTCCGACGAGCATTTTCTCTCCCTCGACCGGTTCACCCCGCAAATGCTTCATGACGCATTTCAGGCAGGGGTTATGTATATCGACCGCGTCAAAGCTTCCGATCCCGAGGTTAAAACCGCTTCCATCAACTGGAATTATCTGATGAGCGCCGGGGGAGGGCTTTATCATCCCCACTTACAGGTGGTGGTCAACCGGCAGCCATCTCATTTTCATCAGCACCTGATGGATCAATCCAGGGCTTATGGACTGGAAAGCGGCAAGAATTACTGGCAAGGTCTTTTGGCTTATGAAAAAAAGCTACAGGAGCGCTACCTCTTTTCCGAAGGAAAAATAGAATTTCTCTCCGTATTCAGCCCAAAAGGAATGTTTGGAGAAGTTCTGGCCCTGTTCACCGGCATGACATCCCTTACCGCCATCGGCGATGCGGAATGGGCGGCTTTTCAGAACGGGCTTTCGAGGATTTTACGCAGTTTTCACCGAATGAACCTGAACAGCCTCAACATGACCCTTCTCCTCAACCTTTCGCCCTGCGAGGATTTCGAGATCCAGGCACGGATAACCCCCAGAATGAGCATGCCTCCCTGGGGAACCAGCGATGTGAATTATTTTGAAAAGGGGCATAACGAAATTATTGTTGTACTGCCCCCTGAAACGCTTGGAGAGGAAATCAGAAATTCCGGATAGAGCGGTAAAACAAAATCACCGGGGAATTTAAAGGACATTCAACAGCCGTCCCGGCGCTGACATTCCCGGGACGGCCGATTCATGATGCTACAGGACTTTCAGGCTATCCAGCTGGTCCCAGATTTTTGCCATTTCCTCGGGTTTCACCCCGAACACCTGGCCCAGGGGGGCCGCCGCCTCGTTCCGGACAAATTCCGGGTCCGGCTCGTTCAGGGTATGGAACCCCGATTTTTTATTGAATTCGACCTCATCTCTCAGGGTCTCCCGCCCCAAGCGGATCAGATCCTCAATACAAAAGCCCGTGCCGTAACGGGCATTGACCAGGTCTTTTAAAAATTCGAGGGTTTTCTTTTTATCCACCGGAGTGGCGAAATAGCAATACCCCAATGCATCTCTCGCGGCAGAAAAAATCTGCTCCCCCAGGGACCGTTCCACGGCTCCATCATTGTTCATGAAGTCGCCCCCATAGCAAAGCCCGGCAGTATGGTCGGCGCCCATGGGACTGGTGGCGTAAGTCACCCCGGTACCTTTTCCAACCCTCGGATCATGGGCCGGGATGGCCTGGCCCTTAAATGCGGGAATGCGTTTCACTCCCAGGGCATTGCATGTGGAAACCACCCCATTGGCAAGAATATTGCCGAATTCCGTTCCTTTTTCGATCTCCTCCAGAAGCCCTCGGACGCCGGTGACATCCCCCATCTTGATTTTCCCGGCACTGGCGGCGACCCCCATGGCTGCGCCGCATTCGATGCAGTCGATCCCGATTTCATCGCAGGCCCGGTCAAATTCAGCCACCGCGTCCGGGTCCGTAATCCCCAGGTTGGTTCCCAGAAGGGCCGTGGCCTCGTATTCATAGCTTGCCGTCAGGTATTTGCCTTGGGCATCATGGTACACAACGGAGCATTTTACCACGCAGCCCGGCATGCAGGCATCCATTTTACCGCCTCTTCCCTTGTTCACCGCATCGATCCCCTGTCCGGTGATGGGGGAGACATCCAGAGGATCGCTGCCGTAGTTGAATACCGGCATGCTGCCGATGTCTCTTAACATCTTGGACGAGCAGGCGGAACCATAGGCGCTGAACATCTTGATCATGGGATCCGTTGGAAGGTATTGGACCCAGTCCTTAAGGACGGCTCTGAATGCTTCCCTGTCGCTCAGCTGAACCACGGGAGCCCCGCTGTCGTCCACCACAACCGCCTTCATGCCCTTGGCGCCCAGGACTGCCCCGACGCCCCCCCTTGCCGCATGCCGGGAGGAATGACCGTCCTTGTCCGTAAAGTCAACGGCGGCGCTTTTTAACTTCCTTTCGCCGATGACGCCGATGGAGATAATCGAGGATTTGGCGTCAAATTTCCGGTGAAGCTTCTCCACCAGGGCATAATTTCGCATTCCCCTGTATTCCTCGGCGCTCTCAATGGAGGCGCCGTTTTTGGACAGGTGAAGCAGATGCATCTTCCCGTCCCTGGGGGCCCCTTCAACAATGACGACACGAATTCCCAGCTTATCCAGTTTCTGGGCCGTCGGTCCTCCGGCGTTGGCCTCTTTGATACCGTGGGTCAACGGGCTCTTGGCCCCCACGGAAATCCTTCCGCATGACGGCGCCATGGTTCCTGCCAGGGGGCCGGTGGCAATAATCAATTTTGCATCAGGACCTAAAGCATCGGTTTCAGGCGGCACTTCCGCTTTCAAAATTTTAGCGGTCAATCCCCGGCCGCCAAGGGTCTTCCATTCTTCCGGCAAATCCTGGAATGTTGCCGTTAAATCCGTCATGTTCACCCTCAGAATTCTCATAACCGGCTCCTTTCATCTGGACCCTTCGAGTTTATTTTTTCCCGGCCTGTATCGTTAGCCTTCTTTTAAACACCCTGGAAAAAGTACCGCCGGGACAAATTCCCCTTCGTAATTCGGGCAGAGCATTTTGTATTTCAGAAAAAACGCCGATTTTGCGGTTAAACACAAACCCTGTAAACCTGATCGATATCCGTATGACCTTCAATGACCTTATGGATACCATCCATTCTCAGGGTCCGCATTCCATCCTCTATGGCGATTGTTCTGATTTTTTCCATCGACTTGCCTTGTTTTATGGCCACCTTTATGGGTTCGGTCGCGGTCAGCAGTTCATGAATCGCCATGCGGCCCAGATAACCCGTTTTGTCGCAAGTTTTACACCCCATGCGTTTCATCAGAAAAAAATTTTCCGAGTACGTTTTCAGCTCGTCATTTGCATAATTCTCTTCACCGTAGGCCGACACGAGCTCGTCATATACCTGTTTCTCAGGATGGTAGGATTCCTTACAGTGGTTGCAGAGCTTCCGGGTCAGACGCTGGGCGAGAACGCCCAACAGTGCGTCGGCGAAATTGTACGGATCCATTCCCATTTCGATGAGGCGCACCACCGTTTCCGGGGCGCTGTTGGTATGAAGGGTGCTGAGAACAAGGTGGCCGGTCAATGAAGCCTCAATGGCAATTTTGGCTGTTTCCTCATCCCGCATCTCCCCAATCATGATGATATCCGGATCGGCCCTTAGAAAGGAACGAAGGGCTTCCTGAAAACTGAACCCGATTTTCGGGTTGACCTGGACCTGCCGTAAGCCTTCCTGGGTAATTTCAACCGGGTCTTCGGCCGTCCAGATTTTTCGATCGGGTTTGTTCAGATGGTGCAGCGCCGAATGAAGGCTGGTGGTCTTGCCGGACCCGGTGGGCCCGACACATAAGATAATGCCGTAAGGCTTTGTAATGATGTCCCGAAATTTTGTGAGGTTCTTGTTGGAAAACCCCATTTCGTTCAGGGTAAAGGGCCTGGATGAGGAAAGGATTCTCAATACCGCATCTTCCTGGTCTCCAACGGTGGGGGTCGTTTCCAGGCGGTATTCAATTTTTTTACGGTCCATCCGTAAAACGATCTTACCGCTCTGGGGCTTTCTTCGCTCCGCGATATCCAGATTGGCCATGATTTTGATTCTGGAAATAACGGCCCTTTTAAAGGCAGATGGAATCTGGTGTTCTATGCGGCAATCCCCGTCGATTCGATAACGGACCTGCAACGTCCCCCTTGCCCCCGACCTTGGTTCCAGATGGATATCCGAAGCCCTGTTTTGATAGGCATTGATTAGGATGCCGTTGACGAATTTGATGACCTGGGAATCCGATTCGTTGATCTGAGAATCTTCCAGATCCTCTTCGATATCGATATGTCCCTGGTTCATTCCCTCAAGGAGCTCATCCATGGATTCCTCGACGCGATGAAAATACTTCTCGGTGGCCGAGGTAATCTGATCACTGGTGGCGGCTACCAGTTCCACTTTGCGGTTGGTATTAAACCGCAATATTTCGCTGATGGTATGGTCCGTCGGGTCTGATGTGGCCACCACGATACTCTTGTCATCAGCTTCGAGGGGCATCACCTGAAGACGGTCTATCATGGCGAGAGACAATACGTTTAAAGCCGCCTGGGAAGGAACGATATCCATCAGGTTGACGAATTTCATTCTGAACTTGGCGGCAAGCGCCATCAGCAGTTGCTCTTCCGTTATGTCCCCGTTTTCAATCAGGAGTGTCCCGATCCGTTTTTTCTTTCCAGCCTCCTGGCTTTCAAGGGCCCTCTGGACCTGCTCCCTGGTTACCAGCCCGGCGGAAATCAACAGCTCACCGACCCTCACCTGCTTGCCATGAATGTTTTTTTTCATGACGCTCTGGATAGCATTATCAACCGTTTCCTGGGACAAACGATTGTTCTCGGCTATGATTTCGCCGATTCTCAGATTCCTCAATCTTTTCTGCTCTATCAGAACTTTATCGATTTCGGCATCTGAGACATAACCGCTTTCCTTTAAAATTTCCCCCAGGGACCTGTCCCGCCGACGTGCCCTGACCCCGCCAATGGTAAAAAATATCAGGTTGTACGGGCTGCTTTTCTTTACCGGGACACCCAGAAATCCTCTTTTATGGACATTGTTTTTGGGAATAAATACCTGGTATCGTTCTCCGTCAAGGGTTTCCACCTCCTCGATTTCTTCATGCTTCAGTTCCCTGGGAATTTCGGTTTTGCCTTTCATCATGACGCAGCACAGATCCTTTAATTCAATTGTGGTGCGCTTATTTTCTTTTTCCGATAAAATAACGTCGATCCTGTCCTCTCCGGGGTTGAATGTACCGATCAGGAAGGAATCGTTCTTTCGGCCGTCCGTAAACTTAAGGGTGATGGGTTGGGTCAAGGTTAATCCTCATCATATAACATTACAGTTGGGTTTCGATTGTCCGCCAAATACGCTGCAATTTCCGGCGGAGCCCGGCATAATGGCTTTATTTTATAAACTTTTGTTTACTAAAATCCGCACAGGCTGTCAAATCAAAAGCCGATCCATTTTCCACATCTCTTTCTGAGAAAGGAGTTTCCCCGTGTCAACGGATTCCCAATCCCTTAAGCGATTGCCTGGAGGATCGCCCTGTGTTATTCTGATCCAAACTGAAAAATGTATTTTACCCGTTTCGCACGACAAAAATTGATCTCCGGTTGGATGAAATTTTTATGGCCAATGATGCACATCTCTCGGTGGGAAGCGTAACCCTGATCGGGTCCGGAGAAATGTCCCCCGGCATGAGCAAGATCCACCGATCCTTGATGTCTGCCATCAAGGATCCCTTGAAACCGGTGTTTATCGATACCCCCGCAGGATTTCAGCCGAATGTCCGGCAGATTTCAGAAAAAGCCGTTCAATATTTCAAAAAACATTTCGGGGTGAATCTGACCATCGCATCCTTCAGATCCGCATCAGAGGCCTCGGAAGAGGAAACACGCAGAGCCCTTGCCGCCCTGAAAGATGCCAATTATATTTTTGCAGGGCCCGGCAGCCCGACCTATGCCGTCCGGAACTGGGAAAACAGCTTGATTATCAAGGCGATACGCTCCCGGTTAAGCCAGGGGGCGCATCTCGTCTTTGCCAGTGCGGCCTCAATCGCCATTGGGGCGTTTGCCCTGCCGGTTTATGAGATTTACAAGGTCGGGGATTCGCCGAGATGGGCCAACGGGCTGAATTTCCTTGAGCCCTTTGGCTATGAACCCGTCATCATGCCTCACTGGGACAATAAGGAAGGAGGCGCCCATGATACCCGTTTCTGTTACATGGGGGAGGCGCGCTTCAAACGACTTGAAGATCAGTTACCCGATGACGCCTGTATTATTGGAATTGATGAATACACTGCTTTAAAAATGGATCTTTCCCAAAAACAGGGGATGGTGATGGGTGCCGGGAAGGTCACCCTTAAAAGAAGAAACACGGAAATTCATTTCTCCGCCGGCGAGCTCTTTGATTTAACGTATTTGGAAAAAAATGGCGGAAGAATTTCCATTCATAACCCTGAGGGCACTGCCAGGTCTTCTCTTAATTCGTCTGATTCACCATTTCCCGAATCCCCGGAGCCGGCTGATGGGTCATCCATTGAGATTCCACGTCCGGTGGTCGATTTTCTCGTTCAAATTCGTTCGCAGGCAAGAAAGGAAGGAAAATGGGGGCTTGCCGACGAAATCCGCGACAAATTGACGGGGTGGGGTGTTATTCTCCGGGATGGACCCTCTGAAACAACATGGGAAAAGGGCTGACCTGTTCCGGTTTCAACCCTTTCCCCAATTTTTACCTTTTCTGTCTTCAACCCTGTGCCCGGATCGGCGTAATAACGATGGTGACCCTTCGGTTGACGGCGTCATTGGATGATATGGGCTGGGATTCGCCATATCCGATAGTAGTGATTCGCTGTGCATTCACCCCCTGCTGGACCAGAGCATTTTTAACCGCATTGGCCCGATCTTCGGAGAGCCTCTGGTTATAGGATTCAGACCCGGCGCTGTCCGTATGCCCTTCCACCTGGATCGTTGTCTGCGGATAATTGTTCATCACCGTAGCCACCCGTGCGATTTCAGTCTGTCCCCCCGGCTTCAATGTGGCGGAATCATAATCAAACATGACCTCTGACCGGAAAGTGGCCACTAATACATCCTCCTCCCTGGTGACAGCCGCAGATTCAGAAGTTGCAATGGCTGAGCGGAGGTCCTGCTCCTGGCGATCCATATAAGCGCCGATTTGATTCCCGGCGAGTCCGCCCAGTGCAGCCCCGATTCCGGCACCGATAAGAGTCCCTTTAGTATCCCCTCCGATGACCTGACCGAGGATCGCCCCGACGCCGGCACCCACCGCAGCTCCCGTTCCCGTTCCGCGTTGCTGGCGGGTTTGCCCGGCACATCCCGACAACATCCATATCATCGCTAAACACAAGCCCCCTGCAATTACTTTTTTCATTTTATGTCTCCTTTACGTTGATGGGTTATACTTTTTGTTTATCTTATTTGCTTAATTTGCGCAACATCCAATAACGCCGTAGACATCGTACCAATGCCTTTAATGACGGGCCGAAAGACCGTAATGTCTACAATCCTTCACTGACCCCTTTGAATGTTCTACGATGAATATAGCAGCACCCATACTTGAGGATGGCCGCCTTGTGGGCCTGGGTGGGATAACCTTTGTGCCGGAGAAATTCGTACTGAGGGAAATCCTGATGATATCTGTCCATCAGGCGGTCACGCGTAACCTTGGCGACGATCGAGGCGCAGGCAACGGAAACGCTTAACATGTCCCCTTTGATGATGGGTTCCTGAGGCAAGTTCAGGGGAACTTTGAAAATACCGTCGACGATGAGATAATCCGGTTCCGGCAGAAGGTTTTTTACGGCCATGGACATGGAAAGCAGGGACGCATTTAATATATTGATTCTGTCGATCTCCGGCGGATCAATAATGCCGATTCCGATGGAAACGGCCTGATCATATATTTCATGGTAAAAGCGCTCCCTGGTTTTCGGGGAAAGTTTTTTAGAATCCGTTATCCCGGATGCTTCAAAAATATCCGGTAGAATAACCGCCGCAGAGACAACAGGGCCGGCCAGGGGACCCCGGCCGGCCTCATCTATTCCCGCTATTCTGAAAAACCCATTTCTCGCGGCTTTTTTTTCAAATGCCCACAGGTCTGTTCCCATGGCGTCGATGGGTCTTTTATTTAAACCGATCCTCTTTGATTCGTGCCGCCTTACCCCTGAGCTTTCTCAGATAATAAATTTTGGCTCGTCGGACCCGCCCTTTGGAAACGACCTCTATCTGATCAATAACGGGGGCATGAAGCATGAACACCCTTTCGACACCCACACCGTAGGATACTTTCCGAACGGTAAATGTCGAATCGGGGCCGTTGTTCTTTTTGCTGATGACCACACCCTGAAACACCTGGATCCGTTCTTTCTCACCTTCCGTTATTTTAACATGGACCTTTACCGTATCGCCCGGGGCGAATCCAGGATGGTCAAGGCGCATGTTTTCTTTTTTGAGCATTTGTATCGCGTCCATAATAACCCTCATCTCCTGTTGATATTTTAACGCTGAATTCTATGTTTCTGATTGTAAAACGTATTCCTTTTAACGCATGCCGAAATTAAGTCAAGCCAAAATCCACAATTTTATTCATCCGGCGAAATTTATCGAGCCGTTCCCAAAAGTCGATCCAACATAATGGCCGCTGCACAACGCACCGAAAGATGGTTGTACCCGCTTTTCCCGGCGATGGGCTCCAGAACAAAATCCGCCGACAAGAGCACCGAATCCGCAAGCCCCCAGGCTGTGCCGAACGCCAGAACATAGGGTTCACCGGCATTCAAAATTCCCCTTAACCGACCGAATTCGATACAATCGCCCCACCCGCCGGCGGATGTCGCCACCAGCTTTGGATATCCTTCGCCCCTGCCGGCAATATGAGATTTCACGGATTCCAGTGAATCTTCCATGCGGATTAAATCCAGCGCCGCTTTTCTCGAACCGTTATATTCGGAGCCCGGTCCTTGTGTCCAGTGTGAAACGATTTTTCCGGCCAGCTCTTTTTGATCGGCAAGGGGGGTTACCACATAAAACACGTCCACATCATATGTTTTTGCGGCCCTCGCGATATCATGAAGATCCAGGTTGGTCACCGCCGAAGCGATGGTCTCGCCGTTCTTATTCACCACCGGATAATGGACCAGCGCCAGATAGATCCTGGGCTTCGATAATGCGTTCAATTTCGCGCCGCCACCTCTTCAGAATATCCATTTCCCGCTGATCAAAATGCCGGTTCTGTAAAAGATCCTTCCGCTTCAAAAACGTGCGGATCAATGACGATTCCGTCCGCCATTTTTCTATTTCACCATGGTTTCCGGATAGCAATACCTCCGGTACCTCATTGCACTCAAACTCTTTCGGCCTTGTATAATGGGCGTGTTCCAGAAGATCATCGGAAAAAGAGTCCTTTTCAGCAGAGTCTTCACCGCCCAGTGCCCCGGGTATCAACCGGGTGACGGCTTCAATGACAACCATCGCAGCCAGTTCTCCTCCGGTGAGGATATAATCACCGATGGAGACCTCATCATCGATGAATTCGTAACAGACTCTTTCGTCGATCCCTTCATAGCGACCGCACACCAAGACAAGCCCCTCATCCTGCAAAAAGGCTGCGGCCATTTTCTGATTAAAAGCCCTGCCCTGAGGGGTCAACAATACAGTTCTCGGGTTTTTGACCATGTTCCGCCCATGGCGGATAGCCGCCGCCAGAGGTTCCGGCTTCATCACCATGCCGGACCCGCCGCCATAGGGCCGGTCATCCGTAACCCGGTGCCGGCCTTCTGCAAAATCCCTGATATCAACGGCAGAGGCGGTAATCTTGTTTTTTTCGATGGCTCTCTTGATAATCCCATACCCCCAAAAGGCATCGAACATCCGGGGGAAAATGGTCAAGGCAACAAAATTCATCGATATAAAACCACTTGAATTATAAACCCTCGGGTAAGCTCACCCGCATGACTTTCTGTTTGAGATGAATTTCAAGCACGACTTTCGCCAACGCCGGAACCAGTGTTTCCCCACCTGGCCCCCTGACGACATAAACATCATTGCCGCCGGTTTGAATGATCGATTCGATGTTTCCGATCATGACGTTTTCCGTGGTCCATACGGCAAGCCCGATGAGATCGGACCAGTAATATTCACCTTCCTCGAGCTCGGGCATTTCGCTTCTGCTCATCATCAGATCGGAGCCAGTCATGGATTCCGCCTCAGCCCGATCGGTTATGCCATCAAGCGATAAAAGCACCCCCCGTTTAAAAGGGGTGACCCCTTTGATCTTGTAATTTCGGTGCAGGCCCGATTTATTTCGGACAATCACCAATGCATCAGGCGCCAGAAGGGACAGCGCTTCCGAATGAGAAAGAATTTTCAGGCTCCCCTTAACGCCATGGGCGCCGACAATTTTCCCAATGGATAAGAGGCGTTCCTTGTCCACCGCATTATTCAACAATTTCAAGCACGGTTCGTTTTTTGACCTTGGCGGATGCCGCGCTTAAGATGGTCCGCATGGCCCGCGCGGTTCTCCCCTGCTTTCCGATCACCTTCCCTAAATCCTCTTTTGCCACCTTCAATTCCAGTACCGAGGTCTGATTTCCCTCGACTTCTGCCACCTCTACCTGTTCCGGATTGTCCACTAAGGCCTGAGCAATGTATTTAATCAGCTCTTTCATAGCTCCGTCTCCTTTATTGGCGGTTGAGAATAAGGGGTAGGGATGCTATTCGGATCTTGTGAAAAACCCCTCTTTTTTTAACAGGCTTTTCACCGTATCCGTCGGAATAGCACCCTGCTGCATCCAATATTGAACCCGATCGTTTTTTAAATTGACTTCAGCAGGATTCATCAAAGGGTTGTAAGTCCCCAGGGTTTCCAAAAATCTTCCGTCTCTGGGGGATTCGATATCGGTAACAACAATTCGGTAAAACGGTCTTTTTTTGGCCCCGTGTCTGGACAGCCTGATCTTCACTGACATATGGTTTATCTCCTTAAAACGGCAGCATGCCCCGGCCTAAACCCCGCATGCCGCCTTTATTGATTTGCTTTATCATTTTCATGACCTGCGCATAATTTTTCAGCAATTTATTTACTTCTTGTACACTGGTTCCACTGCCTTTGGCAATCCTTTTTCGGCGGCTGCCGTTGATTATGGCGTATCGCTTTCGCTCAAGGGGCGTCATGGAATTAATGATGGCTTCAATATGAATGAGCTCCCTGTCATCAACTTCAACATTTTTAAGCTGCTTGATCTTTCCCATGCCCGGGATCATGCCGATCATTTCGGACAAAGAGCCCATCTTTCGAACCTGAACCATCTGATTCCTGAAATCCTCGAGGGTGAACTCGCTTTTTCGCAGTTTTTTTTCCAGTTCGGCAGCTTCTTTTTGATCCACGACAGACTGGGCCTTTTCAATCAGGGTCAGTACATCCCCCATTCCCAGAATCTTAGAAGCCATCCGATCCGGGTGAAAGGTTTCCAGATCGCTTAATTTTTCACCCACGCCGACAAATTTTATCGGCTTGTTCGTAACCGCCTTTATGGAAAGGGCAGCCCCGCCTCGGGCATCGCCATCCATTTTGGTCAAGACAACTCCGCTGATATCCAGAAGGTCATCAAAGGATTTGGCGATATTAACGGCATCCTGTCCCGTCATGGCATCGGCCACCAAAAGGATTTCAGCCGGTTTCACCATGGTTTTGATACGGGAAAGCTCTCCCATTAACGCTTCATCGATATGGAGCCGACCTGCCGTATCGATGAGAAGGGTATCGCACCCTTCCTTAAGGGAGGCGACCCGGGCGTTCCGGCAGATATCAACCGGGTCCATCTTCGGGTCGGACGGAAAAACCGGCGTATTCAACTGACTCCCGAGCTTGGCAAGCTGTTCAATGGCTGCAGGCCGATAGACGTCCGCCGGGACAAGGTAGGGCTTTCGACCCTGTTTTCTTAAAAAGACCGCAAGCTTTCCGGCGGTGGTGGTCTTGCCCGAACCCTGCAACCCCACCAGCATCAAAGAAACGGGCGCGGCGCCTGAAAGGATGAGCGCTTCATGGGTTGAGCCCATGAGTTCGGTGAGCTTTTCGTTGACGATTTTGATCACCTGCTGTCCCGGAGTCAGGCTTTTCATCACTTCCTGGCCCAAGGCCCGTTCCTTGATATCCGCAACGAACTTTTTCACCACCCGATAATGGACATCGGCTTCAAGGAGAGCCATCCGGACTTCCTTTAACCCCTCCTGAATATTCTGTTCCGTAAGCTTGCCGTGCCCCTTAAGCTTTTTAAAAACGGCGTCCAGTTTATCGCTTAAATTTTCAAACATAAAATAATTCCAAAGTGTTTTCCCACAAGATATGTCTAATTTTTACGAAATCCTTGGAAATAATATGGAAAAAATGCTATGTCAAGATATATTTGTAAACCTGTCTGCATAAGGATAACGCGCATTGAACGACGGCACAAACCCAAAAATTGACATTTTAGATCTGGACATGAAAGAACTTTCCGCATGGCTGACGGCGCAGGGCATCAAGCCCTTTCATGCAAAACAGATTTTTAAATGGGTGTTCTGCTCCCAGGAAGACACTTTTTCCGGTATGACGGATCTGAGCAAAGCACTCCGGTCATCTCTGGACCAATGGTTTTTCATCAGCCGCCTGACAAGCGTGAAAACGGAATATTCTTCAGACGGGACCAGGAAATACCTGCTGCAGTTGAAGGACGGACATCATATCGAAACCGTGCTCATCCCCGAAAGCGATCATTACACCCTCTGCATTTCAACCCAGGTGGGGTGCGCCCAGGGATGCCGTTTCTGCCTGACTGCCAGTGGCGGGTTCATCAGAAACCTCTCCCGGGCGGAAATCATCGCCCAGGTAAGGGATGTTCAAAAAGATTTATCCCGGGACGCCCCCCGGCTGACCAATATCGTCATCATGGGCATGGGAGAACCCCTGGCCAATTACCGGAATGTCGTCAGCGCCATCAACACCCTGGTGGATGGAGATTTCGGTTTGAAGTTTTCCAGTCGAAGGTTGACATTATCCACCGTGGGTCTGGTTCCCCGTCTTTACGATCTTGGCCGTGACACCGCCGTAAACCTCGCCGTTTCCTTAAATGCGACGGACAATAAAACCCGGGACATGCTCATGCCCGTCAACCGGAATTACCCTGTGGAAAAACTGATCGAG
This sequence comes from Desulfobacteraceae bacterium UBA5616, assembly GCA_002423615.1. Taxonomy (GTDB): domain Bacteria; phylum Desulfobacterota; class Desulfobacteria; order Desulfobacterales; family UBA5616; genus UBA5616. The sequence goes on from DIKO01000098.1 coordinate 102,061, forward strand.
GCTTGCCGGACCTACCCGCTGAAACCCCGTCGGCGGATCACCTTCGAGTACATTCTCATCAAAGGCGTGAATGACGGGGTTGAGGATGCCCATCGACTGGCAAAACTGTTGCGGCCGATAAAGGCGAAAATCAATCTTATCCCCTTTAACGAACACGAAGGATGCGATTTTCAGAGGCCGGAAGAATCGGTCATCTTAAAATTCCAGGATATTCTGGCGAATAACAATTTTACCGCCATGATTCGATACAGCAAGGGAGGGGACATTTCCGCCGCTTGCGGGCAATTGCGAGCCAGGTTGAAAAAAGCCGATTTTAAATTATCAGATGCTTGATTTCTCGGGGCATTATGGGAATCACCCTTAACGTATCCCTTCGGCCCGGGGTTTTAATGCAGACCTCCACCTCTGTTTCCATGGGTGCTTTGGCATATCCGGCGCATATGGCGGCGGCCAGGAGAACAAGGTCTTTTGCGGCCCGGGACGGCATCAAAACGATCGGACCGGGCAATTTTTCCAGTTTCAGGACAATTTCCTTCTCCGGACGATAACAGGAGGATATGGATTCGTTGTCTTCCCGGGTTCTGCCGACAATAATTTTAACCGCTTCGGTCAGCCTGAGATGGCGGCCGTATTTTAAAAGCTCGAGATCGGATTCTTCAACATCGACCTGATGATGAAACAGGTCTTTCAATCGGACTGAAAATCCCTTGTCCGTCAAAAGACACCCCCCTGCAGGAGCCGGATACCGGGTGACACCGAATTTCCGGGCCAGTTCGATCTGGGGTTTTCGGGAGCGTCCCATAAGATCCAGCAGCAGTTCCCGGTTTACTTTGCCCTGAATCTCCGGGAGAGTTTCCGGCAGGTGTTTTGCGCTTAAGGGGCGCAGGATATGGCCCTCATATCCTGAATGTTTTTCCACATACCGCAGGGATTGTTTGGTCTGGGACATGGGCCTCTGACCCACCACTTCCCCGCTGAACAAGAAATCAAAGCCCGCGTCCTTCATCTCATCACCCGCCAGCCTGAACATCAGGGAATGGCAATCCATGCAGGGGTTCATGTTTTTACCATATCCCGCCGGCGGGTTCCTCAGCATGACCAGATACATCGGGGTAATGTTTTTGACCCTTAGGGGGATATCGGCCCGGGCGGACGCTTCAAAGGCATTACGGGAAGAGAAGAAGGGGGTCTCAAATGCGATCCATTCCACTTCTATACCCTGCTCTCTTAAGACCAGGGCCGACAATATGCTGTCAAGGCCTCCCGAGCAAAGCCCCAAAGCCCGTATTCTTTTTTTTTCGCTCATATTCATCATAAAAAAGCATCCGTTTTGCGGACCCGCAAAACGGATGCGACGGTGGCGTTATTGATGCGGTTATGCGGCTTTGGATACCCTGACAGCACAGACCTTGTATTCCGGTATACCGGAAATGGGGTCCAGCGCCGCATTGGTCAATTTGTTGGCAGCCGCCTGGGCAAAATGAAAGGGAATAAATACCGTGCCTTCAACGGCCTTGGTGGAAATACTGATCCGGGCGTTGATCTCTCCCCGTCGGGAGGCGATGCGCACCTCTCCCCCTTCGGTGAAGTCATATCTTTCTGCATCTTTTTCCGATATTTCCACAAAGCAACCCGGCACGCGGTCATTCAGGCCTTCGGTCTTCATGGTCATCGTACCGGTATGATAATGATACAAAACCCTACCCGTGGTCAGATAAAGGGGATATTCTTCATCGGTATTTTCAGCCGGCGGTTTCCACTGGATGCCGTGGAACCGGCCTTTTCCGGATGTAAACCGTCCGATATGAAGAACCGGCGTTCCCGGATGTTCAACGTTCGGACAAGGCCACTGAATGCCCTCTTTGTCAATGCGCTCATAGGTAATACCTGCATAGGACGGGGTTACCGAACGAATCTCTTCCATGATGGACCGGCTGTTTTCATAAGGCATGTCATACCCCATCCGCTTCGAAATTTCACAGATGATTTTCCAGTCATCCAGGGCTTCCCCCGGCGGGGGCACCGCTATCCTGACCCGCTGGACCCGTCTTTCGGTATTGGAAAAAGTCCCCTCTTTTTCGGCAAAAGATTTGGAGGGCAAAACCACATCCGCAAGCCTGGCCGTTTCCGTCATAAAGATATCCTGGACCACCATAAAATCAAGATTCTGAATGCTTTTTTCCGCATGATTGAGATCCGGATCAGACACCAGGGGGTTTTCACCCACGATATAAAGTGCCTTCAGCCTGCCCTCGTGGGCCAGGGGGATCATATCGGTGGCTTTCAATCCCGCTTTGTCCGGAAGGCCGGAAACGCCCCAGGCGTTTTCCATTTTGGCCCTGATTTCCGGGTCCGTCACCGACTGGTACCCGGAGTACACATTGGGCAACCCTCCCATGTCGCAGGCACCCTGGACATTGTTCTGACCCCTCAAGGGATTGACACCTCCTCCCTCGATCCCGACGTTACCGCACAGCATGGCCAGATTGGCAAGGGATTTCACGTTGTCCGTTCCGGTCGTATGCTGGGTGATTCCCATGCAGTATAAAATGTTCCCGGCTTTGGCCCCGGCGTAAAGCCTCGCAGCGTCGATTAGGTCCCGGGCCGGTATGCCGGTTATGTCTTCCACATATTCCGGGGTATATTTTTCAACAACTTGTTTCAGCTCGCCAAATCCGTCGCACCGTTCTTCCACGTAGGATCTTGCGTAAAGGTTTTCCTTGATGATCACATGCATCATGCCGTTAATCCATGCGACATCCGTTCCCAGGTTGGGCCTCAGAAAATGATCGGCAAACTCGGCGATCTTCACTTTCCGGGGATCTACCACGATCAAGCGGGTGCCCTTGAAACGGACCGCCCGTTTCACATAGGTCGAGATCACCGGATGATTCTCCGTTGTGTTGGAACCGGCGATGAGGATGACATCGGCTTTTTCACAACAGGCGATGGTATTGGTCATCGCCCCGCTCCCAAAGGCTGCGGCCAGACCGGCCACTGTGGAGCTGTGTCAGAGACGGGCGCAATGGTCCACATTGTTCGTTTTCAATACGGCTCTGGCAAATTTCTGAACCACGTAGTTTTCTTCATTGGTGATCCTGGCCGAAGTCAACACGCCGATACTGTCCGAACCATGGGTGTCTTTGATCCGTGTCAGTTTTTCAGCCACCCGATCAAAGGCTTCTTCCCATGAGGCTTCACGAAATTTCCCGTTTTCCTTGATCAACGGTTTGGTCAGCCGTTCCCGGGAATTGACAAAGTCAAATCCGAAACGGCCTTTTACGCACATACTGCCGTAATTGGGAGCGACACCTTCCACACCGCTGACCTTTACCACTTTATTGTCCTTGACATGCAGATACATCTGGCAACCGACACCGCAATAGGTGCAGGTCGTCCGGGTTTTCTCAGTTTCCCAGGGCCTTACCCGGTAACGCACGTCTTTTTCAACCAAGGCCCCCACGGGACATGCCTGGACGCATTCCCCGCAGAACACGCAATTCGAATTCCTCAGGGGGTTGTCGCTTTCGTCGGTAACGACCTTCTTCTCATCGGATCTGAATTTGATGGCGTTGTTGACCTGAACTTCGTTGCACGCTGAAACGCAGCGTCCGCAAAGGATACATCTGGAAAAATCCCTGACGATAAAAGGGTTGACGTCTTCCAGGGGGAATCCTGTCCCCGGAGCTCCGAAATTGTCTCCGGAAACCTGATAGCGATAGGCCAGATCCTGAAGCCTGCAATCCCCCCACACCGGGCAGAGTTCCCGGCTCTTGTCATCCTGGTTGACCTTTAACTGAAAGCGGTTCCAGTCCTTTGCATCCGATCCTCTGACCGCGCAGTTGTGATTTCCGGATCCCAGCATTTTTCTGATAACGAACCGTCTTGCGACAATCACCCTGGGCGATTCCGTCAGCACCGTTATATTTTCAGTCGCATCCGTGGAACAGGCCTTGACCAGTTCTTTTTGTCCCTGGATTTCAACCATGCAAACGCCGCAGGAGGCCTTGGGCGATGCGCCCTTTAAGAAACACAGGGTGGGGATATCGATATGATTTTTCCGGGCCACTTCGAGAATGGTCTCTCCTGTGCTGAAAGAAAGCCTGTTCCCATTGATGACGATAAATTTTTGCTCATCCATGATACGATCTTCATCTCCTTTGCCTGTCACTCGGCCTGAGGACTAAATCTTCATCATCGCTGTTTCCACGATGATTTCCAATATACGGTTATTATACACAAAATTAAATTCTTATAAAATATTTATATTTTTGTCAATCCGCGATTATGGATCCGCAGGGTGAATTTGTCCCGTCTTATA
>DIKO01000109.1:0-12834 GCA_002423615.1 Desulfobacteraceae bacterium UBA5616
CTAAACGTACAATTGTACTTATGAAAATCATCGCTGACACAAATACATTCTTAGCCGTTGCCTTAAACGAGCCCGAAAAGGCGAAAATCATTCAAATTACAGAAGGCCATGATTTAATTGCGCCAGATGTTTTGCCGTTTGAGATCGGAAATGCATTAACGGCAATGACAAAAAAAGACATCCTGCAACAAGACGATGTTCTGTCCGTTTGGGAAATAGTTCAACAGATACCGGTTGATTTGAGACCAACGGACATAAAATCCGCATTAAAAATAGCGACCCAATATAATATTTATGCATATGATGCATATTTTTTGCAATGTGCTGAAAATTTACGAAGCCCCCTGCTCACGCTTGATCTTGGAATGAAAAGGGTTGCTCGTAAAATAGGAATTACGATTTTGGAGTGAAATCATATGAAAGTGTATACATATTCTGAAGCAAGACAGCGCCTGGCCGAGGTTCTCAATACGGCAAGGACTGAAGAAGTCGTTATCAAAAGAAGAGGCGGCGAAACTTTTTCAATTATTTTCAGAAAAAGCAAAAAATCTCCATTTGATATTCCGGGGATTCAAACCAGAGCGACAACAAAGGATATCCTTAAGGCGGTCAGAGAATCCAGAGAAGGTTTTACCGAACAAAACGCAGAAGATTGACGGACAGGGACAAGAGGGTTTTCATATATCAACATCAGGGCTCTTCGAATTGTCTCTTGCCGTTTTCACCATGGTTTCCAAGTCCGCGGTCTATCTACCCGTTCCAAAACCTTTTTTGAGCGCTTTAAACACATACACGTTCTTCTCCCCATAGATTAAATCATATCCATTTTTCCGATAATCATAGGACCGGCACCAGTCCGGCAGATGGGGTGACCAGAAGTCTATGGATACATACTGGATTTGTTCCTTCTCAAGAAACTCCTTGAATCCCTCGGGGGAGATATTCTTCCAGATGTCATGAACTTCAAATTCCGGCGCATGATATTTTATCTGCCTCGGAGATGCCGTGGCCACGGAATGGGGGCCGGGCTGTTTCACCAGAAAGGCACAGGCCTTATCAAACCCCGTAAACATGTTTCGCGTCTGTTCCAGCATCCCCAGACTCCTCACGGTATGCTGAAACAGGACGCTTGCGATGGCCACGATAAAAAACAGTTTCGCCCATTTCGTGTAAACCGGCCATTTTGATGCGACAATTTGAACGCTGCGGTAACAGGCGTATGCCGCAAGAAGGTAAATTCCAGGATACAGCGGAAGTGTGTACCGGGACACGCGAAAGATGATCCACGGAAAAAAAATCCGGCATATGCCGTAAATGCAGATCCAGTGAAACAGGGCCGAGAATTTTCTCTCCCGGATGGTCAGGAACATCCCGAGAACGGCAAAAGCGAAGATGAAGTACCCGATAAAAAATTCGGTTTCCTTGACCATGTGGAGGGTATTGGGGAGGTGTACGAAGCTGTAAAAATACCCCAGCCAGCCGTTGGGTTTGGGAAAAAAATGACTGGTCAACCCAAAGGCGAAAAGCGCCGCCAGGCCGCCCAGGTAAAGGCTCGTCCAGGTCCTGGGCTTCATCCTCATGAACAAAGGCAGAAAAAAGACCAGAATTGCCGAGTATTTGGTCAGGGCCGCGCACAGGGCAAAGAAATAAAACGCCTTATTTTTTTCATATACCAGCATGCAAACAGCCAGATAGATGAAGAACGTCACCGGCACGTCGTTTAATATCCGAACGCCCGTCCAGTTACTTAACGGGCAGACGGCCATAAACAAGGCGGCGACAATCCCTGCAAGGGGGTGGTAGATTTTTTTCCCGATAAAATAGACGGTGAGAACCGTCCCCATCCCCATGAGAATAACGACAATCCTTGCCGCCTGGTCGAATTCAATCCCCCTGACCCATTCCACCAGGCTCAACAGGTACATCAAAAGAGGAGGGCTGTGGTAAAAGAAATTCCCTGAATTATCCGTCAGGTTGGTCAGGTCGGCGGATAAATTCCGGGCGATATAAAGATAAAGGGCTTCATCCGGCCAGAGGCTCCCCTGAAACAGGAATTTGAATTTTATGGCGGCTCCGATCAAAAGGATCGAAAGGATTACCGGGACGGTGATTTTGTCGTAAAATTTAGAGGTCATGCTTTTCTAACCTCATCCTCTCCAATATTAAAAATCAGGATCTCTTTGATTAACTCTTTGCTCGTTCCCGGCTCCCCCCAACACGAGGGCTGCCGTTCATTTAATCCACTGCACTCTGATTGATCAAAATGATTCTTTCCTCAACAGAAACTGCCATGCCGGTTCGGCGGTTGGAATTTCCTTTTCGATTCCGGGACTATATTCATGAAAAAGCAAGCGGCCACGGGCTTTCGGCCAACGGGCGTGCCCCAGGGCCATTGCGTCTGATTCCCTGCGCCTTGTTTCAGCATCGGCAAGACTCCAGCAGGTATTGATAAAGAACGTACCATCGCCGTCGCAGAGATCGATTTCTCGATTATCAATGTAATAATAAAGGTCTTTGCGTTTGCGCCTCATTTCCAGAAAAACCGACGTCTCAAGTTTATGACCGACATCACGGCCGGGATTTGCTTTAAATGCCGCAACCAGTCCGGGATCGATCACATGGAGTTTTCTGGGATTATGAGCCTGTTTACGCAGGGATTGCTCCTGTTTGGGCAGGAAAAATACGAGAAAGGCGTCCTCCAGGTAACTGAGGTATTCAAACACGGTATTTTTGGAAACGCTGAAACCCATTGATCCGAAGTCCCGATACAACTTGCTGATGTTGATCAGACCGGCAGTGTTTCGGAAACAATACCGCAGCAATTCCCGCATCAGCCTCTCGTTTCTCACGCCGTATCGTTCAACCACATCCCGGTAGAACATCAGCGAGGCATATTCTTCGAGAATCAGGGGGCGCAGGGTCTCATGGGCCAGCACAATCTCCGGAAAACCGCCCCAGGCAAGGTATGTTTCCAGTTCACTTCGAATAAGACTTTCGTTTTCAGCGCTGTGAGGGACGACCTCAATTTCCCGAAACTCCAAAACTTCGCGAAAGCTTAATGGAAAAATTTCAAGGGTGATACTTCGTCCCCGCATCGAGGTGGAAAGATCACGGGTCAGGAGCCTGGAGGAAGAACCGGTGATATACACCTCGATATCTTCGGTATCGTGGATGCGGCGCACCCATCTTTCCCATCCTTCAACGTTTTGAACTTCATCCAGAAACATGTAAGTCCGCTGGTGCAAGGTCTCGGGATAAACCTCATGCAGACACCTCAGAACCAGGTCCAGTTCTTCGGCTTTTATGGGATGAAGCCGGTCATCCTCGAAATTTAAATAGACAATGCAACGCCGATCCACACCTTGTTCCACGAGTCTTTGAATCGCGGCAAAAAAAATAAAGGTCTTTCCGGATCGCCGAACTCCCGCGAGCCCGACCACCTTCCCTGTTCCCATGGGAAGGGAAAAATCCCGTGGACGGCATTCAGGCAGTTTCCGGTCAACAAATTGACGGATGACGTATTTGAGACTATCACTATTCATGAGGACGTATTTAACTTATATCATCCCTTATTACAAGGATAACAATTATAGCCCCTGAATTTAATTATTTTCTCTTGTTTTCATTTCCCGCGATTCTGATTTCTTAACTTTTACGCACTCATGCGCACAATTAAAATGGACATGGCCGCTATGGGGTATTGGAATTTTTAACGGCCCACTTCCACGCCGTTTCGATAATGGTCTCCAACCGGTCGTACCGGGGCTTCCATTTTAGAATTTTCGCGGCTTTTTCCGAGCTGCCGATCAACACCGGGGGATCGCCGGGTCTTCGATCTGCTTCCATCACCGGGATCTTTTTTCCCGTCACTTTTTCGGCGGTCTGAATGACGCTTCGGACGGAATATCCGTTTCCGTTTCCCAGGTTGAAAAAGCCGCTGTTTCTGCTTTTCAGCACGTATTCCAAGGCCAGGACATGGGCGTCTGCCAGATCCGTCACATGGATGTAATCCCGGATGCAGGTGCCGTCCGGGGTATCGTAATCCGTTCCGAAGATCCGGATGTTTTCCGATTTTTCCAATGCCGCATCGAGCACCAGGGGAATCAAATGGGTCTCGGGATGGTGGTCTTCACCGATCCGGCCTCCGGGATCGGCGCCGGCCGCGTTGAAATAGCGAAGAGCGACAAACTTAAGGCCGTGGGCCGCATCAAAGTCTTTCAGCATCTGCTCGATCATCAGCTTGGTGGAACCATAGGGGTTGATGGGGAACTGGGGATGATTTTCCGTCAAGGGAATTTGTTCCGGAAGGCCGTAGGTGGCGCAGGTACTGGAGAAGATGAAATTTTGGATGCCGTGATCCCGCACGGCCTCCAGCAGGGTCAGGGTGCCGGCCACGTTGTTGCGGTAATACCTGCCGGGATTTTCCACGGATTCCCCCACAAAGGCATAGGCGGCAAAATGCATGACCGCCTCGGGCCGGTATTTCCGGATGACCTGGTCCAGCCGATCCCGGTCCCTGATATCGCCGGTTTCCAGGGGTCCCCATTTCACCGCCCATTCATGGCCGTATTCCAGGCTGTCATAGGCAATAGGCGTGTATCCGGCTGTTTCAATGGCCTTGCAGGCGTGGGAACCGATATATCCGGCGCCGCCGGTGATCAGAATGTGGGTCATATTTATAAAGGCAATAGGCTATAGGCTATAGGCTATAGGCTATGGGCTATGGGCTTTAGGTTACAGGTGGATTCCAAGGGGGGCGTTCCTTTTCTTTTGGGCATTTAACCCCTGTTCTCTAAAAAATCGGCAAAAGCCGTAAGTTCGGCACTGACTTTGATAAATATTTTCGGAGCATTACCTACAATCTTGTGCATTTTGGCAGGGTCAAAGTTAAACGCGTATACATTACGGACTACATGCCTGAAACCCCTGTCCGAATACGCACGGATATTTGTCTAATATTTGAATTCATATCTCATGCCCGGCCTGCTCGATAACCTTCTTCAATCCAGGCCGACAATCATCCATATCAACAAGATCAATTCTGAAAATTGAGGATATTCCGGTAATCTGGGCAACCGCGGAATAAAACAATTCCACAGGAACACCTGAAACGGCAAGATCAATATCAGACCAGCAGTTGTATCCGATATCGTTTGCAAGGGAACCAAAGACAAATACCTTCTTGGCGCCAAAATCTTTTCTAAGCAAATGGGCCGCCTGCCGTGCAATTTGCCATGCTTCACGCTTTCGCAACTCAATCGCGGCATGCTTTTCTTTTAGATTGCGTTCAAATCCAAGTGAAGGATCATACTTTTTCCATTCGTCACGTGATAACCCTAATGCCGTTTTAACCATCCCGGTTTTCCTTTGCTGTTTGAATTTTATTTAGATGGATTCTCAACTGAGATCAAGCTTTTCAAGCTTCATCCCCTCCAGCGATAGGTTAAGGGCGATGGGTCATAGGTTATGGGGATGGGGTGGTTCAAGTGGGGTAGAGACAGCTCCGCCCTTTGGGTTACATCCCGGTTATTTGATAACTTATTGCTAATACGTCTTTTTACAGCTTTAGCGGTCCGTTTCGGACCGCTTTTCGCCCTGGGTCCGGGCGTCCCAGATGAGAAAGCTGGGGCGTTTTTCAAGTTCCGGCAGAAAGGCTTTGAACTCTTCCCCGGTCATCACCAGGGTCCGGATCTTCCTCTTGATATAGCGTTCAGTTTTTCTGCTCAAATCATTCAACTGATGGTGATCGATCTCCCCCACCAGCAGGAGGTCGATGATGCCGGTGTCCTTTCCATCGGCGTAATCGTCCATGAGGTAGGCCGCCTCCAGGTCCCCGAGGCGTCCGATAATCCCCTCGATGACCCGGTCCAGGCCCATGACCTTCCCCACCATGGATTTGAGTTCCGGAAACAGCTGGTGATCCCGGTTGGCGGTATAATACACCTGGCGGCCGTTTTTTTTTGCGGTCAGCAGCTTGGTCCGGGTGAGCTGGTTCAGCTCTTCCCTGACGGAATTGGTGGAAACATTGAATTCTTTGGATAGTTCCCGAAGATAGGATTTGGCTTCGGGATTGAAGAAAAACCTCACCAGAAGTTTTATCCGGGTTTTGGATGAAATCAGTCCGGTGAGAAGGTCCTGCATGGATGGCTCCGTTTCGAGTAGTTTTGCTACTCATAACATTTCTGGCCGGAGTGTCAATATATTTCTTTTACATGCCCATTTTCAATGGGATTTTCCAGCATTACACCTCTGATCATCTGCCCGGAATTCAAATCTTCGGTCCAGATTTTTTCGCAATTTGCCGATATCGCAGCGGAAACGATCAGGGCATCCCAGAACGACAAAGCATTCAGGATGCTGATGTCGATGGCGGATTGAATGATCTCCGGGGTAATGATGACCAACTCGAAATGAATAAAGGACTGTAAAATATTCTTCACGATCAGCGGATCGGCGCCGAGCTTTTTTGTGCATGCTACATAAAACTCCTGCAGCACCTGAGTGGATATCACCCCCTTGTCCCGCCGGGTAAGCGCCGTCAGACCCGATCGACATTTTTCACGCTTTTCAGGATCATGCCGGTCCATGCTGTAGACCAGGATATTGGTATCGATGAATATTTTACTCATCGTACAAATCCTCCCGGCTCCAATTCGCACCGACCGAATCGCCTCCGGCACGATCCATCAGAGAGAAACAATCCTCCAGGAAGTGCTTGGATTCGGGTCTGACCGCTTCTTCAAGAAGCTTTCGGATCAGCGCGTTCAAGGACGTCTGATGTTTTCCGGCATAATCCCGGGCTTTCCTCAAAAGTTCTTCATTCATCGAAAGGGTTACATTGGGCATTTTTATACCTCCATTTTTCCATATAATAAATTAGCACATAATATGTGTCAAGTCTGTCATCGAAATACAGATGGCAAATTTCCATTTGATTTTACCGGACTATCCGGATACTTTATTCCAACGCCCTATGACGAAACTTACCGGAATCAACAGCAAAATGACGTTACCCGAAAAAGTGGAGCTCCTCGCGCCCGCCGGGGATTTTGAAAAACTGGAGACCGCCGTTCACTATGGAGCGGATGCGGTTTATCTGGGGGGAAAGGATTTCAGTCTCAGGAATTTTTCCGGAAATTTCACCCTGGAAGGAATCGAATCGGCCGTTCATATCTGCCATGGCAGCGGGGTCAAAGTTTATGTGGCCGTCAACATCTATCCCCGCAATGCCGAAATGAATGCGGTTTCAGACTACCTGACCGCTCTGGGGCGAATCCGGCCGGATGCCGTCATTATCGCCGATCCGGGCGCATTCCTTCTGGCACGCCGGCACATCCCCCACATCCCCGTTCACCTTTCCACCCAGGCCAATACCACCAATATCGAATCGGTCCGGTTCTGGCGCGACCTAGGCGCAGCGCGGATCAACCTCGCCCGCGAGCTTTCCCTTGCGGAAATCCGGGAAATCGCTCTGGCCGGCGAGGTGGAAATCGAAGCCTTTGTCCATGGCGCCATGTGCATTTCCTATTCGGGAAGGTGTCTTCTGAGCGCGTACCTGACCGGCCGCGACGGGAACCAAGGCATGTGCGCGCACCCCTGCCGGTGGGGATACGCCGTGGTGGAGGAAACCCGCCCCGGCCATTACATGCCCATCGCAGAAGACGACCGGGGGAGCTACATCTTCAGCTCCAGGGATATCTGCATGGTGGCGCATCTGCCGGCCATGATCGAGGCGGGAATTCATTCCCTGAAAATCGAGGGACGGATGAAAAGCGTCCACTACCTGGCGACAACGGTGAGCGTTTACCGCAAAGCGGTTGACGCTTATTACGAGAACCCCCGGGAATATGTCGTCCGGGATGAATGGATCCAATCCCTTTCCGGCATCAATCACCGGGGATACGGAACAGGGTTCTATTTCGGCGACCCTGCCGGGATTCTGCCCGGGTACACGAAGGATGTCCTGTTTGACGAACAATTGTTTCTGGGCAGGATTACCGGATCATCGGACAGCGGATTTTTGTTCGACGTCCGGAACCGGATCGATAAGGATGACCCCGTTGAAATAATGACCCGAAACGGCTCCGTCCGCACGGACCGGATTATCGACATCCGGGGTTCCCTTGACGAGTCTTTGCCCAGGGCTCACCCGGGCACCCGGGTTTGCATCAGGCTTAACGGGAATTACGAAAAAAACGATATCATCAGAAAGTGTACCACACGGAAAGATGTCCCATGCTGCTTGTCGCCGACAATTTAACCATTACCAACGAAACCGTTGAAAAAGCCCTGGCCGATATGGATCCTGAACCCATAAAGCGACTGGCGGCCGACTGCGAGGCTGCCGGTGCCCGGGCCATCGACATCAATCCCGGTCCCCTGTCCCGCAACCCGGAGCTTAAAATGCGGTTTTTCGTTCAAGCGGTGGAAGCGGCTACCGATCTTCCCCTTCTGATCGACACGGCCAATCCGGCGGCCATGGCGGCAGGATTGTCAGCCTGCACGAAGACGCCCGTGATCAACGGATTTTCCCTGGAAAAAGCCAAACTTGAAAAAATACTTCCCCTGGCCGGGCAATTCGACGCGGATATCATCGGGTATCTGATTTATCCCGACAGCCGGGTCCCTTCCAACGCCGATGAAAGGCTGGCCATTGCTCTGGAAATCTGGGAACACGCCCGAAAAGCCGGTATTGACCCGTCCCGCCTCATTATGGATCCGGTGATCGTCCCCCTTTCCTGGGATAACGGGAAATTCCAGGCCCGGGAAGTTCTGTCGGTGATCCGGAGACTGCCCGAACTTCTCGGACATCCGGTCAGAACCATCGCCGGAATTTCAAACCTGACCGCAGGGAGGGGCAACCGGAAAGAAAAGGCGGTCTTCGAAAGAATCTACCTGACCCTTTTGGCCGAAGCAGGCCTGGACATGGCCCTTTTAAATGTATTCCACGGTGAATCCATGGAAACGGCCGGGTTTTGTGAACGTCTTTTAAACAACAAGGTTTTCACATGGACATAAATGACCACAGGCCCATACTGGTGACCGGCGCGACAGGTTATGTGGGGGGCCGACTGGTCCCCCGGCTCGTCGAATCCGGCTATCACATCAGGACGGTAAGCCGGTCCCTGGCCAAACTGCAGTCCCGACCCTGGAGCCGGGATGAAAAAGTTGAAATCCATGAGGGAGACGTTCTGGACCGCGATTTCATCCACCGTACGGCCAATGGATGCAGGGCCGCCATGATTCTGGGGTCGGGCTCCGCATCCTTTGAAATCCTGAGATACATCATCGACCGCCTGCCCATCATCCTGACCCCGAAATGGGTGAATACGCCCTGTCAGCCCATTGCCATCCGGAATGTCCTGCACTATCTGGCAGGGTGCCTCGAAATTCCCGAAACCACGGGACAAACCTTTGATATCGGCGGTCCCGACGTATTGAGCTACCGGCGTTTGATGGAAATCTACACCGAAGAGGCGGGACTTCACAAACGACTGATCATCCCCATCCCCATTATGGCCCCCGCGGTCAGCGCCTACTGGATTCACATGATCAGCCCCCTGCCCGCTTCCCTGGCCACGACCCCTGAAACCATCTGGAAGCCCGTCGGCAAAATCGGCGGGGACACGGGGTGGTATTTCGGCAACCTCCTCTGGCGTGTGCGGGGCGAATGGGACCGGTTGACCGGCGGCATCGGCCTCAGAAGGGGCCGGCGGAATGCTGAAATCCATCGCACGATCCATCAACCGGAGAATCACCGAAGGTCCCGTCTTTTTTAAAACTTCGGACTACAAGGGGTGTTATTTAAACCCCGACGCGGAAAGCCCGGGACCTCCCCTTTGATTTCCTGCTTGACACCTCAGGTTATCTTTTTTAATAATATTGGCCTTTTAAAAATGATGAATTCTTGAAAACATAGCTATCGGGATATGAATTTTAAAACCTTTTCAAAACTGATCATGGTGGAGCAGACGCTTTTCGCCCTGCCCTTCGCCTATATCGGCATCCTTTTCGCCGGCGGCGGAGATTTTAAAGTCTGGTTCTGGGCGACGCTTGCCCTGTTTTTTGCCAGAACGGCGGGCATGTCCTTTAACCGGGCCATCGATGCGGGTATCGACGGGAAAAACCCCCGCACCCGGACCCGCGCACTGCCTGCCGGGGAAATCACGCCCTGGACCGTGTGGGTGCTGGGAGCCGGATCATCGGCAATGCTGATTTTTTCAGCCCGGATGCTCAACGACATCTGCTTTTACTTTTCTTTTCCGGCCGTAATCCTGCTGTTCACCTACTCCTATTTCAAGCGGTTCTCCTCCACCTCCCATTTTTACCTGGGTCTGGTCGAGGCTGCCGCGCCGGTGGGCGGGTATCTGGCGGTTACCGGCGCCTTTTCGTTAACGCCCTTTCTTCTGGGATTTGTCATCCTGATGTGGATCGCAGGGCTGGATATCATTTACGCACTGATGGACATGGAATTCGATACCCGGGAGAAGCTCTATTCCATTCCGGCCCGATGGGGAAGAGAGAATGCCATCTTCATGTCCACCGCCTGTTACGTTCTGGCTTTCACTTGTCTGCTGTTGCTGGGAGACCTTACCGACAAAAAAGCACCCTACTGGATTGCCGTTTTCACCATCGGCGGTTTATTCCTGATTCAACAGATCCTTGCCCGTAAACAAAACATCGCCAAAGCTGTGGGCACATTGTTCAATGTCAACATGTTTATTTCGCCCCTGCTGTTTTTCGGAAGCCTTCTGGATCTGTTGTAAAAATGTGTTGCGGTTAAAACCCAATAAATCGAAATATTTTTATGCAGCTGCCTGAAAAAATTCAAAACAGTGTGCTTCGTCAAATCGCCGAAAAGGTGGTTTCCCATACCCCGGTCAGCGAGAACGATGCCCGGATCATGCTGAATACTCCCGATATTCTTGAACTGGGGATGATCGCCCATCATGTCCGGACCGAACTTCACGGGAACAGGGCCTATTACGGCGTCAACATGAACCTCAACTACACCAATATCTGCGAGCTCAAATGCCCCTTGTGCGCCTTTTCAAAAGACAGGGGCGAACCGGGAGCTTATGTGATGTCCCTGGACGAAATCCGGGAAAAAGTTTCCCAGGCCGCGGCCCGGGGCATTGATGAGGTCCACATCGTGGGCGGCGTCAATCCCGAACTCAAACTGGATTATTTCGAGAACATGCTGCGGTCCATCAAAGAAATCGATCCGGACCTCTTTATCGTTGCCTTCACCGCCGTGGAGTATGATTATTTCGCCAGGATCAACAATCTTCCCGTTGACACCGTGTTTGACCGCCTCATCGCCGCAGGGGTGGGGGCCCTTCCCGGAGGAGGCGCCGAGATTTTCGCCCCCCATATCCGGGAGCATATCGCGCCCCTGAAAATTTCAGGAAAACAATGGCTGGATATCATGCGCATCGCCCATTCCAAGGGTCTTGAAACCAATGTCACCCTGCTTTACAACCATGGTGAAACCGCCGGCGACATCGTGGACCACCTGTACCGGATCAGGCGCCTGCAGGATGAAACCCACGGTTTTAAAACCTTCGTCCCCCTGGTGTTTCATGAAGAAAATACGAAAATAAAGGCCAGACGGCCCGAACCAACGGGTTTCGACGACATCCGCCTCTTTGCCACCGCACGGGTGTATCTTCATAACCTCCCCCACATCAAGGCTCTCTGGATGTACGTGGGGGAAAAAATGGCTCAGATCCTTCTGCGGTTCGGGGTGGATGATATCGGTTCGACCTACGACAATGAAAAAGTCGTTCATGCGGCAGGGGCGAAAACCGCCGACATCGGCTCCGAGGACCATTTGAAACGACTGATCACAGGTGCCCACTGCAGCCCGGTGAGGACCACGGCCGGGTACGGCCGAAAAACAGGGAGCCGTATATGAAACCGGACTTGAAACCCGACATGAGACTGGGCTATATCGATTACCTCAACTGTTTTCCGCTGTATTATCATCTTTTTGAAAAGAAACCGCTGGACGGCGTAAGGATCGTTTCCGCCATCCCCGGTGAACTCAATCGCATGATGGCTGCCAAAGAACTGGACATGAGCGCGGTTTCCGCGGCGTCCCTGGCGGATATCGCCCCGGACATCCTCCTTCTGCCCGACTTCTGTTTAAGCTCGGTCGGCTACGTGGGATCGGTGCTTCTTTACAGCAAAGACCCCATCGAGGATCTTAACGGCAAAACCATCGGCCTTTCCCGGGCATCGGCCACCACCGTGGGCATGCTGAAAATTCTGTTGAAAAAATACTACGGATTGGACCCCAATTATATTCAAATCGGGACCACGCCGGATCTTGCCCATGTGGACGCGGCCCTGATCATCGGAAATGACGCCATGGTGGCGCCGCCCGCGCCGGTGCGCTACACTTACGATATCGGGGACCTCTGGCATCGGAAAACCGGTTTTCCAGCCGTTTTCGGCGTATTTGTCATCGCTGCCCAGGCGCTGGAAAAATTCCCGGACAGGGTCCGGGCCGTTATCGCATCGTACCGGAAATCCCTTGAATGCTTTCATAACGAAAAAGACAGGGTGGTGGCCCGGGCATCGGAGCGATACCCGGATATTATTTATGATCTGTATCAGTATTACGACCGGTTTCGTTTCGAATTTTCCGATGAATTGAAGGAGGCCCTCCATTTTTACCTGGAGGAGGCGGCGGAATTGGGCATTCTAAAAAAGATTGAAAACCTGCGTTATTATTGATCAGGAGAATGTCGGGTAAGAAACCCGACCTACATCGACTTCAAAAATTCGGTGAGGTGTTTCAGTAGGATGGGTGGAGCGTAGCGCAACCCA
>DIKO01000109.1:12840-69700 GCA_002423615.1 Desulfobacteraceae bacterium UBA5616
TCCGCAAGCTCCACCCATCCTACAACGACTCAACGTTATGGGAAATAAATACGTCCTTTTAAAAGAAAAAATATACGCGGGGCAGCGGATTTCCGCCGAAGAGGCCGTGGGCCTCTTTTCCTGGGATCTTCTCGAACTGGGAAAGGCCGGGGACCACCGCAGAAAACTGGCAACTCCCGGCGAAGAGGTCGGGTTCATCATCGACCGCATCATCAATTTTACCAATGTGTGCGAGGCCGCCTGCAGGTTCTGCGCCTTTCACGCCCGGGCGGGGAGCATTCCGCCCTATACCCTTTCGATGGACGATATTCTTGCCAAGACAGAGGCCTTAAAGGCCGCCGGCGGAACCCAGGTCATGCTTCAGGGGGGCCTGCACCCGGACTACACGCTGGCCTTCTATGTTCACATGGTGAAGACGGTGAAGGAAAACTTTCCCGATATCGTCCTCCATTCGTTTTCTCCCGCTGAACTCGTCCATATCAGCGAAAAAAGCGGGGTTTCCGTCGATGATGCGGTGAAGGCCCTTAAATCCGCGGGTCTGGATTCCGTTCCCGGGGCATCGGATCTTCTGGTGGACCGGATCCGGAAAATCGTCAGCCCCCATAAAATCACCACGGCCCAATGGTGCGAAGTCATGGAGGTCCTTTACCGGAACGGCTTTAAATCTTCAGCCACCATGACCTACGGCATGGGCGAAACCGTTGATGAGCGCATCGCGCATCTCATGACGGTCCGGAATATCCAGGATCGAACGGGCATCCTCCGGGCCTTCATTCCCTGGTCCTTTTCACCGGAAAACACCGGGATGTCCCACATCCTGCCGGCAACGGGTATAGAATATCTGCAAATCGTGGCCGTTTCCCGCATCGTGCTGGACAACATCCGTTACATCCAGGCGGGGTGGCTCACCGAAGGTCTGAAGCCGGCCCAGGTCGCCCTGTGCTTCGGGGCCAACGATATGGGAGGCGTTCTCACCGAGGAAGTGGTGGTCAAGGCCGCCGGGATTACCACCACCACCAGCCGGGACCGAATGATCGACATCATCGGCAACGCGGGGAAAATTCCGGTCCGAAGGGATTCGGACTACCAGGTCCTGGAGAGGTATGCATGAAAGACGATCACCTGTCCTATGAGCGCATGGATGCGGATCCTCATGAAAAAAAGCTCTTCATCCGGCAATTGTTCGACGCCGTTGTGCCCACCTATGATGTCTTGAACCGCGTTCTGTCCCTGGGCATCGACCAGACCTGGCGCAGGGCCGCCATCCGGAATCTCTCCCCTCTATCCGGCAAAAGAGTCATCGATCTTTGCTGCGGCACCGGGGATCTGTCCCGCCTGCTTCGGAAAAGGGGTGCCGTGACCCTCTCCATCGATTTCAGCCGGAAGATGATCCTAAAGGGCCTGAACAAAAAGGCCCTGAGCGGTCTTGCCGCCGTTGCCGACGCTTCTTTTCTTCCGTATCAGAACAGTTTCTTTAACGGCGCAGCCATTGCCTTCGGCATCCGGAACATCCCGGATATCGGCCCTTTTCTGAAAGAAGTGCGCAGGGTCCTTGCCCCCGGCGGGCGGTTTGTCATCCTGGAACTGGTGAGGCCGGAAAATCCCATTGTCAACAGCATTTACAAGGTCTATCTGCACGGACTTCTGCCCCTGGCCGGACGGCTGGTTTCCGGCGACAAGACGGCTTACCGGTATCTTGCCGAAACCATCGCCACATTTATCGACCCCGCCGACCTTTCCTTCCTGCTGACCGCCTATGGTTTTGAGGACGTCCGCATCCACCGGAAAACCTTCGGCATCGCCGCCGTGATTTCCTGTAAAAAAGGAGAACCGTCATGACCCGGCTGGAGATGGGATTTTCTCCCTGCCCCAATGACACTTTCGCATTCCACGCCATGCTGCACGGGCTGGTGGACACCGGGGGCTATCGCTTCTCTTCCCATATCCACGACGTCGAGCTGTTGAACAGCATGGCCGGGGAGAAAAAACTCCATGTCACCAAGCTCTCCTTTTTCGGATACCTGACCCTCAAGCAGCATTATACCCTTCTGGGTTCAGGAGCCGCCCTGGGATTCGGATGCGGCCCCCTGGTCGTGGGCGCATCAGGTGAAGTAAACCTGAAAAAGGCACGGATTGCGGTCCCCGGCCGGCTCACCACGGCGAATCTACTTCTCCACCTGTGGCAGCCGGAGGTCTCAAACATCATCTACACCCGGTTCGACAACATTCTTCCGGGCATTCAAAACGGTGAATTCGATGCGGGTGTGATCATCCACGAAGGACGGTTCGTTTTTGAAAACTACAACTGCCGGAAAATCATCGATCTGGGGCAGTGGTGGGAGGAAGAAACCCATCTTCCCATTCCTCTGGGGTGCATGGCCATAAGAAACGACATGGCGACGGAAGAACGAAAAACTAACGTGGAGACCATCATCTCCCGATCCGTTCGCTTCGCCCATGAACACCCGGAGACCTCCCGGAGTTTTGTCAAATCCCATGCCCAGGAAATGGAGGATGCGGTGATCAACGCGCATATCCGGCTGTACGTCAATGCCTTCACGGAAAAAATGGGCCCGGAAGGCGAAAAAGCCATTCAGACCCTGGAGGAAATGGCGAGATGCCGAAACCTCCTGTAGTCCTGGTCATGGCTACCCTCTCCGAGGCCAAGCCCTTTATCGAAGGCCTTTGCCTGGTTCAGCAGAAAGGAACCCCCTTCCCCGTTTTCATGGGCGAAGAGCTGGTGATGCTGGTCTGCGGGATCGGAAAAATCAACGCCGCCATGGGAACCGCCTACGGGTGCCTGGAATTCCATCCATCCGTTGTCGTCAACCTCGGTGCTGCCGGGGCGGCCGATCATTCCCCGATCCTCGGGGATATTTTTAACATCTCCCGAATCTATGAATTCGACCGCCCGGCCTTAAGAACCGGGCGGCCGTTCCTCACCGAGACAGACACCCTTCCCGGCTTTAAACCGGCTGCCATCGCCACCCAGGACCGCCCTGTCCTGCTGCCCGAGGAACGCCGGGAAATTTCCCGCCTTGCCCTTCTGCTCGACATGGAAGCCGCCGCAGTGGCTCAGGCCTGCCGGAAGTTCTTCGTCCGATGCCTGATTTTCAAGTTCGTCAGCGACACACCCGAGCATGTGGAAGGAGACGACATCGTCGCCAATATCAAAAAATACCGTGATCCCTTTTACGCCTTCTTTATCCGGAACATATTCCGAGCCGTGAAATCTTGATTGACGTCTTCTTTTTCCATTTGCCTATAACGACGGCATGCCGTGACAGTCGTCACATCGGACGAAATCTCCCTTGAAGTAATCGGCGGTACGTTCACCCTCCTCCACCCTGAATGTTCTGGCCGTCGGAGTTCTGGAAAGCGGGGTTCCCGTCAGGTCTGCGCCATGACATGATTTGCAGCGGTTCTTGTTGTTTTCATAAAACTCTTCATGCCCGTCATCATACCAGGCAGGATCGTTGACATTGTGCAGCCCGTGAGGCCCATTGACGGTGCGACCAAGACTCCCCGGCGCATGGCAGGTGGTGCACTCCATGACGGTCCCGGTATACCCCTGGAGCGACCGGGCCGCGACATTGTCATTGCTTCCGGCATCGGCATTCGGCCATACCGCATGGGTGCTGCCATGACACCCCTGGCAACCAATGCCGCCATGTCCCTTGCTGAATTTATAAAGCGTATCCGCCTCTTCGGCGAACCTCTGATTGGAAGCCTGCAGAGGAGAGGCTGAAGCGTCTCCGGTCCGATAGGCCTGCCGGAGCCGAAACGGCCAGGCCGGGTCAGGCACCAATGCAGGCCCTGAAAGATATTCCAGGGCATCCCCCACCACCACCTACACCGCCGCCCATCATTCCACCGGGGATGCCGGCAGCGGTGATCTGGGTGATATCTTTACCCGCGGCGACTGCTGCGTCATAAAACACATCGAACTTGGAGGTAAAGGGGTTGGCTTCGGTGCTCCTCTCATAAGCGGCGATGGATCGGGCGATGCGTTCATAGGTGCCGTCCACGTCCTGGACAAAATCCAGGGATCCTTCGCCCCATACCGCTTCAAACAAAGCGGCATAATCCGATTCGGCGACCCGGACGCAGACCAGCCTGGGATTGGGCATAGCCATCTCCAACGGATTCAGAAACGGTCCCATGGCGTGTTCCGCTAATGGATCGCCTAAAACATTGCCGGTTGCCCTTCCGTCCCAGAACATACCGCCGAACCATTCCCCGGCGACTTCATCAAAATAAAGGATGGGGCTTTCCCCGCAGTAGGCGGAAGTGGGAGGTTTCCGGTTGCCGAAGCGGGTCAGGACTGCGCCCTCATACACGGCCGTCATATCGTTGGTGTCGGATTCCGGACCGGTGAAACCCGTTTCAACGGCATGACAGTCCGCGCAGGACTGGGTCCGTGTGACGGAAAGATTCGGGTCGAAAAACAAGGCTTTACCCAGGGTGATCATGTCCTCGGATGTCTGGGCTTGAATTGGAATTGGGGGAAACAAAAAAGCAGCCATGGCCATTGCCGCTATCATAACGAAAAGTGATTTTTTCATCGCACGCCCTCCCTCAAAGGTGTGGAAAAACCGGTAACGTCATTTAAGTTGAAGTTGTTGGATGGGTGGAGCCTGCGGAACCCATCATCATTGACCGTGCATGAATCCCTAATTTGATGGGTTCCGCTTCGCTTCACCCATCCTACTAAAACACCGCATTTATGATCCAGAGCACCGGAGTACAGGGGGAAGGGAATTGTTCCCTCCCCCTTGTTAAGTGTTTAAGGTGTGGCCACGATTGCCGTGTTCGACCATCCGGACTGGGTCGTGGAAGTGAATGCATGGACCCTGTAGTAGAAGGTCGTGGCGCGCGCCACGCTCTGGGTGAAGGTTGCGACATTGCCCGCAACCGTGACGTTTACGACGCCACTGGTAAAGGCAGGGTCATAAGCCCGCTGGATCAGGAATCCCGTCTCGTTCGTGGAGTTGTCCGTCCAGGTCAGGCTGACGGTAGCTGTTTTCTTGTTCTTTACGACGGCAGTTCCCGCCAGATTGCTTGGAGCGATTTCGGGTGCAGGGGGTGCGGGTGTCAAAGGATCGGAGGAAGTAAGAAGAAGTGTCGGCCATCCACCACCCGCAGGTATATTATTATTCAGCGCTGAGTAATCCCAGTTATCGCCGACGACATTGATCGCGTACACATTATACTCATACTGCGTTTTGTCGTTTCCTATCGTGTCGCTGTAGGTCCGTGAGTCGGTGCCCGGACCATCACCCGTGTTGTTAAATGGAATTACACCGAGCACAGAGGACTGGACCGTAGCAATTGTTGTCCAGGGCTCCGCCGTACCCGCGACTTTACGCTCGATGACGAACGCGGTTTCATTTTTCGAGTTGTCGGTCCAGGTCAATACATTCGCTCTATTTTGGCCGTTTCCTGTAGTTACAAACGTGACTGGACCAGGTGCATTCGGCGCAACCCCGACCACCTGGGCATGCATCATGTCCATTTCCTCGTGACTGAGGATATGACAGTGGTACACGTATTCCCAGCCGAAATTAACGAAATGATTCAGGATATCCACCGGTTCGCCGTCCGGGTTGAAGGCCATGATCGGCAGCCCGAGTGAAACCCTTTCCGTGGTGTTGGCGCCTTCCAGGAAGACTCCCTCAGGCATGGACGGGTCGAGCAGACAGATGCTGTTCGGCAGCCCCCCCCAGGTATCGGGAATATGCGGGACAACGGGGCGAAGGGCAACGATGGTATCTTCCAGCGGACTGACGCGGACTGTGTCCTTCCAGCCCAGCTCGTTGGGGTCCGGCTTACGAATGATACCGTCCCAGCCGACCCGGTTCAGGAGTTGCACGTCGTACAGGTGGAAATGAATCGGATGCGTGTCCACACCGTTGTGGGTGATCTTCCAGATCTGCGTTCCGTCATCAGCAGTCGCGAGTGGTTCAAGCTCGACCCCCTGAGGCAGTTCGATACCCTCAAGGATCTCGTCCGGCGGATAAACATACCCGTGCAGGATCATGTTCTGCAGGCCGGCCTGCGCATTGGCTGTTTCTACACCCAAAAAGCCACTCATACGTCCATACATCAGTTCAAATGCTTCGCCCATTTCATCCTGGATCATCTTGGGCTTGAGGTTAATGCTGAGAGGTACGCTCGCCTCGTTGCGGAAGTTAAGCGAGGTATCGTAGATCTGAACCAGGCCTTCGCTTCCCGTGAAAGAGGTCCCCAGAGCTTGATTATACTCGCTCTGCCCTACTACGATCGGGTGCTGCCCGCTCTCGAACACGCCAGAACCATCCGCTTGGTGTGCGAACGCGTTCTGGAGTGCACCCAGGTCAAAACCCTGACCTGTTCCGGCATTTACCTTGATCTGCATAACGGTACGGATATTCGGCCCGTAGCCGGGCAGAGTCGAAGACGCACCACCGGTGTCACGATAATCACCGTTGCCGGTATAATAATCGTAGCGCGGGTCACGGGCCGGGAAAGCAGCAGGCGCGTCGTTGTAAAGGATCAGGGTCTGACCTGCGTAAGCCGAGAAGTCAACAATTACGTCACCCCGTTCAGCCGGGGCGAGAAGCAGCGAATGCAGGTCCACATTTCCCGCGTTGAATACCGTCGGGTCGTTCACCCACGTGGTTGGCTGTGCAGGAAGAACCACTGGAGCCGGCAAAAAACCGCCTTCGGTACCGATCTGGATCCAGGCAGGGCCTTCAGTGCCTACGACCGGGGTAGGGTGAATCGTCGGATCAACCAGTGCGTCTGCCACCTCGACAGGATTAAGGTTGACTTCCGTGCAGGCGACGCCTGTAGACTCTGCAGCCGGAGTGGTGTTGTTGGCATCACAAATAACGCCGTTTGCATCAACCGCCTGGTAAATACTGAGATTGAAGAACCGGTCGTTGGCAGCATTCAGGACGCGGAACCTGTATGGCTTCGGGTCCACCGTAAGCGTCGGATAAGCCGTGCCGTTAACAACCGGCGTGTCGTTGAAGGATTCCATGCCCATCGAAAGGTAAGGGACGCCAGGCATCAAAGCTGGCTCGCACCACCCCAAGTCAGGATCACAGTTAGGATCATAGTATGGGTTGTCGATGGGTCCATATTCGACGTTGTTCGTGGGCGGCCAGAACCATGGTCCGTAGGCCCAGCGACCGTAATCATTGACGCCTGAAGCGTCGCCCGGGTTCTGGGCAGGGGAGTAGACATGCGGCACCCACAGGCTGCCCTCGCCGCCCCATCGGGTGGTATCCCAGGTCTCGTCCTGCAGGGCGAGTTGAGCATCGTTCGGTACAAAAGTCTTGTCCTGTACGACCAGAGGTATGGTGGCTTCCGGTCCAGGAATAAGCCCGCCGTCGACCAATGCCTGCTCAGTCGCATCGGTGATAATGTAAGGCGCAGCTTCGCCCGCGTAAACGTTCAGGCGGGTGATGCCCCAGGCGTGGTCGTGGTAGAACATCAGCCTGGCGCTCTGCTGGTTGGTGTAGAAGAAGGTCATTTCTCCGGGGCCGGGGGTGGCCATCTCAGGCACGTCCACCACGCTGACGCCCTCAGGATAGGGGGTGTTCTCTCCAGCTGGGGTAATCCACTGGTGCGGCGTGCCGTCGCTGATCCAGGGAGAAATGCCGCCGTGCAGGTGCAGGGTGGCGCGGTTGTCGGCATAACAAAGGCCTTGGGCAACCATCATCGCCTTGTCAGGGCCACTGCACATCGGGTTCTGCGGATCGACCATGGTCGGGTCCGCCATCATCGCCTCGTGGCCGGCAGCGGTCATGCCCGAACCCATCACGGTGGAATCGACAGGGATGAACAGATTCCCACCCGCACCAGGGGGCAGCAAGTTGCGGAACAGAATCCGTACAGGCCTATTTTTCGTGGCAACGATAGCAGGTCCTAAATAATGGAACTGGCCTCCCTCCTGGCGGTAACCACGTAACGTTGTCTGAGGAAGATCTGAATGCATCTGTTCCGTATACTCTCCCAGCTCAATGACATAATAGTCCGCGCCTTCGTCGATATCAGGCGTGGTTGGGTCGTCCGGGTAAGTGGTCGTATCCGGGACAGCCACGGGAATTTGTTGTCCGAGATTGTTCGGGGCATTCAGGCCCGGCAGCGTGTCGACGAACTTTCTCATACCTCCTGTAATTACGGTGTTCTGTCCCGAAAGATCCTGTACCTGGGCAGCGAAAGAGTAAGTGCGATCCTGGGAGAAGAGAGGAAATTCTGCACTGCCCAGGGTGATCGTTGAGTCCTGCAGCGGAGGGGTCGGCGCCGGGTAACTCAAAATATCTGTGCCGGAACCCGTATCAACCGGGATACCCTGGCCATAGAATGCCAGCTTATCGCCCGCCTGGACTGCCAAATTTGCCACACTGAACGTTGCGACTTCGCTGACCGCAGGGTCAGTTAAGGCCGGCACGGTGAGCAGGCCGCTGTCAAAGACAACGGTGAATTCGTTGGGGTTGACGGTTGGCCGCAGAATGTAAGCGTGGAATGTGTTACCCGTCGATGGGAATGGACTGGTGCCAGCAGTTGCTTGGTTCCAGGTCTGAAACGACTGAAGCATCCCGTCGGGAAGTACTGCCGGCAGCACAACGAAGACTGGTGCCAGATCACCCACGACTACGGGGAAATCTGTGGCATACGCACGATCAGCCAACGGATTCCCAACCGCGATGACTGCACCATTGACCACGGGCAGAGGGCTGTTGGCATAGTTCGGGTGACTGAAATAATGCGGCGCCTGGCCCGGCATCATCATGGCTTGGGTGTCGACCATCAGCGGATTCAGGGCACCGGCCTGAAGCTTACGAGCTGCCGCGGCCTGCCGGTCGGCCTGGGTCACTTTTTTTCCTGGCCCGGAGGAATTTCCTTCTGGGCTGCGATCGACTGTCCAACCCCCCAAACAAGAAGGGCCACTCCCAGTATCCAACTGAGATGGATCCAATACCTTTTTCTTTTCATGATAACTCTCCTCTTTTATGATTAGTTTGCGTTATCTGACGGGTTAAATGACGGTTGAACTTCCTGTTTTCCCTCAATTGGCGGGCCCTCCTTTTGTTTAACGGGTTATCGGAAATGAAACCGAGGTGATGGCAATGCAGATTCCGTTCACATCGAAGCAAATCAGGAACATTTATCCGGGTTGACTGGAGCATTAAACCGAACCTCATCTATGTTTGGGTGACATGGTCGAGAACTTCGCTGCATGGGTCCACACGTTACACCAGAAACAGATCCGAACAAATCAGGCATACCGTGTATTTGAATATCCATCAGACCCTATTTTCCTCCCATATTCCCTTAGTGCTCTATGACGACATTTGGATGATTTATTATCCGTTGTAGGATGGGTGGAGCCTGCGAAACCCATCATTTCCGGAATTGCCTGAAACTATCCGCGATGGGTTTCGCAAGCTTCACCCATCCTACGCATTATCAGAAGTCATGTGTAAGCAATTGGTTATGCATGCATCACCCATCCGCATGATTCAAACCCGATCATGCCTCACCGGCCGTGTGGTTCCTCAGAAAAAAATCCAGCTCGGTCTTCTGTACGGCCTTCGGATCCAGGAACTGAACGCCTATCCGCCTCATGTCCGAAACCTCCTCGGCTCCGGGCGGGGTGAAGGGAAAACTGCAAACCGTCCTGCCTTGAAGGTTCCGGATGCTGAATTGATCCTTCATCGTAAAAATTCCCAGATCCAGGTATTCGCAGGCCGGGTCCGTGGAACCGGGGTAACACACGGAAAGTCCGCCCTCTCCGATATCCAGAAGCTTCCCCAGATGTTCTTCATTTCCGGCTTTCATGTTGACGAAAACCGTGTCCCTGGATCGGTACCGGGGGTATTTTCTCCGTTCCCCGGTTTTCCCCGCACAGGCCTTGAGAACAATGGGCCTGACCAGTTCATCGATGACATCCGGGGTCAGGACGCTCTTGGAGACATAACGGTCGGCGCCGCATTCAATGGCGGCTTTTTCATATTCTTCGCCGTTTTCATGGGACATGGCCACAATTGATGCCGAAGGAAAGGCGGCTTTTATTTTTTCAATCAGCTCCAATCCATTTTCGTCCGGCAGGGATATATCTGAAAAAATCAGGTCCGGAACGAACGAAGCGATTTTTTCAAAAGCCTGGTTTTCATTACCGGCTTCATCGATCGCATGGATGGCGGGATACCCCGTCCGGATCAGGCTCTTTAAGGCCTGCCGGAATGTTTCGTTGTCATCGATAATGAGAATTCGGGGATTAATCGCTTTCATAAGCTTAATATCTCCCTGGGTGGTTAAAAGATCGGATCCCGTCAGCTTCGGTACTCCCTTTTTAGCAATACCTTTACAGATCGAGCGACCTGTGGTAAATACGACGTACCCTGTATTTCACGGGGGGTAAAAACCCCATTCAATGTCACATTATTACCCGGATGACCCGCCGGAAGGATTCTGTCATCAGTAACCATTCGGTATTTATCATTATTATGACCTTTTGCAATGGACGGAAAAAAATACGCCATACTGGTGGCTGAAGACCACAAGATTCTCAGGGAAGGGCTGAAGGC
Organism: Desulfobacteraceae bacterium UBA5616; assembly: GCA_002423615.1. Lineage (GTDB taxonomy): Bacteria > Desulfobacterota > Desulfobacteria > Desulfobacterales > UBA5616 > UBA5616. The sequence goes on from DIKO01000109.1 coordinate 23,421, forward strand.
GCTTTTGTCCGAAGACCCGGAATTTTCGGTGGTGTGTGAAGCCGAAGACGGTCGTGTCGCGGTCAAGCAGGCTGAGGCTTTCTGCCCGGACCTGGTTCTGATGGATCTTTCAATGCCGAAAACCGGGGGACTGGTGGCCATCCGGGAGATCAAAAGGTCAAACCCCGGCATCAAGATCGTGGTTCTCACCGTGCATGACGACGAGGAATACGTTCAGACGGCTTTGGAGGCGGGAGCGGACGGATATGTTCTCAAGGACGCCGACCGGGTCGAGCTTCTGGGCGCCATCCGTCATGTTCTGAATGGGAAGCGGTATTTAAGTCCCGGAATTTCGGCAAAGATCATCGAAGGGTATTTGTCCGGCGGGCAGAAATTGAAAACCGGAACGGCGTGGGACGATCTCACCCAAAGGGAGAGGGAAATACTGAAACTCATCGCCGAAGGCTATCAGAACAAAAAAATCGCCGATTATCTCTGCGTCAGCCTGAAAACCGTGGAAAAACACCGATCCAACCTGATGGGAAAGCTGGACCTCCACAATGCCGCGGAGCTCACCGCCTATGCTTTGAAAAAAGGCCTTGTCGTCCGATAGAAAATCTCCGGCCGAACCTGTCTATAACTTCCAGGTCTATATCTTCCAGGTCACAGTGAGCGTGGTTCCCCGGACAGGGGAGGAAACAATGGAAAAAACGCCGCCGGAAAGACGGGCTCTTTCTTCCATGGTATTAAGCCCGATCCCTTTTTCCATGGGCTCGGTCCGCCCGGACACTTCATCGACATCAAACCCCGCCCCGTTATCGTAAATTTTAAGTTCCAGGCTATCCCGGAACCGGTTCAGCAAAACCGAGGCCCGGGTTGCCCGGCTGTGCTTGGAGATGTTGTTCATCGCCTCCTGCATTATTCTGAAGATGACGATATTCAAATTTTCAGGGATCTTTTCATCCGTCAAATTCACATTTTTTGCCAGCACGATGCCCGGATGGGTTTTTTCGAATTCCTGGCACAGCCACGAAACGGCTGCCTTGAGCCCCAGGTCGTCCAATATGGCGGGGCGAAGGTTTTTGATGATATTTCTCACCTCTTCCACCGATGCTTTGGCCAGAGAAAGAATCGATCTGAGGGAATTCAGGGATTCATCCGGTTTTTGTTTCTCCATCTGGGAAATCGCGGCATCGGACCAGACCTTGATGGCGCTCAGGGTCTGGGCGATGCCGTCGTGAAGTTCCTCGCCGATTCTTCTTCTTTCTTCCTCATAAGACTGTATCAGCTTCCCGGACAGATTCTTCAGCTCTTTCTCGGATCTCATGAGATTATCCTCCAGAATCTTCCGCTCCTCGATTTCATTGACCAGCAAGAGATTGGCCGCAGAAAGGGCTTCGGTTCTTTCCTGCACCCGTTGTTCCAGTTCATCCTTGGCCCTGCGAAGGTTGTCCGCCGTCTGCCAGCGATGAATCGCCAGTGCATAATACTGGGCTAGGCGCCTGACGGCTTCCACATCTTTTTCGAGGTAATCATCCTTTTTGTTGCACAGGGCGATCTGACCGAGCAATATTTCGTTAAACAACACCGGAACGGACAAAAAGTTGTGAATAGGGATATGCCCGTCCGGAAGTCCACGATAGGATGAATGGTGTTCCGGAGAGTTGGTAAAAAACGGTTCCCGGGTATTCAGAGAATGCCCCCAGAGCCCGCGATACGACCCGTCATCCTCCTTTCGAAATTTAATGACCCTGTTATTTCCATCATTCAATTTACATTGGTCGCCCATCATTTCCGTCAGGGTGTGGTGGATCTGGTCTCCATTAGAAGGATCTATGATGGAAACAAAGCCTTGTTCGCTCCGGGTGATCCGTTTGCCGTTCTCAAGAATTTTTTTACCGATTTCTTCCATTGAAATATCCGGTGAAATCAGCGGCACATACAATTCCGACAAGGCTGAACTGACCGACAGTTCCTGCAGGAGTTCATTTCGAACCCTTCTTGATTCGGTGATATCTTCTCCTGAACTCAACGTTCCGGAGATCTTCCCGGTTTCATCCGTAAGCAGGGTATTGTGCCAGGATACCAGTATTTCCTTTCCGTTCCGGCTGATGATGGAATTTTCATAATACTCGAAGGACTTGACCGGTCCCGCCAATATGCCCTGGAAATCCGAAAGGGCCCCTTCCCTGTCCTTCTCAGGCACGAACGTGTGAAACCATTTTTTGCCCAGGATATTTTTTTCATCATATTCTAGGAGTTCGCAGCCTCTTCGGTTGATCAGGGCAACCGTCGTATCCGGGTTTAAAACAACGATGATGTTTCCCACGATATGTAGGTAGAGCCTGGCCTTGTCCCTCTCTTTGCGATATTGGAGTTCGACCTCTTTAAGATCGGTAATGTCCCTGAAAACGGCCAGTTTTGAAATGGACCCGTCGACATGGTGAATGGGCGAATGGGTCACATGATAATACTTCCCGTCCTTCTGCCGGAAGGTTTCCTTTTTGACGGGTGTTCCTTTTTTAATTTCATCAAACTCACAGAAGCCGCACCTCGCATCGAGGCCGTTAATGGCCTCATAACAGGGTTTCCCGATGGCGTTATATCCGGTCCGGGCGATCATCGCCGGGTTCATAAAAGAAATCGTAAAATCCGGGGAACAGATATAAACCGGATCCTGGGTCGCCTCCATCATGGAACGGTACCTGGCTTCACTCTCGCCGAGCGCGGTTTCGCTTTCTTTCAGAGTCCTGAAGAGCACATCATAGGGCCTTGCAAGGCCCGTTTCGATGATGGCCTTGTAGATCAGGTAAAAATAGAAGATTTTAATGTAATGGCCGAAAAAATTGGTGAAACTGTAGGGATGGGAATACAGCGTAAACGATATGCCGGTCATGATGTTCAACACCAATGCGGCCATGATAAAATTGAATACGCATGAATCAAAGGATTTTCTTTCCCGGTAAAATTTCACCATGGACAGCAGGAGGATCAGGCATATCAGGTATTCGCTGATCTTCTTGAACGGAGTCAGGCCCTTTCCGGCATCGAAACAGACGGGAAATATTTCCCAGAAGAAAATGGACACGACCAACACGATGGTGAGCGCCATGTAGGCGGTAAAAACCGGTTTCCCGATGTTTTTCCGGTGGATGAAAAAAGGTGCGGCCAGGAAGGTGATGCTTTGCATATACCGGGAAGCGATCCACAACTGGGTCGGCAGGTTGGCATCGTGACCGGGGAAGACCCCCATCCCCTTGTAGGCGAGCATGTGAAGAACGTCTATGACGCCGATAAAAAGGTAGGCGATGCCGATCATCAGAAAAGCGTTGTTGTCCAGATTGAACCGGGTATTCCAGGCGATGATGAAAATGGCCATGGAAACCGCAATTCCGAACATTTCCGCCAGGGTATGATACAGCAGGTAATTGTTGAAGCTGATCACATAAACCCCGAGAAACATCAGCGTACCGATGACAATGGGGACGAACCAGTTTCTGTGTGGGGGTATTTTCTCCATGGAAGCCTCTCTGTTTTGTGGTTCTGTAGGATGGGTGAAGCGGAGCGAAACCCATCAGATTACGGATACATGTACGATCAATGGTGATGGGTTTCGCTGCGCTTCACCCATCCTACAATCTCCTGTGCATTTGGCAAACCCACGGAAAAAAAAACATATCATATCTTTTCAGAATTTTCCCTTCAAAATTTTCAGGCCCGGCTTGACATGACTCGGCCCAACGCTTATTTTTATCACATTGTGGTATATTATGGACTGAACCGGTTATCAGGACCTGAAGGCGCTGCATGTGTTCGCAGGGGATAGATTTTAAATTTTCACTGGGGAAAGGCCATTCGAGCAGATGAAATTTTCGCCGTACCTGATGAAATTCACCATTTTCGACAGGCTTTTGATGGGTTATATCGCCATCATGGTGCTGGTCTTTGCCCAGGGGTTTTATACCGTTTGGAACCTCAGGCAAAGCCACCACCTGATCCAGGCCATCGACACCGTGGATGGAACGGCCATACGGCTTTCCGAGAGGCTGATCGAGGACCTGTTTTCCCAGTTCGCTTTCGGAGAAAAATATCTGCTTTCCGGAGACGCGGATTATTTAAACCGGTTCGAAACGCTGACGGAAGATACTCTCCGGAGAATGGAGGATCTTGAAAAACTGGCGGGACCGCGAGGGCCTTCAAACGTTTCTAACGTGAGCGGACTTTATGACCGTTATGTGACCCTGTTTCATGAAGAAGCGGAACTGGTCAGGCGGCACGCCGTCTATTCTCGGGAATCTCATGACCGCCGTAAGGAAATCATCACCGACGGCCTATCCGGTCAACTCAAACAAATCATCCAGGATTTCAAATCTTTGAGGAATGAAAAGATCGCCACTTCCGGTCAAATCCTCCACAAGGTCTATAATTTTACATTCGGCATGGCGGGGTTCATCATTCTCATCGGCGCTCTGGTCTCCATTTACAACACCAGGAGCATCAACGGCCCCATCTTGATCCTTAAACACAAAACCCGGGAAATTTCCGAAGGCAACTTCGATGTGAGGGCGGTTGTCCGGTCTCCCCCTGAAATCGCCGAATTGGATCATGATTTCACACGGATGTGTGAAAGGCTCAAAGAACTCGAAGACATGAAAAGCAACTTTGTCAGCCATGTATCCCATGAACTGCGAACCCCTCTGACCGTGATCAAGGAAGCGTCGAGCATGCTTCTGGAGGATATTTTCCGGAATCATCACCGGAAACGGCATGAACTCTCTTCCATCATTCATGAGGAATGCGACCGGTTGATCATGGCGGTCAACCGGATCCTGGATCTTTCCCGGATGGAGGCGAAGATGATGCCGTTTGATTTCACGGAATGCGATGTCAAAACCCTGATACAAAAATGCGTATCCAAAATGAGCCCCCTCATGGAACGGAAAAACATCGACGTCGAGGTCCGGGTTTCAGAGACTCTCCCCTTCGCGGCAATGGATCCCCATCAGATTGAACAGGTGATGGAAAACCTGCTGGGAAACGCTTTGAAGTACACCCCGGATAACGGACTCATCTCGGTCCGGGGGGAACTTCTGGAAAAGGACCCCGATTACATGAAGATATCCGTATCGGACAATGGCGCGGGCATCGCCGGAAAGGACCTGAAAAAAATTTTCGATAAATTTCACAGAATAGATAACGGCAGGGGAACGATCAGGGGAACGGGCCTGGGGCTTGCCATCGTCAAGCATATCATCGATTCCCATGGAGGAAAAATATGGGCGGAAAGTATCGAAGGAAAAGGCAGCACTTTTTATTTCACCTTGCCGGTGCATTCTTCATCCTGAGCCTGTCGGCATGTACTCACTTAACCGGCATAATTCAGGAGAGCTCCCATATTGACAAGGCGAACCGGTTCATCCAAAAAAAGGATTTTACATCGGCTGCGGCGAAAAATGAGATTGCCCTGTCTGCGCCCCTTATGACGCAGACGGATGTCGTCCTTTTTCAGAAGGGATTGATCCAGGGGCACCCCGAAAACCCGGAAAGAGACCTCACAAAGGCTGAAGACCAGTTTAAGGGATTGATGGAGATTTATCCCGGTAGCACGCTTTCGATCGCAGGAGAGATACTGATTCATGCCTTTAAAGAAATTGAATCCCTGTCCGACAGGGAGGAAATATTGCCCTGCGCCTATGAGGAAATTGAATCTCTGGGAGATAAAATCGAAGAAAAAAAATATTCCGAATATCTTTACCGGGAAAAGATAAACCGTCAGGATCTCCGGATTAAAGCCTTAAGCAAAGAAATCGAGGACCTGAAACAACAGATGGAATACTTTAAGGTCATTGACATCAACATGGACCAAAAGAAACAAAAGGAAATAACGGAACCATGAAAGAATCTTCAGGGAACATTCGTATTCTTGCCGTGGATGATGATAAAAACATCCTTAAAATCCTTAAAATGCGTCTGGAAGCCCGGGGATACCGTGTTCTTACTGCGGAAACGACGGAAACAGCCCTGTCCGTGGCCCTCGAGCATCCCTGTGATCTGGCGCTCGTGGATTTGAAGCTCTCCCGTGAAAGCGGCATCGAACTCATGGCCCGCCTTCATCAGATCAATCCCGAAATGCCGATCATCATCCTGACGGCCCATGGTACCGTGGACAGCGCGGTTACGGCCATGCGGAACGGGGCTTACAGTTATATTCAGAAACCTTTCGATCACAGGGACCTCCTGCTGCAGATCGAAAAATGCCTGGAAGGCAGACAGATACTGAAGGACGTGAACGCCCTTCAGCCGATCCTGGAACAGAAATTCGGCCTGGAAAAGGTAATCGGCAAAAGCGAAAAATTGCAACAGGTGCTGGGGCAGGCGGTTCAGGCGGCGGCTACCGATTCCAGTGTATATATTGAAGGCGAGAGCGGAACGGGAAAGGAAATGATCGCAAGGATCGTACATGCCGCAAGTCCTCGTAAAAACAGCCCGTTTGTGGTGATCAACTGCGCCGCCATACCGGAAACCCTTTTCGAAAGCGAGCTGTTCGGGTTCGAGAAAGGGGCTTTTACCGGAGCCGAATACAAGAAAGAGGGGTTGTTCGCCAGAGCCGACGGCGGCTCCTTTTTCCTGGATGAAATTTCGGAAATGCCCTTGTTCATGCAGACCAAGATGCTCCGGGTACTCCAGGAAAAAGAATTTTACCCCCTTGGGGGAAACAGGCTGATCAAAGTGGACACCCGTGTCGTTTCAACTTCCAACAGGAATTTGGAGGCCGCGGTGGAAAACGGAAATTTCAGGGAAGACCTTTATTACCGCATTCACGTCATTGTCATCAAACTTCCGCCCCTTCGGGAAAGAAAAGAGGATATCCCCCTGCTCGCCGACTTTTTTCTGAAAAGATTTGCCAGAAAAAACGGCAAAAACATCAAAGGGTTTTCCACGGAAGCCATGCAGCGGCTGTCGCTTCATAACTGGCCGGGAAATATCAGGGAACTTAAAAATGAGGTGGAATCGGCCGTCGTCATGGCGAAAAAAGACGTCATCACGGAAGAGGACCTCCTTCGCGGCAGGAAGGACACCATTGAACCCTTTAAGTCGTTTAAAAATGCCAAAGCCGATTTCGAGAAAAAATATCTGCTCCGGCTCATGGACCACACCGGCGGCAACATGACCCAGGCCGCGGACCTGTCCGGAAAATACCGGGCGGACCTCTACCAGTTGTTTAAAAAATATGGCATGAACCCCTCCGCGTACCGAAAAAATCCATAGGTTTTCGAAAAATCGCCGCGTGAATGGGAATTCCCTGATTTGGCACCGCTGGTGCAGGAAAATCCCTCCACCTGCAATCATGCCGATTACTCGGCATAATTCATCGATATATTCCCGGTTTTTTCAAAATCGAGAAGGAAAAACCCTACATCCCATCGATGTCCGTTCACCTGCAAAACCTCTCACGAAAATGTTTTCCCGAATAATTTCAATAAATAAAATATTTTTTCCACCAACGGCACGGCAATTGCTTTAAGGAGTCATGCCGGAACCCTTTACATAACTCCAGGGGTATTGGTTTGGAAAAAACGAAGGATTCGACTTTGCAGGAAAGAACAACATTTTCAGGGAGGCAACAGATGACCAAAAAAATTACATTCACTTTGATCCTGATCATCCTGGCGGGCCCGGCGGCCTACGCCCGAACCGGGGGAATCACCATCACCAGGGCCGATTGGAGCGGCACCAGTCAAGGGCTGGAGATATGGGCCAAGGAGGCTTCCGGCAGACAGACCATCACCGCTCTGTACAACGATCAATCCTATGAGATGAAGTACGATAAACGGAACAGGCGCTATGCGCTCACATTAAGTCCGGTATGTTACGATGCGTCGGTTGCCCTGACGTCCACTTCCGGTTCCACCATCACCGGAGCCGTTAAAGACGTGGATGGAACAGCCTCATCCTGGCCCTGCGGAAACGAGTGCCCGGATCTGGACGGGGACGGGTTCACCGATTCAGCCTGCGGCGGTACGGACTGTGACGACAGCAACGCCGCCATTCATCCGGGTCTTACTGAAATCTGCGGGGACGGAATCGATCAGAATTGTTCGGGCCAGGCGGATGAAACCTGCTCCGCGGACCCCCATGCAGGTCTGAGTTATGGTCAATATCCCGCCAATTGCCTTTCATGCCATCAGGATAAAGCCCGGGAAGTCAGCCAGTCCACCCATTACCAGTGGCTGGGAGATGCCCCGGACATGGTCAACGGGACCGGCGTGAAACAGGGCAAATTGACCAATGCGGTCAACAGTTACTGCATCAACATCCTCGGCAATTGGAAGGGATGCGGCGCCTGCCACGCGGGAAGGGGAAAGAGACCGGATGACCCGACCGCTGATCTTGCCAACATTGACTGCCTCGTCTGCCACAGCACAGAATATGCTTTGCAGCGGAAACGATTGGCGGATGGATCCATGGGCGTCGATATTCCAACGGACAGCATGGTGAAAAACGTGGCCCTGCCCGAACGGACCAACTGCCTGGTCTGTCATGCCAAAGCCGGAGGCGGCGATGGGGTCAAGCGGGGTGATCTGTCCATGGCACTGATCACCAATACGGACCCGGCTTTCGATGTCCACATGAATTCAGGAACCGGCGATTTAACCTGCCAGTCCTGCCATACCTTTGAAAACCACAGAGTCATCGGAAAGGGATCGGATTTACGCGCAACGGACGATCTCCAGCGGGGTTCCAGAATTGACTGCGCAAAATGCCACACGGGCCAGGATACCTTAACCGGGCACGATAATCCGGATATCGGCGAACACGTCCAGCGGCTCGCCTGCCAGACCTGTCATATCCCGACCTACGCGAAATTTCCCACGGAAACCCACCGGGATTGGCAATTCCACGCAAATGGGACGCCTGCCGACGGTGTTTCGGGTCCGGGGCATCCGCTCACAACCAAGGCGTCTTCCCTGATGCCGGAATACAAATTCTGGAATGGGAAAAGCGACAACACCCTTCTGGGTGACGACGCCTCCCGTACTTTTGACCCGGACTTTGGAACTTTTCCCACATCGCGGCCCATGGGGGATATCAACAATTCCGACAGCAAGCTTTATCCGTTTAAATACAAGACGGGCAGACAGCCGAAAACCACCCGGGACGATCGTTTGATTGCCCTGGACACCGGCGAATACCTGACGACCACCGGCAATGTCGCCACTGCCATAGCAAAGGGTCTGGTGAACATGGGCTATCCGGCAACCGAACCGTATGAGTGGATCCTGACCGATACCTACCAGTTGATCAATCACGGCGTCGAACCGGCCAGCGGAACCGATACCGCGGGCGGGCCATTGTCCTGCACCGACTGCCACAACACTACCGAGCGGATGGATCTGCAGGGAGAATTGGGGTATGTTGTCAAAGCATCCACCGATACGGTCTGCACGCAATGCCATGACCGGAAAGAAGTGAAGCCCTTTGAAGTCCTTCACCAGAAGCATGTTCAGGACAAGCGATATGACTGTTCATGGTGCCATAATTTTTCCAGACCGGAAAAGGGACTTCGCATGCCTTAGCAACTATATCCGCAGTCGCGTTATTTCATCAGGGGTCGGGCCTGGGTCCGACCCCTTTTGTATTCGTGGGGGCGCCCGGGGATAGACGCTTGTCAAACTCCGATACATCTGATATTTCATCCGCAATTGTGGAGGATGACATGCAAGAAAAATTAATCCTGGCCTCGAAATCCCCGCGCCGCCGGTACCTGCTGAAACAGGCGGGGCTTGATTTCGTCGTGATTCCCAGTGAAATCGATGAATCCGGGTTTTCCTGCGCCGACCCGGAGGATTTTGTGAGGGATCTGGCCGAATCCAAAGCCTTGGATATTTCGAAGAAATACCCGGAAAGCTGGGTCATCGGCGCAGACACCATTGTTTTGATCGACGGCAGGGTTCTGGGAAAACCCCGAAACAAAAGGGAAGCCAGGGAAATGCTGGGACGGCTGAGCGGTAAAACCCATTGGGTGATGACCGGATACGCCGTCCGCTGCGAAAAAAAATCCGTTTCCTTTTGCGATGTGGTTAAAACCGAGGTCCTGTTCAAGGAACTCTCACCGGAGGAAATCGAATGGTACATCCATACGGACGAACCTTTTGACAAAGCCGGAGCCTATGCCATTCAGGGCCTGGGAACCTTTCTGGTCAGGCGGATCAACGGCTCCTACACCAATGTGGTGGGATTGCCGGTGTGTGAGGTCATCGAATTTTTAATCCGCCACAAGGTCATCGGCCTGAGTCTGGACAACCGCCGGGATCCATCCGATGACCCCTCCTGATGCCGTTGCCTTGAACTTACAGGCCGTCAACGACGAAATCCGTCGAATTACGATAAAATGCGGAAGGGACCCCGGCAGCGTTCGCCTTGTGACCGTATGCAAAAAAGTCAGCATAGAAAGAATTCACCGGGCCATTGAAGGAGGAGCGTCCATACTGGGGGGAAATTACATCCAGGAAGCCGGAAGCAAAATTGAAATTCTCTCCGGTTATCCGGTGGAATGGCATTTTATCGGCCACCTCCAGTCCAACAAGGCCGGAACCGCCGTCGAACTTTTTGATCTGATTCATACGGTGGACTCCTTTAAACTGGCGGCAGCGTTAAACCGGCACGCCGCAAAAAAAAATAAAATCCAGAAAATTCTCATCCAGGTCAACCTGTCCGGGGAAAAAACAAAATCCGGGGCCGCCCCTGAAACGGTCGAAAACCTGGTCCGAAAGATCTCGGATTTCCACAACATCGCCGTCAAGGGATTGATGACCCTGCCGCCACCTGCGCCGGATCCGGAAGACGCACGTCCTTATTTCAGGCTGCTGCGCCGGCTTGCCGCGGACCTCGGGAAAAAAGCCTTCAGGAATGTCGAAATGAATGAACTCTCCATGGGGATGAGCGCCGATTTTCCACCGGCCATCGAGGAAGGCGCCACCCTTGTCCGGATCGGAACGGCTATTTTCGGGGAAAGAGGATGAAACTGCTGCTGCATATTTGCTGCGCCCCGTGCGCCATTTACCCAATGGACGTTCTTCGACAAGACGGGGTCAGCATCACGGGTTTTTTTTATAAACACAATATTCATCCCTATACCGAATGCATGAAACGGCAAAATACCCTGGAGGAATACGCGGCCCACATAAACCTCCATGTCATTTATCAGAAAGGCTACGACCTTGAAGGCTTTTTACGGAAAGCCGCTTTCAGGGAGGAAAACCGCTGCGCCGTCTGCTATCACGACCGCCTGAACGCCACCGCCGGACTGGCCGCGCACGGGAAATTCGACGCTTTTTCCACGACCCTTCTGTACAGCAAGTTCCAGCGCCACGAACTGATCCGGGAAATCGGTGAATCCGTGGGCAAAACAATCGGAATCCCCTTTCTGTATCAGGATTTTCGTCTGGGTTGGAAAACGGGAATTGAAGAAAGCAGACGGATGGGAATGTATCGTCAACCTTACTGCGGCTGCATTTACAGTGAAAAAGAACGGTACTTTAAACCCGATGCCGGCGGAATGAAATAACCATGTACGGCCAGTTTCTCTATTTTATTGCCGTTATCTTCATCTGTTCAACCTATGTCCCGCCCCCCGACCCTGTTTTTGATTTTCCCCAGGCGATTTTCCTTTTCTTGCTGCAAAGCGCATTTTTGGCGGGACATTCCTGGTTAAAATTCAGAAAGATAGAAAGGAACATGGGGTACAAACCCTTGACCCTTCTGGACCGGGAATATAACGATGCCATGACATGGCAGACGGTTTATGCCATCGTCTTTCTCGTCATCGCCCTTTACGGTATCCATTTCCCGGATTTTCTGATCCAATGGCCGCTTTTTTCAACCTTTCCCACCCTGTTTGCCGGGGCCTTGATCACGATCTTTCTGGGGTATATGACCATAGTCTGGAAAATGTCCCATGGCCTGTATCAGAAAATATACCGCAACCCCATTTCGCCCCGGGAGTATATCGTATCCAATCTGTCTTTCCCAGCTCCCGTGATCCTGCCTTGGCTCGTTTTGTCCCTGATTGCAGACCTTTTTGGCCGGGTTCCCCTGGGTCCCCTGAGCCGGTTCTTTTCCTCCACAATGGGGGAAGTTCTCTACTTTCTGTTTTTCCTTCTGGTAATCGCTGCGGTCGGCCCTTTTTTCATTCAAAAATTATGGCGATGCAAGCCCCTGGACGACGGTGATATCCGGGACCGGATCAGGGGATTGTGTTTAAGAGCCGGGCTCGAGGTCCGGGATATCCTTTACTGGCCTGCTTTCGGGGGCAAAATGATCACCGCCGGCGTCATGGGAATGATGGGAAGATTCCGTTATCTGCTGATCACCCCGTCCCTGACCCGCTTGCTTTCCTTCCATGAAATGGATGCCGTCATCGCCCATGAAATCGGCCATATCAAGAAAAAACACCTGGTTTATTACCTGGTCCTGCTGCTCGGTTTTTTCATCATGGCCTATGCCATGATTCATATTGTCCTCCACGTTCTGACCGGTTTTCCCGGTTTGATTGGAATGCTGTTAAACGCCGGCGCCGACCCCGGCGTTATTTTCTCAGGGGCTTTCAATTTCCTTTTCGCCGGGGGTTTTCTTCTTTATTTTCGTTATGGATTCGGATTTTTCATGCGGAATTTCGAACGCCAGGCGGACACTTACGTGTATCGGCTTTTTGAAAGCGCAGGTCCCCTGATCACCACCCTGGAGAAAATCGCCTTTTCCAGCGGTCTTTCACCGGAAAAACCCAACTGGCACCATTTCAGCATCCGTGAACGCATAAATTTCCTGATGAAATGTGAATCCGACCGGTCGTGGATCCGCCGGCATGAAACAAAAATCGGCAGGGCACTGATCGGCTATCTGGTTGCTTTGGCGGTGGCCGGCACCTTTGAAGCGAGTCTCCTTCCCCGTCAGATTGAAAATAACTTCCAGAGGACCCTGTTTGAAACCGCGATCTTCATGGAAATCGGGAAATCACCCCAGGATCCGGCCCTGTATCGCCTTCTGGGGGACCTGTATCAGGAGACCGGAAATTTCGACAAGGCCGTTTCGGCCTATCAGGAATCCCTGTCCCTCGATCCGGAAAACCCGGAAACCCTGAACAACCTGGCATGGCTTTGGGCCGCCTGCCCCGATGAGGCATACAGAGATCCCCGCAAGGCCCTATTGACGGCCCGGAAAGCGGCTCTGCTGAACCCCAGTCCCTACATTCTCGACACCCTGGCCGAGAGCTATTTCGTGAACGGAGAATACGAAGAGGCCATCCGGGCTGGGAAAAAAGCGCTGGAAACGGCCGGGGACAACCCCGCCTATTATGAAAACCAGTTGAAAAAATTCAGGAAGGCGGCTTCCGCCCATGGCTCGCCCCTGTAAAACTTCCTTTAAACCTAAAACCTTTATTTTTTTGACAGATCGATGCTTTTCGGGTATAGACTGACCATCAAGATCCATCCGAACCCTAACCCGAAGGAATAAGCCACTGGCATGCCAGTGGCTTATTCCTTCGGGTTACAGCGACGGCGGCGGTCTAAATATTTACCGGTATTCCAGCCAGGACGCCATGGGAGAATTCGTCTTAACGGGAAACACGATTGCGGATAACGTCTGTTACGATTCAGGCGGTGGTGTCTATATATACGCTTACACCAGCCGCACAGGGAATCTTTCCGCCATCAACCTTACCGGAAATTTCATCACGGGGAACACCTCCAGAAAAACCGCCGGGGGAATCTACATTTATTCCAGCGCAGATTCAGGTCATTCGGACGAAATAACGATGGCCGACAACATTATGGCGGACAATGAGAGCGTCAACCACAACGCCGGCGCCGCCTACCTGTATACGCGGCCATGTCGGGCATTTCGTGGACCGGTTCCGACGGCAACATGGACGCCGATCCGCTGTTCAAGGACGCCGCCAATGGAGATTATCATCTCACCGCGGATTCTCCCTGCGTCAATATGGGCATCAATTCAGCCCCGGACCTGCCTGCAAGGGATTTTGAAAAAGACCCCCGGATCATGCGGGGGACCGTTGACATCGGGGCTGATGAGTTCGGAAAACCCGTTATGACGTTTATCCCCCTGCTCCTGGACGACGAATAGAGGTTCCGACCGCTTACGGCAGCGTCACCCCTTTTCGAATCTGGTAAAAGCCCTCGCTCACGGCCACCACATTGCCTTCGGCATCCGTAAGCTCCAGGGAAATATCGTAATTCGCCTTGCCGTTTTGTTCACATTCCGCCATTATCCGGGATGCTTCGGCCTTATCCATGGTGTATTGGCAGAAAACATCGGTCCGGGCCGGCTTGGTGAATTTGATGTTCAATCCCTTCACAATGGGGAAAGTGCCTTCGCTGAAAAGGTGCACCTGGTAGACGGCCCCGCCCATGACTTCGGCAAGGGTCCACATGGCCCCGGCATAAACCGTCCCGATGTGATTGATATTCGGCGCAATGGGCACCTTGATGACGATGCTTTCGGGTGCAAGCTTTACGGCTTCAATCCCGGTTCTTTCCAAAAATGGGACGTTCTTGGCAAATTGAGATGGATCGAGCAGTTTTTCCATTTTTTCTCCTGAAAAGTATATTGGGTAGGTTTTTCCGATCTCGGGCGAGCGGTCGGCTATACCCTTTTCGCATACATGATTTTACAAGGGCCCGTCAAGAGACCATTGCCCGGAAGGTGATAAATTCGATTTGATTTCACCCTCCCGTTTAATTTATAGTGATAACCAGATTCCCGTCCGCATCTGAAATATCCGGGATCCATCAACCCCCATCTTTCTTCAAAGGAGTCCGCCATGTTGACCAAAGGAGACGATTTCCCCCTTCACCAGTTGCCGGAACCCATTGCTTATGCGGGTTCAGATCGAAATTTCTACGACCGGTATTTTTTCAACGGCTATTCCCGGTCCGAAGCCTGTTTTTTTGCACTGGCCCTCGGCGTCTACCCCGTTCTGAACATCATGGACGCTTCGTTTTCCATCATCAAGGACGGGACCCAGTACAACCTCCGGGCCTCACGTCATCTGGGGATGGAAAGGATGGACACCCGGGTGGGGCCCATCGCCGTTGAAGTACTGGAACCTCTTAAAACCCTCCGCATCCATGTGGATCAAAACGCATACGGCATCCAGGCGGATCTGATTTTCAGAAACCGTTCCATTCCACTGGAAGAACCCCGGTACATCCATCGGGTAGGCCCGCGGGTGATCATGGACTATACCCGGCTGACCCAGAACGGTGCCTACAGCGGTTTTTTCGAGGTCAACGGAAGCCGCGTCACCATTGAACCCGAAAACTGGATGGGAACCCGGGACCGGTCCTGGGGAGTCCGGCCCGTGGGCGCCAGGGACCCCCAGATGCCCGGTGAAATGGCCATACCCCAGTTTTACTGGCTCTGGGCCCCGGTCAATTTCGAAGACTGCATCACGTTATACGACATCAACGCCGACGCCTCCGGTAACGCCTGGCACACCCACGGCGTCATGGTCCCGGTGGGGGACGGGCAGGAGCCCGTTCACATGCAGAAGGCCAAAAGCCGCATGCACTTCAAGTCCGGAACCCGTCACGCAGCGTCCGCTGAAATCACCCTGGTGACCCCGACGGAGGAAATCCTGGAAATTCAGGTGAGTCCTCTCTATCATTTCTACATGTCCGGCATCGGGTATATGCATCCCGATTGGAGCCACGGCCTGGACAAGGGAGAGCTGGCCGTTGCCCACGACACCATTGACCTTAAAACCGCGGATCCGGCAAATCCCATGAATCTTCACATCCAGGCGGTGAGCGAGTTCAGGATGAAGGGCAAGACGGGAATGGGCGTACTGGAGCAGCTGATCATAGGACCCCATGCCCCCTCGGGATTTACGGATATCCTGGACATGGCCCCATAAAACACAAGGATACACAATGACGTGGATAAAGGACTGAAACGGGATTCCCCGCAATAACCCATGGGGAATCCCGGATGATGGGTGACGGGACTCCGGATATCAGGAGTTGAATCGAATCACCGGTTTGATGGTCCCGCCGGCTTCGGAATCATGGACCGCCTGGTTGATATCCTTCATGTCATACAGTTTAATCAGTTGATCAAAGGGAAACAGTCCCTGTTTGTAAAGCGCGATGAGTTTCGGAATGAAGACCTGGGGAATGGCCTCACCCTCGATGACGCCGAAGGTGCCTTTCCCGTCGGTCAAAAGCGTGTTCATATCGAAGGAAACCTCTGTTCCGGGAGGCGAAGCACCCAGGAGCGCACATCTTCCGTGCGCGGCAAGGGACTCGACAGCCTGGCGGTACACTGCCGGCGATCCGGTGGTTTCTACGGCATAATTCACGCCCAGTCCGGTAATGCCCCTGATTTCTTCCACGGAATTCTTCTCGGCCGGATTCACCACATGGGTGGCGCCGAATTTTTTTGCCAGTTCCAGCCTTCCCGGTTTGATGTCCACCCCGATGATAGTGGTGCACCCGATGACTTTCGCCGCCATGACGGCGCTCAAGCCCACAGCCCCGGTCCCGAAGACGACGATGGAGGATCCGGTTTCGGCCTTCAATGCATTCATCACCGTTCCGGCTCCTGTCTGAATTCCGCATCCCAGAGGCCCGAGAATCTCCAGAGGGACGTCATGGGGGACCTTGACCAGATTTCGCTCCGTGGCCAGGGAATAGGTCGCAAATGAGGACTGACCGAAAAAACATCCGAACACCGGCATCCCGCCCTTGCTGATCGGCATGCTCCCGTCGGCCCGGGCCCCGGAATAATTGAGGATAAAATTATTTTCGCAGTAATACGGCATGCCGGCCAGGCACCGGCTGCATTTGCCGCAGTAATTGAAACTCAGCGCCACGTGGTCACCCGGCTTCACCGTGGTGACGCCCTGGCCCACTTTCTCCACGATCCCGGCCCCCTCATGGCCGAAAACCGCCGGTATGGGGATGGGCAGATGGTCCTTGAAGAGAAGATCGGTGTGGCACAGGCCGGTGGCCGAGATTTTAACCAGAACCTCGTCAAAACGCGGTTCTTCCAGATCGACTTCATCGATTTCAAAAGGTTTTCCTGTTGCGGGAGACAATGCTGCCGTGACTTTCATAATTTCTCCTTTCTGGGGAATAAATGTTTAGACCCGTTCAAAATTCTACATCAGCAGGAGCAAACCGGCAATTCCGGCTCCGCACGCAGCTCCGGCCAGAAATATCCATACCCGTTCGGGGGTTAAAACCCTCTTTGAAATGCCCTCCTCCCGGACGAGAAGTTCTTTGGGGATTTTCAGGAAACTTAAAAGCCTCAGGGATTGAAACAACCTGCCCACCGGTACCTTGCCGAGTCGGATACGGCCGTCCAATACTCCTTTTAAAGGATTGACCTTTCCGGAGAGAACATCGGCCAGGACCGCATAGGAACTTTTCAAATGAAGCTGGGTGTCTTCGGTCACCCCGTTTTGAATCAAAATATCATCCCGGTTGAAATTCAGGGTCGTTGCGATCCCCTTTTCCACTTCCACGGATGTGGTGATCCTTAATTTAAGGGCCTGCCGGACTTTTTCCTCGAACTCGTCGAGGTTCTGTTCGAGATACTGCCCGATCATCATCCCCAGGCCGTTTGTTTTCTGGTCTTCTACATAACGGATGTTTATTTTTCGCGCCTGCTCCATGATCCATTTCACTCCATTTTTGATCCGCTTTCCGGAAACTAAATTTCCACCCACCATTTGTCGATGTTATAGTCGTCGGCGATCACCTGAAGCGCGTTATAGGCCGGCCCGAAAGTGATGAATCCGTGGGGGTGCGTGGTGGATCCGCACAGGTAAAGTCCGGAAACCGGCGTTCTGTACTGGGACATCCGGGGACTGGGACGGTTGCCCATCAGGTTGTCTTCGGAAATCCGACCCACCATCCAATCGCCGTTTTTCATGTTGATGAGCTTCTCCGAAATATCCAGGGGCGTGTAGGGTTTGGCCTGGATAATGTCTTTGGCCGTGAAATTATCGCAGTACTGTTCCATCTTGCGGACGCACCGGTTGGCGTAGGCTTTTTTGAAATTGGACTGCCAGATTCCCGGACCCTTACCGTCCACTCCGAAAGGCGCCGGTACCCGGATAACGCCCACGGCCTTTCCCTCGGGCGCATCGGTGGGATCGAACAGGGAATTCACCGCCACATTCAATTTGGGATTTTCAGGAACCTTGCCCTTCCGGATGTCCGACCAGTCCTGGTTGAAATCTTCCAGGCGGTTGTAGCCGATGTTCAGGACCCAGGCCTGGTTGATGTCCGGATCGAATGCGGCGGCCTTGTAGGTGGGGATACTGTTCATGGCCATATGCACCGAGAACAGGCTGGCGTCCTGGTACGCGTAATCATCGACGTCCTTTCGAATGTCGGCGGGAAGTACATCCGGGGGAAGCATTTTGTTGAAGGTCTGGTCCAGATCCAGGCTGCTGGCCACGAGCTTGTCTGCAAAGAACTTTTCATTGTCAAAGGTTCTTACCCCCATGGCCCTGCCGTTTTCCAGAAGGATTTCCTCAACCGGAGAGGCCATTCGCAGGGTCACGTTATGCCGTCTCATCTGCCGCCACAGGGTGTGGGCCAGGCGGTGGGACCCGCCGATGCAGAGCCGCCAGTTGTCGATTTTCCCCAGCATGAAGGGAAATGATATGGCCAGTCCCACAACGTCCGTATAATACCCGCACACCGCCGCATGAAAGGCCAGCATGGCCTTGACTTTTTCGTTTTCAAAATGTTTGTTCAAAAAATCGTTGATGCTCATGCCTCTTAATTTTGCCCGGAAGAACTCGGTCTTTTCCTCTACTTTCCAGGTGGAGAGCGCCCGGGTGATGTCGTTGACGTCGATGGGAGGCGCATACATCAGGGTCGAGATCATCAGGTCCTGAAATCCCTTGACCTCCTTGTACAACCGCTGAAACGTGTCCGCATCCTTCACGGAAAACCGGCTCATGGAGGCGTGTGTTTTCTTCATGTCCGTATGAATGGTCATGGCCGTGCCGTCGTCGAAGATCGACCCCATCTGGACCGGGGGATAGGCATATTTCACCCCGTCGGGTTCCGCCGTGAGATCCAGGTCGTCGTAAACCGGACACAAGCCCACAAAGGTATGGACATCTCCGTCCCGTTCATGTCCTTATTAATAGCGCCGAATTAATAACCCCGATCCAGTTTTTCCCAGAATTTATCCAGACCCAGGTCCTGGGAGATGATTTTAAAGCAGTTGTACCCGCAGGCGGAACTGGCGCCGCCGCCGGGATGGCAGAAGGGTCCGCACAGATAGAGGTTTTCGATTTCCGTACGGTACTGGGCCGCCTCGGGAAAGGGACGGTTGTGTCCCATCTGGCTTAATTTCGCGGAACCATTGCAGAAATCACCTTCCATGAGCCGCATCTCGTCTTCCTGGTCCTGGGGGGTATAAAAAAAGTCGTCGATCACGTTGGCCCGGGTCATGTTGGGGGCGAACCGTTCAAAGTTCAGGAGGAAATTGTCGTTCCATGTGGCCCTCACCTCTTCCCATTCCCCACGGGTAAGTTTGCTCGCCTTGGGCAGGAAGATCCACCCGGTCAGGCTGTGCTTTCCCGGAGGCGCATAGGTCGGATCCCAGAGGCTGTTCACCCAGATGCCCTCCCCGTAGGTCTTGGGCAGATACCCGCTGTGGGCGTCGTGGCAATAGGCATACATCTCGGCGGCCGAGTCATACCCGACGATGGTGTAAAAACATTTGTTGATATCCGGGTTCCACCGGGCGCTTTTGAAATCAGGGGCCTCGTGGAGGGCCATGGCGGTGGACCCCAGGACGCAGGAAGGCCCGATTTCGAAATCCTTCACCCGCTTGACCCAGAGATCGCTCAGGTTCTCCTCCCCCACCATCCGAAGCATCAGGCCCTTGATGTCGGCATTGGAGGCCACTATTTTAGCGCTGACCTTTGTTCCGTCCTTCAACTGTACCCCGACGGCTTTCTTCCCCTCCAGAAGAACTTTCACCACCTCGCTGCTTTCGAAAAATTCCATCCCCTCCCGGACCGCCGCCATTTCCATGGCATGGGCCAGGGTATGAGTGCCTCCCACCATCAGGCGCCAGTTGAAGTACCAGCAAAGGGTGGTAATAAAACCCCCACCGGTGCCGTCGATGTCGAGCCCGATCCCCCATTCCACTCCCAGCCGGTAGAACATGCACCTCATTTCATCGCTTTCGAACAGGTAATCGATAGTGTCCCGATAGGTCATTTTTGAGATCCGGGTGGGGTATCCCAGTCCCTGGAGGATCATGACAACGGCCTCATTATCCGGCTCGGGATTTTCAGGGGTCGGAACGGGCGGTGGGTTGTACAGTCCCTGGGCGAACACGGGCTTGATCATCTGAATTTTGCGCAGGAGATCGTTCAGGGTATCGGCGTCGTGTTTCGAAAACTGGGCCACGGACTTGTACGTTTTATCAAAATTTTCCTCCTTTTCCACGCTGTAAATAACCAGCGGGGGGCGGCCGTCGGAAAAAGGCAGGCCTGACTGGGCGTGGGGATAAACCGTCCGGGCGCCGAAACGGGGCAGATCGAAATCATACCAGATAGGCATCCATTCCAGAAATTCCATGTACTGGGCGTGGAGATTGTGGATAAATCCCGGGGCCGTACACTCGTTGGAGAATATGGCGCTGCCCTCCTCGTGCCGCCTCTCAAATATGGCGGTTTTAAGTCCGGCCCGCTGCAGATAAGCGCCCAGGGTCAAGCCCATGTGCCCTCCCCCGATGATAACCGCATCGTATTCCTTTTTGATTCTCATGCATGCCTCCTTTTTCAGACCTGCCGGGTTTAACGGCAGGAGAATAAAAACGGAAACTTCTGATAATGATCCGATAAAAGACCTGAACTTGTCATGAAGACGTTTTGAACCATGTGAACCATGGACCTGAGTGAATGTGTGGGAAAATTTTAAAGGCGATTAATTGACGTTTTTTCTATACAATATTTAAGGGCCTGTCAACATTACTTTAACCGAATAAACAGCCGTTAAAATCGGTTATAAACAGGTTGATCCGGAGTGGGTATTTTTGTATAAATCAAAAAATCGCTACCCGGTTCGAATAATTAAATAAAACTTTTCAATCAGGCGGCTTTCACATTTCCGACTTTCGGCAATCCAGTCGTTACCGTTCCGGTTTCAATCATCATCAACCATTTCAACCGTAAGATTAAAGGAGGCGTATGATGAATCAGGATCAATTTGATGCCATTGTCATCGGCGCAGGACCGGGAGGATCTTCCTGTGCCGCCCTTCTGGCTAAAAAAGGATTAAAGACCCTTTTGATCGAACAAAACAACAAAGCCGGGGGCAAGGCCATGACGGTCTCTAAAAATGGATTTCGATATGAACTCTGGCCCGTCACCGGCGGCCCCATGTACAACAGCAGGTTCGAAGATATCTTGAAGGAAATGGGACTGGCATCGGAGATGGTTTTGCCCAGCCACCCAACAACCATGTACTATCCGGATCGCAGCGGTAGATACCAGCCCTTTTCGGGCTCGCTTTTCGGCTCTCCGCCGGATGCCGTAAACCAGCCTGAAGCATCTCCCGAAGTCCAGATGGCAAAAGCCATGAAATGGCTCGGCATTACGGAAAAAGACCTGGAAAAAATCGTCCGCATGGCCATGGAGGATGCTACCCTGACGATCCCGGACATCGAAAGGCTCCAGAACATTTCCTATGATGAACACATCCGGAAATACGATCTTCCCCAAAGCCTCATCTCCCTTCTGGGCATGCAGTGCAACATTATTTTTGAAAGGTGCGTGGAAGCCTTCGAACAGCTTGGCGGAGAGGTGCGGTTCACCACCCGTGTGGAAAAAATCATCGTTGAATCCGGGCAGGTCAGGGGGGTTCAAACCAGCAAAGGAACCTTTTATGCGCCCATCGTGGTAAGCAATGCCGGAATCCAACCCACCGTTCTGAAGCTCGTAGGGGAAGACCATTTTGACAAAGGTTACGTAAATCGCGTCAAGGATCTGGTTCCTTCCCTGGGGTTGATGGGGACACGGTACTTCCTGAATCGCCCCTTTTTCAAGGAAGGCATGAACATCGCCTTTTCAGACATGACTTACTGGGATGCCGAAAGGGCTCAAAAAGCCGCAAAGGGGGAAGTTCCGGATGAACTTCTCGTATTCAACGTCATCCCCTCCAATTTCGATCCTGACCTTTCGCCTCCGGGAAAACAATGCGTTTTGTCCTCCACCCTCTGTCCGGCTGATCCGGACATGAAAAACGGCGATGCTTACTGGGCAAAACTGGATCACATGATGGACAGGATCTGGCCCGGATTTTCAGATTGTATTGAATACAAGGAAACCTACGGCACAAAAGATGTGTCCACCCTGCTTCGGGAAAAGGTTCTGCCGGGCATCGGCGGCGAGTGCATCGGCCTGGGCCAGGTGGTGGGCCAATGCGGAGACGGCAAACCCTCTTTTGATCCACCCATCCGGGGCCTTTTTTACGTGGGGTGCGATGCGGGCGGATACGGATGCGGCACCCACCAGGGAATTGATTCGGGGTTCAACGTGGCGGGGCAGGTTGAGATGTATCATCACCCATTCATCATCGCGGGGCTGATGGATATCTTTGCAGGCGCTTCAAACCGGCGGTCTCTTCCCTGAAGAGGCCGCAAAAGCATTTTTTCGTCAGTACCCCATCCCGATGTTCCGCTCTCCCACCACGGGTTTTTTATGGGATACCCGTACCAGGGAAATGGACGCAACCGGGCAGATGGGGACGCAATTGCCGCAGCCAAGGCATAATTTCTCATTCAGGCAGGCTTTGTCATCAACAAGTTCAAGGGCCTGGACCGGACACCGCGTAACGCATTCTCCGCAGGCGATACAATTTTCCGCGTCAATCCGGCAGAGGAAATTGGATGTATTCACCGTCTTGATGTTGCCGAATTTCCGGACACCCTCCAGGAAACCGCAACAGTCCGGGCAGCAATTGCAGATGAACTGCAGGGCTTCGGTGAAATTATTGGTATTGTGAACGCATCCGGCGCTGGAGGACACCTTCAATATCTCCAGGCTCTCATCCCGGGTCAGCCGCCTGCCCATGCCGTATTCAACTATATAATCAGCCACCCTGCCGAAGAAAAGACATGAATATTCCGGAATCGTTGTGCATTGGCAGGGCATTCCCCGATTGGCCTGATTTCGGTTTTTTTATTCCTAACTGTTATTCAGTTATTTTGTCAAACTATAATTTATGTTGGCGCTTTTAATTCATGCGTATAAAGATGCCCCGAAAATGGCGAGATTTCCGGTTACATGGATGATGACGGGAACCAGAAGGTTTTGTTCCAGTTCATAAGCAACAGCGAAAACAATGCCCCCGATGGCCTGGGTGATGGGAATGCCGGAGCCATGGGAATGGGCGGCCGTAAAAACTGCCGTGGTCAGGATCAAGGCGGCTGCAATCCCCCATTTCCTGAAAAACCCATAGCAGATGCCCCTGAAAAACACTTCCTCCGTCACGGGGCCGATGACGCCGCCCACAAGCAATAAAAGCCATACCTCTTTTGTGTTTATAGGCATCCCGGAAGCCACCAGGGACAATGGATTCATTCCGAACGAATAAAGGACAAATCCGCACCCCAGGGCCGTGATGCCGAAAACAAGTGACCAGATCAACCCCTTGCGGATACCTTCTCCTGTTTTCGATGCCGAAAGGCCAATGGAACCCAGTCCTTGGCCCCAATGCCTTACGATGTATAACAAGGTACCCGTTTCCATCATACGACCGGCCCCCAGCATGGCCAATCGCTCCGAGGGATTTTCCGGCGCGATCAGGCCCATGAACACCTCAACCGACAATAGGGCCGTCATGGCCGCCATCAGCGTATTGATCCGGATTTCGCCTGTTTCCATCCAAGATCCTTTGCCGCATGATATGCATAGGTCTGAACATACCAGTGAGAAGACGATGCTATCACCTTCAGCATGACCGGAATCATGGAACGGCCTCCCCGCCTTCCCAGCGCATAAACCGCCTTGCAGGCTACATTGGGTTGGGGGTCGTGCAGCATCTGCTTTAAATTCAAAAGAGTCGAGGGATTCCGGCTGACACTCAGGGCCATGGCCAGCCAGTACCGCTCCGGAATGGTGGAACCTTTAAGCCGTTGGATGTCGGCAGGATAATCCGCGATTTCAAGTTTTTCTTTGTGGACCAGCCTCAGCCCGGCAATCCTTTCATTGGTTTTTTGCGACCGTATCAGGCGGGAGATATCCTCCTTCTCATATGGGCCTTTCCGGAGGTCATAAAACAGGACCAGGAAGGACAATCCCGTGATCAGGCATAATACGGAGGCGGCGATCGAAGCTTTTTTTTCGCTCAAAAACCAGGTAAAACCGAAATAGACGAGGCTGTAGGAAAAAGCGAGGATCCCGGCCGGAAGTCCCGCCAGCAGGGCTGATAGCGTCATTATCCGGAAAAACACATGGGTGTCTGTTTCCTGAGAATAAATTTTGAGCCATTTTCCGGGGTTTGAAAGAAAATCGGTTACGCCTGCCGACAGAACAGCTTTGCCATTCCGTTTAAAAACAAGCCTGTCTTTGTCCTGTTCAAGCGTCAGATCGACATTCGCCGCGTGTTCCAGGGGAATATAATCCTCCTTCAACAACTGCTTCCCTGCCTGGAAAAGAAGGCGTTCATCGGTTAGGTTGATGACCCGGGCCGTTTTCAAAAGCTTCTGTTCAAGGGGTTTGAAGGTCCGGGCGGGATAAAGCGTGTAGTCATAATAGAAATCATTGACACATCTTCCCAGGGAATTGGAAAGCAGCAGATAATCCCTGAAATCGATAAAAACTTCCCTGTCGATATGAAATGCCCATGTGCCGCTAAGCACCAAAAGGGCGGCAAGAGGCGCATACATGTAGGTCCCTATTTCTTTCCGGCTTCCGGCACTTATCCGTTTAACGGCCAATCCGAAAACCACCGGAGGAATAAACAGCACATAGGCCGTTGGAAAGATCACCAGTCCCCCGGCGTTTACGGCTACAAGCAGGACCGTCCACAATGCCAGACCTGTTGCCGTCACACTTTTTCGTCGTTGAAAAAACCGTTCCCATACCCAGGCGTAACCAAAAGCCGCCAGAGTCAGCATAACGCCGATGGTGAGTGTAAAAAACAGGCCTCCCCCGCATGCCGCGCCGAATTCCGTTAACCGGGAAATTGCGCCTCCGGCGGGAACCGTCAGAAATCCCGCATCGGCGATCAAAAGAGTTTGCCGGTAAAGGTCGATGTTCGACAGGTAAACATGCAACGTCGAGATGACCTGGGCCGTGAAAAGGCCCCCCCACAGGGCCGTCATGAAGGGGGGCAACCGGCTTCCGGGGTGGAATGCGGTTCGGGGCAACGGCTTTAAGAACTCCTCTAATCGTTGAATAGTTCAGTGCGCATGTTGACGGTTACCGGGTCAGGGTCCATCAGCCGCTGAATCAACCCCAGGGTCTTGGGAAGTTCATAGGCAAAGAAGAACTTCATCGCCATCCACTTGCCGGTGTAAAAATTTTCGTCTGTTTTTTTAGCCGTCTGGCCCATGGCTTTTTCCACGGCGATCCCCTGAAGAAGCCACTGCCAGGCGATGGTGATAATGCCGAAGTATTCCAGGTAAAGCGTGGCGTCCGCAAGGAAAATTTCAGGGCCTTTATCTCCGGCCATCTCCAGGAGATGACCGGTCACTTCCTGCAACCGGGCAAGGGCCCGCAAAAGCATATCGGCATATGGTTTCAGCCTGTCGTGATCTTTTGCCTGTGCAATGGCCTTTTCCACTTCTGCGATGTAGAGTCTAAAGGCCGCGCCGTTTTTCATGGTGACCTTTCTCCCCAGAAGATCCATCCCCTGGATGCCCGTGGTCCCTTCATGGATGGGATGTATCCGGCTGTCCCGGAAGTACTGCTCGAGTTTGTAATCGTCGCAATATCCGGAGCCGCCGAGGCACTGCAACCCCTGGCTGATGGACTGTATCCCCATTTCGGAAGGATAGGTCTTGACCACAGGGGTTAGAATTTCCAGCAGCAGGTCGAATTTTTCGGCACCCTCCGCCTTGAGGGATTTTTGCATATCCACATAGTAACTGCACTGCAGCAGGAGGGACAGGGATCCTTCAATAACGGCCCGCTGGAATAACAGCATCCGCTTGACGTCCGCATGCTCGATAATGGGGACCGGCGGCAGTGAGGGATTTTTTTCATTCACCTTTCTTCCCTGACGTCTGGTTCTGGCGTATTCCAGGGAAGCATAATAGGCGGCGCTGGCGATGGCCGCCGCACCCAGGCCGACACCGATGCGGGATTCGTTCATCATCTGGAACATGTAGGACAATCCCTTGTGGGGTTCACCCACCAGCCACCCCCGGCAGTCGTTTTTATCCCCGAAGCTCAGTTGGGTGATGGGACAGCCCCGGTATCCCAGTTTGTGATAAACCCCCGAGGGTACGACATCATTGGAGACCAGGCCGCCGTCGGGAGAAATCCTTTTTTTCGGAACGACAAACAGGGAAATTCCCTTAACGCCGGGCGGGGCGCCTTCGATCTTGGCAAGCATGAGATGAACCACATTTTCTACGCCGTCATGGTCCCCGGCGGAGATAAACACCTTCTGGCCTTTGATCAGATAATATCCTTCCCCTGTGGGCGTGGCCTGACTGGCAAGATCCGCCAGTGAGGAACCGGCCTCGGGCTCGGTCAAGGCCATGGTTCCCTGCCACTGACCCGATCTCATCCGCGGCACATAGGTATCGTACAACTCCCTGCTCCCGAAAGACTCGATCAGATGGGATGATCCCACGATCAGGCCGGGGTAGACGTTGGCCGAATAATTGGCGGCGGAAAAAATAAAATTGCAGGCCCCTTCGATGAGGTGGGGAAGCTGCTCTCCGTCATGCGAAAAGGGAACGAGGCTTGTCAGCCATCCGCCTTCTGCGTAGGCTTTGATCACGGGTCCCACCGAAGGATGAACCTTCACCCGGCCGTTCAGCAGTTCCGGGGGGTTCCGGTCCATCTCCTCAAGGGTGGGGTACAAAAGCTCCCTGGCCATTCTCATGGCTTCCTTGAGAATCATGTCAAAGGCTTTCCGGTTATGTGTCGCATAATAATCGTACCGGGTCAGGCCCTCCACATCGAAGACTTCATACAGCAGAAATTTCAGGTTTCTTTCACTCACAAACTTGGTCGCCATCCAACCTCCTTCCGGATCAATAGATTTGAGTCAAAATTTACGGTGGATCGTACAATCGCCGAACTTTCGCCGGCAACTTCCTGAAGCGCAAGCTCCAGATGGATAAAAGAGGATTGCTTTGTTTTGCATTCTATTTTAATAAGCCGGTAGTTTGATTAACCTCAAGCAGGTTCTGAACCGTATTCAGAAAAGAAAATGGTCTTTTCGGAACAACTCCCAAAGGGATTTCTAAAAAATCCTGCGGCGCCTGCGGACTATACAAAAACGAACAAGGAAATACAACATGAAGAAAAAACACAACATGGAAGATTATGACCTGACTTACAGGGAATTCAGGTGGGAAGTGCCGGAATATTATAATTTTGCCGTTGATGTTGTGGACAAGTGGGCCCGGAATCCGGAACAGGAGGCCATGGTATGGGTGGACGATGGAGGTTGCGAGGTTCGTAAAACCTTTCGAGACATGAGCCTTGCCTCCAAACGTCTGGCCAATGCGCTGAAACAGCAGGGAATCAAAAAGGGAGACGTGGTCCTTTTGATACTGCCCCGAAATGTCGAGTGGTGGGAAATCTTCACGGCCTGCATCCGCATGGGCGCTCTGGTGACGCCGGGAACTACCCAGTTGACGGGAAAGGACCTGGAGTACCGCGCCAATACTTCCGAAGCCAGATGTATCTTCGCCAATGCGGAAATTGCCGAAAAATTCGACGGCATCGCCGAAAACTGCCCGACGGTCAAAACCAGAATTATCATTTCCGCGCCCAGAACCGGCTGGAAATTTTACGAGGACACCGTAAAAGAGGCATCCGATAAATTCAGGGCCGTCAAAACCAGAAGCGACGACAACTGCCTTGTTTACTTTACCTCCGGAACCGCGGGTAGCCCCAAAATGGCCCTCCACACCCACGCATCTTATGCCGTGGGTCATCAGACGACCGGACGTTTCTGGCTGGATCTAACCCCCTCCGATCTTCACTGGAATCTGAGCGACACCGGATGGGCCAAGGCTGCCTGGAGCAGCTATTTCGGCCCCTGGAATTGCGGGGCAGCCGTATTTATTCACCATACGGACCGATTCGATCCGGTAAAAACCCTGGAGCTCTTGTCCGCCTATCCCATCACCACCTTGTGCGCTTCGCCCACCATGTACCGCATGATGGTTCTGAAGGACCTGAACCGGTATAAATTCCCCCGCCTTCGTCATTGCGTCGGGGCTGGTGAACCCTTGAACCCTGAAATTATCGAAATCTGGAAAGCCGACACCGGCCTTACCATCCGGGACGGCTACGGTCAGACCGAGACCACGCTTCTGGTCGGAAATTTTCCCTGCATGGCACCCCGCATCGGCTCCATGGGAAAACAGGCCCCGGGATTTGAAGTCAGGGTGCTGGATGAAACCGGAAATAGGGTCCCGCCGGACACCGAAGGGCTGATCGCCGTCCGGGTTCACCCCGAAAGGCCGGCCGGGCTGTTCAAGGAATACTGGAAGGAGCCGGACAGGACCGCTTCGGTTTACCTGGGGGACTGGTACCTCACCGGAGACCGGGCCACCATGGACAAGGATGGATATTTCTGGTTCGTGGGGCGCTCCGACGACCTGATTTTATCTTCGGGATACCGCATCGGCCCCTTTGAAGTGGAAAGCGCGTTGATCAAGCATCCGGCCGTGGCCGAGTCCGCAGTGGTTTCCAGCCCGGATGAGACCCGGGGGGAGGTGGTCAAGGCCTTTGTCATGCTGGCGCCGGGTTACGATGCAAGCGAGAACCTGGCAAAAGAGCTCCAGGAGCATGTCAAAAAGGAAACGGCGCCTTATAAATATCCGCGGAAAATCGAATTCGTAGAGTCCCTTCCCAAGACCGTGTCGGGAAAAATCAGGCGTGTGGCCCTTCGCAAAAAAGAGTGGGACGAAGATTCCACTCAAAATTGATCCCGAACATGAAAAAGGGTTGACTATCGTTTTTGTATCTTTTAATGGGTTTCTAACTTGTTCAGCGCTCATCAGTTGAGCTTAATTGGGAACTCCGTTAAAATCGGAGACGGGCCCGCCGCTGTAAACGGGGACGAAAACCGCAAAATGCCACTGGGTAAACCGGGAAGGCGCGGCCAGTAGAATGATCCGCGAGTCAGAAGACCAGCCGGACAAGAATTGATGTTCTCGTGGACCAGAACAGTTAATGATCAGAGGATAAAAATGGGACATCCCCGGGTCGATGAAAATCGGTCCGGTTTTTTTTTGCCGGACCCTGAAAGTTTTGTTTGAAGGAGGACGAAGGATGAAAAAGGTTTTCTGTTTCGGAGTTCTGGCGATCTGCATGATATCCGCGTTTCCGGTTTTTGCCGAAGATACGGTCGCCCGGGAAAAAACAGCGGAGCAAACCCTGGACGAAATTTTTGTTTTTGCGACGAAAACCGAGGAAAAGCGAAAGGACATTCCCAACAGCGTTCTGAGCATCGATCATTTCGATATTTCCGAATCGCCGGCTCTGAGCCTGGGGGAAATCCTGGGGAATGAACCGGGACTGGATTGGCGTTCCCTGGGGGATTACGGGGGGGCCGTGGAATCCATCAACATCAGAGGCATGAGCGATAACGGAACCCAGGTCAGGGTAAATGGAATTACGCTTGATTCACCTTCCGTGGGAACTGCGGATCTGAGCAAAGTCCTTTTTAACAACATTTCCACGGTAGAAGTCGTCAAGGGGTCCGGTTCGGTCCTTTTCGGTTCCGGCGCCATGGGGGGCACCATCAACCTCACCACCAAACGGCCCGAAGCTGAAAAAGTATCCTTTGGGGCGTCCGCAGGATTCGGTTCTCAGGATGCTTATGGCATTTCTGCGGAACAGGGCATGTTTATGAACGAGAATTTCGGTTATTACATCACCGCCCGCCACCAGGAAAGCGACGGATTCAGAGACAACAGCGATCTGGACCATCAGGATGTTTCCATGAACCTGGTTTGGGAAAAGGGAGACATCCTGGATGTCAGCTTATATGCCGATTATCTGGACCGGGATTACGGCGTTCCCAACGTGGAACCACCGGAGGGAACCCGGGCCTTCACGGTAAACGGCCGGACCCTGTACAACGATGAGTCCTCAAACCTGCTGAGCGATGGCGCGGACAGAGACGCCCATGTGGTCATGAACCTCAAAAGCAGCCCCAGGGACTGGCTGGCGGTGAGTCTGAGGACGGATTACACCCGGTTGGAAAACGATTTCAACAACTACTGGTACAGCTGGGCGGGAACCATTGACGGGCTGGGGTCCACGACCACCAACGAGGTGCTGGGGGTGGAAGG
This sequence comes from Desulfobacteraceae bacterium UBA5616, assembly GCA_002423615.1. GTDB lineage: Bacteria > Desulfobacterota > Desulfobacteria > Desulfobacterales > UBA5616 > UBA5616. The sequence continues at coordinate 53,955 of DIKO01000109.1, forward strand.
AAACCTGGAGTTCACGCCCATTACCAACGGCAGCCTGCTAGTGGGCGGAGAATATAAGGACTTTGACTGGAAAAACCAGGGCAACGGCCTGGACGCAAACGGGAACGAACTGCCGGGGACCGGAACCACCGCGGAAGAAAACCTCTACACATCGGGGTTGTATTCCGAACTCCAGTATCGTCCCTGCCGGTATTTCAAGGGGATTGCCGGGTATCGCTACGAAGACCATTCGGCCTTCGGCAACGAGCATCTGACGAGATTGGCCGCGATCTTCAACCCAACCGCCACCACCGTAATCAAATCCAGCCATGGGAAACATTTCTCAGCCCCGACCCCCAATGCGCTTTTCTGGCCCGATGACGGGTTCACCCGGGGCAATTCCGATCTTGAACCGGAAACCGGGTATCATTCGGATATCACCGTTGAACAATCCCTTCTGGAAGACAGGGTATTTCTCACCGCATCGTATTTCTACTGGGACCTGGACAATAAGATTCAATGGGGACCGAACTCCAACGGCATCTGGGAACCGGACAACCTGAAGACCTTCAAGGCGGACGGGCTGGAATTGGGAACCCGGTTCAGGCCCTCGAAAAATATCGCCCTGAACTTTTCCTATACCTACCTGGATGCGGAGGAAGAAAACAAAGCCTATACGGTTCAGGATTATGGATGGCCGCCGGACTTCCCCCCCAATTTTGTTTATGACTGGGTCAAGAGAAAAGCCGCCTATACCCCGGAAAACACTTTCAAGGCCCAGGCGACTTATTGGCATGAGTCCGACCTCACCCTTTCCGCCGTGGTCCGCTACACCGACGAACGTTCCTGGTACCGGACGGAAACCGACGGGTCATACCCCAGCACCAAAACAGTCTCCTACATACTCGAGGATTACTGGACCGTTGACCTGAAAGCGATGAAACGGTTCCATGAGAAATGGATCTTTTCGATCCATGCGAACAATATTCTGGATGAAGCCTACGATACCTATTTCGGAACCTTTACGGACCAGACTTCCGGCATCACCAGCGTGGCCGGATATCCCGGGGCGGGCGCATCCTGTTTCGTCAGCGTCGGTTACGAATATTAGACCGGGTCTTTTAAGCCGAAAATTCGGTGATGTATATTATGTAGGATGAGAGCTTGCGGAACCCATCATTACCGGAATTGTTCGAAGTTCCGCAGTGATGGGTTACGCTGCGCTCCACCCATCCTACACCTACACCCTTGATAGAGGTTTTGTTATATAATTACGCCTACTTATACGATCACTTACGAAGGCGGGGCATCAGGAGCGCAGGGTGGCCGTCAGCCGCAGGGGATTCAGCAGCAGCTCAAGGCCCGAAACAATGGAATGGCATACGACGTCCGCAGCCTGAAGAGTCTCGGAAGAGGCGCCTTCCGCCAGAATGACCGCAATCCCCAGGGCCGCCGTTTTCAGCATGAGCCGGTCGTTTCTGCCGTTACCGATGCACACCGTGTTTTCCGCCCCAAGACGTTCGACATAGTCGAGCTTTCCCAGGTCCTGGTGGTGAGGGGGCAGAATCGTCACCGTGCAGGGGAGGCCCTTCATCTCCGCCTTAACTTTCCCGAAGGTGTCTGCCGTGATGATGTGAATGTCCAGATTTTCGGCCAGTCGATCCAGGCATTCCCGGACCCCGTCCATCAACTTTCCGTCAACCGCAAGGGTCCCGTTATAATCCATGACCAGGTGTTTCAACGTAAGGATTTTATACCCCGGTATCCGGTATTCCATTCTCGGGCCTCCTTTTTCTCTGAATTTAACCAAAGCGCAGTGTTCCATGGACCATTTTCAAGGATCAATCTGATGGATCAATAGTTGACCCCGTCCCAAAAAGCAATTACATTAACCGCCATCACAATAACCCATAACCCATAACCTATAACCTATCGCCCATAGCCTATCGCCTATTACCTATGATATTCGAAAACCGACTGGAAAACGTCAGAAAGACCATGCGGGAACTGGAACTGGATACCTTTCTGGTGTCCATCGGGGAAAACCGCCGTTATTTGAGCGGTTATACCGGAGAAGACACCCAGTTCGACGAAACCGCCGGGGTCTTGATCATTACGCAAGATCGCCTGTTGCTGGCCACGGACTCCCGGTTCACCCTTCAGGCCGAACGGGAAGCACCTCTTTTCACTATCCGTCAGTATGAAAAGGGACTTTTCAAGGAACTCCCCGATTATCTGAAAGAATTGAATTCCCGGAAAACAGGGTTCGAGAGCCGGCGGATGTCTTTTTCGCAATATACCGAAATGTCGGAGGAGATAAAATCCAAAGATCTTTCCATTGAATGGGTTCCAACGGACAATATCGTTGAAAAATTCCGGATCATCAAGGATGAGTTCGAGATCGGGAAAACACGGGAAGCTCTTGCCCTGGCCGAAGCCGCCTACAGAGACATCACCGTTAAGATCAAACCCGGCATGACGGAAAAGGAAATCGCCTGGATGATGGAAGTCAAAATGCGGGAATCCGGAGCGGACAGTTTATCCTTTCCCACCATTTGTGCATCCGGACCCAACAGCGCCCTTCCCCACGCCATACCCGAAGACCGGAAAGTCCGGGAGGGGGAGCCCCTCCTGTTTGACTGGGGAGTCCGCTTGAACGGGTATTGTTCAGACACCTCCCGAACCATTTTTCTGGGAAAACCCGATGAAACTTTCCTGAAAATCCATGAAACAGTGCAAAAAGCCCAGCGGAAAGCCATCGAGGCCATCCGGGCCGGGGTTTCCGGCAGGGACATCGATGCCATCGCCCGGAATTACATCGACGAAATGGGGTACAAAGGCGCATTCGGACACGGCCTGGGCCATGGAACGGGTCTGGCTGTTCACGAAGGACCGAGGTTGAGCCCCTTGAGCGACTCCATCCTGGAACCCGGAATGATCGTCACGGTTGAACCGGGCATCTATATCGGCCGATGGGGCGGAGTCAGAATCGAAAACCAGGTAGTGGTCCGGGAGGATTGCGCCGAGGTGCTGAACAAACTGGATGTTTTCTGAATGAGGGCCTTCTACAAGGCACCTGCCGCTGGAACCGCCTGGTTTACCGGAGGAACATGATTTCGCTGGATGTGCTCGCCGACCGGTTCATCAATTATCTTTTGGTCGAAAAAGGACTCTCCGCCAAGACCCTGGAATCGTACAGCCGCGACCTGGTCCGTTTTTTCGTTTTCCTGAAACTTAACAATATCGACGATATTTCGCAAACCGACACGGCCGTCATATTGAGCCATATGATCCACCTTCGCAAAGAGGGGCTTGAAGCCAGGTCCAGGGCCCGTCATCTGGTGACCTTGAGGGGCTTTTACCGTTTCCTGATGCAGGAAAAAATTTTGCAGCATGATCCGGTCAGGATGGTCGATCTTCCCAAAAGTGCTCTCAAGCTTCCCGATGTCCTGTCGGTAGATGAAATTCAGGAGCTTCTGAATGCGTGTGACAAGGATGTTTCTCCTGCGGGGAAAAGAAATGCCTCCATGCTGGAACTGCTCTACGCCGCGGGGCTGAGAGTTTCCGAGCTGATCAGCCTGAAGTTGAACGACGTCAATCTCGAGATGGGGTTTGTCCGGGTGTTCGGCAAGGGTTCCAAGGAACGCATTGTTCCCATGGGCAGCCACGCCATCAACAAAATCGACGGGTTCATCAAAACAGGAAGGCCCGCATTGCTAAAGGGAATTGCCAGCCGCTATCTATTTGTGGCCAGGGCCGGAAAACCCATGACGCGTCAGGGATTCTGGAAACTTTTGAAGCAGTACTGCCTCAAGGCCGGCATCGCCAAAAATATCACGCCCCATACCCTGCGGCATTCCTTTGCCAGTCATCTTCTGGAAGGCGGGGCCGATCTGCGCTCCGTTCAGCTGATGCTGGGGCATGTGGATATCTCCACCACCCAGATTTATACCCACGTTGCCCGCGACCACCTCATCAGGGTCCACCAGAAATATCATCCGCGGGGTTAATGAAAACCGAATTTCATGTTCCTTGACATCTTCCGGCATTTTTTTTACAAGCCAACCGTAAACTGAAAATTTAACCCCCTTAACGCTGAAATGGAATGCACCCCATGATTGACGCCGGGACCATCCTGAATAACAGGCCCATCGGCAGTTGGCGGCATGATCAACCTCCCGGAACGGGGGACGATGCCATCTGCAATGCCGTTTCAAACGTCACCCGACCGGTTTTTATTCTGAAATACAAACTTGGTTACGCCGTCTCCCAGGACGGTGAGGTGTTGGTCGGCCATCCGGCCGGGAATTCAGGGGTAACGGATTATCCATTGCTCGCCTGGGCGCCAAGGCTTCTTCCTGAAGATCTGGGAGACCCTGTTTTTAAATCCGCTCATAACATCAGGTACCCCTATATCTGCGGGGCAATGGCGAACGGCATAACGTCCGTCCAGATGGTGGAGGTTGCCGGGAAAGCCGGAATGCTCGGTTTTTTCGGTGCTGCGGGTTTGTCCATTGACAAGATAAAGGAGGCCATTCATGCGTTGCACCTGAGATTAAAAGGCATCCCCTTCGGTATGAATCTGATCCACAGCCCCAATGACCCGGCCCTGGAAGCGGCGACGGTCAGACTGTACCTGGAAAATAAAATCCGGCTGATCAGCGCTTCCGCCTATCTGGCCCTGACCCTGCCCCTGATCTACTATCGGGTCAAGGGAATGCACACGGACCCCGAAGGGCGGATCATCTGCCCCAACAAAATCATCGCCAAGGTTTCCCGCGTCGAAATCGCCCGGAAATTCCTTTCTCCGCCTCCGGAAAAAATGCTGGCCCATCTCGTGGAAAAAGGTCTTATCACGCATGAGGAGGCATCTCTTGGGCAAAGGATTCCCCTGGCTGAGGATTTAACGGCGGAAGCCGATTCCGGCGGGCACACGGACAACCGTCCGGCCGTGACCCTCCTGCCCACCATGATTGCCCTGAGGGATGAGGTGACCGCACAATACCGCTATCAGAGGCCGCCCTGTATCGGGCTGGGCGGAGGTATTTCAACCCCATATGCCGCTGCCGGGGCTTTTGCCATGGGCGCCGCCTATATTCTTACCGGATCGGTGAACCAGTCCTGCGTTGAAGCGGGGACCTCCAACGGGGTCAAGCAGTTGCTGGCCGAAGCCCAGCAGGCGGATGTCGCCATGGCGCCGGCGGCGGATATGTTTGAAATCGGGGCAAAGGTTCAGGTGTTGAAGCGGGGCACCATGTTCGCCCTCAGGGCCTCCAAACTCCATGATCTTTACAACCGGCATGACCGTTACGAAAGTATCGATCCCGCCCAGCGGCAAATGCTGGAAAGAGATTTCTTCAAGCGAAGCTTCAGGGAAGAATGGGATCATACGCGGGAATATTTTAAAAACGTGGACCCCAGGCAAATTCTCAGGGCCGAAGGGGACCCCAAACACAAAATGGCGCTGGTGTTCCGTTCCTACCTGGGTCAGTCCTCCATGTGGGCGATAAACGGCATACCGGATCGACGCATGGATTACCAGATCTGGTGCGGCCCGGCCATTGGCGCTTTCAACCAGTGGGTAAAGGGGTCTTTTCTTGAAAAACCCGAAAACCGAAAGACCGTGACGGTGGCCATGAACCTGCTGTTGGGGGCCGCAGTGGTCACCCGTTCCTCATGGTTGAGACACCAGGGCATCCGTCTTCCCGGAAACGGGGGAAAATTTACCCCGATGACCTTGTTGGAAATTGATAACGCTTTGAACCCATGAGGTGATGTCGGCAACACCCGGACCGGGCATTGACCTCAAGCGCCCGGGTTCATCCCGGCCTGATGAACAATGCCGATCTTTTTTTCAAAAACAGCGTGAACCCGGGAAATAAACAGGATACCGGTTGCCTGTGGGAATGCCCCATTTTTCGGTAATGTCGTCCCGGGTATTTCCCTTTCAAGATATTTTTCCTGAAAAACGGTCACGCCTTCCAAATTCTCCGAACTCCGCGAAATGATCGCCCGAATCCTGTAATGAGCCTGTTTATCGATGCTCCCGCCGCTAAATTCTATGATATGCTCCAGAACGGGGATTGATTTTAATTTATTTTCCATTAAAGGGCTTTCGCCGGACTCCAGAAATCCGTTTTCCCTCATCCAGGGTGAAAGATCCGTTATGATCTGTCTCGCATCCGGAATGGAAAAATTCAACTGACCGACCAGAAACCCTCCCAGGTAGACCTTGAATGCGTCATCAGGCGTATACTGACGGGCAAAACCCGATTGAAGCCCGCCCAAAGGATCCGGAGGCAGAAATTCCCGGGACCACCGTTTCCATCTGGCGTTATTGATGTCAAGCGCTCCGGCAAGGTTTCTTCCGGTAAAAAACCTGATCATTCCGTCATTCCTTTTTAAGTTGTTATATCAATATGCCAGGTTTTCAAAACCAGGTCACCACATTCCCCGTGCCTTCCGTTACCACGAGGTGTTAAACCGCCGGCAAAGGCTCTTCGTCGTTATCGGGGTATCATTGAACACGCTAGGCGAAAGCTGAACCACGGCTTTTTTTATATGACTTGTAAACCTGTTAGACCAATATATCAAGATCAAATTATTTCCCGGAACACTTGAATAATCTTAAAATTTAAATTATACAGGGACGTTAAATAAAAACGGGGTGAAATTTACCAAGAGCCTTGAAATCGCATAATTCATTTGAAATCAAAGGCTTGTTGAGTGATCGCTTTTTATGTGAGGAATCAAAATTGGCATTTCAGGACCAGAGCAAAGATAAACAGACGCCCATCGCCGTTATCGGCATGGAGTGCTTCTTTCCAAAGGCTTCAGGGCTTAAAAATTACTGGAGAATGATTTTCCATGGCATTGACGCCATAACGGAAGTCCCCGCTACCCACTGGTCCCCTGAGGATTATTTTGATGAAGACCCCAAAAAACCCGACCATGTTTACTGCAAGCGAGGAGGGTTTCTGGATCCCGTATCCTTTGATCCCGTTGAATTCGGAATACCTCCTTCCACCCTTGAATCCACGGACAGCTCGCAGCTGCTGGCCCTGGTCGCCGCCAAGTCCGCGCTGGAAACGGCCGGATATGGAACCGGGGTCCGGTTCGACAGAGAAAAGGTCAGTGTTATTCTGGGCGTCACAGGAACTCAGAAACTGGTCATCCCCCTGAGTTCCAGGCTGGGGCATCCGGTCTGGCGAAAGGCACTTGAAGACGCCGGGGTCGATCCCGGAACCGCCGCCGAGGTAATCCGTCATATTTCAGATGCTTATGTATCGTGGCAGGAAAGCTCCTTTCCCGGGCTTCTGGGAAATGTGGTGGCGGGAAGGATCAGCAACCGCCTTGACCTGGGGGGCACCAACTGCGTGGTGGATGCTGCCTGCGCCAGTTCTTTTTCGGCCCTCCACATGGCCGTCATGGAACTTTCAACCGGCCGCAGCGACATGGTGGTCGCCGGGGGGGTGGACACCTTAAACGACATCTTCATGCACATGTGTTTTTCCAAAACGTCGGTGCTTTCCCCCACCGGCGATGCACGTCCTTTTTCCAAGGATGCCGACGGTACCGTGCTCGGGGAAGGAATCGGCATCGTTATCTTAAAAAGGCTGGATGACGCCGAAAAACATGGGGACCGGATTTATGCTATCATAAAGGGCATCGGTTCATCCAGCGACGGCAAATCCCAGAGCATTTACGCTCCGAGAGACGACGGGCAGATCAAGGCCCTTGAAAATGCCTACGCCATGGCCCAGGTGGATCCGTCAACCATCGAGCTTTTCGAAGCTCACGGTACGGGAACGAGAGTGGGAGATGAAGTTGAATTCAAGGCATTGAACCAGTTTCTCGTTGAATCCGCAAAAACCACGGGAACCCCTCTTGGCCCCTGCGCCCTGGGCTCGGTAAAGTCCATGATCGGCCATACCAAGGCGGCAGCCGGATCGGCGGGGCTGATCAAGTCGGTCCTGTCCCTATATCATAAAATACTGCCGCCGACACTGAAGGTCACCGAACCCGACCCTGATTTAAACATCAACAACAGTTCACTTTATTTAAACACCGAAACCCGCCCCTGGTTTTCAGATCCGGAACACCGGCGAAGGGCCGGCGCCAGCGCGTTCGGTTTTGGAGGGAGTAATTTTCACGTGGTGATGGAAGAATACAAAACTGGAAAACAGGAAATTTCATGGGATGGATCTGTGGAGATCATCGCCCTTGGCGCCGATACCACGGAAGAACTGATAAAGGCGGTCGGCTTCCAAAAAGCCCTTGCCGTCAAAGCCGGTTCCTTTAAAGAAATTTCAAGGGCAGGGTCTGCAACAAGGGCGGTTTTTTCATCTCGATCCCCCTACCGGATGATCATGGTCATCGAAAAATCCTCATGGGAGCTGGATCAGGGAAAATCTCTCTGCGACCTCTTTGATCATACCCTGTCGGCGATGGCCGAAAATCCGGAAAATCCGGCAGTGGACGGAAAATCCGTATTTTTCGGAGGATTGGAAAAACCGGGAAAGATGGCCTTTATCTTCCCCGGTCAGGGCGCCCAGTATGTGGGAATGGGAAAAGACCTGGTATCCATTTTTCCCGAGGCATTCGACGTATTGGAAAAAGCAAACCGCATTTTCGGCAAGGATAATCGCCTGACTGATTTTATTTATCCTGTTCCGGTTTCCGACCGGGATGAAAAAAAGCGGCAGGAAGCCGATTTAACCGGTACGGACAAGGCCCAGCCGGCCATCGGCAGCATCAGCCTGGCGATGCTCAAAATACTCAATTATTTCGGCTTGACGCCGCAGGCCACCTGCGGGCACAGTTTCGGTGAATTGCCGGCTCTGAATGCGGCCGGATGGATCGATGACGACACACTTTTGACATTGGCCGTCACCCGGGGGAAACTCATGGCTGCGGCAGGGCGGACCGGGGACAGGGACCCCGGAACCATGATGGCGGTCAAAGCCCCGCTTGAAGAACTCGATGAACTGATCCGGAATTCGAATACGGGGGTCATTCTCGCCAATCGCAACAACCCGGAACAGGGGGTGCTGTCAGGACCCACGGAAGCCATTGAAAAGGCGGAAAAACTCTGCAAGGAACACAAGTTCAAGACTATCCGGCTGACCGTTGCCGCCGCGTTTCACAGCCATCTGATGAAAGAAGCGCAGAAGCCTTTCATGGACATCGTGATGGAATCCAGGATGACACCGACCGACATCCCGGTTTATTCCAATTCTTCCGGCGGTCCTTATCCAGACGGGGAAATAGAGGCCAAAACCATTCTGGGCGAACAGATCCTCCGCCCGGTGGATTTTGTCAGCAATATTAAAAATCTATATAGCGCGGGGGTTGAAACCTTTGTGGAAGTCGGCCCGAAGACCGTTCTGACCGGCCTGGTGGGCGCAATTCTCAAGGATCAGGCGTTTCACGTTGTACCGGTTGATGGTTCCGGGGGGAAAAAACCCGGAATGGAGGACCTTGCCAAGGCCCTGAGCCGGCTGGCCGCATTGGGGTATCCGGTTCTCCTGGACCGGTGGGAACCGGGAGGCACCGATCCCGCCCCCGGAAAGCCCAGGATGGAGGTTAAAATTTCCGGAGCCAACCACAGGCCGGAAAAAAAAACCGGAAACGGCATGAATGATCGTAAAAATATCGCCGCCGTTCCGGCTGAAAAGACACAGCCGGCAAAATCCGATACCGGTTCAACCGCATCCGGCAATGGGACCGGAGAGGCATCGGACTTTGTTTCCGTTGCCTTTCAAACAGTTCAGCAGGGGCTCAGATCCATTCAGGCACTGCAGCAACAAACGGCGGAAACCCATCAGAAATTTCTGGAAGCCCAGACCGAGTCCAGCCGGACACTTCAACAAATGATCGAAAGTACCCAGAGACTGGTGGAAACTTCTCTGGGCTTTCACATCGAACCGGCTTATCAACCTGTTTTTAATACCCTCCCGGACCCGGTTCCCCTCCCGAACCGAAATTTATCGACCAAACCCACACCGGTTTCTCTTGAAACCCGGTCCGCTTCGGTATCAAAGATTCCGGAACCTCTGATGGAAACAGCGACCCCCGGCGCATCCACGCCGGAAGCAGCTGACAGGGCCATCCAAACCGTTTTGCTGGAAACGGTCAGCGAACTGACCGGGTATCCGGTCGAAATGCTCGGGCTCGACATGGATATCGAAGCCGATCTGGGCATCGATTCCATCAAACGGGTTGAAATCCTCTCCACCATGGAAGAAAAGATGCCCGGACTTCCCCAGGTGGAGCCTGAAGTGATGGGCACATTGAAAACCCTCAACCAGATTATGGGATATCTTTCACGGAATCATGCGGACTCCCGGGTGTCCCAACCCGACACCCGGCCCGGGGTTGTCCTTCCGGCGGATAAGGATGTTGCCGGTGCGCTTCTGGAAACGGTCAGCGAACTGACCGGGTATCCGGTCGAAATGCTCGGGCTCGACATGGATATCGAAGCCGATCTGGGCATCGATTCCATCAAACGGGTTGAAATCCTCTCCACCATGGAAGAAAAGATGCCCGGACTTCCCCAGGTGGAGCCTGAAATGATGGGCTCATTGAAAACCCTCAACCAGATTATCCGGTTCCTGACCCAGCCCGATCCAAAAGTATCGACAGATGCTCACAACAACCTCATTTCAGAGGATTTCAGCCTTCCGGAAAGTGAACTTCGGGATGCAGAAATAAAGCCCGGTTCCACGGCAACACCCCATATCGAAAGAAGGGTCGTTCTTCCGGTGCCGAAACCCTTTGCGTCAGGGAAAACCATTTCCATTCCCCCTGGAAAAAAGGTTTTTGTACTCGATGATGCCAAAGGCCTTTCCCGACAGATCGTAAATGAATTTTTATCCAGAAAAATCGACGCGCAACTGGCCGGTCCCGGCTTGATCGGCGATGAACCGGCCATGAAGACCATGGCCGGCCTGATCATCCTGCCGCCGGCGAATGCGAACTCCCCGACCTGGGAATGGAACCCGGATGAGGCGTCTTTTCTAAATTCCGCGGTAATGCTGTCCGCCGGATCAGGCCCGTTTTTAAAGGCCGCGGCCTCTGCCGGAGGGGCTCTTTTTGCCGCCATTACCGCCCTGGACGGTTCTTTCGGGTTTAACGCAAAAAACCCGGTTCATCATCCCGTCCTGGGGGCACTTTGCGGGCTTGCCAAAACAGCGGCCCAGGAATGGGAGACCGTCTCCTGCTTGGCCATTGACGTACCGCCGGATTGGAACCAATACGATAAGATGGCTTCGGCGATTGTCGATGAACTTCTGAACGCGGACCCGGATTCGCCGGTGGAAATCGGTCTGACCCCGCAAAACCGGTATGTGCTGGAAACATCGGCGCTGCCGTTGGGTGAGACCCAACCTCTCAACCTTGGCCGGGATGATGTGGTCGTGATTTCCGGAGGCGCAAGGGGCGTAACCGCGGAAGCAGCCTTGGCTCTGGCTGAAAAATACCGCCCCACCCTGGTTCTTCTGGGAAGGTCTCCCAAACCGTTTATCGAGCCGGAGTGGAGCAGACATCTTTCCGTTGAATCGGAAATCAAAAAAGCTATTCTGGAACATGAGTTCGGAAATCAGAAAGTGTCGCCGGCACGGGTAGGAGACACTTTCCGGAAATACGCCGCCAACCGGGAGATCCGGTCCACCCTGGACAGGATCTCCGCAACGGGCGCAAAAGTCGATTATTATTCGGTGGACATCCGTGACGCCGAAGCACTGGAGTCCATCTGGAAGAAAATCCGGCGCGACCACGGACCGGCAACAGCCCTGATTCATGGCGCTGGAGTCTTGGAGGATCGTCTCATCGTCGACAAAAATCCGGAACAAATCGCCCGGGTTTTTGAAACCAAAGTCAAAGGCCTTTTTAACCTCTTAAACCCGGCATACACAGGGGATCTTAAATATCTCGTCCTGTTTTCCAGTGTGGCGGCGAGAACCGGAAACAAAGGCCAGGTGGATTATGCCATGGCCAATGAGGCGCTCAATAAAATCGCCAGGCAGGAAAACATGCGAAGACCCCGTTGCAAAACAATTTCCATCAACTGGGGTCCATGGGACGGCGGTATGGTATCCCCGGCCCTAAAAAAAGAGTTTTCCAGGAACCACATCGCTCTTCTCCCCCTGAAAGCCGGGGCGGAAATGATGATCGGAGAATTGGAATCCATCCAGGATAACCCTGTGGAAGTCGTCATCGGAAGCACCATGGGCCAACAGGTGAACGCCGGTGATTTATCCCCGGTTTTCAGCCGGCCGGCCATATCCTCCGGCAGGGGTCTGAAACAACCCCTTTTCCCGGCATTTCAGCGCGATATCCACACGGATGAATATCCCGTTCTTGATTCTCACCGTCTGAACGGCACACCGGTGGTTCCCCTGGCGCTCATGGCCGAATGGTTTGCCCATGGGGCCCTGCATGAAAACCCCGGATTGATCCTTCTGGGATTTGACGATATGCGGGTTTTAAATGGGATTAAGATCGATAACCATGGATGCCGGGTCCGCCTGATGGCCGGAAAGGTCCGGAAAAGCGGCTCGGTTTATGAAGTGGAGGTTGAAATCAGGAGCCAGGGTGAAAGGGACATTGAAACGATCCATTCCAGGGCCAGGGCGATTCTGGGGAACGGCCTTGAAATCGCCCCCTTTTTTCAGCCCCCCCCATTTATGGGATCCAACGGTTACTCCCGAAGCATCGAAAACATATATAACGAAATTCTCTTTCACGGCGGCGATCTTCAGGGAATCAAAGAAGTCTCCACCCTCACTCCCCAGGGAATGGTCGCTCGCCTGTCACCGGCGCCTTCGCCGCAAAAATGGATGAAAAATCCCCTAAGAAACAAATGGGTGGGGGATCCCCTGGTTCTCGACTCCGCTTTTCAGATGGCGTCGCTGTGGTGCTATGAACAGTTGGGGGCGGCATCCCTTCCTGTTTATTACGCCGGTTATCGACAGTACCAGCCGCAGTTTCCAAAGGAAGACATCACTGCGGTATTGGAGATCAACAGCACTTCATCCCATAAAATAACCGGAAACTTAACCTTTCTGGACCAGCGCGAAGAGACCGTCGCCCGAGTTTACGGATATGAAGCCATTTTGGATGAATCCCTGAACAAGGCGTTTAAACCCCGCTATGGAGAAAAACTCAAAGCAGCGGGGTAAAAACGACTCCTTCGCCCAAAGGCCATCCCTTGATATCCACGCCGCTGTTAATGTGTTTTTGTATACAGCGGAGATATTTGCCTCAAGGTGGTCACGATCTTTTTCAAGGCCGTCAGAAAAGTGACGATATCTTTTTCTTCATTGTCCACGCCAAAGGCGATGACCAGAGTACCCTGGGCATCCGCGTGTTCGAGGCCGATGGACATCAATACATGAGAAGCCCGCAGCGACCCTGTCGCGCATGCCGATCGGGTGGAAATGGCGATATCCTCATCGTCCAGCATCAGCATCACGCTCTCCCCCTCGATGTATTTGATGGAAACGGACACCAGGTTGGGAAGGCTGAATTCGGGAGGCGTGTTGATAATATACTCATCGATATAATTGGGCATTTCGGTAAGCAATGTATTTTTCAGCTTCAAAAGCTGGGCCAGGCGCGACTCCATATTTTTTGCGGCCGATTCAGCGGCAACGCCCATACCGATGATGCCGATAAGGTTTTCAGTTCCCGCCCGCTTATTGCCTTCCTGAACCCCGCCGTCTAAAAGGGGCCATATCATGGTTCCCCTGCGGATATACAAACCGCCGACACCGGTGGGCCCGTAAAAAGTGTTGGACGCAAAGCTTAGAAGATCCACCCCCAGTTCCTGAACATCTATGGGCACGATGCCGACGGAATCCACCGCATCGGTATGGAAGATGACCTTTTTCTCCCGGGTGATTTTTCCGATTTCGGCGATCGGCAGAAGGGTTCCGGTTTCATTGTTGCTGTGCATGACGGAAACCAGGATGGTCTCATCGGAGATGGCTTCGGCAATGTCCCGGGGATTGACCCGCCCGTTTTTATCCACCGAAACCGAGGTTATTTTAAAGCCATCGGATTTCAATCGCCTGAGACTGCGGATAACGGCATTATGTTCGATGTTGGTGGTGACGATATGTTTTCCTTTGTCGGCATTGGCCATGGCCACGCCTTTAACCGCATGATTCACCGATTCGGTTCCCCCTGAAGTAAAAACGATCTCCTTGGGCGTTTCGCAGTGAATCAGGGCGGCCACGGATGCTCTCGCCTTTTCCAGAGCCTCTGCTGCCTCTTCCCCTTTTTTATGTTGACTGGAAGGATTGGCGTAATCGTTGTTGATTGCGCTGATCATCGCCTGTTTGACTTCCGGAAGAAGGGGTTTAGAGGATATATGATCCAGATTGATAATTTTCATTTTAAATGTCCCCCGAGTTCATTCTTCAGTGATGTTCGTCTTCCAGACTGGTCTGGCATGCCCTGCAGAACGTGGCGTCTTCCTGAATCTCAACGTCGCAGTAAGGGCAGTAGCACTTCCCCTCATGGTTGTGTTCATGGGCTTCTTTTCGCTTCAGTTCCACCGGTGCCTTTCCGGTTTTCCGTCCTTCATAATCCTTGATGGCAAGTTGAAGGGCATCCGCGCCAAGATTCGAACAATGCAATTTATTTTTGGGAAGCCCTTCCAGGGCTTCGGCGACATCCTTGTTGGTGATCTTTTTAGCGTCGGCAATGGATTTGCCCTTGGCGATTTCCGTCAGCATACTTGAAACGGCAATTGCCGATCCGCACCCGAAGGTCTGAAATTTGATATCTTCGATAACCTCTTTGTCAATTTTCAGGTAAATCGTCATCATATCCCCACAGAGTGGATTTCCCACCTCACCCACTCCGTCGGCATTTTCGATCACTCCCACATTTCTGGGGTTCCTGAAATGGTCCATTACGGTCTTTGAATACATGTTCGCTTCCTCCTGAAAATCATTAAGATCATTTTCAACTGCTCAACCATTTAAATTAAATGCCGTTCGAAATCATCCATCATGTATGGTGAGGGTATCCTCGGCGGCCTGATGAGAATTTCGACAAATCCTTCAATCCCGGATCAGTTCCACGATCAGGTCTTCGGTTTTATCCATGGTGACACGGTCCATGTTGAACACCAGATCATAATTCAAGGGGTCGTCGATATGGCCCTTGTCGTGGAAAAAGCTCAAAAAGCTGCTTCTGATCTGATCCCGCTGTTTAATGGTTTTTTCGGCTTCGGCGTAGGAGAGATTGTATTTTGTCATGATGAAATTGATTCTGGATTCCAATTCCTCAACCAGCTGGATATGATACGCATTGGGACGGTCTTTCAATATAAACTGGCTTCCCCTGCCGATGATGACGACATTTCCTTCTTCGTAAAGCTCCAGAACGATTTTACTGATAACATCCACATAGCTTCGTTCATTCACATACCCGTATCGATCCGAGATATGACGGTCGATAAATGATGAATTAACGATTTTATCGAGAAAACGCATCAGTTTGGTGGCGCCTTCTTTTTCAAAATATTCAACCTGCCCCTCCGAGACATTGAGCTTTGTTGCGGCTTCCTTGATCATATCTTCGTTAATGTACCGGTATCCCAGTCTCTTCGACAAACGGGTCCCCAGGGTCCAGCCCCCTGCTCCAAACCATCTTGAAATCGTGATAACCGCCATTTAGCATCCTCCGAAATCCTTCAGATTGACAATAAATTTTACACTTTCGTTTAATTTTTTAGTGGGTATGCAGTTAACTCA
>DIKO01000090.1 GCA_002423615.1 Desulfobacteraceae bacterium UBA5616
TTGGCCCTGTGAACGGTTACCAAATTTATTGTTAAGAGACTAAGAACTTCATCAAGATTGTTGCGGATTTTAACGCAGCAAGCGGTTCAGGCAGGGATTTTAGACGGGTTCCAGGGGTTGCGGCCATCGAGGCGTTTTTTCCTTTTGTTTTTTGAGTTCGATCATTTTTTTATCGGCAGAAACCCGTTTAATGCGATATTCCAATTTAAGCGCATCGCTTTTTGTCATTTCAGGCGTCGCTGCAACCAGTTGAACAGGCCTCCGGGACCTTGTGTATTTCGCGCCCTTGCCCAGATTATGGGCTGAAAGCCGGTTCTTAAGGTTGTTGGTGATTCCGCAATATACGGAATCATCGGAACACCGGATCAGATAAACAACCCATCCGTTTTTTCTCATTTTGAATGATCCACCCGGGTTGACCGGGAGCAGCAAGGTATTTGTATCAACTGATACACGGCAACGGTGCGGAACAGACCCAGGAGAAATATATATTCTTTATTTCCTGCGGTCAAAAGTATCCGAAGTGACACCTTCTTTTTTCATTTTAAATTTTTCGATTTTTCCGGTCGGTGTTCTCGGCAGGCGGTCAACAAATCGAAGGAATCGGGGCACCCAGAAATGCGGCATGTTCTCCTTTGAATACCGAACAATTTCCTCAGGCGTAAGGCTGCTTCCCGGAGCTCGCACAATAACGGCCAGAACTTCATCCTCTCCCACTTCACATGCCGCGGGCATAACCATGACATCCGAAATTGCCGGATGTTTTAAAAGGATCTGCTCGACCTCATATGAAGAAATATTTTCCCCTTTCCGGCGGATCGCATCTTTGAGCCGGTCCACGAAATACAGGTATCCGTCCGCATCGAAATATCCTGCATCGCCGGTGTGAAACCACAGCCCTTTAAACGCCACGGCAGTTGCTTCGGGCATGCCGTAATATTCACTGAAAATCGTCCAGGGAATTTTCGAACGTACGATGATTTCACCTGTTTTCCCCGGAGGCAGCAATGTGCCGTTTTCGTCCATGATGTTTACTTCCACATGGGGCCCTGGAAAGCCGCAGGAACCGGGCGGATTCTTCCACGCTTGGTTTATCCCGGAGGGGGAACTCACCGCAATGCCGATTTCCGTGCTGCCATACCCCCCCGTGATCGAAATCCCGAACCGCTCCTGCGCAAGGGTCCAGATTTCCCTGGAGCAATACGCCACGGCGGTAAGCGGACCATGGCCTTTTTCGAGTTTGCTTTCAGGCTGTTTGAACAGCATTTCCAGGATCGGGCCCACGGCGGGGAAATGTGATATCTTGTATTTCTGCACGTGTTCCCAAAAAACGGAAGGATCGAAGGATTCGACCAGCACCATTTTTGCGTTCGCCATCATGGAGGTCAGGGCGGCCATATCCAGGGCCATGATATGGAATAACGGCAAGTACGTATAGACCACACTCTCCGGACCCATGGCGCCCGCATCCACCAGGAATATCGCCGTAGAGATGAATTGCGCGTGACAATCCGCCACCACTTTCGAGGGACCGGTCGTACCCGAAGTCAATATCATGGCACAGGCATCCATTCCATTTGGCTTAACTTCCGGCAAATCCGCCGGGCAGGTGTCAAGCAGGTCTTCGACAAAACTGAATCGAGTTGACGGAACCTTTCTTTCCGTGATGGAATCCTTCCCGATAACAAATACATGCCTGATAAAATCAACCTGTTTTTCTATTTCAAGATATCTGTCGAGAAGCCTGGAATCCACCACTACAAATCCGGAGCCGGATGCGGTCAGGTTGTACACCAACGGGTCCCTGATGAATCCCGTATTGACCGTTACCGGGATGCCGCCTATCATGAGAATCGAAAAATACGACAGTATCCATTCCGGACGGTTCATTGAAAAAATAGCCACATGGTCCCCCGGCCGGACCCCTTTTTCTCTGAAACCCGCGGCAAGTTGTCTGCCTTTTCGATAAACGTGCCGATAGGTGAACGTTCTTCCATCCTGGAATTCAAGCCACACCCTGTCTCCGTTTTCCTCCGCCTTTTGCGCCACCAGGTCGACCACCGTGGGATAGCGATTCAGTGCATCCTGATAGACCCCTGTTTCGAAAAAACCGTTTTTGGGTTCATGAGGCGGGGGAAAAAAATTGTCTGCCATCAGATCCCGCCTTTCACGTCCTGACGTTCATTTCCAGTTCCACCCGGGTCGGTTTGACAAACAGGGTCATGACGACGAACAGGACGTTCGCCACTGCCCCCAGGAGGTAGAGGAGTTGATAGCTGTCCGTTGCCTCGGCGATTCTACCCGCTACGGAAGGGCCCAGGGCGCCGACCACCGAACCGATGAGAATGCTCAGTCTCGGGCCGTATTTGTCGATGAACCAGCCCGACCCCACACCCAGCACCAGAACGACCAGAAGGTAGGCGGTATTGATGTTAAAGTGCCACTCTTGCCCCTTGTTTGAGTCATCTTCGCCCTCCTTTTTCCTTCTCTGTTTAAAAATATTGATGGGTTCAGCCCCAGTAAGGCCTGGGGCCACTCGGATTTGTCTTTCTCGGAGCGTAAGTGAGCCGCTTTCAGATGATCCCTTTATGACGGAATATCTCCAGGTCCTCAGGGGAATAGTTCAGCAGACCCTGATAAATTTCCTGGTTGTGTTCGCCCAGATGTGGTGGATCCCTTTCGACGGTTCCCGGCGTTTCGGAGAGTCTGGGAATAACACCCGGTGCCGGGACGGTTCCGATTCCGGCGTAATGATGGTCTGCGATCATGTTTCGAATCTGCAGCTGGGGATTTTCCGTGAGGTCCTGAATCTTGTTAACCCTTCCGCAGGGAACCCGGTTGGCTTCCAGTATTTCGATAATTTCCGATGACGTGTAGCGGGCCACCCAATCGGCTACGACGGGCCGGATGAGATCCCGGTTCCAGTAGCGGCTGTCATCATCCGCAAATTTCGGGTTGCTCGATAATTCTTCATGGCCGATGACCGCGGCGAGCCTTCCCCAGATAGGGTTCCCGATAGCGCTGATGATAATCCACCCGTCCCTGGCTTCAAATGCATCGGTGTAATTGTAGTATGAATTGTTTCCAATCTGCGGACGAATTCGATCGAGCAGTGTTTTTTCTGCGAGTACGCCCGCGCCGGCCACGAAGGTGAATGCCGTATCGAACATGGAGACGTCCACGAGTTGGCCGCAACCGGTCCGTTCAAAATGCAGTTGCGCCAGAACCGCTCCGTATGCCCCGATGATGGCTGTTGAAAAATCCACATAGGGAACGGCCGCGCGTGTAGGCGGATTGCCCGGGAAGCCCGAATAGCTCATGGCGCCGGACTCCGCCTGGGCTATGGAATCAAAAGCGGGCCTGTTCCGATACGGTCCGGTCTGGCCGAAACCGGATATGGCCACCAGAATGATCGCCGGATTGACCTGCTTCAGGCGATCGTATTCCAGCCCCATCAGTCGGTTGCCTTCCGGCGTGAATCCGGAGATCACCATGGAGGATTTTCCGACCAGTTCATCCAGAATTTTCAATCCTTCCGGATGGCGGGTATTCAGGGTAATGGACTTTTTATTGCGGGGTGTGATCAGTTCGTACACGATAGCCCTGCCATCGGGTGTCATGGGACCCAATGACCGGTCGAATTCCCCGCCGGGGCGTTCGATTTTGATGACATCCGCCCCCATATCCGCCAGCATGGTGCCGCAAAAGGCGCTGGCCACCACACGGCCGAAATCCAGAACCCGTATACCATCCAACACTTTCTTCATGAGATCTCCTTTCCGGTTTATTAAAACGATATCTTCCAACATGATCACAACCTACTTAAATTATATGATATCCATTGATAGTTGGGCAGACGGATTAAGATATCGAAATGCTGTTCGGATGATGATCCGGATCAGATCCGGATGAAAAATACTATAGGCAGATATCGCTTAGAATTTCAATTATTTTGAAGGCTGTTTGAAAGGTCGTTGGAGGAACGGATAGAAGGGTCGGCGGAAAAATTAAAAACAGCGGGAAAAATGACAGGAGGAAAAAATACGGTGGACATCCTGCAGCCCCAAAGGGTATAGAGGTTAACCATGATTTCCGAGTGCAGACTGAAAGGCGGGCGCTCGTGGAGTTAGTCTCAACCCCCTGCAATAGCACCTGATATCGGAGAAGGGATGAAAATGGTCAAACTCGAGGCCGTTACGAAAAAATTCGGTGCCTTTACCGCTGTCGATCATGCTTCTTACACGATTGAAAAGGGAGAGGCCTTTGCCCTGCTCGGGCCCAACGGCGCAGGCAAGACCACCATTGTCCGGATGCTTCTTGATTTTGTCAAACCTTCCTCGGGGCGCATTACCATTGCCGGTTTGCCTTCATCTGATCCCTGCTCCCGGAGACAGGTGGGTTATGTGGCGGAACAGCTCCTGATTCCGCCGTATCTTTCCGGATTCGAATATCTCTCGCGCCATGCGGCTTTCATCGGGATTCCGGGGAAAGAAGTGAAAAAGAACGTCGACCGGGTTCTTGAAACGGTATCCATGAAAGGGGAGGAAGGGAGACGGTCCGCTGAATACTCGAAGGGCATGCGCCAACGCATGGGGCTCGCGTCAGCCCTTCTCGGAGATCCGGCCCTGCTGATTCTGGATGAGCCCACCATCGGCCTTGACCCCATCGGCATCCGGGATGTCCGGAACATCCTTGAACATCTCCACGATCAGGGCGTGACGGTCATCCTGAACTCCCACATGCTTTCGGAAGCGGAAAGAACCTGTGAAACGGCGGCGATCATGGTCAAGGGAAAAATCCTGGTCAAGGATGCGGTAAACGCCATTGTGAAAGATCACGAAACTCTTGAAGACGTATTTTTTCGATACCTCGGGCAAGTGAAATGAAGCATGTCTTAAAAATTACGGCCTATACCCTGCGGGATCAGTTGCGGCACAAAAGCGTTTATGTCCTTTTCGGGATTTCCATCCTCTTCATATTGCTGATCCGCGGGTGTTATGACGGCCGATACACGGTTAACGGGAGAATGGTGGACAACCAGGCGATTGCCTGGCATGTTTCAAAAACCGTGTTCCATCTGATTGCCGGCGGAATGTACCTCATGGCCGCCATGATTTCAATGAAGCTCTTCAGCCGGGACCGTGAGGACGGCAGCATGGTTCTGTTCCTGTCCCGGTCTGTTTTCAGACGGGAATACGTTCTTGGCCGGGTTACCGGCACCTGGCTGCTGTGTCTTGTTTTCATGCTGTTGCTTCACCTGACGATTTTTCTGACCGCATGGTCAAAAACGGGAACTTTTATTCCGGCATATCCGGTTGCATCCCTCGTCGTTTCCATCAACCTGCTGTTTGTCATTGCCTGCGTCTCCCTTTTGTCGCTTTTTATGCCCGATTTTATCAGCGCGATGTTTACCATGGGAATCCTGCTGATCGGTTTTATTTCCGACGGCGGGCACAGGATCCTGACCAGCGATCTTGTCAGGGCGGCTGCTCCCTCGATGGTCGATTCCGAACCTGCCTTATGGCGGATGCTATACCCCAAAGTCTTTATGGTCCAGGCTTATGCGGATTCCCTTCTCAGCAACAGCCCGTTCCATAACATGGGATCCGTACATCCTATTTTGAACATTGCCATTTTTATTCTCCTGATCATGGTGTCGGTGCTGGCGGCGTTTGATCGAAAAGAGATTTGAGACATCAAAAATATGGATGACCCCAGGACCGATACCCACATCAACGAAAAGCAGGAAACCGTGGACGCCCTATTGAACTGCATCCCCCTCCTGGAAAAAATTGCCGACCAACCGGAGTTTCTGTCTCTTTTGCCCGAATCCCGGCGGATTGCCCTGATGACCGCGGCCGGGAAAATATCCCGTCCCGACCGGAAGGAGATGAAAAAGCGGAATAAAGACATAAAGCAGCAAATGCGGATGGCCATTGTGGAAAAAGAACGCCGGTTAAGAGCGGCCACGGGAATCCGCAGATCCAGGGAAGCCAGTGTCTTTTCGGCTCCCCTGCAGGTGTCACTGCATGGTGATACAATCGGAAGTGAATACAAGTCGGATATTCTGGAAACGCCGCGAAACTGCTATGTATGCAAAGCCGGGTTTTCAAGGCTCCATCATTTTTACGACGCCATGTGCCCGAAATGCGCGGAATTGAACTACCGGAAACGCTTCCAGACCGCTTCCTTAAAAGGCCGGGTGGCATTGATCACCGGATCCCGTCTCAAGATCGGATACCAGGCAACCTTGATGATGCTGAGAGCCGGGGCGATGGTGGTGGCCACCACCCGTTTTCCCGTGGATTCTGCCTTAAGATTTTCCAAAGAACCCGATTTTGGCGAGTGGGGCTCACGGCTTCGGATTTACGGCCTGGACCTGCGTCATATTCCCAGCGTTGAGCTTTTTGCCGATTTTTTCAAAGAGACTTACCGTCGTCTGGACATCCTCATCAACAACGCGGCCCAGACCGTACGGCGTCCCCCGGGTTTTTACGCGCATCTCATGGAAAAGGAAACAAAAGGGGTGGAGCAATTGCCGGCCGATGCCCGGTCCCTTCTGGAGGATTACCGGTCCTGCATCCTCCGGCTGAATTTCGGGCAGGAGGACCATGCGGCGAAAAACAGGGCCCTTCCGGCGACCTGGAACGGTGCCTCCCCCGGCATTGGGTTGCGCATGTCCGCCCACCTGTCCCAGATCCCCTATCCCCATGACCCTGCCTCAAATGCTCCGGAGATGTTCCCGGAAGCTGAACTGGATGCCGATCTCCAGCAGGTGGACCTTCGGAAGACCAATTCCTGGCGGTTGGGGCTGGGGGAGATTCCGACCGCGGAAATGCTCGAGATCCAGCTGGTGAATTCCGTGGCCCCGTTTGTTTTGTGCAACAAGTTGATCCATTTAATGAAAGAATCGTACACCGGACAGAAACATGTCGTGAATGTGTCCGCCATGGAGGGAAAATTCCTGAAGTTTAAAAAAGGGAGCCGCCACCCCCATACCAATATGGCCAAGGCTTCCCTGAACATGCTGACCCATACCGCGGCCGAAGACCTGGCCCGGTTCGGCATTTTCATGAATTCCGTAGACACCGGCTGGGTTACGGATGAGGACCCGTTCCTCCTTGCGAAACAAAAACAGGAGCTGCACGATTTCCAGCCGCCGCTGGATATCGTTGACGGGGCTGCAAGAATCTGTGATCCGTTTTTCCACGGCATTCTCACCGGAAAACACTGGTGCGGCAAATTTTTAAAGGATTACTTCCCCATCGACTGGTAAAGATGAAACCTCTTATCCACTTAACGAAAAGACGATAATTTATGAAGCTTTTAATCCCAAAAAAAGCGTAATTA
>DIKO01000076.1 GCA_002423615.1 Desulfobacteraceae bacterium UBA5616
ATTGGCCCTGTGAACGGTTACGGAATAATTCCTGACCTTACACGGCCGGACTTCGCCCTGACCGGCATTCAGCGGTGGAAGATCGGAAAAAATTTCCTTCACTTTGACGCCGGGATACCATTTGAGGGGATCTGGATAGAAACCTGTTTTCTTCCCCCGTCTTCCAACCAAAATTATTCTTTTCCGGTTTTGGAGAATGCCGTATTTCTCCGCTGACAGAACCATATATTCTGTCTCATAGCCGGCTTCGCGAAAGAGTGCTCTCATATTGTCGAAATAAAGGTTGCCTTCACTATCCCTTGCCGAAAGCAGGCCAGTTACATTTTCAAAGACAAAATATAACGGTTTATAACGCTTAAGAAACTCCACATAATAAAAATACAGATAGTTTCTCTTGTCGCCCTTCATCCCGTTCCTGTCTCTTGCCCGTCCGACAATGGAATAGGCTTGGCATGGCGGGCCGCCAATAATCAGGTCGAGTGTGGAATTGCCAAGAAATTCATCGATTTTCATGAATACATGGTCGAGTGAGGCTTCGCCGATTTCTTCATTGATTACAGATTGGATACATTGCTCCGGAACAACTTCATACAATTCCCTGCGGGTTATCTTTCCACATAGGTAATCATCATATCTTTCAGATTGACCATGGGACGAGAGCCAGTGATATGCCATTCTGGTTTTCAGCGTAAAACAGGCTGCCCTGTCAGCCTCAACATGCGCTACCGGGAGAAATCCGGTCAGGATAAACCCTTCGGAGAGGCCACCGGCACCTGCAAAAAGATCCAGGTATTTGATTGGCCGGTTTTTCATTCCAATTCCTCGCTGAAGACTTTGGCAAACATGAGGGATAGAACCATTTCAATAGGTGGAGCATTGTATTGATGGAGGTCCTCCACCGATTCTTTTCCACACCTTTCTAATGGTCTTTTGAGCCATGAGCTATGCAACATGATCATACCCCACCCCCTCCAACCAACCTTTCTGCCTCCTCACTCCATTCCACAAGTTTCCGCTTCAACTCCTCCTTGTCCGGCAGATAAAGCTGATACTCTTTGGCATAGATATTTGCATTCTCCGGGAGGGTGATTTCAACCAGCGCGTCATGTTTCTTTTTGCAGAGAATGATGCCGACCGTTGGGTGTTCATCCGCCAGCTTTATGGACCGGTCGAAATAGTTGACGTACATCTGCATCTGGCCCAGGTGCTGGTGGGTCAATTTGCCGATTTTAAGGTCGATGAGGACATAACAACGCAGCAGGCGGTTATAAAAGACAAGATCGACGAAGAAATGTTCCTCGTCAAAGGTGAAGCGCTTCTGCCGGGCCTCGAACAGAAACCCTTTGCCCAATTCCAGAAGGAAGCGTTCGAGCTTGTCGATGATGGCTGATTCCAGATCAGTTTCGGAATATCTGGTTTTCTCATCCAACCCAAGGAATTCCAAAACATAGGGCTCTTTCAGTAAATCCTGAGGCCGGGTGACGGTCTGCCCTTCCCGTGCCAACTTGTGGATATTTTCCTTGTCCCGACTTAAGGCTAAACGTTCGTACAGACCGGAATTGAACTGGCGCCTGAGTTCACGCAGCGCCCAGTTTTGATGGGTTGCCTCGATTTCATAAAAGCTGCGTTCCTCTTCATCCTTGATCCCCATGAGGAATACGTAGTGAGACCAGCTTAAGGTGAACTGCACAGAAAGCGTCTTCGATTTTGCCAGGAGAACAGATCCCCCAGACGCTGTCTGGGTTTTCTCAGGTGCTGGTAATTGCCCAGACGGTGTCTGGGCAATTTGCGAATTTCGATCCTTGTAAAGCAGATAAAACCGTCGCATATATTCAAGATTACTCTTCGAGAAGCCATTGCCAAATTCCGACGTCAGCTCTGTGGCCAGTTCCCGAAGAATTTTCCTGCCATACTCAGCCCGCTCCTCGCCTTGCTGGTCATGTTTGACAATGCAGCGGCCGATCTCGAAGTTGGTGAAGACCTGGATCAAGTCAACGGAATGAACCACCGCTTTACGGGCGGAGAGGATCAGTTCCCGGATATCTTTGATCAGCGTTTTCAATTCCCCTTTCTCACTTCCCACTTCAAACCTCTCACTTCCCATTCACCAGCTACTGCATCTCGTGAAGGAAAAGGTTAATTCATAATTTTTTCAACAGTTTTTCATGGATATTGTCGAATCCGCCGTTGGACATGATAAGAATCAGGTCGTTTTGAACGGCGTTTTGGCAGAGAAAGTCGATAATGGCGTCCGTATCTTCGAAATAGTGCGCGTCCTTTCCTTTTTTCTTCAGGGCCGTTGTCAGTTTTTCGGATGAAAACCGCTCGCCTTCAGGGATTTTATTCAACAGCGGGGGTTTGCGGATGCAGATGATATCGGCCTCATCAAAGGACTCCGGATACACCGCCTGAAAGACACTGCGCATGCTGGTGTTGGTCCTGGGTTCGAACACCGCGATCAACCTCCCATCGGGGTAAAACGGTTTGACGGCCCGGATGGTTTCCCTGACCGCCGTGGGGTGGTGGGCGAAATCGTCCATGACGGTGATGCCGTTTTTCACTCCCCGTACTTCCTGGCGTCTTTTGACCCCTGAAAAGGAGAAAACGGCTGCACGGGTTTTCTCCACGGGGATGTCAAGGCCGTCGGCAACGGCGATGACGGACAACAGGTTGCTTAAATTATGCTCTCCCACCAGCCGGGTTTTGAACCAGCCATAATGTTTTTGCTCTTTTTGCACCTCAAAATCCGTATCCGGAGGCTTTACGGATATCCCGCCGAGGCGCCAGGAGGAGGTTTCTTTCCGTCCGTATCGTTTTACCCTGCATGGGGCCTTGGCGACCAGGCGGTCCACGATGGTGTTGTCGTCATGGGCCACCAACGTATGGTCGACGGACACCCGGCTGACCAGGCGGTCAAACGCCTCGGTGACGTGGTCGAGGTCCCTGAAAATATCCGCGTGATCGAATTCGATACCGGTAAGAATCGCCGCATGGGGGTCGAAATGAAGAAATTTCGGTCCCTTGTCAAAGTAGGCGGTATCGTACTCATCCCCTTCGATGACGATATAATCGCCCCGGCCCAGGCGGTAGTTGGAATCGAAATTGGTCAATATGCCGCCTATAAAAAAAGACGGGTTGAGACCGGCTTCGGTTAAAACCCACGCGGCAATGGAAGAAGTGGTGGTCTTCCCGTGGGTCCCTGCCACGAGGATGACTTTCTTGCCCTTTGCGACAAAATGGTTGAGGGCCTGGGGCATGGAGCAGAAATGTAGACCCATTTCCCGCATGGCCACAGCTTCCGGGTTGTCCCTGCGTACGGCGTTCCCCACCACCACCAGATCAGGCCTGTGAGCCAGATTCTTGGGGTCAAACCCGTTGAAGACCTGGATTCCCTTTTTTTCCAGGAAGGTGCTCATGGGGGGGTAAACGGCATTATCCGAACCGGTCACCCCGAACCCGAGGTCCTTGAGCATGCAGGCCAGGGCCCCCATGCCGGTGCCGCATACGGCGGTGAGATGGATGGATTGGACATTTGAGGAGATCGTATTTTTTTCAAGATTCACAGAATTCAATTTCCATTCAATCAGCGATCATTTGGTTGAAAGCACGGAATCGCACCAGTGCTTTCGTCAATTTTCGGCTTTTTAGCATTTTGAAGGAAATTTTACAAAACTCTTTTTGTCCCAGAAAAAAACAGGGCGGGAAGCGGATTTCAAGGCTGCTGAAGGTTAAAAATTTTCGTGCCGGACGATTTCTCCTTCGATGAGATAAATCACTTCCTCGGCGATATTGGTGGCATGGTCGCCGATCCGCTCCAGGTGACGGGATATGAGGTAGAGGTTGAGAAGGTAGGTGACTTTGTCGGGATGCTCCCGGATGTACTGCTTGATGGTATCATAGGCATCCCGATGCATGGCGTCCACTTCATCGTCCGTTGTCAGAACGCCGAAGGCCATGCCCAAATCCAGATTGACAAGAGAATCCAGGCTTTTTTTCAGCATGTTCCCGGATTTTTCCGCCATTCTCCCATAATCGAAAAAGAACTTATCCCGGCTGGCCTTGGAAATGGTGCGGATGCGCTGGGCAATATTGACGGCCTCATCGGCGATTCTTTCCAGGTCGTTATTGATTTTGATAACCGCGACGATAAACCGCAGATCCACAGCCACGGGTTGATATAAGGCCAGGGCCTTAAGGCACTCCTCCTCCACTTCCACTTCCATTTCATCGATCTCAAAATCCGTGGCCTCTATTTTCCCGGCGAGTTCCGTATCAAATGTTATAATCGCCTTGGCAACCATCCGAACCCTTTCCTCAACCATGGAACCCAGAGAAAGGATCTGTTTTTTAATTTTTTCAAGTTCTTTCTGAAAATGAAGGGTCATAAATGGCTCCTTTTTCAACCGAATCGGCCGGTAATGTAATCCTGGGTGAGTTGATGGCGGGGCATTGTGAAGACCTGGGGCGTAAGACCGACTTCGATCAGGTCCCCCATGTGAAAATAGGCCGTCCGCTGGGAAACCCGTGCAGCCTGCTGCATGGAGTGGGTCACGATGACGATGGAGTACTGTTGACGCAATTCGCCCATCAGCTCCTCGATTTTGGCGGTGGCAATGGGATCCAGGGCACTGCACGGTTCATCCATCAAAATCACTTCCGGACCCACGGCAATGGTCCGGGCAATGCACAGGCGCTGCTGCTGACCCCCGGAAAGCCCGGTTCCGGACTGGTTCAGGCGGTCCTTGACCTCTTCCCACAATCCGGCCTTTTTCAGGGAAGTCTCCACGATTTCCTCCAACTCGGCACGGTTTCCCGCCAGGCCGTGAATTTTAGGACCGTAAGCCACATTGTCGAAAATCGATTTGGGAAATGGATTGGGCTTTTGAAAGACCATCCCGATCTGTGCCCGCAGGGGCACCACATCCACATTTTTGGCGTAAATGTCCGTACCATCCAGTTTTATTTCCCCTTCGATGCGGCAACCGTCAATGGTGTCGTTCATGCGGTTCAAGCAGCGGATGAACGTCGACTTGCCGCACCCCGAGGGGCCGATCATGGCGATGACCTCGTTTCGGCCGATATCGAGGGAAACATCCAGAATGGCGTGCTTGACGCCGTAATACACATTGACATGGCGACACGTTATACGCGGATCATCCAAAAACGGTTTGCCCACGGTCCCGGATCCGGGTTTATCCTCATCGGGCTCCGGAAGGGAGTGGGTCAAGTGCTCACCTTTATTCGACGGCTGGTATTTCACACGGTCCTCCTGCTGGATCGCCGGATAGGGTTGTACAAATGTTATCTGCATGTATTCGATTCTGTCTTATTAGCATTCCGGGGGCCGTATGGCAACTTATCAGCCCCCGGCGGGTTTAAAATCCGGCCTCCTTATTTCAACTGGCCGGGATCCAGGGATTTAACCGTTTTCACATCTTCCTGAAACTGTTTGCGTTCCGGGTCGGGCATGGGAATCAGCCCTTTGTCGGACAGATACCCTTCCGGTCCCCAGGCTTTTTCGCTGCTGAACTCTTCAAGGTACTCTCGAATGCCGGGAATTTTATCCAAATGGGCTTTTTTCACGTAGAAGTAAAGCGGCCTGGACACTGAATAGCTTCCATCGGCAATGGCCTCAAAAGTGGGTATTTTGCCCTCGATCTCCGAACCTTGAATTTTGTCCGAATTCTGATCCAGGAAGCTGAATCCGAAAATACCCAAGGCATTGGGATTGGCCTCAAGTTTTTGAACGATCAGGTTGTCGTTCTCACCAGCCTCGATATAAGCCCCATCCTCACGCACCGGGTGCGCAACGGATTTAAATTTTTTCTCATCGCTCTTTTTCAGGGCCTTGATCCATGGAAAGGATTCGGCACCATGTTCCATGACCAGTTCAACGAAAGCATCGCGAGTTCCTGAAGTGGGCGGCGGCCCCAGCACTTCGATCTTGGTATCGGGCAGGGCGGGGTTGATTTGTTTCCAGGTATTGTAGGGGTTGGCGATCAATTTCTCACCGCCGGAGGGATCGGGAATTTCCTTTGCCAGGGCCAGAAAAAGCTCCTTTCGGGTCGCCTTTAAAACCGGAGCCTTCTTGGAGTTGGCCAGGACAATGCCGTCATAGCCGATCTTGACTTCCAAAATTTCGTTTACGCCATTTTCAGTGCAGGCTTCGCATTCCGATTTTTTGATCCTGCGGCTGGCGTTGCTGATGTCCGGATGGTTAACGCCCACGCCGGCGCAGAAAAGCTTAAAACCCCCTCCGGTACCCGTGGACTCGATCTTCGGTGTTTTGAAACTGCTCGTTTTACCGAACTGCTCGGCCACCACGGTAGAGAATGGGTAGACCGTGGAAGAACCAACAATATTGATGTAATCCCGGGCATCCCCGGCCGTGGTCACGGATGACGATCCCAAAAGAATCAGAGCCGCTGCAGCCGTATTTTTGACTGTTTTACCGAACTTCATGTTGCCTCCTTGTGTTTTTTCTTGTTTTTGTTTTGTTGGTGTTTATACAAAATTGCCGCGGGACAGGGAGTAACACCCTTTTACCAGCGGCGCTCGAACTTCCTTCGCAACCACACAGCCAGTCCGTTCATGATAACCAGAAATGCCAGCAGTACCATGGTAGCCGCAGACGTGCGTTCCACAAACGCGCGTTCAGGGCTGTCGGCCCAAAGATAAATCTGAACGGGCAACACCGTCGACGGATCTTGGAATCCGTGAGGAATATCCACGATAAAGGCCACCATGCCGATCATCAGCAGGGGCGCGGACTCCCCCAGGGCACGGGCCATACCGATGATGGTGCCGGTCAGCATGCCCGGGAGGGCCAGGGGCAAAACATGGTGCAGAACCGTCTGCATTCGGCTCGCACCGACTCCCAGGGCCGCTTCTCGTATGGATGGCGGCACCGCCTGCAAAGCGGCCCGGCCTGCGATAACAATGGTGGGCAGGGTCATCAGGGTGAGAACCAGTCCGCCGGCAAGGGGTGCTGAACGGGGTACGCCAAAAACATTAAGAAAAAGGGCAAGCCCCAAAAGCCCGAAAACAATGGAAGGCACCGCCGCCAGGTTGTTGATGTTGACTTCAATGAGATCGGTCCAGCGGTTGCGCGGTGCGAACTCCTGGAGATAGACCGCTGTGCCCACACCCAGGGGAAATGAGATCGCCAGGGTGATCAGCAGGGTGAAAAAGGACCCATATAAAGCGCCCCGGATACCGGACAATTCTGGCTCGCGGCTGTCGCCGGCGGTGAAAAAGGCACGATTGAATTGCTTGCGGATCATTTTGCGTTCTTTCAAATGATCGATCCAGGATAGCTGATCTTCAGTCAGACGACCGCTCTCCGGCCCCAGGCGGCCTTTAAAAAACATGTCCACATCGTCGTCCGCTGGAACCCAGAGGGTGCTTTGCCGACCGATTAATCCTCGATCTTCCATTACCATTTCGCGCAGTTGAAAAGCAGCACCCGAACTGACCATGGCCGACAGCTTTCGCAACTCCCCCCGTCCGGAGACATCGGGAAAGACAGACCGCAAAGCCCCCTTGACCAGCCTGCCGTAATCTGCGGAGCTTACGACGACATCCTTAAAGACCTGCGGGTCAAAATAGACGTCAAGACGCATGTGGGTCTGCCAGATCGCCGAGTAGCCGTTTCCCAGAATGCTGACGAAAAGCAACATCAGAAATATCAGACTCGCCGCGATGGCCGCCAGGCCAAGCCGTCGGAAACGGCGCTCCACCCGGTAACGGCGTTTGAGTCCCTTCTGAACAATGTCGATGGTTTTAACGGATGATTTATTCATACTGCTCCCGATACCTCCGTACCACATACAGGGCAATAACGTTTAAAACGAGGGTCACCACAAACAGCAGCAGTCCCAGGGCAAAGGCCGCCAGGGTTTTCGGGCTGTCGAATTCCTGGTCCCCCACGAGCAGCGTTACGATCTGCACGGTGACCGTGGTCACGGTTTTGAAGGGATTCAACGTCAGGTTGGCCGTCAATCCCGCGGCCATCACCACGATCATGGTCTCGCCGATCGCCCGGGAAACGGCCAGCAATACGCCGCCCACAATTCCCGGAAGCGCCGCTGGCAACAACACATGCTTGACGGTTTCCGACCGGGTGGCCCCCAGGCTGTACGCCCCGTCGCGGAGGGACTGGGGAACGGCATTGATCATATCGTCTGAAAGAGACGAAACAAATGGGATGATCATGATTCCCATCACCAGACCGGCCGCCAATGCGCTTTCGGAAGCGACATCCAGTCCGAGGGTCACTCCCAGGGAGCGAATCACAGGGGCTACCACAAGGGCCGCAAAAAACCCGTAAACCACGGTGGGGACACCGGCCAGGATCTCCATCAGGGGTTTGGCGATGGCCCGGAAGGTTTTACCGGCGTATTCGGACAGGTAGATGGCAGCCATAAGGCCGATGGGCACTGAAACGCACATGGCGATGCCCGATATCAGCAATGTCCCGGCAAAAACCGGAACGGCGCCGAAAGCTCCGGAGGACCCCACCTGGTCGCTGCGAATGGCCATCTGCGGACTCCACTTCAGGCCGAAAAGAAATTCCGTAACCGGGACCGCCTGGAAAAAACGCAGGGATTCGTAGAGGACCGATATCACGATACCGATGGTGGTGAAAACGGCAATGGTGGAACATACCGCCAGAAGGCCCTTCACGATTCCTTCCACATGGTTGCGCGCACGCAGACCCTTGTTGATACGGCTTCGAACCACCACCAGGGCTGACATGGAAAGGGCCATGATCGTAACAAACAAGGCCGTATTGCTGATCCGCTGCAAGTGCAGGTAGTGTTCGGCGGCTGCCTGCAAGGCCGGGTCGATCCGCTCCAAGGAACCCTGCCGGGCAATAACATTTCGGATATCATTCAGAAGAAGACTGATGTGCGAAGGTTCCAGATTTTCTATCTCTGCAGGAAGCTGGGAAATCACCAGGTGGGCTACAACCTGGGTATCGAAAAATTGCCAGAGTGAAAAAACAGTCACCGCCGGCAGACCGCACCACAAGGCCGTCAGCAAGCCGTAATAGGTGGGCCTCGAGTGCAGATTCCTGATTAACCGTCGGCCACCGGCTGCCGCAACAGACCTACGCACACCCAAATAATAGCCGGTCGTGGCCATCAGCAGCAGGGCGATCATTATTATCCCGGGGGTTATCATTACTAATTGTCCTCCATCTTCATCGACGATCACTTCCTTTTGTGCGGTAATTTAGAAGCCTTTTGTTCGTACAATATTTGTTAATTGTTAGATTATGATTAGCATCTGATCCTTTCCAGCGTTAAAACAGCCTCCTCGTGCAAATTGGCGCCCACCTCGATAGAACTGTACGAATTTATTTTGAAAATATCTATTCCTGATCCAGCCCAACACAATAAAACAACCCCTAACGATTTTCTAATCATTCCTTAATTTCCCCTGAACACAAATTTTATCAAAGAAGATCACTGTTGGATGGTGCAACTGAAATTGGATGGTGCAACTGAAAAAGGAGGCACGATAAACCCATCGAGTTTGAAACGTTTAACTATGGCTTTTAAATCGCGGAAGGAGGTGAAGAGGGGAAAAATTTCAGGTGAGGGGGAAATAATTGGTAAAATTTTATGAATTGGAAACAAGATAAATAAAAAAAGGAGCAGATGAAAATGGAAAAGATTTTTTCGATGATCACAGTTTTGGGTTTTTTCATACTGACGTTGGCGGGAATTGGGATGTTTTCAACTGAATGCCTCGCTTCGGAATTACCCAAATGGGTTTCAAACATGAAATTCAAAGGGGACGTCCGGGTACGTTACCAGGATGAGGAAAGAGATGTGGCCGACAGTGAAAACCAGCGGTTCCGAATCCGGCTTCGGGCCGGCATTGAAAGCCAGGTCAACGACTACTGGTCGGCTGCTTTCGGAATCGCATCCGGTGGGTCCGACCCCCGATCCACCAATCAGACCCTGGAAGATACTTTTGAAACCGGCGATGCCATGTTGGATTATGCCTATGCCCAGTTCGAAAATGATATGGTCACGGTCGTTGCCGGAAAATTCGGCAATCCCATCTGGAACCCCAAAGATCTTTTATGGGACGGGGACATCATGCCGGACGGTTTTGCAGCCAGCTTTAATTTCGAGGCATCCGATATCGTAAAGGTGTTCCTGACGCCGACCGTTTTTGTACTGGACGAATGGAAGGATACCGATACGGAAGACCTTCCAACGATTATGGCCCTTCAAGCCGGAATTGACGCTGATTTCAAAGATACGGGATATATTAAATTTGCCGGCACGTATTACGGCATGAACGGTATAGAGGGCAATGACTGGTCCGAACACAGCTCCGGGACCAACAGCCTGGATGCTGACGGGAACTGGATGTATGATCACGACGCCTTTTCCCTGGAAGCCGAGGCAGGGCTCACCAACCTTCCGGTTTTTGCAGCGCTCTATGGTCAATATGTTTCCGCGGATGTCAACGAGGAAGACACCGGTTATCTTTTCGGTGCCAAAATCGGGGACAAGAAAGTAAAAGAACTCGGTGACTGGCAGGTCAACCTGAATTACAGAAATCTGGAAAAGGACGCCTGGCTGGATTTCGTTCCGGATTCCGACTTTTTCGGCGGCGCAACGGGTGTCAAGGGATATGAAGCGGAATTCACCGTAGGCTTGAGCAAGAATGTTTCCGCAGGGATCGATTACTACAAAACCGAAGAAATAGACGGAGATGAGGAAGAAGATGTGATTCAGGTCGATCTTGTCGTTAAGTTCTAACGCGGGCTATGCCCGCAAC
>DIKO01000091.1 GCA_002423615.1 Desulfobacteraceae bacterium UBA5616
ACCTAACCGGACATTACTGATTTTACCGTCAATAAAAAGGGAATATGAGAAAAAAAACAACCTTTCTTCAGAAAAGGGGTGGGAGCGCTTATATCCGGAAGATAAATACAGAATCCAGCCTGGTAACGTTTTAAGAAGATACATTAAACCCTACAAAGCTCCTGACGAAATATTTTATGATGAACTCATCGTTAAATCAGAAATAGTCCTGACTGTTTCAAAATATTATAAATCGAGAGGATACCAATCAGAAGTAATTGAGTTTGAAGGTGGTGGGCGTTCACAAACGGCCCATTTTTTTAATGATGAAATATGGAAAAAAAAAGAATAATACATGGTGGAGAAACAGGTTCTGGAAATAACCTTTTTGAATGGCCTTTTCAATAAAGCGCAAAGCTGCGTATGTTCATAGGAATCGGAACTACTAGAGAGCCTGTACCCGCCGATATTTTTGGGCACGGCTGTCGATTTTCTTAAAAAGTATAGCCCACCGAAATATGAAACACCCCGGAAGATTCACCTTTCCGGGAATCGAGGTTTTTTCCATAGAGAAGGCCCACGGGGCCGACGGGCGTGAGGTAGCGCAGGCCCAGGCCCGCGGAATAGCGGAAATCCGATGAGGCGCCTTCATAAAACGTCCTGCTGATTTTTCCCGTATCGATAAACAAGGGCACCTCCACGTTCCCCGCCACATTGAATCTCGCTTCCATGCTGCCGAAGAGAAATGTCCGGCCTCCCAATGGGTCTCCTGCTGTGTCGGAGAGCAGCATGTTTTCCTCAAAACCCCGGACATCGGATATCCCTCCCAGAAAAAACAACTGGTCATCCGGGACTTTATCCGTGGATCCGTAACTCTGAATCATCCCTCCCCTGCCGATCCAGGCAAAGGTCAGACGGGCTGCGGGAGTGTAGTAATACCGGGACTCCACCTGATATTTGATGAAGTTGTCCAAAGGATCGGCTATTCCTCTGGAAAGATCCATTGAAAAGCCGCCGTAGAAGCCTCTCCGGGGTTGGATAAAGGAATCCCTGGCGTCAAAAGTGACCGACGGCGTAACCACCGTAATCGTCCTGGGTCTGAATTCATCCGGGGAATACGTCTGGGCAGGGTCTTCCCCATCACCGCCAAACTGGTCCCGCTCCTCGAACCGGAAATTCAACAGGGTGGTCAGATATTGAAACGGTTTCAGCGAAAATCCCACATTGGCGCCGGTAGCGGCGGTTCCGAAATTCTGATTGAGTTCTTCTGTCCTCTGGGAATACAGGCTGGTGCTGAGAGACATTTTTGTGCCGAACAACCTGGGTTCGGTGAAACCCGTCTCTGCATTGTACCCGATCTGGCTGATCTTCAGACCCGCCCATAAATTTTTATTTTTCCCGAAAAGGTTGCGGTCCCCGCCCTTTGCCGCCATAAAAAAGCATTGTCCGGTTTCATAACCGGTCTCCAGTTCCATAAAATAGGGCTTTTTTTCCTCAAGACTTGCCAGGAGTTGGATTTCTTCCCATTTTTCAGCAAGTCCCAATGGATTGAACCGGACGGATTCAAACAGTCCCAGGTCCTGAATCCGTTTTTGAGCAAGGAGCATTTTTTTAAGAGAAAAGGGCTCTCCCGTGTGGAGACCTGTTTCATCGATCATCACGCTTTCACGCGTTCGAAAATTCCCCTGGAAGAAAATCTCCCCCATGTGGACCGCTTTTCCCTCGGAAACATGGAAAGTCACATCGGCATTTTTACCACCGTCCCGAATTTGAAAGGTTCCCTTGACTTCCACAAAGGGGCGGCCTTTTTCGGAAATCATCGCCGACAATGTATTTTCATCGCTTTTCAGGATATATTCCCGGAAAGGCGTTCCTTCCTTGAGGGCCAGGCCTTCAAGGGCGACCTTTCGGGGCAGGACGGAGAGTCCGTTAATTTCCACCGATGAAACAAGGGTTTGCACCTTTTCATCGATCGAGAGATGAATGGAAACGCTATCCTCGTCTTTATCCTCCTTGATCCGGGTCCGGATATCGGGGTCCATGAACCCCTCCTTGAGGTAAAGGGCCGTGATCGCAAAAATATCATCCTGAAGCGTTTCCGGTGAATAGTATCCCTTTCCAAACAGGCCGTTTTCCGCCGTGAGCATCTGTTTTTCGATCTTTTTGGCACCCATAACCCTGTTGCCCCGAATGTGGACGGATTCCACGAACTTTCTTTTGCCTTCTTCAATGGTGAAACGGATGACCCGCCGGCTTTCGGGTCCCGCAGGAATTTTTTTTTCCGAATACGCGACCCGGGTTTTCATAAATCCTGCTTCCCGATACTGTTCCTTGATTCCGGTAGCGATTTTTTTAAGCCCCCTGTCGTTTTTGTTGCCGTATCTGAAATGAACCGTCGTTTTTTTTAATTTCCGGGAAGAAAGGGTCTTGTTTCCGGAAAAAAGAAAAGTATACCGAGGGCCTTCATGGATATTGACGATCACCTCTGCCTGGCTATCCCCGGTTACCTTCACCTCAGGGTCAATGGTACCGTCGCCAAACCCTTTTAAGCGGTAAAACTCTGTAATGGTTTGAATATCCTTTTTAAGCAGTTCTTTTTTAAACCGTTTGGCCATTCCGAACCTGAAAAGGGACGGGGGCGTTTTCATCATGTACCGAAGCCTCATGCCGGAAAAAGCCCGGTTGCCCTGAAACACCACCTTCTTCATAACCAGAGGGGGGCCTTTTTCAAGGCGGACGTCAAGGACGACATTTCCGGGTTCGGATGCGGGTTCAACCGTCAGGTGGACTGCGGGGGAAGGGTATCCCTCGGCTGAAAGCATTCGTTTGATGTTTTCGGCCTGTTGGGAAAGGCTTTCCGGAATCAGAACGTTTCCCGCGTTCAGGGTCATGGCCTTTAAGATATCTTTTTTAAACAAGGGAAAGGCATTTCGAATCCTGATATACTCAACCAGCGGGAACGGGGTCAACCGGAATAAAACCGTTGTCTGGTTTTCTTTTTCCAGGGTATCTACATGGATTTTTTCAAATCTCATGGCTTTTTTCAGCGCGCCCAGGGAGTCGTTGACCTGATCCGGCCTCAGTGGCTTGCCCGTTTCGACCCGGATCAGGCGTTTTGCCAGCGCCGTCAGTTCCGGTTCAGCCTTTCCACCACCCGCAATATCAATCCGGATATCGGAAACCAAAGGGCTTGGAACCGGTCCGGGTTCTGCCGAAGCGGTTTCCCTGAAACCGGAAAATATGGCCAGAAGAAAACAAACGCAAAGGAGCGGCGCCGTATGTATCGGGGCGATTCTCATTTCAAAACCTTTTATCCGTCATCCATGGGTCAGCGGAATTCCAGCCGGTATTTCACCGACCCCCCGAAAGCCCCCTGGTTGTTCTGGTACCCGCTGAACAAAATATCCTCCAGAAATTTATACTCGGCCACGGCCCTCTGGACCATTTCCCCTTTTTCCGTCTCCATAATATATTTCACGGCCATCCGCTTTGAAAGTTCCTTTCCCATGGTGACTTTGACCCCTCCGGATTCCTCCGTGCCCGATCCATTGATTTCAGCTTCCAGAATATCAAGTTTCATGGCCTTTTTGACATCCTCATCAACGGCATCCGCCAATGCCTGGGCCAGCATCTGCCGGGCGGACAGGTTTGAGCCGCCGCCCCCTCCGGTCATTTCCCTGGATGTCCTGCCCGTGAGGAGCAGCGCCAGAATGTCCGCGTCATCCAGGGACGGAACCGAAGTCAATTTAAAGGCCAGTTCATCGGGGGTTCCGGAAACAGCCAGGGAAATGACCCAGTCCCGGATCGCAACTTCACTTAACAGGTCAATGGTGGGTTCGATTTTATACGGATTTAAAAAATCCACCACGCCTTTTTGGACGACAAAGGTCTTTTTCCGGTAATACACGTTCCCCGAGGTGATGCGGGCCCGGCCGTTTATCACGGGATGGTTTACGCTGCCGGCCACCTTCAAATCGGGGATAATTTCCAAACGGGCCAGATTGTTGTCGACGCTGAAGGGTGCTCTGTGTTTTACGGCGACATCCAGGGCCGTGTTCCGGATAAACGGAATGTTTATATCTTGTCTCGAAATCGGGGCGTTTCGCTTTTTCTTCATGGCGCCGGATAAAAAATTCAGATTGACCTGTTTATAATACAGCCCTTCCACCAGAACCACTTCGCCCCTGATCGTGGATTTGTCCGGAGTTCCGTTTATCATGAGATTTCCATCCAGCACCATGTCCATCGTGTCGGGAATTTTCACGGGCAGGGCCCGGGCACTGACGTCCGCTGATATCGATACGGGTTGGACCCCCTCCAGTTGAAGGCTTCCGCTCGCATTGAAGCGCCCGGAATCCAGATATCCTTCCAGGTTTTCAATATCAATGGATCCGGGGGTCACGTGAATTGAGCCGTTTACATCATGGAGGTGTTGTTCCAGGTAAGGTACCGTTCCACCTGCATCCGATAATTTGATCACCCCCTGAATTTCCGGGCTTGATAATTTTCCCGCCATCCGGGCACTCAGAGCCAGCATCCCGGACAGATCCTGAAAATCCGAAGCGAATACCCCGGCGACAGAAAGGGGCAGCGCAGCGTCAGTCTTTAAAAAAACAGGCCCGCTGAGGTTTATTTTTCCGGAAACATCCACATGGCCGTCCTCTGTGAAATCAAGATGAAGCCCCGGTATGAAAATCTCCTTTCCGCTTAGATTCACCCTGAGGTTTTTCCCCTGGACAAGGTCCTTTTTTTTGAAGAAAATATCGGTTTTCGAAACATCCAGCAGGCCCCGATAGGATGTTTCTTCCCCGGCTGTCCCCGATAAATTCATGGTTCCGGTGAGGGTACCCGTAAAAAAAGGCCGGTTCGCCAGATCGAACCAGGGTGAAAGATCGGTGTCGTGAAACGCCGACAACACGGAAAACTCCCCGTTCTCCAGTCGATAGGACCCTTTGAAATCAAAACCCGGGTTTCCGGAAACCCTGAGGATTCCCTCTTTAACGCCCAGGAGAATGGATACATCGTCCAGGGTTTTTTTATTGACGGTTATCCCGGAAAGAATGATTTCACCCTTTATGTCCGGATCATCAACAGCGCCTTGTCCCATGACATTGAAAATGATCCGGCCGTCTTTTATCCCTCTGTCCTTGGCAGCCTGCAGGGTGTCAAAGGATATTCCGCTGGATGTCAAGACAAACTGGAACTCTTTGCCAAGGGTGATATATCCCCGGCCTTCAATGGTTTCTCCTTTCGAGGGGAACATGACGAAATCATTTACGGAAAACTTTTTGCCCGCAATTCCCGAGGCCACTTTAAAACCGTGGATTTCCTGGCCCCGGAATTTTATCCCGGACCCCTCGATCTCCAGGCCGGCCACGGGATGTTTAAAGCTACCCCCCGCGTCCATGGAAAGGGTTATTTTTCCGGTTGCATCTTTCACGAAGTCCTGAATAAAGAGCGCATCGCTCTGAATTTTCAGCCTGAAAGAAGGGTCCGGCATGGGATGAAACGAGCCGGTTTCCAGCAGGCGAACCTCCCCTTCGATATTCAGTATTGAATCATGATTCCGGAGAGTGAATTCGTCAATGTGCACCCGGTTCCCGGCCAATCGAAGACCGGCTGTCACATCTCCGATGCTCACACCCTTTAAGGCGAACCCGCGGGACGTTATGGCCGCCGCCGCCTCCGGTCGGGTCACGGGGCCTTCCGCCTTGGCCTGAATCATGATCCTGCCGCGACTTTTTTCCATTCCCATTGCCGAAAAAAGAGGCGCCGCATCGGGGATTTCCAGGAAAAGATCAGCCTTTACCTTTCTGCCGGCCGGGTCGTAAAATCC
The DNA here is from genome assembly GCA_002423615.1 of Desulfobacteraceae bacterium UBA5616. Lineage (GTDB taxonomy): Bacteria > Desulfobacterota > Desulfobacteria > Desulfobacterales > UBA5616 > UBA5616. The sequence goes on from DIKO01000091.1 coordinate 5,816, forward strand.
GGTCAGGCCGAGTTTCGCATCATTAGCGCCGGCATCCAGACGTTCGATCCTGATGAGGCCCCCGGCCAACCTTCCCTTTGCATCGATGCGAAGGTTCGATAACTCCAGGTTCTCCCCGGTCACGAGTTTTTTTGCCGCAATTTCAACATCCAGGTCTGCTGAAAGGGTTTTCCAAAATATCCCATGGCCCTTTATTTTGACGGCTGTTTCCATCGGGCCTTTCAGGTTTTCCGGAACCATGAACAGGGTCCCCGCATCCATGCCCTGCTCCATTGCCACGAGATCGTAGGAAATTTCGTTCAGGTTTTTTTCAAATGCCGTAAACCCTTTTGGGAAGGCCTTGCTGAAGTCAACCTTTCCCTCAAGGTCAAGGCTTCCGGAAAAAGCATCCGCATGGAATTTTCTGGCGAAAAGGACCCGGTTCTTAAGCTCCATTTCCACCTGAATTCCTTTAACGGGGGTGTTGTTGATGTCTCCGCAACCGCAGATCAGGGTCATGCCGGCCATGGGGTCGGAAAGTGCCCCGCTGACGGTAAGATCCAGAGCTGCATTTCCTGAATAATTCCCCTCTATCCGGGTAAACGTTTTGATTTCTTCAAGGGAGGCATTGAGGGACAAGACCATGTCCAATGAGGGAGAAGTAAAAATATCCCTGATGTTTCCGGTGAGGGAAAGGGTGGAAGACGGTGTTTTCACTTTCAGGTCGATCCCGTCGATCTTGCGGTCATGGTAGGTTCCGGACAGCACGGCCCGATCCAGCCGGGCATCCATCGCCGGACCTGTGGCAAGACCCTGTGAAAGCTCGAGGCGGATTTCTCCCCGGGCCGCCGACGCATCTCCGTAGCCCGAGACAACCAGTTCGTCCGCTTGAAAAAACATTGGCCCTTCCGGCGTATCATATCCCACCCGGGCCCCGGCGATCATTATCCGGTTTATTTCAAAATCCAACGGCAGACCGCGTTTTTTTGCCGGCTTATCCCGTTTAACACCGGGGATGGTGAAAGCCTCCACAACATTGAGACGGCCGATTTTATTCCGCCTTAACGTCAGAGCGGGACCTTCCAGGGTGAGATCTTCCACAATCAGGCGCCCTTGAAACAGCTGTCGCCATTTAAGGTAAAGAAAGAGGCGGTTAACCCTGCCCAGGTCTTTTCCGGCCGGGTCCCTGATGACGATATTTCTGAAATCAAGCCGGCCCCTCCATAATTCAAAGTTCAGTTCCTCCCAGGAGATTTGTCCGGGGATCGAATGGTTCACCGTATTTTGCACGAATTTTTGTCCCTGCCGCGTTTTTATCCAGGCAAGGCCTGCGGTAAAAAAAGCGAGGGCGAGAAAACAGATCAGGCAGATGCCGATAAACAGGGCTTTAAACCATTTGGGCATGGGAAATCCTCTGGTGAATCGCGTATCGGCCACTGGCGTGAATTTTAAAACCATAATTTAGAACCCGATGGGACATCAAGTTCTATTTCCCTTGCATGGCATTCTGTGGCCGGACGGTGCTTTTATTTGGCGCGAAGCAGAGCCACCGCTTTTTCCAGTCCGTCGATGGATAGCTCGAACATGGGAAAAATCTTGGCGATTTCGACGATGGTGCGGGTGTGGGGCCAGGCCCGTTCCGGCACCGGGTTCAGCCATACCGAATGCCTGAAGGTGTCCGCCAGAAACCGTAAACGGTCGATGCTCGCCTTTCTGGCCCTTTCCTCGACGTGGATGGAACCGTCCGAGGCCATGAGTTCGTAAGGGGCCATGCTGGCGTCGCCGATGATGATCAGGCGGGTCTCCGGGTCAAACCGGACAAAATCGTCGACTTTCTGGGGATTTTTATACCGGGAGGCGTCTTTCCATACTGAATCATAGATGGTGTTGTGAAAAAAGAAGGTCTTGATGTCTTTGAACTGGTCTTTTGCGTAATCGAAAAGGGTCTGGACCACGGGGATGTACTGGTCCATGGACCAGCCGCCGTTGTCGATGGCCAGGATGATTTTCAGCCTGTCCTTAAGCGCTTTTTTAAAAATGATGTTGATCTCGCCGGCGTTTTTCATGGTTTGATAAATGGTTTCATCAATGTCCAGCCGGTCTTCCGGACCTTCCGGAAGCATGTTGCGGAGCCGTTTCAAGGCCTCTCCCACCATGGACTGGGTTAAAGGCCCCCTCAGGGAATAGTCCTTGTAACGTCTTTCCATGGCGACTTTTACGGCGGATTTGTTCTGGGACATTCCGCCTACCCGAAGTCCTTCGGGATGACGCCCGGAATGCCCCACCGGAGAGGTGCCGCCGGTACCGATCCATTTGTTGCCGCCGTCGTGACGCTCGGTCTGCTCCTTCAATTTATCCTTGAAGTATTGTATGAGTTCCTCGGGGGTCAGTTTGGCGATTTCCGATTCATCGATGCCCAGGGCATCGGCCAGGGACTTGGGATCTTTCAGCCATTCTTCCAGCAATGCCCGGGTCAGGGCGTCGAGTTCCATCTCTTCCATGTCCGGCAGTTCCGCCCCGTGGAAATGATGGGCGAACACCTGGTCGAAGAGGTCGAAATACCGTTCGCTCTTAATCAGTATGGTCCTTGAGGAGATATAAAAATCGTTCAGGGAACCGGCCAGACCCTTTGCCAGGGCTTTCTGGAGGCATAAGAAGGACGTGGGGCTCACGGGAACGCCCACATCTTTCAAGGTATAAAAAAAATCAATGAACATGATTCAAACTCCCTCAGCAAAAGGCCGGCGATGAATTTTTAATCCGGATATCAATAGACCTTTCTCCGGTTCACCAACCCGATGGCCCGTTCGTAATCCAGGCTTTTTTTAAAGAGAACGCCCATGAACGGCACGTCTCCTTTCTCAAGCTGTTTCGGGTTGAAATCCTTGTCCGCATTCAGTGCCCGGAGCCAGTTGATCAGCTCCCGGGTGGCGGGTTTTTTTTCAACGCTGTCCAGTTCCCTTAGCCGGTAAAACACCTCGATGGCGTTTTCCATGAGGCTGTTTTCAAGGTCGGGGAAATGGACCCGGATGATTTTTCGCATCATTTTAGGGTCCGGAAACGCGATGTGATGGAAATTGCATCTCCCTAAAAACGGGTCTGACAGGTCTTTTTTCGCGTTGGAAGTGATGATGAAAATCGGCCGGTGTCTGGCACGGATGGTCTTGTCGATTTCGATGATGTCAAATTCCATCTGATCCAGGACGTCCAGCATGTCGTCCTGGAAATCCGTGTCCGCCTTGTCGATTTCATCGATGAGCAGAACGGTCCGCTTGTCGGCGGTGAAAGCCTGCCCGATTTTGCCCATTTTGATGTATTCTTCGATGTTGCTCACATTCCGGTTGGAATCGCCGAACCGGCTGTCGTTCAACCGGGTCAGGGTATCGTACTGGTACAGCGTTTCCACCAGTTTCATGCTGGATTTGACGTTGAGTACGATCAGCGGCATGTTCAGGCTTTCCGCGATGGAATGGGCCAGCATGGTTTTCCCGGTTCCGGGTTCCCCTTTGAGCAAAAGCGGCATTTCAAGAGCCATGGAGATGTTGACGATTTTGGCCAGTTCGTCATCCAGCACATACCGTTTGGCGCCGACAAATTTCTCGTAAGTTTCATTTTCCGTCATAAAAAAACCCCTTTATATATTAGCGTGAGTGGTTAACGTTATCACCGGGTCCATTTCAGGCCGGTTCCTTACGGAGGATTTCAGAAACCGATTTCGTCAGTTCAAGGACTTTCAGCGCATGGGCATAGCTTAATGATCCGGTTCCACAACTGGGCGAAATCAGGGACTGGGCAAGGATTCGGGATTTGCCGATGCCCAGATTCTCGAGAACCCCAATCTGCTCCCTTAATTTTTCGGCAAGGTTATCGGGAGTCGCCCCGTCGATATCCTCCCCATGGCCCGTGGGAACAATTCCCCAGGCCAGTATGCCGCCGGCGTTTACAAAATTCCGGATGTGATCCGGATACAGCACGAACCGGTCGAAAAAGGAATAGGCGTCAAAATTGACGATATCCACCGAGGTTTCCAGGATCAGGGACCAGTCGGTGTTGGCGCACACATGAATTCCGGGAATGCCCCCGGCCCCCTTAACCGCCTCGATGACTTCTCCCAGGCAGGCATTAACCTGGTCCCGGGAAATGCTGGTGAATTCGGATGAACCGAATCCGGCCAGGGCGGGTTCGTCGATAAACATAATCACGGGAACCTTGAACCGGGAAAGCTGTTTCACCTGCCAGACCGCCTTGAGGCTCAACAACTTGACCGCTGCGTCCCGGAGCTGTTCGTTGTAAAAAATCGCTCTGTTATCCTGATCCGTGATGCTTGTGGCAAAGGTAATGGGCCCCGTTACCTGGCCCTTGACCGCAACAGGGACGGACGGCGGATTCGCGAGCATTTCCTGAAATACAAAAAAGCCCTCGGCCGTGTCCCGGGTCAGGGCAAACCGGGTGCGGTTCGGGTCCTGCTGGTTTTCCACCACGCCCAGGTATTCTTCATAGAAATTGACGAGCTCGGCTTCAAAGCCCGGGCCCTGGGTATGGATGCAGGGTTTCCCGTTTTCCGGTATCAAGCCCGGCAGGCCGGGTTGAAACTGGACGATCATCCCTTCGGCAGGATTGGCGGGCAACTGGACCCACAGGGGGATATCCGGACTGTATTCCCATGCCAGGGCCGCAGCTTCCCTGTGATTTTTAACAGGGAGGCTCCCGATGAGCACCGAACGGCAGTCTGCATGAAATCCATGGGCCATACCCTTATGCCTCGTAAATGATATTATTCATGATTTTGCCCATAACATGGTTGGGGCTGAACTACAAATATAAAATGTTGCCGGTTATTCCGCGAGCCGATTTCCTTTTTGACATGATCGGGCCCTTGTTGTAAAAAAACTTTATTTAACAAACATCGGAAACACCCATGAACTTTTCAATAACACCCCAGGACGCGCTTATCGTCGTCGACATCCAGAATGACTTCATCCCCGGGGGAAGTCTGCCCGTAGCCGGAGGCGATGCCATCATTCCGGGGGTCAACACCATCATGGAAACCTTTGATCAGAGGGGCGCCAGGATCATTCTCACCCAGGACTGGCACCCGGAGGACCACCTTTCCTTTGCGAGCCGCCATCTGGGGAAAAAGCCTTTTGATCCGATCGGTCCGGTCGAGGGGGTCCCCGGCATCGGGCCGCTGCTGTGGCCGGATCACTGCGTCCGGGGAACTGCGGGGGCTCTTTTCCATGAGCGTCTGGATACGGACAGGGCCCATCTGATTCTTCGGAAAGGGATTCACCGGAACATCGACAGCTATTCGGCGATTCTGGAAAACGACGGCAAAACAGAGACGGGGTTATCCGGGTATCTGGCCGGACTCGGTTTGAAACGGATTTTTATCTGCGGCCTGGCCCTGGACTACTGTGTTTTCCGGTCCGCTTTGGACGGCTGCAAAAAAGGATTTGAGACCTGGGTCATTGTGGATTTATGCCGGGGAATCGCGGATGACAGCACAGCTCGGGCCGAAGCGGAAATGAAGGCAAAGGGGATTTTTCTGATTTCCAGCACTGTTTTTTCTTAAAAAGTCCTGGTCTTCAAGGCTGGATGCGGTGAAGTTCTTCGCTGATGGAAACCGGAAAGGGGTCTGCCGGCTCGAGTTTTTTATAACATTCCGGTAGCATTGAGTAATTTTCTTTAAAGCGTCTGCGAATGTCTTCCATGGAGGGTAAATGCTTTGCCGGACTTCCCTTTTCCATGACCTTTTCCAGGAGAGGGCTTGCCCCGTTGGTGGATTCATTCCGGGTTCCAATAATGTCCCTTTCCATCAGGCCGTTTCCATCAAAGAATCGAAAAACCTGTTTTTCCCCGGCCAGGGTGATTTTGCCCGGGCTGAGTTTCCGGACGTTTTTATCCCCGAGCCGCACCATTTTATAAACAATATCCAGATAGGGGGCGTCCGAGGAAACCCCCAGCTTGGTTCCCACGCCAAAGGCATCTATTTCCGCCCCGCCTTCCACCATCCCGCGAATCTGATACTCTTCGAAGCCGCTGCTGGCGATGATGCTGACATGCTTCAATCCGGCCTTGTCCAGGATCTTCCGGACCTTTCGGCTTAAATCGATCATGTCGCCGCTGTCCAGGCGAACACCTTTCAACCTGAACCCCTTTTCCTCCATTTCCCTTGCCACGGTAACGGCATATTCGGCGCCCTTGAGGGTATCGAAGGTGTCGATGAGAAAAACGCTGTCCTGCGGGAAACTCTCGGCATAGGCTCTGAATGCGGAAATTTCATCGGCAAAGGATAGCACAAAGGAATGCGCCATGGTCCCGGATATGGGGATGTGATACATCTTGCCCGCCAGCACATTGCTGGTTGCGACAACCCCCGCGATATAGGAACTCCTGGACGCTTTCATGCCGGAATCCTGCCCCTGGGTTCTTCTCAGGGAAAAATCCACCACGCTTTTTCCGGCGGCCGCCTCGACGCATCTGGCTGCTTTTGAAGCCGCGAGTACGGGAAATCCGATGGCATTCAGCACTAATGTTTCAAGGAGTTGGGATTCGATCAGGGGCCCCGTGATTTCAAGGACGGGCTCGTTTTTAAAAAAAATCGCGCCTTCGGGCAGGGCGTAAATATCGCCGGAAAATCGGAATGCCTTCAGATATTGGAGAAAGTCCCCGGAAAAAATACCCTGAGACTTCAGATAGTCCAGATCCGTTTCAGAAAATCGAATTCCGGGGATGATCCTTAAAAGGTCTTCCAGCCCTGCGGCGACGAAATAGTTCCGGTGGGAGGGACAATCGCGGATATACAGGGAAAAGGTTGCTTCGGAAAACATCCGGTTTTCAAAATACGCATTCCCCATGGTCAATTCATAGAGGTCCGTAAACAGGGGGCTTACAGTGCGTTTCTCCGTCATGGCGGAACTTCTCCGGATAGCAGGCTATTTTCTGGCCATGCATTTAATTTCAACCAGGGCCGATCCCGGCAGGGCGCTCACTTCCACCACGGCCCTGGCCGGCCGGTGAGCGGAAAAAAAATCCGCATAGATTTTATTGAAGGCCTTGAAATGGGTCATGTCGGTCAAAAACACATCCACTGTTACGATATCGGAAAGTTCAAAGCCCCCGGCCGAAACAATATTGCCGAGATTTTTAAGAGCCTGCAGGGCCTGGGTGTCGAAGTCTTCGCCGGCAAATTTGCCGGATGCCGGATCAAGCCCCAACTGGCCGCTGACGAAAAGCATATCTTTTGCAATGATTCCCTGGGAATAGGGGCCGATAGCCGCCGGCGCCCTGTCGGTTGAAATAATCGTACTCGTGGTCATCTGTTTTCTCCTTGTCCTAGTAGCGTTGGTTTGGGCCGGCCTGCCTATGGTGCGGGCCGATTTCAAGACAGGCTTCCGGGAAAACCGCCCGGCATTCCGCTTCATCCGGGGAGGGGCTATTTAACGAGCCATTGATGGATCAAGGCCGCACCCGCCCATGAACCGAAGCTGAAAAGGAGGACAAGGTTCAGGGGCAGATGCTTCCGGTAGCAGATCAGGGCCGCCAGAAAGAACAGCAGCGTGGGCAGTATGCCGAAAAAGGCGGACCTGGAAAACGCCCGCATCACTTCCGGATTGCCCTTGTTTTCCAGGTGAACCCACACCAGGACCAGCGCCCCGGTCAGGGGCATGACGGCCAGAAGACCCGCCAGGGACGGCAATTTCCTGGCAATTTCCGTGGCCGCCAGGATTATGGCGAGACTTAAAAAAATTTTAACGGCGATTTGCATGCATATCCATTTTACGAATTGATGGCCGTTGCCATCAATTCGCCGATGGTTCTGGAAAATCGCGATGGATTTTCAATTTTACCCCCCTCGCCGATAAGGGCGATATCATAGAGCAGCCGGCTGTAATCCTGCAGCTCCGCGCTGGACCGGTCATTTTCGTAAAGGGCTTTGATTTTTTCAAGCACCGGGTGTTTCATGTTCAACTCGAGGATTCGCTTGACATCAGGAATTTTCCGGCCTGTACCCGCCAGTATTTTTTCCATGAACGCGCTGTGGTCGTAGACATCCCCGGAGAGGCAGGCCAGGGAATCCTTCAGCCGGGCGGAAGGCCGGACTTCCTTTATTTTGTCATCCAACTGGGAGCGAATATATGAAAACAGGGAATCATATTCCGTATTCACGTCATCCTTTTTTTTGTCGTCCTCGATTTCCAGGTCGCCTTTTTCTGCGCTCTTAAGGGGTTTGCCCTCATATTCGGTCAGGGACAGCACCACCCATTCGTCAACCGGGTCCGTCATGAGGATCACTTCATAGCCCTTATCCTTGAGATTTTCCAGCAACGGGCTGTTGGCCAGAAGGGACAGGTTGTCCCCGGTGATGTAATAAATTTCCTTCTGGTCCGGTTTCATCCGGGATACATATTCGGCAAGGCTGACCCATTTTCCTTCGGACGCCGTGGTTTTGTAACGGATCAGATCGGCGATTTTTGTTTTATGGTCGGGGTCCGTATGAATGCCGACCTTTAAAACCGGGCCGAATTCATCATAAAAAACGGTGAATTTTTCCTCATCCATATCCTTTACGAGTTCCAGAACCTTTTTCACGAGGTTCCGGCGGATATTGACGATCAACCGGTCGTGCTGCAAGATTTCCCGGCTCACGTTCAGATTGAGGTCCGGCGCATCCACCACGCCTTTGATAAATCCCAGGTATTCAGGCATGAGTTCCCGGCAGTTGTCCATGATGAACACCCGCTTGCAGTAGAGCTGCACCCCATGACGGCCCTCGGGCCGGAACAGGTCGAAGGGGGCTTTGGCAGGAATGTACAAAAGTGCGCTGTATTCGGTGGTTCCCTCGAATTTCAGGTGAAGACGGGTCAACGGCGGAGTCCAGTCGTGGCTGATATGGGTATAGAACTCGTTGTACTCTTCTTCGGTGACCTCGTTCTTGTCCCGGGTCCATATCGCCTTCATGGAGTTTAAGATTTCTTCCTCAATGGCCTTCCGGGTGGTCGCCCCGATGGTCTTGCCGTTCTTGTCCTTGATCTGCTCGGTTTCAGGAATGGGGACATCCTTCTCCACATCCATGACAACAGGATAGGCGACAAAGTCCGAATGCTTTTTCACTATCCGGCGAATCACCCACGGGTCGGTGAAATCAGGCTCGTCTTTTTCCTTTTTCTTCAGGTGAAGCAGGATGGTGGTGCCCCGGGTTGGTTTTTCCGCAGGTTCCACGGTAAATGTGCCGTCTCCCGTGGATTCCCATTTCACGGCGGTTTTGGCGCCTGCCGGCCTGGTGACCAGGGTAACTTTGTCGGCAACGATGAAGGCGCTGTAAAACCCGACGCCGAACTGACCGATCAGCTCCGGGGTCGATGCGTCGGTCTGGTTCAACTGGTGCATGGCCTCCACAAATTCGGCGGTCCCGCTCTTGGCAATGGTCCCGATGTTTTCCAGGAGTTCCTCCTGGGTCATGCCGATGCCGTTATCGGTGATTTCAAGGGTCTGCCGGATGCCGTCGGGGGTAATTTTGATCTTGAATTCCCCATCTTCCTCCAGAATATCCGGCTCGGTCTGGGCCTTGAACCTCAGCCGGTCGATGGCGTCTGAAGCATTGGAGATCAGTTCCCTTAAAAAAATTTCCTTGTTTGAATACAGGGAATGGATAATGAGATGGAGCATCTGCTGGACTTCGGTTTTAAATGCATGGGTTTCTTTCTGCTGGGTCATTTTTTTCCTCGAACCGTTTTAATTTGATGAAATTTCAGTAAAACCGGATATTCGATGCCTTAATACAAATCTAAGTTAAAATGCGTTCGAAATTCAAAATGTCAAGTATTGGTTACGCCCTCTGCCCGGGGGATGTTCGCCTTGTCTTCAGCTTTTTTTTTCCTGGGGAGTTTCATGGTCTGCCACAATCCATTGGCGGAAAAGCACTCCCATCCCCAGCGCAGCCAGTTGACCAGGGAGAAGGCCAGCCACAGGGCCCAGGCCAGCATCAGCAGGCGATAGGCCATCAGCGGAACGGAAATCACCCATGATGCCGGGAGAGCCCCGTCAACTCTATCCTGGAACCAGAAAAGATTATAGGCCGTGGATCGGTTGCCGGAAATCTGCATTTCCGGAAGCCCCAAAAGCCCTTTCTGAACGGCTAAAAACAGGGCCCCCATGGCGGCCAGAGTCAAAAGGACCATGCCCATTTGAATGAAATTAAAATTGTTGTTGCCGATGCCGGGGCTAAGATTTTTCCGGCCTCCCAGGGCAAGGAGCCAGCCAGCGACCAGAAGCCCCGAAAACACGGGGGCCTGGCTTAAGCCCACGCCCAGCAAGAACCATTGAAAGGTTTTTAAAGGCGTCCATCGAATTTTTCCGAGTCCCAGGGCCAGAAGCAGTATCACCAGCAATACGCCCCAGAACAAAACCGCCGGACCCAGCCGGGGGCCCGCCGTCCACAGGACCCACCGGTCCCGGCCGAGTTCCATCTGGGTGGTATGATTGACGCTGGAAAGGTTCAATCGGACCTCCGGCGTCTTAAAAACCGCGGATACAGCAGCGGATGAGCGCATCAACAGGGTAAAGGCCTGTCTCCCGGGCTTTACCGGCAGGGTGACCTCTCTTCCTTTCTGGCGCACGGGCTGGGCCTTCCCGTCGATCAGCACCGACTGCAATTCAGTATCACCGGGCAGCGCCAGGGTGTGCTGGCCGCCCCGGCTGCTGTTCAGGGAAAACAGAATTTTCGTATCCGTGGCCCGCCGCCCGGGTTTGATTTCCATCCGGCTGTTGTCGATGGTGAGCGTCTGTCCCTCAATTCCCGCAGGTTTCATCGTGCTCAGGGTAACGCTTTCGCCCGGCCACGGCCGCCATTCGGGGAGCCGGTGTCCGGACGGGTCCTGGTGATGGATCACCGTGAGCCCTTTATATTCGGTATGCCATAGGGTCGCCACATCCGCTTTCCAGATTTCGGTCCATGCGGCGGATTCAGGGGCTGTCAGGGTCAGGGCAGCATTTTTTTCCAGGGAGGACTGCCAGGTGATGACCCTCTGTTCCGGAGCCATGTTCACCAGAACCCTGCCGTCCTTCACCGGAAAACCCTCCGAAGTGACCGATTCCCCGGGCATGAGGGGAACTTCCATTATCACCGCCGTTTGACCGGAAGATATCCGGGTCATGCGGTTTTCCACGGACCAGTTAAGGCCCAGGTGCAGGATGCGCTCAATCTTGACAAAAGGGGGGAGAACCGCGGATTCCGCCCCGGTTCCGGCTCCGGACAGTTCGGTTTTTTCAGGGATTCGCTCGAGTTGTAGATGATCGTCGGCAGTCGCGTTTTCCCGGATTCCCCTGACCGTCCACCCTTTCACCTGGAACGTTACGAAACGCGGTTTTAAAGGCAGCGGCAGCAGGATGTTTTCCCGGAGCGGCAAAGGACCGGTCATAACGGCCTGATGGACGCCTTCATCGATCTGCACCCACAGCTCACCGTCTCCGAACCGCGACAGAACCGGATGATCGTTCCCGTCCAGCAGGACTTTTTCGGGCAGCCACTGTTCCGCTTTCCCCGGTAAAGGAAGTGCCACTGAAGCGCCGGCGTGAATCTCAAGCCGCAGGGTCATCACATTGTTGTCGATTTCCAGGGCCATGCGGGAAATCTGGGCGCATTCCGGAAAACAATCCGGCGGGGAAAGGAGCCTGGTTTTAAGGTCATCGAGAAGTTCAGGCCCGGGAAAATCAGAGGCCATGGCCCCCGGTGCAAAAAATAGAATTGCCGTCAAGACCAGGACTGCCGGGTCGGAAATAACCGACCGTCCTCTTCCGCTGGTCCGGGAGAAGGATGTTTTAAGGAGGAAAACGCAAAGGATCATCAGCAGGGCCACCCGCAAAAAATTTAAGATCAGGTTGATTTTCGGAGAAAGCAGAACCAGGGAAATGCGCTGGTCCTTGTTTACGGGCCCGTTCCACTTAAAGGGGATGGAACGCCACTTCCACTGGGGAATCCCCGGGCCGGTCTGCACCAGGGCATTGGGATCCAGGGCGGCAAGATTGGCCGATTCTTGGGGCATCGGGTATTCACCGGCTTCATCAGCCGGGGTTCCGGCCAACCGGTCCTGTTTTTCCGGTTCCATCACCGTCGTCATGGGCATGGCGGTTTTGCCTCCGGTGGTCATGAAAATTTCCTGCGGAGCAGATTTTTCCCCCCTGTCCAGGGCATTTGTCATCACCTCCTGCCGCGGCATTTCCAACTGGGGGTAAAGGCCGTTTCCGACCTGATTGACCATAAAGGGAATGGAAATGAGAAGAAGCACGATAAATGTGACGTTTCGATAAAATTCGGCTGTTTTTCTGAATATGCCGTCGGGAAGAACGCGGATCAGGGCCAGAGAGGCCAGAATATTCAGCCAGACATACCTCGGGGCTCCGGGTTCGTGCCAGATCAGGGTCAGAAGCGTTATCGCCAGAAGCCCCGGACGCCAGTGCCATAATTTCATAAAACTGATCGCGGAAATCAGCACCAGGAACAGATCCATAAGCGTCCACCGGGACAGCCAGGTATCGGGGACATCGTCCACTCCCCCCATGGCGAATAGCTTCCATCCCGGGGGGAGGTTCAACTCGGCGCCGACCTGTTGAAAATCCCGGTCCCATCCCACTGCGGGCAAAGAGCTGATGCGGCCTTCATATCTGGCGTCGGCCGTCAGATCGAGACTCCCCCGCCGGACTTCGACGCCGTTATTCCGGGAACCGGAAAGGGCCGTAATGAATTGAGGTATTCCATCGATAAGGACCTGGCCCAACCGGATTTCCGGCTCGGTTTCAAGCCGCCATCCATGGGTAATGGTTCCGGTGATCCTGTCCTGGAGGGAATATCCCTTTCCGTCAAAATCCAGCCAGATGCTCCGGAACAGCTGCAACTGATCCGGCGCGGGTTCAGGGTCTCCCCTGCGGACGACATTCAATTTGAGGGTATCTCCGGCATTGACCTGGTAGGCCGGCAGATGAGCCCATTCCTCCGGGACGTTCGTCTGCCGCGGATCCACCGCGTCGACTCCTTCGACTTTGACCAGCCGGAGCTGGTTTCTGACGTCAAAAGACCATATTTCATTCGCCGGCCAGGGGGTTGTAGCATCCGGAAGGGTTAAATCGGTTATGTTTTCCGTGTTTCTGGAGGAAAGCATCATGGTCCAGTTGCCCGGCCGCACGGTCATCCTCAGATTCCCTCCGGATTCCAGCCTCGCCGGCAGGGGACCGGAAAGATTGAACGGGATAAATCCTTTGGGAAGTGCCCCGGTCAACAGGACATCCCGTACTTTTCCCGCTGCCTTGAGCTCCATCCGGGTTACGATCTCCATGGGAATTTCATCCATAATCCGGCGAAACACCTGTATTTCCAACCGGTCCTCCCTATCCTGAGGTTCGATTTGCCCCCCGGATCGTTTCAGCCATAATCGGCCTTCTGCATCGATGTCGGGAAATTCCACGGTGCGGCCGTTGATCACAAGCGAAACGAGTCCTGCTTCACGGGGAAGGGGAAGAGCTTCGGGAAGGGACTGCCAGGAAAAGCGGCCGCTGATTTCATAGGTCCCGGGCTCAAGCCGGATAAAAGGACTGCCCCCATCGTTTAAAAGGGTCGTTATCTTGTCGTTCACTTCGATATGTTGAGGCCAAAGATCCGTATCACCCGGCAGAACAATCCGGTTTCGGCCGTAAACCCGGCAGGTCATCATAAATTCCCCGGCTTTTTCATCCAGCTTAAGGGCAAGCTGCGGAGTCCACCGGCATCGGTGGTCTTTTTCATTATTATAGATCCGGGGGCAATCCCGGCTTTCTTCACCCTCAATGACCCAGTCCACCCATGGCTTCAAGGGCTCAGGAATTTCACCGGGAGTTATGCCGTAGGCGGAAACACCTACCATCAAGAGGCAAAACAGAGAGTGAACCGACAGATAAATGACGGATTTGAAGATTTTTTTCATGGCCGTTCAGACCTCCGGGAAAGACCTTTGGTTAATAAACAGGGGGGCAGATGATCTTCGACGAGCTTTCCGGCGTTCTTAAAACCAAAGAGCAGATGGTGGGATTTAAAAATCCCCGGATCAGTTTTTGTAATCCTGTCTCACCGGATAAAAAATATCGATGATGTAACAATCCGTGAGCGCCTTTCCCGAATGAACGGCATGGGAAGGCATAACACCGCTGTCTCCAGGACCCATCACCATGGTTTCGCCATTAATGGCGAATTGGAACCGCCCTTCGATCACATTGGATATCTGCTCGTGTTCATGGGAATGTTCGGGCACAACGGCTCCAGCGTCAAGACGAACATGGGAAATGGTCATGTTGTCGGTGTGAACCATGTTGGCCCGGCATCCGGGGAAAAGCACCTTATCCTGCATATCGTCCTGTTTAAAGAAACCCATTCCGTCTCCTATGATTAAGGGTGGTCAAAAAAACAGGTCCAATTTGCATTATTTTGATGAAACTATCAAGTCCTGCCTGTCATGGACTCCAAAAAAGGAAAAATTATCAAAATTCAGATAAATCAAAAAATCCTCAGAAATATATTGCCGCTGTCAAACTGTGTTTAAAAATGATATGATGATATTCCATGATAAAAAGGTCCTCTCGGACTTTGCGACCTTGCTCCAACTCCTTGAACGCTCTGTCTGTCGAGGAATCAATTTCATTCCGAAAGGGGATAAAAATGACAACCGAGGATTCACTGAACCCGGGAAGATTATTGGGAATTTCCGGTTCCTACTGGATGACATGCACCCTTCATGCCGCAGTCAAGCTGGATGTATTTACCGCTATCGGAAAAGACGGGAAAACGGTTGACCAGGTTGCGGAAAATCTGGGAGCGGACCTGCGAGGCCTGTCCATGCTCCTCAACGCCCTTTGCGCCATGGACCTTCTTGAAAAAAGAGGGGATCTTTTCATCCCCACGGCAGAAGCGACAGCCTTTCTGGTGAAGGATTCGCCCCGGTATATCGGCTTCATGATCATGCATCACCATCACCTCGTGGAATCCTGGTCCCGTCTGAACGAATCGGTCATAACGGGAAAGCCGGTGCGCACCCGTAGCCATTTCGACGATGCGGAACGCCTCGAGAGTTTTCTCATGGGGATGTTCAACAATGCCATGGCCATGGCGCCCCATCTCGTTCCCACGATCGATCTTTCGGGAAAAAAACGCCTCCTGGACCTGGGAGGGGGCCCGGGGACCTACGCAATCCATTTCTGCAGGCACAATCCCGGGTTAAAGGCCACGGTGTTCGACCTCCCCACCACCAGACCCTTTGCGGAAAAAGTGATCGCGAGATTCAACCAGGAGGATTCCGTGGATTTCCAGGAAGGCGATTTTCACCTCAATCCCATTACAGGCGTCTACGACGTTGCCTGGCTTTCCCATATTCTGCACGGTGAAAACCCGGAGGATTGTCAGCGGGTTGTTCAAAAAGCGGCCGATGCCCTTGAACCCGGGGGCATCCTGCTCATTCACGAATTTATCCTGGACAACACCCGGGACAAACCGCTTTTTCCCGCTCTGTTTTCCCTGAATATGCTTCTCGGGACCCAGGGGGGGCAGGCTTACTCCGAGATGGAACTTTCCGTCATGCTTGAAAAGGCCGGTTTAAGGGATATTAATCCGCTTCCCTACAAGGGCCCGATGGAATCCGGGATCATTTCGGGGATCAAACCGGCCTGATCCTGATTCGTGCCGGTTTATTCCGGCACGAAAACGGTTTTTCATCCGGGTCGGGATGCTTTGATTTCCTGAACGCAGAACAATCCCTCTCCCTTCATGACCATGGTAAAGCATCCGTTGCAGGAAATACACCGGGCAGGAGCGGAGTCTCCGGCTGCCCAGCGGTTGATGAGGCCGGGTTCACGGATCACCGGCCGGCTTAAGGAGATGAGGTCGGCAGTTCCCCGGGATAAAATTGAGCCGATCATTTCCAGTTTTCGAATGCCGCCCACGGCGCAAACGGGCACATCCACGGCAGCTTTGAGCTTCTGGGCGCCTTCCAGGTAAAATCCTTCAAACCACTGAGTTTTTTCAATGGGACCCCTGGAATTATGGGTCCCGGCCATGACGCCGCCGGTGACCTCGATTGCGCCGTATCCTGCCTTTTTCAGCAGGGGTCCGTAGGGGGCCGCCACCTCCGGGGTGAGCCCCCCGGGGACACCGTCAAAGGCGTTCATTTTGATCCAGACCGGAAAATCCGCTCCGGCCTTGTCGGCAATCGCCCTTCGGATGTCCGCGAAAATCCGGACCCGGTTTTCCGGCGATCCGCCGTAATCATCTTCCCGCTGGTTGAAAAAGGGGGATAAAAACTGGCTCAGTCCATAACCATGCCCCCCGTGCACCTGAACGGCGTCCATCCCCAACTTTCGGGCCATCACGGCGATTTTTGCGTAAACATCAGCCAGCCGGTCGATCTCGTCCGTGGTAATCCGGCAAACTCCCTCCTTGTAAACGGAAGGTCCTGTGAATTTTCCTCCGAGGAACACAAAGGGTGCCATCTGTAGGGAAATGAGGGCCCCGTTACGGTGAACCGTTTGCACGGTTTCAGCCCAGGCCGAGAGATCTGTTTTTTCGTTCAGAACGAGCTGCCCCTTGGATGCCCCGATCCATTCGGGGTCCGGGCAGCAACTCCCGGTGGAAATCAGGCCGATGCCGCCTGCCCCCAGATTTTCATACAAGGATCTTAAGGCATTGCCGGGGGAACCGTCGGGTTCGGCCATGCCTTCGATGGTGGCGGACCGGATGAAACGGTTTTTCATGGAAAGGCTCATGAATTTAAACGGTTTAAAGGCGATATCGAAAGGCTGGGTCATTTTACGTACTCCTATGAACTGGGTTTTCGAAATGATCCGATTTGGCAGGTCCGGGGTGGATCCAGGGCATGGGGTCCCTGCCGCTAAGGATGACCTGACCCCGCTCCTCCAGGAAATGACCGGCTGTGACGCCATTGTCATGGGGACGCCGGTGTACTGGTACCAGGTGAGCGCCCAATTCAAGATGCTGGTGGACCGTTTGTACAGCTTTATGGGATTCGGCGTAGATCCCGAAACCGGGGCCCCGGTTTACCGGACTGCCTTTCCCAAGGGGAAGAATTTCGTATTGCTCATATCCAGGGGCGATCCCGAGCCGCCGCCGGTTCTTCCCCAGTTGTACGATCATCTGAATGAGTGGCTGAATCTGATTCCCATGACCCTGGGGGCGGGGCGGTTCGAATTGATCCATCAATACGGAGCGGATATTAACCGCAAGGCTGCAGAAAAGGACGTGGCCCTGCTGGAAAGGGCAAGAATTGCCGGTGAACGGCTGGCTTAGCCGGTTGAGAAACCCGGCCTGCCACGACCATGCCGGTTAAAAATAACGCCGACGTCGGCACAGGCCGGGCATCCGATCGGGATAAAAAACCCTACATAAATCTTGACAATGCCTGGAAACTGGGTGATAAGTTAAATCAGGACGCTAGGAGAGCCTTATGGGCTGAGATGGAGAACCTCTCCGATCCTTTGAACCTGACGCAGGTAATGCTGCCGAAGGGAAGCAGACAACATAAAATGATGTGTTATTTTTTGTTTAAGGCTTGCCCAAAACGGTAGGCCTTTTTTATTTGGAAACAGGGAAGTCACATGCGAATAACCGTTAACGGGAAACCCGAAACCGTTGATGACGGCGCATCCCTCCTCGATTTTATCCATATGAAAAATCTGGAACCGGGAAAGGTCGTCATTGAACTCAATCTGGAAATTGTGGACCGGAAGAATCTGGGCGATGTCCTTCTCCGGGAAAACGATAGCCTGGAAGTGGTGAAATTTGTGGGGGGGGGATGAACATGAACATGAGGGACAACAATGACCCGCTGATCATCGGCGGAAAAACCTTTGCCAGCAGACTGTTGATCGGCACCGGGAAATATGCGGCCGATACCCTGATTCCGAAAATCATCGAAAGCTCCGGGTCCCGGATCATCACCGTTGCCTTGCGGCGGGTGGATTTTGAAGCTGAAACGGACAACGTGATGAAGCATATCCCGGATCATATGCAGCTTCTGCCCAACACTTCCGGGGCCCGAGACGCCGGGGAGGCCGTTCGGATTGCAAGACTCGCAAAGGCCGCGGGGTGCGGAAACTGGATCAAAATCGAGGTGATTCCGGACAATGTGTACCTTTTGCCCGACGGCCATGAAACCGTGCTGGCGACGGAAATCCTCGCCAGGGAGGGATTTGTGGTTCTTCCCTATATCCAGGCGGATTTAGTGGTGGCCAGGCAGCTGGTGGATGCGGGGGCTTCCGCCGTGATGCCCCTGGGGGCCCCCATCGGTACCAACAAAGGACTTAAAACCCGGGAGATGCTTCAGATCATCATCGACGAAATCGACCTGCCGGTGATCGTGGATGCGGGAATCGGGAAACCCTCACATGCCTGCGAGGCCATGGAAATGGGGGCCGATGCCTGCCTGGTCAACACCGCCATCGCCAGCTCCTCTGATCCCGTTGCCATGGGCCGAGCCTTTGGGCAGGCCGTGGAAGCGGGGAGGACCGCTTTTCTGGCGGGCATGGGACCGGTGAAAAAAAAGGCCGATGCTTCTTCCCCGTTAACGGGGTTTTTACGTCATTAGGCAGGTTTCAAGAGGTGCTTTATGAGTTTTTACGAAGACATCGTCCGATATCGGGACTTGGATTACCAAAACTGTTTAAGTTCGGTTACCGACTCGCAATTCTACGGCATTCTGGAGAAGCCCCATTTAAGCGATATGGATTTTCTGGCCCTTTTATCCCCCTGTGCCGGGCAACATCTCGAGGAAATGGCCCAAAAGGCCCATGACATCACGATCCGGCAGTTCGGCAGAACCATCATGCTGTATACACCGATGTACCTTTCGAATTTCTGCAACAATCAGTGCATTTACTGCGGTTTCAACCAGAAAAACAAGATTGACCGGCACCAGCTTTCCCTGGAAGAAGTGGAAAAAGAAGCGCTGGAGATCTCTAAAACCGGCTTGAAACACATTCTCATATTGACCGGGGATGCCCCTAAAATCGCCGGTTTGAACTACCTGGAAAGCTGCTGTAAAATTTTGAGTCGGTATTTTTCTTCCATCAGCATTGAAGTTTATGCCCTGACACGGGATGAATATGCGCGGCTCATTCAAGCGGGTGTGGACGGGCTGACCATTTACCAGGAAACCTACAATGAAGACCTCTACGGCAGACTTCATCTGAAAGGAGCCAAAACCGATTACCGGTTCAGGCTCGACGCGCCGGAACGGGGCTGCGAGGTTGCCATACGGTCGGTTAATATCGCCGCACTCTTCGGGCTGGATGACTGGAGAAAGGAAGCGTTTCTGACCGGTATGCATGCCGATTATCTAAAGAAAAAATATCCTGAAACCGAAATCGCCGTGTCCATTCCCCGGATAAGGCCCAATGCGGGGGAGTTCCAGCCTAAGGTGATCGTGGAGGACCGGGATGTGGTTCAAATGATGACCGCCCTGCGGATTTTTATGCCCAGAACGGGAATTACCATTTCAACGCGGGAAAGCGCCGAGTTTCGAAACCACATTCTGCCCCTAGGGGTGACGAAAATGTCCGCAGGCTCCTGCACGGCCGTTGGGGGCAGGACATCGGAAAATAAGCGGACCGGGCAGTTTGAAATTGCCGATGAACGGGGTGTCCCGGAAATGGCTGCCATGCTTCAAGCTTCGGGGTGGCAGGCCGTTTACAAGGATTGGCAGCCGATTATGTGAAGGGTTGAACAGAACTTCAGGCGGGGTATATGGGGGTGAACCGGTTTTCAGAGGGGATTGGGCGTTATTTTTCCGCAGCGGACCTGGAAAAGATCCGGAGCACCCGGGTGGGCATTGCCGGTGCCGGGGGGCTGGGGTCCAACTGTGCCCTTAACCTGGTTCGGTCCGGTTTTGTCCTTTTCACCATTGTCGATTTCGATTGCGTGGAACCCTCGAACCTGAACCGCCAGTTCTATTTTCAGGATCAAGTGGGTCTCAAGAAAATCGAAGCGCTCAAGGCCAACCTCTTGCGGATAAACCCGGATCTGGACATCAATGCCCTGGATGTCCGGCTGGAGGAAGAAAATGTCAGGGACATCTTTGCCGGGTGTCAGGTGATTGTGGAAGCCCTTGACGGGGCCCACGACAAGGCCATGATCTCCAGAATGTTCATAAATGGCGATAAATTGCTGGTATGCGTTTCCGGCATCGGCGGATGGGGAGACAGCGACCGGATCAGGGTACGGAAAATTAAAGATCGTTTTTTTGTTGTCGGGGATATGGAGTCCGAAGTATCAGGGACCCTGCCCCCCACATCCCCGGTCGTCTCGATAGCGGCGGCCAAACAGGCGGATCTGGTGTTGAGCCATGTGATCGGTCCGTGCATTAAGGAAAAACCACTGGCGCGTTAAGAAGCGTATGTCCCGGCGTCGGGACGGACAACCAACTTTTTTGCGAACCTCCAAAATTAAGGAGTGGAGAAATGGAATATACAACACAAATGGACGCGGCCCGGAAGGGGATCGTCACCCGGCAGATGAAACTCGTCGCCGGCAAAGAAAAAATGGATCCTGAGAAAATCCGGCGTCTTGTGGCCGAAGGTAAGGTGATTATTCCGGCCAATAAAAATCATGTGTCCCTTGATCCCGAGGGCGTCGGGGAGGGGTTGAGGACGAAAATCAACGTCAACCTGGGCATTTCCAAGGACTGCTGCAACATCGACCTGGAGATGGAAAAGGTCCGCCTGGCGCTGGAATTGAAGGCAGAAGCCATCATGGACCTGAGCTGCTACGGCAAAACCAGGGAATTCAGGACGAAACTGGTGCAGATGTCGCCGGCCATGATCGGCACCGTTCCCATTTACGATGCGGTGGGATTTTACGATAAGAACCTCAAGGACATCACCGTTGATGAAATCTTTGAAGTGGTGGAAAAACACTGTGAGGACGGGGTTGATTTTCTCACCATCCATGCAGGGTTAAACCGTGTCGCTGCTGAAAAAATCAGGAAAATGAACCGGATTACCAATGTGGTGTCCAGGGGAGGCTCCCTGATGTTTGCCTGGATGCAGCTTAACGACCGGGAAAATCCCTTTTATGAATATTATGATCGGCTTCTCGATATTTGCGAAAAATATGACGTCAGTCTGAGTTTAGGGGACGGGTGCCGTCCGGGATGCCTCCATGATGCCACGGATGCCTGCCAGGTGGAGGAACTCATCACCCTGGGCGAGTTGACCAAACTGGCGTGGAACCGGAATATCCAGGTCATGATCGAAGGCCCCGGGCATATGTCCATCAATGAGATCGCGGGGAATATGATGATGGAAAAACGGTTGTGCCACGGCGCGCCTTTTTATGTGCTGGGCCCGCTGGTGACGGACGTGGCGCCGGGGTACGACCACATCACCAGCGCCATCGGCGGGGCCATTGCCGCGGCCAGCGGGGCGGATTTCCTCTGTTACGTGACCCCTGCTGAACATTTAAGGCTCCCTGATCTTGGCGACATGAAAGAGGGGATTATCGCCGCCAGAATCGCCGCCCATGCCGCTGATATCGCCAAGGGAATTCCCGGCGCCAGGGACTGGGACGACAATATGAGCCGGGCCAGGGCGGCACTGGACTGGAAGGAAATGTTCAGACTCGCCATGGACCCTGAAAAAGCCATTGCCTACCGGGAAAGTTCCATGCCTGAACACGAGGACAGTTGCACCATGTGTGGAAAAATGTGCGCGGTGCGGAACATGAACCGTGCCTTGAGCGGCAAAGATATCCAGTTGAATGATTGACGCCTTTTGAAAATAATGAAAATCAGGCGGCTTCGGCCGCCTTTTTGATTTTCAGCCACGCATTCACCGGGTTTTCCGCATTCCAGACGGCGCCGAGAACCGCGGCCCCGTCAAAGCCCAGTGCCCGGACGGTTTCAATTCTTTTCTCCTCCACCCCTCCCAGGGCGATCACTTTTACCGGTGCTGACTTCAAAAATGCTTTAAGGTCGTCCGGGTCAAACGCGGCCTTGTAATTTTCCTTTGAAATGCTGTCAAATACGGGGCTTAAAAATACGTAATCAAAGATTGAGCCCAGAAGCATAATGTCGGACATGTTGTGAAAGGAAGCGGAAAGGTGGATCCGGGGGCGCTGTTGCCTGATTTCAGGGATTTTTCGGGACTTCTCTATTCTGAGGGATTCGGTAAAATGCACCCCCATCAACCCGAAGCTGTCCGCCAGGCGGTGATGATGGTGGAGGATGATCCGGCTATGATATGCCACAGGAATCCGTTCCAGGTATTCCCGGGTCTGCTGGACGGAAAAGCCCGGCTTTCTCAGATGAAAAATTTCAAGACCCATTTGAAACAGATTCACCGCCACGTCAATTTCACGATCCCGGAAAGATGGAGTGGAAAGGAGTATGATTTTCATCCGCAATGGGTTGCTAAACCGGCAGAATTGCCGTTACCGCCGGAAGGGGTTGATTTTTAAGTTGACGAAATGCTAGTTTATATAATAAGTATTCAGTATTAAACATAAAATAATGCTTCAGCCCATTATCCCGTTAAACAGGGGGAAGGATCAAAATGGTCGAGAAAGCCTACAACACCAGTTCAAATACCGCTTTCTTTGCATGCGCCAACTGTAACCGCCAGCATATTGTCGATGTGACGAAATATCTCACTATCCCCAAAGAGATCAAGCTTAAAGTCAAATGCAAATGCGGTCATGAATGGACGGCGACCCTGGAAAAAAGGCGGCATTTCAGAAAAGAGGTAAAATTTTCGGGCAAATTTTCCTGCCGGGCCACGGGCAGAGCGAATTATGAAGCAAAAATGCAGGTGGTTGACCTTTCCCGAAAAGGGTTGAAGGTCAAACTTTTTGAAAAGCCGGGGTTCGTCAAGGTCGGGGACTGGGTTGAAGTTGAATTTAAACTGGACAACCGCCCGAGAACCTTGATCAAGCGGATGGCGCAGGTCAAGAATGTTGATGGTTATTTCCTGGGGTTGGCTTTCCCCGACCATAAACATGAAGATCCGGATATCGGGTTTTACATGCTGGATGCCACCAATACCGCAGCGGCATCCTAAAACCCGATTAAACAGGCTGTTTTACTGTTCTACGGCGTCGTGTTCCGGGCATGCTCCCGGATGGCCTGAACAATCCGGGGCCAGGCTACCTCGGGGATATCATGCCCCATCCCTTCAATGATTTCAAGCCTCGAACCGGGAATGGTCCGGGCAAGATCCATCCCGGCTTCCACCGGCACCAGGGGATCTTCCCGGCCATGAAT
Organism: Desulfobacteraceae bacterium UBA5616; assembly: GCA_002423615.1. GTDB lineage: Bacteria > Desulfobacterota > Desulfobacteria > Desulfobacterales > UBA5616 > UBA5616. Next base: position 29,080 of record DIKO01000091.1, read on the forward strand.
GATCAGGGTTGGTGCAGTGATGGATTTCAGCCTTTCCTTTCGATTGCCTGAAGAAATAATGGCCAGCATTTGCCGGGATTTTCCATAAGGATAAACCGAACGGTCGAAAGCCGATCGTGCCCGCCTGCGGATCCAGGCTTCGTCATATTCAAATACGGGGCTGCCCACGAGTCTCCAGTAGTCGACATTATGCTCGATGTATGCTTCCCGGGTGTCCGGCGAAGGGGTTAAAAGAGCCTGCATGATTTCGGGCTTTGGGGAATGACCCTGGAGATCTCCGGAACCGGACATGATGGAGATCAGGCTCAAAGTCCGGTCCGCGTGCCTAGCGGCAATGGTCTGGGCGATAATACCTCCCATGGATATTCCGCAGTAATGCGCTTTTTCAATGCCCAGTTCCCTCATCAGGCAGACGGCATCATCGGCCATGTCGTTTAAGGTATACGGGACGTCTACTTCTTCCCCCCTGGCCGCTGCCGCCATTAACGCCGGAATGTCGGGGACGCCGAAATTTTCGAATTTCTGCGAAAGGCCGATGTCCCGGTTGTCGAATCTCACCACGAAATGTCCCCCGTCGGCCAGTTGTCGGCAAAAGGATTCATCCCAGTAGATCATCTGAACCCCCAGTCCCTGGATCAGAACAAGGGGGGATTGGGTTGGATCGCCGAAGGTGTCATACTCAATTCGAATGCCGTTGGCCACCAGATTTGGCATGTTTTGCTCCTTTGGGGAAAGTGGAAATGGTTTTCCTTTTATTATACAAGGGAAATAGGGTATAATGCGTCGAAAAAACACTGTCCGCCGGGTTTCTTTCAATGCGGCGGTACCGTCAGTCCATTCATACATAAAAAGGCGCCTTTGTGTCAAATGGAATTGAAATCCATGGGTATTGGAGATCCGGACAACCCGGAATCGGCGGCTGAAAACATTGCCTTGTTAAAAAAAGATTTTGCGGCAAAGTGGAAAGATTTTTCCATGGCCCTGGGCTCTTTGAGCCTCAGGCTTCCTCATGATGAAACGCTCGGTGGATCCATCGAAACCGTTTTTTCATTAAGTGATTTTGTCGCGAGAACCTGCATCCGTGATCCCGGGATGCTGGTGGATCTGGCCCAAAAAGGGGATTTATTCACCTGTTATGGGCCCGGCAGGTTCGAAAACATCCTTCAGGCGCATCTGGCCGGATCGACCGACGAGGCCGGTTTAAAACATCGGCTTGGATTATGCAGGCGACGGGAAATGGTGCGGATTGCCTGGCGGGATCTTGCCGGATGGGCTGATCTTGACGAGACGGTTACCGATTTATCCGGGTTTGCCGATGCCTGTGTCGGTCAGACCCTCGATTTTTTATTTGGCCGGCAATGCCGGGTCTACGGCACTCCCTTAAACCACCGGGGAGAGCCTCAGCAACTCGTGGTGTTGGGGATGGGGAAGCTGGGGACCAGGGAACTGAATTTTTCGTCTGATATCGACCTGGTATTTGCCTATCCCGAGAACGGGAAAACCTCCGATTCCCACCACGCCGTCAGCAATGAAGAATTTTTTCTATCCCTTGGCCGAAAACTGATCAATGTACTGGGAGCCTCTTCGGAAGAGGGAAACCTGTTCAGGGTTGATATGCGGTTAAGACCCTATGGGGAAAACGGACCTTTGGCGCTGTCTTTCGATGCCATGGAGGATTATTATCAGAGCCGGGGACGTGAGTGGGAACGGTATGCCTGGTTAAGGGCCCGCATTATCACCGGCGATGGGAGAGTTGAAGAAAATCTCCTGCGGCGCCTTTCGCCCTTTGTTTACAGGCGATACCTGGACTATACGGTGTTTGAATCCTTGCGGGAAATGAAACATAAAATCGCCAGGGAAGTTCAGCGAAGGGATATGGCGGACAATGTCAAGCTAGGACCCGGAGGAATCAGGGAAATCGAATTTTTCTGCCAGACCTTTCAGGTGCTTCGGGGGGGCGTGGATCAGGATCTGAGGGAATGTGATACGCGGACATTGTTAAGGATTCTGGCGCAAAAAAACATCATTATTCCCAAAACCGAAGAGGATTTGAAGGAAGCTTACGAATTTTTGCGCAGAACCGAACATCACCTCCAGGAAATGAAGGATATTCAAACCCATTCCATTCCGCTGGATTCTGTGGATCGCCTGCGCCTTGGCGTTTCCATGGGATTTTCAGATTACGCCCCCTTCAAAAAGGTTTTGGACCGGTGGCGAGCCGTGGTTCACGGTCATTTTAATCAACTTCTCGAATCTGAAGGAAAATCGGAAACAGCTCCGGGAACCGAAAGCCGCCTTGGCGATTTGTGGCAAAATTTGTTGGAACCGAAGGAGGCTGAACACGCATTGGCAGAGACCGGCTATCTGGACGCCGAAAAAGTGTTGTCCGTCTTGAAATATCTGAGGGAAGCCCCGGAAACGCGAGCCTTGAGCCAGAAAGGGAGAAAGCGGGTGGACCTTCTGATGCCCCGGCTTCTCAAGGAAGTGGGCGCTTCCCCCCAGTCGGACCGGATTCTCTCCCGGATTGTCGATCTGATCAAAGCGGTTGAACGCAGGACCAATTATATCGCCCTGTTGCTGGAAAATCCGGCGGCACTGTCCCATCTTATTCAACTGGCGGATAAGAGCCCCTGGATCATTACATTTCTGGCCAGGCATCCGGTGCTGCTGGATGAACTTTTGGACCACAGGACCTTGTATTCACCCCCGGGAAAGTCCGAACTGACGACGGAGATTCAGGGACGGCTCAATCGCCTTTCCGCCGATGACCTTGAATATCAGATCGAAGCCCTCTGCATTTTCAAGCAGGTGAATACCCTCCGGGTCGCGGCCGCGGATGTGACCGATGCCTTGTACATCATGAAGGTCAGCGATCATTTGACCTACATCGCGGAGACAGTTCTGGAAAATGTTATGGACCTGGCCTGGGATTTTATGGTGAAAAAGCATGGGGCCCCGGTTTGTTTACCGGATAATCATCCTTGCGGCAACGGGTTTCTCATCGTGGGATATGGGAAAGTCGGGGGGATAGAGCTGGGTTATCATTCCGATCTGGACCTGGTTTTTCTCCATGCCGGCTCGTCGGAAAAAACCACCGGGGGCCGCCAGTCCATTGATACGCCTTATTTCTATGCCCGCCTGGGGCAACGCATCGTTCATCTGCTGACCGCCAGAACCCGGGCGGGGATGCTCTACGAAACCGATATGCGATTGAGGCCCAGCGGGGCATCCGGTCCCTTGGTCAGTCAGATCGAAGCATTTTTCGAATATCAGATGAAGGAAAGCTGGGTCTGGGAAAAGCAGGCCCTGGTGCGGGCCCGGCCACTCTGCGGAGATCCGGCATTGATCGACCGATTTTGGGACATCCGCGAAACAGTCCTGACTCAGCCCAGGCAGGAGGAGCCGTTGCGGCAGGAAGTGGGAAGCATGCGGGAGAAGCTTCGAAAAGAGCGCTTGAAGTCCGCTCCCTCCCTGTTTGATGTCAAGGAGGATGAAGGCGGCATCGTCGATATTGAATTTCTGGTCCAATATCTGGTTCTTCTCAAATCCCACCAATATCCCGAACTGACGAGATGGACGGACAATGTCCGAATTCTTGAAACCCTTCTGGAAAGCAGGATCATCGATCATCAAACAGCTGCCCTTCTAAAACAGGCTTATCTGGCATTCAGAACTGCAGTTCACCGCCTGAACCTTCAGGAAAAGCCGGCCGTCGTCCCGGTTCAGGAATTTGAAGAATTGAAAGCCGGTGTGATGGATATATGGAAAAACCTGATCGGCTGATCTCCCTGCAGAATAAAGTTGTTGCCTCCAAAAATAACAATTTTGTAAATCTGAATTCTTAATAATTACAAATCTGCATCTTTCAGGGGTATTGTCCCCGATCTCCAAACTGATTTAACCTGCCTGAATCATGGGTATAAAATTATGCCGTGGCTTTTGGCACGGTCTTTGCTGTGTAAGGTAACAGAAAAATGGTTGATTCATGGGCGGAAAAATTTGAGAAACGGTTTGATTTCAATATGAAAAACATTCGGAAGACAGAAGAAAATCCAGCAGCGGTTCTGGTCCGAAAACGGGAAAATCTGATCTCGGATTTTCTGAGAGGTGAAGCGCCGGATTTTTTGTTGCATAACGCCTCCCTCCTGGATGCCTATTTTCAGGATTGTTTTGAAAGAAGCAGGATCGGCCCGGGTCTGAACATTACCCGGAATCCCTATGCCGTTATTGCCCTGGGAGGGTACGGGAGAAAAGAACAGTGCGTGTTTTCCGACGTGGACCTGTTGATTCTTTTTGAGAAAAAAGTCCTGGACAATGTGGAGAACCTCATCCAGGAAATGGTTTACCCCCTGTGGGACATCGGTCTGGATGTGGGGCACGCCACCCGGTCCGTCAAGGACTGTGTGGATCTGGCCAAAAAAGATGTTGCGGTTTTAACTTCCCTTTTGGATGCCCGGTTCATCTGCGGCATGTCCAATGTATATATGACCCTGATTGACCAGATGCGGCAAAAAGTCGTCAGCGGCAAGGAGAGCAGGATCATCCGATGGCTGGTCGAGGGCAATAGCAAGCGTCATGACTATTTCGGGGATTCAACCTACCGCCTTGAACCCAACATCAAGGAGGGGGCCGGCGGTTTGCGGGACTACCACACCATGCTGTGGATCGGCCGGATCCGGTCCGGCGTCAAGGACCCGAGGGACCTGGAATACGAAGGATTTTTATCCCACAACGAGTATCAGGGAATTGAAGAGGCATTGAAATTCATTTTTGAAGTAAGAAACCGGCTTCATTATCTCACGGGACGGAAAAGCGATCGACTTCACTTTGAATATCAGATCAGACTGGCGCAAGACCTGGGGTTTAAGCCCCATGCAGGTCAGACGCCCGTTGAACGATTCCTGGGAAAACTTCACGGTGAAATGGACTATGTCAAGCAGCAGTACGGGGTGTTTCTTCACGAACTGGGGTATCAAATCGCCGCGGGTCGGAGAAAAAAGGAAATCCGCCAGACTCGGGTGGAAGATCTGGAAATCAACAGGGGAATGATCAATTTCACCTCTTCCGAAAAAATTCTTAACCGCCCGATTCTCCTGCTGGAAATTTTCAAGGAAAGCGACCGGTATGGTTTGCCTTTAAGCGCCGAGGCAAAAAGACTGGTGAGAGAATTCAACACACTGATCGATGGCCCGTTTATAGCCTGGGAACGGACCCTGAAATTGTTCGAACGGATTCTGGTTCAGGGGGATCCCGCATACGATGCCCTGGACGGCATGCTGGAAACCGGCATTCTGGTGAGGCTGATTCCGGAATTCGAAAATATCATCAACAGGATCCAGTTTGATGAATATCATATCTACCCTGTTGACAAACATTCGCTTCATACGGTTCGCATGATCCAGGAATGGCGAAAACAGGGGGCAAATGCAGATGAATCCCTCTGCGGTAAAGTATATTCCGAACTGGATAATCCGAACCTGGTCCACTGGGCCGCCCTTCTTCATGACATCGGGAAAGGAGTCCCTTCAGATGATCACTCCAGATGCGGTGCGGAAATTGTTCCACGTATTTTAAAACGCTTCGGTTTTCAGGAGCGGGACGCAGATACCGTTTCCTTTCTGGTGAAAGAACATCTTCTGCTGATGAAAATCGCCACCCGCAGGGACATTAACGACGAGGAGACTTGCATTTATTGCGCCAGACGCATCCAGGACATTGAGCGGCTGAAAATGCTTTACCTGCTGACCGCTGCGGATTCCATCTCAACCGGCCCAAATGCATGGAGCGAATGGACGGGACTTCTGGTCAGAAACCTGTTTTTGCGGGTCTTAAAGATCCTGGAAAAAGGCGAATTGGCATCGGAAAAAGCATCAGTTCTGATGGATGAGAAGAAAACCCGGGTCATGGCGACGGTTTCCCTGAATCGGAACCCGGCAAGTCTTGATCCCCTTATTCAGAACATGAGCCCCCGGTACCTCCTGTACGCTTCGGTGGAGGAGATTGCTGAGCACGTTCGGCTGTTTGAAAAACTGGGAAACAACGATTTTGTATGGGATGTAAAAGGTGCCGGCGAATCGGAAACCCGGACGGTGACCGTATGCGCCAAAGACGCCCCCGGGTTGTTTTCAAAAATCGCCGGAACCTTTACCTTGAACGGCATCAATATATTAAACGCCCAGGTATTTACCTGGAGGAACAACATCGCTCTGGATATTTTCGAGGTCAAACCTCCCCCGGACCCGATGTTTGAGGAAGAACGCTGGGAGAAAACACAAAAAGATCTTCAATCCGTTTTAAACAATACTCTGGATCTGGAACCGGCATTAAAGGAGAGGATGAAAACCTACCGCCCTGCGGTGCCGCCCATCGGCAACAGGCCCGTGCAGGTCCGGGTGGATAACGAAAGCTCAAGCTTTTTTACGATCGTTGAAGTGTTTGCCTACGATTATCTGGGGTTGTTGTATGACATCACCGATGCCCTGTATCGCCTGGGCCTGGATGTGTGGGTATCCAAAATCTCCACCAAGGTCGATCAGGTGGTCGACGTGTTTTACGTCAGAGATTACGACGGCCAGAAACACGATTCCAGGGAGCAGGAAGAGCACATAAAAGCATCACTGACGGCCGTGATAAGGACCTTCCAATGAGCAACATGAAAGGAGAACCTGATCGATGGTGAAAAAAATCAGCCTTATACTTGCGATGGCGCTGCTCTTCCCGGTATCCCCGGGTATTGCCGGGGAGGCGGTCCTGGATTCGGGGAATACGGCATGGATGATTGTGGCCACCGCCCTGGTCATGGTGATGACACCGGCGGGCCTGGCGCTTTTCTACGGAGGGATGTCGCGGTATAAGAACCTGCTCAATACCGTGGCCATGACTTTTGTTTCATATTGCTTAGGCAGCGTAATCTGGGTAATGTGGGGTTACACCATGGCTTTTGGAACGGATGTGGGCGGTATCATCGGAGGGCTTGACCACCTGTTTTTAAACGGCATCGGCGTAAACGATTTATCCGGAACCATCCCGACATTCGTGTTTGTCCTTTTTCAGATGACGTTCGCGGGCATTACCGTCGCCCTGGTTTTGGGCGCAATCGTGGACCGGATGAAATTTTCCGCGTGGATTGTGTTCGCCGTTCTATGGTTGACATTTATCTACGCTCCCATTTGCCACTGGGCATGGGGCGGCGGATGGATGGCCAGAATGGGGGCGCTGGATTTCGCCGGCGGAAACGTGGTGCATATCAATGCCGGCGTAGCGGGTCTGGTGTTGTGCCTTTTGCTGGGAAAACGAAAAGGATACGGCAGGGAGGCCATGTTCCCGTCCAGTATTGCCTTAACGGCTCTGGGGGCTGCCCTGCTCTGGTTCGGGTGGTTCGGATTTAATGCGGGAAGCCAATTGGCCGCGGACGGCATATCGGCGTCCGCCTTCCTGGTCACCAATACATCGGCCGCCATGGGAGCATTGTCGTGGATGTTCGCCGAGTGGATATTCTCAAAAAAGCCCACCCTGCTTGGACTCGCATCGGGAATTGTCGCGGGGCTTGTCTCCATAACGCCGGCGGCAGGGTTTGTGAACCTTTTCGGGTCCATTGTTATCGGATGCGTGGCGGGTGTGCTGGGCTATTACTGTGTCTCCGTCCTTAAGCACAAAATGGGCTATGATGATTCTCTGGATGCCTTCGGCGTACACGGCATGTGCGGGTTATGGGGTGCCCTGGCAACAGGCCTGCTGGCTGACCCTTCGATCAACGCCCTCGGAACGGGACTTTTCTTTGGTAATCCCCGGCAACTGTGGATTCAGATCCTGTCTATTCTGGGAACCGCTTCCTATACCTGTGTGGGAACGCTGGGTGTTGCCTGGGTTACGAAAATGATCACCGGAGGATTACGGGTTGAGGAAGAAGAGGAAATCAAGGGGTTGGACAGTTCCATACATGGGGAAAGGGCTTTCGAGATCGAAGGATAAATGTTGAAAGAGCAAAAAAGGAGGAAATTCCATGAAAAAAATTGAAGCCATTATCAAGCCGTTCAAGCTGGACGATGTCAAGGAAGCCTTAAACGAGATCGGCATACAGGGGATGACGATTACTGAAGTAAAAGGATACGGACGGCAGAAAGGCCATAAGGAGATCTATCGTGGCGCTGAATATGTCGTTGATTTTATACCTAAAATAAAGATCGAAATCATTGTCGATTCCAGCCTGGCGGACAAGGTGGTGAATAAAATCCGTGAAGCGGCGAATACGGGGAAACTGGGAGACGGGAAAATTTTCGTTCTTCCCGTGGATGATGTGGTCCGGGTCCGCACGGGTGAGAAGGGAAAGGACGCGATCTGACAACATCAATATGGATCAACAGTCTCGTGACATTAAAATAAGCATAATCATTAAAGGAGAACTCTTATGACACCCAAGGAAGTACTGGCAATGGCAAAGGAAAATAACGCCCGGGTTGTAGACATCCGGTTTATGGATTTTCCCGGAATCTGGCAACATTTCAGCGTCCCCTTGAGGGAACTTGAAGAATCCAGTTTTGAGGACGGTTTCGGATTTGACGGATCAAGCATCCGGGGGTGGCAGGCCATCGACGCCAGCGACATGCTGGTGATACCGGATGCGGCGACGGCGAAGATGGACCCGTTTTACGAAGTGCCTACCCTTGTCCTCATCGGCAATATCGTTGACCCCATCACCCGGGAACCCTACAGCCGGGACCCCCGGTACATCGCCCAGAAGGCCGAAGCCTTTCTGAAATCCACCGGCATCGGGGACACGGCCTTTTTCGGTCCCGAGGCCGAGTTCTTTATTTTCGATAATATTCAGTTTGAATCCGGCAGAAACTTTGCCTACTATGAAATCGATTCCGATGAAGGCGTCTGGAACACCGGCAGAGACGAAGGCCCCAACCTGGGATACAAACCCAGACACAAGGAGGGATATTTCCCGGTTCCGCCCATGGATAAATTCCAGGACTTGAGAACGGAAATGATGTTGACCCTGGAAGATCTGGGCATCGATATGGAATGCCAGCACCATGAAGTGGCCACGGCCGGCCAGGCGGAGATCGATATGCGCTTCAAACCCCTGGTCCAGATGGGGGATCAGCTGGCATGGTTTAAATATGTTTTAAAGAATGTGGCCTATCGCAACGGCCGTACGGTGACCTTCATGCCCAAACCCCTGTTCGAGGACAACGGAACCGGCATGCATATCCATGTCAGCATCTGGAAAGACGGGAAACCCCTTTTTGCGGGAGATAAATATGCCGGTGTTTCACAGATGGCATTATATGCCATCGGCGGCATTTTAAAACACTGCAAAGCCATTTGCGCGATTTCAAACCCGACCACCAATTCTTATAAACGGCTGGTACCGGGTTTTGAGGCACCGGTGAACCTGGCCTATTCCAGCAGAAACCGAAGTGCGGCCATCCGGATCCCCATGTATTCAGCATCGCCCAAGACCAAACGCATCGAATTCAGGACCCCGGACCCCTCCTGCAACGGGTACCTGGCATTTTCAGCCATTCTCATGGCCGTGATCGACGGCATCGAAAACAAAATTGATCCGGGTGAACCCCTCGATAAAAACATTTATGATCTTCCCCCCGAGGAACTCAAAAACATCCCCTCGGCGCCGGGATCTCTGGAAGAAGCACTTGCGGCATTGAAGGCGGACCAGGATTTTCTCCTCAAGGGAGATGTGTTCACCAAAGATGTCATTGAAAAATGGATCGAGTACAAGACGCAAAATGAGGTCAATCCGGTAAAGCTTCGTCCTCATCCCCACGAATTCTTCCTTTATTTCGACTTATAAGGGGTTTTTTAAGCCGCACCCTCGCCCTGTTTCAGGGAGGGGGGTGCGGCCGGTTTTTTCACCGGTACAGCCTGTAGTCGATGTTATGCGACTTTGCCTTGTAATTGAACTTTCGCACGGTCGTTTTGAGGAGGGACGCAGCCTTGGTGGTGTTTCCCCGGGTGTTTTTAAGGGAGTCGATGATCATCTCCCTTTCCAGGTTGGCGACGGCGTCTTCAAGTGACAATACCGGCAGCGTGTCGGATTCCTTCCCGGTCTGAAGGGTAGGGGGCAGATGGTAGCTGTGAATAACACCCTCTTCGCACAACAGAACAGCCCTTTCAATGCAGTTTTCCAGTTCCCGGACATTTCCCGGCCAGTGGTAACCCATCATCATGTCGATGGCGGGGGTTGAAAACCGTTTGATTTCCTTATTGTTTTCTTTTGCGTATTTTTCCAGGAAATGATCGGCCAGAAGCAGGATATCGGTTTTGCGTTCTCGTAAGGGTGGAAGATAAATGGGGAAAACATTTAAACGGTAGTATAAATCGCTGCGAAAGGTATTTTCTTCGACGGCCTGTTCGAGGTTTTTGTTTGTAGCAGCAACGATGCGGACGTCCACGGGAATGGTTTTATGGCCTCCCACCCGCTCAAATTCCCTTTCCTGAAGCACTCTGAGCAGCTTGACCTGAACGTCCATGTCGACGGAGCCGATTTCATCCAGGAAAAGAGTTCCCTTATTGGCCAGTTCGAATTTTCCCAGCTTCTGCCGGATGGCGCCGGTAAAGGCCCCTTTTTCGTGTCCGAAAAGCTCGCTTTCGATGATGTTGGTGGGCAGCGCCGCACAGTTGACCTTGACAAAAGGATTTTTTGCACGAAGGCTGTTGTAGTGGATGGAATTTGCGACCAGTTCTTTCCCTGTTCCGCTTTCCCCCCGGATCAGGACGGTGGCGTTGCTTTTGGATACCTGAGAGATCATTTGAAAGACTTCTCTCATCTTGTTGCTGCTGCCGATGATATCGGTGATCTTGTATTTGTTTTTCAGTTCATTCCGGAGCCGGTCGTTTTCTTCCCGGAGTCTCAGTTCTTCCAGACGGATGATTTCCAGGTTGATGACATGCCTTGCGATCATGGTGGAGATCACGGCCATGAGCTGCTGGGCCACTTCAAGAGAGTAGCTCGTGTCAAGGGGTTTGTCCACACTGATGGCGCCGATGACCTGATTTCCTTTTTTGATGGGATTGCAGATAAAGGAGAGGTCCTGGTCCTGCCTGCCCTTTCTGGAGGCCGTCCGGTTGAGGAAAAGCGGCTCTTCGCTGATTTTCGGGATGACGATGGGTTTGCCCGATTCGATGACCCTGCCCGTGATGCCTTCGCCGACCTTGTAGGTTACGCTTTCCATGGTGGAAGATGAAATGCCGTGGGCCACTTCAATGCTGATTTCGTTGGTTAACGGATTCAGGATGGTGATGGTTCCCCTGACCATGCCCATGGTGTTGAACAGGGTTTCGAGAACTTTGTACAGGGCCCGCTTCAGTTCAAGGTGTTCGTTCAATGCCTCGCTGATTTCGTAGAGCAGGGAAATTTCTTCAATTCGTTTCATAAATTTGTTATCATGATGATGATGATTCCGGCTGATGCAAAGGGATTAAAAACCCACCCAATTTCTTTACGAAATTGTAATAAACACCAAAACCGGCGGCAAAGCAACCTTTAATTTTATGATTCTTCATATCGACATGGATGCCTTTTATGCATCCGTCGAACGGGCGGATAACCCCGAACTCACAGGAAAATGCGTGATCATCGGCGGATCTTCAAACAGAAGCGTCGTGGCCGCAGCATCCTATGAAGCCAGAAAATACGGCGTCAGGTCGGCCATGCCCATGTTCATGGCCCGGCAAAAATGCCCCGAAGGCATTGTTCTGCCGGTCCGCATGAACCGGTACCGGGAAATATCGTCGTTGATCATGAATATCCTCAGGCGATATTCACCCCTGGTGGAGCAGGTTTCCATTGACGAGGCCTTCATGGATGTTACGGGTTGTGAACGCCTCCATGGAAAACCTGAAGAAATCGCCCGCAAAATTAAAAAATCCGTGAGCAAGACCCATGGCCTCACCTGCTCCGTGGGGGTTGCGCCCACTAAATTTCTGGCCAAAATCGCTTCGGATATGGACAAGCCCGATGGGCTCACGGTGATTCATCCGGATGATGTCGACGAATTTATAGCACGGCTCCCCATTGAAAAAGTGCCGGGTGTTGGTGCCAGGGCTCACGAAAAACTGGCCGGTATCGGTATCCGTAATCTGGGGGAGGTAAAATTGCTGCCGCCTCAAACCATCAAAAGCCTGCTGGGAAAGTACGGAAGCCGTCTTTCGGACCTGGCCTGCGGCATTGACCCATCGCCGGTAACGCCCGATGGGGCGGCAAAATCCGTGGGCAGCGAAGAGACTTTATCTGCCGATACGGACGACAAGCGATTTTTGAAAACCTTTTTGCTAAAGCATTCCGAAGACGTGGGAAGAAATCTGAGGAAAAAGCACATCAAGGCAAAAACCATCACCCTGAAAATCAAGCATTATGATTTTACCCAGATAACCCGGAGCCTCACCCTGGAAATTCCCACCCAGTCATCAGAGGCCATCTATACAGCTGCCGGGAAATTATTGGATGACTACCCTCTGAACAAAAAGGTGAGACTCATCGGCGTTTCACTTTCCGGCCTTTTCCCGGAAATAAGTCCGGTGCAGATGTCCCTGTTCAAGGAAACAAAAAACCACAATGAAAACTGGGAGAAAATTGATAAGGTCGTGGACCATATCGCCCAAAAATACGGCAGGCCCATGGTGCGGAAGGCGAATCTGGAAACCGGGAAGCCTTCAAGCCCCATAAGACAACCAAAAAAACATAAAAAATTAAGGTCTCAAACAGGCCCTCAGGACTGATTCCGATGGGCGCCTGCCAGCCAGGCGGGTTTGATGTCTTTTACGACAACCAAAGGATGTTTTTTCGAGGATTGCGGAACAGCGGGAATTAGGGTAATCTCGACAATGTACAGTTAACCTTTAAGCCGGACAGGGAGGGGTGCGAGATGTCAAATACCTACAGAGCGGTTGTTTATGAAAA
>DIKO01000064.1 GCA_002423615.1 Desulfobacteraceae bacterium UBA5616
GGTTGCTCATGGTATATTTTTCCGGTCGTCGCATCTTCAGCTTAGACTTTTTATATTTCCAGGCGGACATGGCTGGCTTGAGCAGAAGGGTTTTGGATTGACCCGCTTTGTTTTTGCTGATAAAAGTTCGTACGGAATGCGGGGAGTGCTGCCAACGGTTTTCCCTGATCCGGGCCTCCACTGAACCCTTTTAATAAGCTTCTTCCATACCAGTGGAGGCTCAATTTTTAACCGATTCCATCCATAAAATCAACAGTTTCTTTGGCTGACCGCCGCTGTATCTGCAAGTGCTCATTTTATCGGTGGAGTTACGGCCCATGACGCCAGAATTTCAAGAAAAAAAGGAATGATAATGTTGAAAACGGAACTGATCGAATTGCTTTGCAACAGATCCTTCAAATACAGCGACCAGCCGGTTTTTAAACTGGTTTCCGGACGCATGAGCCGGTTTTACGTCAACTGCAAGCCTACTACACTCAACGCCCGCGGCCTGTTTCTGACCGGCAGCCTGGTGTTTGAAGCTCTATCGGATCTGGAAATTCAGGGCGTGGGGGGGTTGACTTTCGGAGCGGATCCGATTGCCGTTGCCGCGGCGCTGATATCCGAGGTAAGGCACCGTCCTTTCAACGCATTTTCGATTCGAAAGACACCTAAGGACCACGGCATTTCCGTCTGGATCGAGGGGGATATGAAGCCCGGAGACCGGGTGGCGATTATTGACGACGTGGTGACCACGGGAGGCTCGACTATTCAGGCTATTGAACGGGCCAGATCCGAAGGGCTTGATGTGCGAAGGGTCATTGCGCTGGTGGATCGCCAGGAAGGCGGCGTGGAAAATATTCGTAGCCATGTTGACGATGTGCGGGCCATCGTAAGCCGGGATGAGCTTGTCGAACGCTGCCAGAAAAGGATCTGAGACGGCTATTGCCCCACAAGAATGTAGGTGGCGCACGCGTCTTCGGATTCCCAGATCGAGACCTTTGAAACGTGAACCGTTTCGTTGCGGATCCTGGCGTCAAGGCTTTGAGCGATAAACCTTGCGATGTTTTCAGAAGAGGGGTTCAGGCCTTTAAAACAATCGAGATCATTTAAGCACTTATGGTCCATTAGGGCGACGATTTCAGCGACAAGCTTTTTCAGGTCCCCGAAATCCATCAGCAAACCGACCGTATTCAGTGTATTTCCCTGGACGCATACCTCGACCTTCCAGTTATGACCGTGAAGGCTTTCGCATGTTTCCGTTTCCATTTTCAGTTGATGGGCGGCTGCAAAGCCGGAGGCAATTTTAACTTCGAACATCAGATTGTTCCGGATTACTGGGCCGCCCTGGCAGAGCGTCCCTTAAGTATATTTTTTAATTTGCTCGAAAATTTGTTTTTATTGAGTTGCTCAAATTCCCTCAGCAGTTCTTCCTGCTTCTTGCTCAGATTTGTGGGCGTTTTTATATCCACCTGGATGATCTGGTCTCCGGGTTTATGGGTTCTGATGGATATGATTCCTTCTCCCCGGAAACGGAATACGGCGCCGGGTTGTGTGCCCTTGGGAATTTCCAGTTTCTTTTCTCCGGTCAGAGTGGGTACGGTGATCGTATCTCCCAATGCCGCCTGAATAAAGGAAATCTCAACCTTGCAGATGACATCGCTGTTTTCCCGAATGAAAAATTCATGGGGTTCCACATGGATAAACACGTAAAGATCACCGGGCGGGCCACCGAATGCGCCGGGCTCTCCTTCACCGGTAAGCCTGAGCCGGGAACCGGAATCTACCCCGGCAGGAATTTTCACAGCCACTTTTTTCTGTATTTCGATTCGCCCTGCGCCCCTGCATTTCCCACAGGGGCTGGAAATTTTTTGACCGGAACCGCGACAGCTCGGGCATGTCGTTCGGACGGTGAAAAAACCCTGGGTTCTGGATACCTGACCGCTTCCATGGCAATCGGTGCAGATTTCCGGCGCTGTGCCGGGTTCACAGGCTGATCCCGAGCATTTCGGGCAGACTTCCATTTTATCGACAATGATTTCCGTTTCGGTGCCAAAAGCCGCTTCCATGAAGCTCATGCAAAGATCATAGCGCAGATCCGCGCCTCTTTGAGCCCGGCTTCTGGATCGTCTTCCGCCACCGAATCCAAAAAAGTCTTCAAAGATGTCGCTGAAACTTGAAAAAATATCATCGAATCCGCCGAATCCTGAAAATCCGGCGCCTTCGAGGCCTTGATGACCGTATTGATCGTAGATCTGACGCTTTTGGGGGTCTCGAAGCACTTCGTAGGCTTCGGAAGCTTCCTTGAATTTTTCTTCAGCGGCCTTGTCCCCCGGATTTCTGTCCGGGTGATAGCGGAGCGCCATTTTCCGATAGTTTGACTTTATTTCATCCGGGCTTGCGGTGCGGCGGACGTCCAGTATTTCATAATAATCCCTTTTCGAAGCCATTGATATTTCCGTAACCGCTTAGATTTTTAGAGATACGCCGAAACGCGCATCTGAAATACAGTTATGTCTCGTCCATTCATCAAAATTTTTTGGCAGGCAAAATCAGTTTAATGGGTAAATTTAATACATAAATAGTGCTTGTCAACGTTTCTCCGGTGATTTATTGGCACGCCTGATTCCATTTCAAGGGATTTTGCATACCCCTTGCCGTTCAGGCTGAAAACGGCCGACGTATGACGGTATCCTGTTTCCAAACATTGTCGTCTCGATTGGGATATTCGATGTTGTAGTGAAGCCCCCGGCTTTCCTTTCGTTTCCTAGCGCATTTAATAATCAGCTCGGCAACCGTGGCAATATTTCTCAATTCAATAAGATCCGAAAAAATTCGAAAATCCCAGTAGTAGTCCCGAATTTCACTTTGAATGCTTTCGATGCGGTGTTTGGCACGTTCCAGGCGTTTATTGGAGCGCACGATTCCTACATAATTCCACATAAAACGACGTATCTCGTCCCAGTTATGCGCGACCATGATCAACTCATCGCTGTCGGTTGTTCCCGAATCGTCCCAGGGGGAGAGTTCCGGTAAAGACGTTTCGGAAATTTGCTTTAAGTCTTCAACCGCTTGCTGGGCAGCCCTGTGAGCGTAAACCAGCGCTTCGGCCAGGGAATTGCTGGCAAGCCGGTTGGCGCCGTGAAGGCCGGTGCAGGCGGTTTCGCCAATAGCGTAAAGCTGTTTTATGTCGGTCCTGCCCCACGTGTCGGTTGCAACGCCGCCGCACATGTAATGGGCCGCCGGAACAACGGGAATGGGTTCCCGGGTCATATCGATACCAAAAGAAAGGCACTTTTCATAAAGGTTGGGGAATCGTGTTTTGATGAATTCAGCATCTTTGTGAGAGATATCGAGAAACACCGAATCCTTTCCGGTTTTTTTCAGTTCGGTATCTATAGCGCGAGCCACTACGTCCCGGCAGGCAAGCTCTTTCTGTGGATCGTATTTTTCCATAAAACGGCGCCCGGCGGCGTCGACGAGATAGGCGCCCTCACCGCGAACCGCCTCGGATATCAGAAAATTCTTGGCTTCCGGGTGGTACAGACAGGTGGGATGAAACTGTACGAATTCGAGGTTGGCCACCATGGCGCCAGCCCGATAAGCCATGGCGATTCCATCCCCTGTGGCGATGTCGGGGTTGCTCGTGTAAAGATAGACTTTTCCGGCCCCTCCGGTTGCCAGCATCGTGATTTTGGCGCAGAAGGTTTTTACCTCCCGGGTATTCCGATCCTGAACGTAAGCGCCGTGGCAGACCTCTTCATGGGTGGTGATGACCGCCCCTCTTTTGATGCGGGTGGAACGGGTGATCAGATCGATGGCGATATGATTTTCATAGACCGTGATTCGGTTGTTGCGTCTGACGTGCTCCACCAGAACCCGTTCGATTTCCTGGCCGGTCATATCCTGAGCATGAACGATACGTTTCCGGGAGTGCCCGCCTTCCCGGCCCAGATCAAGTGCGGGCGGGGCTTCGGTGGATGCCTCACTCAAATTGAAATTCACTCCGAGATTAATCAGCTCAAGGATTCTGTCCGGGCCATTTTTGACGACCATCTCCACAACTTCCAGGTTGCACAAACCGTCGCCCGCAGCAAGCGTGTCCTGTATATGAAGGTCGAAGGAATCCAGTTGTCCGAATACCGAGGCAACGCCTCCCTGAGCCTGGGAGGTATTGCTGTCCATGATTCCTTTTTTGGTCACCAGAGCGACGGTACCGTAAGCAGCCACTTTGAGGGCAAAAGTCAACCCCGCAACCCCGCTGCCCAAGACTAAAAAATCAGACTGAATTTCCATTGTGTACGATTGTCCTTGGTGTGAATCAATTTTGAATAGTTTAAAGCAAAGAAGACCTTCTTCGTTTGCTTTTTCCAGTATGGCCGATGACCACTCCGACCAACAGCACGCCGGCGCCGGCCAGGAACCAGTGGATTGCGTTTTTCATTTGAAACCCGGATAACTTCTTTTCCAGGTCGCCGATCTTTTCATTCTGCACTTTCAGAGCTTCGGACTTTGTCTGCAGGTCTTGCTGAAGCTGAATGAATTCACCGGAACCCTGTTTCAGGGTTTCATATGCGCTGGAGATTTTATCAAGCGCTTCCCGGGCTTGTGAAAGTTCCAAGGAATACTTCTGTATGTCGGATTTCAGGGTCCGGTTCTCTTTAGATAAAAATTCGAATTGGGTCAGAAGCTCGGCATTGCGCTTTTCGAGACTTTCCAGAAGCACGGTTTTAGGTTTTTCGGAGCTCAAAAAACGGCTCAAAACCCACCCCTCTTTTCCGTCGGCAATCTGAACTCTGGACCAATCCTGTCCTTCCTCAATCATTTCCATGGGCTGGCCGGTTATCAGCATGGCAATAATTTTATTGTCAGTGGTCGGGCCGGTGCGCATGGTGATTTTCATCGTATCGGAGACATATACCGTTTTAGCCTGCGCGGAACCGGCCATTGTGCACGCCGCAAGGATGTAAATTAGAAATAAAACGCGTTTCATGTGGGGCTGCTCCACCCATGTTGTTTTTACTGAAAAGGCCAATTTTTGCGCCAAAATTGTTTTCAGGTATCTTTTGTTGAAAAAACGCGGGGTGTCAATAATTTCTTTTCATAAATGGCCTCCTATGCTACTTGTGAAACACGTTTGGCCCATAAGAAATCTATTTGATCCACGCTGACAGGACGCAATTTAAACACCTTTCATGATTGCTTTCGATTTTGAATGTTCCAATGGCCATCATTTTGAAGGCTGGTTCGATGATGCCCGGGCATATGAAGAACAACGG
>DIKO01000096.1 GCA_002423615.1 Desulfobacteraceae bacterium UBA5616
TTTATGATGTACATTGTACTAGTGACCTTTGCTGACCCCAGCGCGATCTGCCGCCCATCGACCGGATGGAAGAGTTGTGCCCTGCTTCGCAGTGGCATCCCTTCGGGTCTCGCTTTGAAGGCTCTCGCTCTGTTTGCCACGCAAGCCATAGTCCGCCGCGACGGGCACAGAGCATGTACCAATGGGTGATGGTGGCTGGGCTTTGTGATTGCACCTCGATTCCAGCCTGGTCCTGCTGGATGCCGCGCATTGATAACGGCATTCGGTTCGGCACTGGCGTCCGGAATGTGCCTCTTTAAAATTATCTTTGTCATTTCAGATGGTAAAGCATTTCATATTCAAAAAAAATCGGGCCACTGCTTTCCCGTTCATCATCTCTTCATGTTAGCGTTTTATGATCGGGTCCAACGGTAGGAGCAAGACGTTGGTCGTCTTGCCGGTATCCTGGGGCCGAACGGTGCAGGCAAGGCCACCATCATCTTTGCCATTCTGGGGTTGCCCGCATACCTCCGAAGGGCATGTTTGAAGGTTCATCCCCGGAATGCAGTCCGCTTCAGCGCACCTGGGTAGGAAATTGAGGTGCATAGCCCGCTAAAAACCTTAACCTCTACATTTCAATTATAATGCCGCGAATCGGATTTCTTTTTAATCATTATTTTCCGCACCAGGTACCCCATGCAGCGCCGTATGCATTTGAACTGTCCAGGGGCTATCCGGATATTGATGTCGTTGTTGCCTGCTCCTCCCGGCAGGAGATGGATCTTGTCGAGGCTATAGGAGCGCTTTATCCGGGTCATCGCTGTACATTCAAAATGTTGATGGTCCCATGGTATTACAGAATGGTCGACCCGGTGGTATCGAAGTGGTTGTTCATGCGCAAGCAGATCGTTCTGTGGCATAATCTTGATTTTTTCAGGGGATTGAACGCCCTGGTGTCGCCCGAGGTCAATTGCGCCGATTTGCGTAAAGAACGTGGTTTGGAAAATCTGACCATGATCCGTATCCGTCATGGGGCGGGGGACCGGGATGGTGTGTTCGATGATCGGTTGTTGGCCTTTGATTTTATGCTCCTGCCGGGTCAAAAGTATGTGGACCGGCTCAACGATCAGGGATTGTTGCGGAAGGATTGCTTCGCCGTGCCAGGCTATCCAAAATTCGATGTCGTCATGGGCTTGAAAAGGAAAATTCCGCGATTGTTTGCCAATGACAATCCGATCGTGGTCTATAACCCTCACTTCGACCAGTCGCAATCCTCCTGGGGCCCCATGGGCCTGCAGGTTCTTGAATTCTTTTTCCAACACCGGGAGTTCAATCTGATTTTCGCCCCCCACGTGGTGCTATTCAAAAGGAGCCTGCGCCATGGCGCATTCCTGCCCGGAAAGTACCGCCGGACGCCGAATATCCATGTCGACACGGGCAGCGCCGCGTCGATAGATATGACCTACTTGCTGGCAGCCGATATCTATCTCGGTGACGTGAGCAGCCAGGTCTATGAATTTTTGCTCGAACCTCGCCCCTGTATTTTCCTCAACGGTCATCATGTCGCCTGGCAGGGCAATCCGTCCTATTATCATTGGAGAATGGGGCAGGTCGTCGACAACATCGAGCCTGGACTCAGTCAGGCGCTGGGGCAGGTATTTACGACCCATCAGCGGTATCTGGAAAAACAACGCGAGGCCTTAGCCTATACTTTTCATACCGAGGCTGGATCCGCGGCGGCTGAGAGAGGAGCGAAGACCATCGCTGATTTCGTCTCCCGGAAGGCCGGAGGGTACCCGCTTCGCACTGGAAGGTGGTTCCAGAAAAAAACTGAGCAGACAGTATCTCGGCCGATGCGTCAAAGTGGTTCCGTTGGATAAAGAAAGAGGTTTCAGTTGCAGGACTTACGGTCGAGAACTTTCACTTCTCGACCTGACAGGGATGGAGATGTGGTCTACCTGGGTACCTACGCCATCAAAGATGGTGATTACATCAAGTGCTCGAAATGCGGTCAGCAGCTTTGGGTGCCGAAAATTTATTCGCCTGATTGTCTTCAAGAAGACCCGAAAACGTCATGGGGACAGGGAAATGGGAGGACATTGAGATGTTTCATCATTTTGTCGTCTGGCTGACCGATACCATCGGCCAATGGGGCTATCCGGGCATCGTGATGCTCATGGCCTTGGAATCTTCTTTCTTTCCGTTTCCCAGCGAAGTGGTCATTCCGCCTGCCGCCTACCTTGCTGCGAGCGGGAAGATGAACATCGGAATGGTCGTCCTTTGCGGCACATTGGGGAGCCTGCTGGGGGCTGTGTTCAACTATTGGTTCGCCCTGAAGTTTGGAAGGTTGTTTTTTGAAAAATATGGGCGATACCTGCTGGTCAGCCCAAAGTCTCTGGAAAAGGCCGACCGGTTTTTTGAGCGTCATGGGCATATCAGCACCTTTATCGGCCGTTTGCTGCCGGGAATTCGGCAGTATATTTCCTTGCCTGCCGGGTTGGCTCGTATGAATATCTTTATCTTTTGCACGGCCACGGCATTGGGCGCCGGAATATGGGTATTGATCCTGGCGGGCATGGGCTACTGGTTCGGACGCAACGAGCAACTGGTGTTGCAAAACCTGCACTGGGCCACCCTGATTTTGATGGTCGGATGCGGCGTCATTGTGTTTTTTTACTGGCGCACATGGCAAAGCCATACCAGGCGGACACAGGAACTTCAGACCAGGTTATGAAGATGACCACGCCGCTCATACGTATCCAAATCAGCGGCTGGGTACTCGGCCTTGTGAGCATATGGGGTCTGTCGGCAGTAATGGAGACCAAAATGATCACGCAATACGCTGCCGCTTGTAATATTTGCGTTCAAATGCGGCCGACGGGAGATGGCCGAGTTTCTTCTGGCGGCGCTGCCGATTGTAGAAGATCTCAATGTACTCTCTGAACTTCTTGATGCACATCCTGTTGGAGATTCTCCTCATTGGACACCACCTGGCTGGTTCTTGCCAATTCTGCTTTGGTATCGGCTATTTTGAACTTACCTCATCAAATTGCTACATCGTTTCCGGGATATATTGTCAACCGAAAATGAAGATTTGATGA
>DIKO01000065.1 GCA_002423615.1 Desulfobacteraceae bacterium UBA5616
ATTAACGGATTATTTTTTGATATCCTGTTTGAACATCAGCATTAACTTTCCGGCCACATCTCACTGAAGAACGCCGGCCACGGCCAGATCGGCGATTTCTTCATCGGTCTTTCCGAGAATTTCCGAAAGGACAAAAGCGGTATGCTCCCCCATGAGGGGGGCCCGGGACAATTCATAAGGAGCGCCGGAAAGAATGAACGCAGGTCTCGGTGCCCGGTAGATCCCGATTTCCGGGTGGTCCAGGTCCCGGTAAAACCGGCGGCTTTTTAACTGGGGATCGTGTTCCAGCATATCCTCGCCGGTTTGAACCACGCCGGCGGCTACACCGGCTTCCTGCATCCCCTCCATGACGTCCCGGGGGGGATGCAGAAGGGTCCATTCTTCAATGCGGCTGTTCAGTTCCTCCTCGTTTGCTTTCCTTCCTTCCATCGTGGTGAATTTAGGATCTTCGGTCCAGGCCGGGTTCCCGATGACCCTGCGAAAATCCTGCCATTCACTTTGGGTAAAGACGGCGATGGCGCACCAGCGGTCTTCACCCAGGCAGCGGAAGGCGGCATGCGGCGCGGCCTGGGGGTGCTGGTTTCCGATTCGTCGCGCGATCCTGCGGTTGACCCCGTAATCCAGAATCAGTGGAGAGATGAAATGGATGCCGTTTTCCAGTTGGGACATGTCCAGGTATTGACCCCTCCCCGACAGACGCCTGACGTCCAGGGCGGACAGGATAGCCAGGGCATTGAACAGCGGGGCGGGAAAATCCGTATAGGAACCGATGTACGGGGGTTCACGATCCGGCCAGCCGGTGATGTGATTGAACCCCGCAAGCCCCGTCAGTTGGTGCCCGGTTCCCGGATGCCGGGCATAAGGCCCTTCCTGGCCCTGCATACTCGAACTGAGCATGATAAGGCCGGGCCTTTGGTCCCTGAAGGACTCGTATCCCAAACCCATTCTATTCATGGTCTGGCCGGAGAAATTTTCAATGACCACATCGGCCCAGAGGATGAGCCGTCTTGCCGTGTCGATGCCCAGGGGGTGCGAGAGATCGAGGTTGATGCCCATTTTTCCGGTGTTCCACAGATTGAAATTGCCGCACCGGTTCAGGCCGGGTTCGCCGTTCTTGAATGGACCCATGGTCCGCAAAGGGTCCAGGCGTTTCTCGCTCTCGACTTCAATGACAACGGCCCCGCAATCCGCGAGAATTTTCGCTGTAAGGGGTCCGGTGATGTTCCAGCCGAAATCAACGACCTTCAAGCCTTCCAGGGGTTTTTTCATCCTCAGGCCGGAAATGTTTTCCCCCGCTTCCGGCCAACGCTTTTCCGGAGTTTTGTCCAGTTCGGCCAATACTTCGGCCTGGTGTTCGCCGATGTGGGGGGCCCGCCGGGACAAGACCGGCGGGTACCGGCTGAACTTTCCGAAGGGGCCGGGATAGGTGATGACCGCATCCAGATCGGGATGGGCCAGGTCCGTCCAGAACCCCCGGTGTGCCAGTTGAACGCTGCCCAACAGATCCGGGGCAACGGCGATGGGATAAAGCTGGGCCCGGTATTTCAAGGCGCCCTCCCAGAGCTGAGCCTTGGTGCGGGAAAGGAAAAACTTTGCCGTGGGCTCTTCCAGGCGATTCACCGTTTCCTGGTCCACGGTATCATAATCCAGTGCGGCCCAGTCAAAACGGCGGATAAAATCGTCGGCCATGCCCTCGTCCATCATCCACTGCACAACCGGCAGGTTCCAGGACACTGAAAGGCCTCCCCAATAGATCCAGATGACGTGTCCGTCCTTGCAGGGCCAGACGGTTTTCACGCGGATCGGGTTGTCCGGGCGAAGTCCCTTGCCCCGGGGCAGGTTCACCCTCATCATGTCCCAGATGGATGTTAAATAAGCGCTGATGTGGGCCACGGATTCCTGGATGGAGACATCGACATGCCGCCCGATTCCTGTTTTTTCCCGAAGATGAAGGGCCGTCAAGGCGCCCACGGCGGCCTGGAGCCCCGCATGGAGGTGGGCCTGGGAATGATGGTTGATGCGGACCGGCGGTCGGTCGGCGTCCCCCCAGGGATACATCTGTCCGCCAACGGCCCATGCCACGATGTCGGGCCCTTTAAAATCCCGGTATGGCCCTGTTTGGCCGAATCCGGAAATCGACACCAGGATCAGGCCGGGGTTCGGGGATTTTAAGACCGCATACCCGATTCCCAGTTCATCCATATGACCCGGCCGAAAGGATTCGATGATGAAATCGGCGGTTTTTGCCAGTTTTTTCAGGGTATCAAGCCCCTGTTCGGATTCAAGGTCAAGGGTGATCCCCCGTTTGCTGGTGTTCATGGCAAACCAGAAGAGGCTTTTCTCCGGGGAGGGGTCGTCCTTGAAAAACGGGCCCAGGCGCCTTGCCGGGTTTCCGCCGGGAGGCTCGACCAGGATGACGTCCGCACCGAGGTCCCCCAGTAATTTTCCGCAGAAAAGTCCTTTTTCATCGGTCAAGTCCAGGACCCGGTAAGGATGAAGCATGCCGTGGGACGGGTTTTGCGCTTTCATGCGAAGCCCCCTGATGAATTGGAGATTAGGTTTGAAGAAATATTCAGCCTGTTTCAAAAATATAGCAGTTCCTTTTTATTTTTGAAATGAAATATCGTGCTTCACCAATCCATCCGGGCATGACCGCATGCCGCAAACCCATTTGAATCGGCTTGACACATTGCCGGCGATTGGGTTAGAGCAATGAACAGCGGTTATTCCCGCGACGCATGAACTTTCTTGCGATCATTTATTCCGTCTTAACCAACAACATCCCGTACACGGTGAAACATTTTCCCCGATTCCGGGACCAACCAAAGGAGCGCACCACCATGATGAAACCGGCAAAAGCGGCATTGGACATAGGCGTATTTGTCAGCGATATTGCGGCAAGCCTGAACTTTTACCAAAACCTGCTCGGCATGGAAAAAGAGGGGGAGTCACAAATGCCCATCGGCATGATGCACCGCTTAAAATTCGGCGACAGCGTCTTCAAGCTCATCGAACCCAAAGGAACGCCCCCCCAGGTCCATCCGGCATGACCGCCCAGCTGGGATTCCGGTATGTGACATTTCAGGTCGGCAACATCACGGAACTCTGTACCGCCCTGAAAGAAAAAGGCGTTAAATTCTCCATCCCGGAAACCGAACTGATGCCCGGCCTGAAAATCGCCATGGTAAAGGATCCGGACGGCAATACGGTGGAGTTTGTTCAGCGGAACGATTAGCGGGTTGTTCAGTCTGCCGGTGGCGGGGGAGCCCTGCCGCCGGCACCGTTCACCGGAAACGGCTGTTTGTCCTTGCCGATCCAGGTCAGTTAATGATCCTATCACTTCCCAACATCAGCAATAAAAAGCACATTAAGCAGGGTCGCGGGATAATATCCTAACCCAAAGAGAAACCGCCAGGTCGTAATCTTTGTTGAGCACCGCGGCAACGGCCAGAAGACGGGCCGCGGTTTTCGATTTTTTAAGTGAAAATGCCCGCCGGGCGTGAAACAACATCTCCGAAGAGTCTTGCCTTTCGAATGCATCGAAGGCCTGTTGGATGTGGATCCGGGCATTTTCTTCCACGGCCATCAGCGGGCCAAGATCCAATTTGCACCTCCGGCACGTTTTTTCGCCCTTATTCGAGGCGCCGCATGAGGGGCATTGTTCCATTTTTCAATTCCCTGCTATTCCATATAAAAAAGAATATCTTCCAGCTCCTGTGCCAGGGATCGGGCTTTTTCCATATCCCCGGCTCCGGCGGCATCCTTGATATCTTCCATCAGATTGATCATATCGTCGCGGTCATCGGCCGATGCACCCTCCAATTTTTCTTTGGCCCGAAAAATTATTTCAGCCAGATCGGAAGGGATGTTATTACCCTGTTCTTCCTCAACCGTTATCCCATCCGGCGGGTTTCCGCTGTTCCACACCGCATCGATCCGGGATCGGGTCTCTCCGAGTTCTTTTTCGGAAAACCGTGAAATAGCATTTTCAATGACGGCTTCAATTTTCCTTCCCGTATCTTTTTCAACGGCCTGGAGATGCAAAATGCCGTTTACATCCAGATCAAAATCAAGGATGACGACACTGCCTTGAGGTGCGGGCGTCAGGTCGAAATGGTAGCTGCCGATCCGGATGTTGTCCAGGGCATGAGGCTCCTCCCCCTGATACACCCGAACATCGACCATTTCCTGATCGTCGAAAACCGTATAAAACGCCTCGCTTTTACGAGCCGGCAGTTTGGTGTTGCGCCGGATGAGCGGAACAAATATATCCGGAGTTTCAATGCCGTCCACCTCGCCAAGGGCCGATGTTCCGAACGTATAGGGCGTAATATCCACCAGCACGCTGGAGGCATCGAGGCCCATTTCCCTTCCGGCCTGCATGGCCGCTCCCATGGCCACACACAGATCCGGGTCGATTTCGCTGTGGGGAAGCAAACTGATTTTTTCTTCCAGCAACCGTGAAATCATGGGGATCCGGGTGGAACCGCCCACCAGGATGATTTTATCGATGGAAGAAGGCAAAAGCCGTGCATCCTCCAAGGCTTTGCTCACCGCCGCAATGGTTCCTTGCAGGTCGGGTTCGATCATCTGTTCAAAATCGTGCCGTGAAAGCTCGTAACTTAAATGAACGGGCTCCCCGTCTTTTTTAGCGATAAAATCTTCTTCGATGACCGCATAAGGAGCGCCGGAAAGGGTTATCTTAGCGGCTTCAGCGGCCCGTTTAAGCCGCGCGACCAATGACCTGTCGCCGTCAACCGAAATCTGATGACTTTTTTCAATATGTTTTTTCAGGGCGGCGACAATTTTATCGTCAAAATCATCCCCTCCGAGGCGGTTGTCCCCGGTGCTGGCCAGGACTTCGACAACCCCTTCCTCGATTTTAACGATGGATACGTCAAAGGTTCCTCCGCCCAGGTCGTAAATCAGCACGCGACGAGTCTCCGGATCCGCCTGCTCATAGGCCAGGGCCGCGGCTGTGGGCTCGTTGATGATGCGCACCACGCTAAGACCCGCAATCTGTCCCGCTTCTCGCGTGGCCTGACGTTGGGCATCGGTGAAATAGGCTGGAACGGTAATGACGGCTTTGCCGATGCTGCGTCCGATCTTGGTTTCAGCCCTTTCTTTCAGCGCCCGTAGAATAAATGCGGAAATTTCCTGGGGCAGATAGGTTTCCGCGCCCAGGGAAACTTTTTCATCAGACCCCATTTTCCTTTTGATGGAAAGAACGGTCCGGTCCGGAGCGGCAACCGCCTGGTTTTTGGCCGTTGCACCGACAATTATCTTTCCTTCGGCGTCCAGTCCCACGCATGACGGAACGATGCCATCGTCGCCATCCATAATCACGTGTACATTTTTATCAAAAATATAGGCAACTTCCGAATTGGTTGTGCCCAGATCAATCCCGATGATCGGTTCCATGTAATGGTGTCCTTTTGTTTGGTTTACTCACTGACGACGACTTTTGCGGTCCGCAGCACTTCATTTTCCCTCAAAAACCCGCCCGAATATTCTTCAACAACCCTTCCGGGCGGCGTGCCGGGTACTTTCCGCCGGTCAAGGGCTTGCATGTATTTCGGGTCAAATGGTTGATTGACGGTATTTATATAAACGATATCAAGCTGGGACAGGGCTCGGTCGAACCGTCGAAGGGCCATTTCATACCCTTCGGCAATGCCCTTTGCCTGTCTGGGGGTACGGCCGAAAAATGATTTTATGCCGGCAGCCTCCCGGCTGTAGACGAGCCCCCGGACCAGGGCGTCCCGGATATCCAGAAACAACAGGACTGTTCTTTTTTCGCAGGTCACCCGGATTTTTTCTTCCAACAGCGTCAAATCGGCAGTCTTCCTTTTGAAGATTTCCAGGCTCTCCCGATAGGCATCCACAATGTCGGTCTGGGTCCGCAGTGCCCGGTTTTGTTCCCGGTTTTGCAGTTTAATCTCCTGCCTGAGGGCTGCAAATTCCGAAAGAAGCGCATACAGGTCGCAGCCGTCCATATGATTTGCTGCATGATTTGCTGCTTCGGCCGCTGCTTCACCTGTCGCGGCACCGTTGGCCGGTATTTCGTCAAGCCATTCCTTAAAATCGTCCAGGGCCTTTTGTTTCCATTGGATTTGCGTTTCCGTTGCCTCGGCCTGCGAAACGCTTTGTAAAAAACGCGCCCCGACTTTGGCCATCCGGCGAAATGCGCTTTTCGCGGGTTCCCGGATGTATATCCGGAAAAAATCAAGAAATGGACGCATGCTCTCTCATCGTATTTTTGGATAAATTTTTTTCCGCTGCAAACAGCTCATCCAGGCCGGTCCTTTTTTTCACCGGCTTTCGCGCACGGGATAAAGCCAAAAGCGATTTTTCCGGGTCCGCATGATCAAGCACGCCGAACAGGCGGGTCCGAATCCGGAGATGAGCGGATCTGATTTTTTCATAGGCCGTTGTAATTTTCTGGAATTGATCCGGATCTTTTTCCGGTGTGTGTTTTTTGATCAATTCCAGATACCGCTTACGGATCTCTTCATCCGAAGCTTCCAAAGGAAGGCTCAGTGTTAAAAAATATGCCAGCATTGCATTTCCTTTTATCCCTTGCCCGTAATCAAAATTTTTGCCTCATGGGAAAGGCCGGTTATTAACACGCTGCTGTTGGCGATTCCATCTTTAATCTGTTTGATCAGACCCGGTGTGCCGGGATCATTGAATATTTTCTCGCCCATCTTTTTAATGATCCGTGCCGGTGCGCCCCGAAGATTCATTTCATCAATCATCATTTCAAAATAACCAATCAGGCCTTCAACCTCGTTTTCAAGGTCGTTGCCCTCAAAACCCGGCATGTCGTCAAAATCGTCGAACGGTTCCTCGAAATCATCCGGATAATTGAAATCAAATCTTTCCATGGCAATTCTCAAATCTCCCCCGGCAAATGAGGACAACCGCCGGGAGGTTTGCCGGAGCCGTTCCATGTCGGCCGGAACCGCATCATCCAGAATTTCCATAAAAGCATCCAGATCGTCAACAAGTTCCCCGGTAAAATGAAGCACTGCGATTTCGTGGAATTTAAAATCAGGCACAGCGGCTCTGGAAGCGCTTTTCAGCCGTCGCCGGATTTCCTTAAGGCAAAGATCCAATAGCCGTGCTGCGATCATAAAATGGAAAACCGGAAAAATATCCACATCATCGATCTGTTGGATGAGTCCCGGGGTTCGGGACAGGTATTCCAGCGCGATGTTATGCCCGTGAATCAAGGGGCGGATTTTCAAGTCCAAGGGCGTAAGCAGGTCCCTGATTTGTGCTGAACTAAATTTCGCGGCGCCGCGTATTTCAGATCGATACACCTTTTCAATATCTTTTGTCGCATCGCGGTATTTTCCCCGGGTTCTTCCCCGGTATTCCAGCAGCAACAGTCCCAATACCCGCAGGCGGTCAAAAACAGGTAATGAGCTTATGTGCCTTTCGACCACGGATTTGATATTCGTTAAACCCTGTTGCGGCGTTCCATCGAACAAGGAAAGCTGGCCGGTGTTTTCGATCTTGAAGACAATCTGTTTTTCAATCACCAGGGGCAGCATCTTCGGGTTTTTCAGGTTCATGGCGGACTCGATATCCCGCTTTGCCAGATCGAAACGGCCCCTCCGGATGCTCTGATCCGCCGAGATCAGCAAGGAAAGGTGCCTTCTTTCTTCAACTCGGCGGTCATGCGGGGCTCTTCGCACCGCTTCCTTCAAAACATTTTCAGCCTTCCGAAATGCGTTGGATTCATAATACAAATTCGCCAGCTCAAGACAGGGACCCGGATCATCCGGGAAATGGTCCATGATCTTTTTTAGGCCGTCTTCCACGACTTTTTGTGCTTTTTTAGATGCCCGCGGAACCTTGGCTAAAAGGTCCAAGGCCTCGGGGTTGCCCGGATCAAGACAAACCGCCGTATGTGCCATTTCGGCTATAAACAAAGCCGGATCGCCTGATGTGGCGCCCAGTTCCGTTTTATATTTTTCAGAAGCGAAAACGAATTGATAGGGATTTATATGCCGGCTCAGGGTGCATTTCACCGTTCGCATCAGAACCAATGACCGCGCAATATCGCGTTCTTGCGGATCGGTAAATTCATCCTTCAGGATGGAAATATAAGCCCCGGCATCCTCAAAAAGATGATTGAAGCGTAAAAAAGTCAATCTGGCCCGCAAGGGTTCAAAGCGGTGTGCCGGCAGAAGTTTTTTAGCCGTAAAGAGCCAGTCCCACTCGTCGCTTTCGCTTTGACATGCCAGGGCCCAAAAATGCTCGATAACAGCGGATATCCCGGAGTACGGGTCGTCCGGAGATAAATAATTCCCGATGGCCTCGACGTACGGGGCGCACTTGTTATATCGGCCCTCCCGAAAGTGGGCAAGCAGGGCGGCCATTTCAGTTTCACAATGATTTTTCCCCTCCCAGAGACAGGCCAGATCCTCGGGACGGTTCTTCAAGGCTTCCACCAGCTTTTTCAGGGGGAATTCTTCGGGCAGCAGGGAGAGGGCACGCTTCATATCGGCATCGTTTCCGGTGTAAAAATCCGCCATGGCCCGGCAAAACAAGCGGATATCCGAATAGGGAGACTTGCGCCCCACGGGATTGAGGACCAGAAGCGCTTTTTCCCACTGCCCTGCCTGCATCAGACTAACCGCTTCCCGGACCATGTGGCGATCCTTTTTCAGCGCATTGTCATCGGGAAGCGCATCCGCCAGCTCCCATTTCGGGTTTTCAAACAGACGGCCGGCCAGAACCCGTTCAATTTGGGGATCGGGGTCTTTCACCTGTTTCAGCCGGGCCGCATAAACGGAAAATGCGTCGTTTATCGGACAATCGGCGATCATGTGCGCCACGTCCGACGGCGTCATTCGGTGAGGTTCGGGCATGTATGCGACAACATGCTGATGAATGGCATCTGCTTCAAGGGCCATGCCCTTGGCGCGCAACTGTTTTTCCCGATTCAAATATGCCTCAAAAAGCAGAGGGGAAATCATATCCATGCCCCCTCCTTTTTTCGCGGCCAGTTTCAGCGTGTCAATCGCATCACGGAACTTGGCGGAACGGATCAGTCCTAAACCCCGGGATATCAGGTCATCGATTGAAACGGCATCGTTTTTCAGCAGGTTGGGATGTCGGGTTTTTTTCTTCTTGCCCATAATAAATATCAAAGCCGGAGATCATCATTACCGAATAAATGGTTTTGCCTTATCACAGTTTAAACAAAACGAAAAGCGGTATCAATCCGAACGGCTTCGGTATTCGGCGTAAGCGGCAAGCTTTGCCAGGGCATTGGCGCAGCGTTTTGGATCCGTATAGACGGGTATTCCGTTCCCCAAAAGAGACTTGTAATCCAGGGCTACAACTTCCAGAGGGTGAATGGACGCTATGGCAATAGGTTTTTGAATTTCTTTTGCTGCATTGATGATCGTCCGGCAAAACTTGTCCCCTCCCAGGCCGATGACGATGATCATGTCCACATGGTCGTCCCTGTCAATCAGCCGGATAACATCTCCATACATCTCCGGCATTTCTATGGCTGCAATGCTTAAATCCACCGGGTTTTGGGCGCTGCTGCCGAACGGCGGGATAATCGCTTTTATTTTTTCTTCCGTGTGTTTGTTTAATTTGGGTACTTCAAGGCCCAGTTCATAACAGGCATCCACCGCCCCCACGGCCGGTCCACCCGGCCCGGTAACAACGGCTACACGGGTTCCCCGGGGCAAAGGCTGGCTGTTGAACATGTAAAGGCAATCCAGGGCCTCTTCAAGGCTGTTGATGCCGATGATGCCGGATCCGTTGAAAACACCCTTCCAGACATGGTGGGTGCCGGCCATGGCGCCCGTGTGGGAGGCGGCGGCTCTTGCGCCTGCTTCCGAAGCGCCGCATTTCCAAGCCAGAATCGGTTTCTTTTTTGAAATCTCCCTTGCTGACGCATAGAATTTACGCCCATCTCTGATTCCTTCCAGATAGGCGAGAATTATGCTGGTGTCCGGATCTTCCCCCAGATATTCCAGAAAATCCACGGCATTGAGATCCGCCTCATTGCCGCAGCTGATGGCCTTGCTGAAGTAAACGCCGTTTTCAGTGGCAATTTTGGTAAGCAAATCGGCAAAAGAACCGCTCTGGGTGACGATGCCGATGGATCCCTTGTTCATTGCAGGACCCAGGGGAAAGGGGAGATGGGTCGCCGGGCAGTAAATGCCGAGGCAGTTCGGGCCGATAATCCGGACGCTGTTTTCCCTGGCCATACGAACAAGTTCCTGCTCGCGTATCGTCTGATCATCGCCTTCCAACCCAAAACCGGCTGAAGTGATAATTACCCCCTTGACGCGTTTTTCGATACATTCGTTCAAGGAATGGATAACGGCTTTCGGCGGCAACAGGATATGAACCAGATCAACCGAATGAGGGATATCGGTGATACGGGGATAGGCCTTGAACCCGAGAATCTCATTTTCGCGTGGATTAATCGGATAAATGGTTTCGCAGCCGGCCTCAATGTACCGGTCCATAAACATTCTGCCGACTTTCCCGGGGGTACCGGAGGCCCCGACGATGGCAACGGATTTGGCGTGTATGATGGAATCGATTTGCAGCATATTATCTTTATTCATGATAAAGCCCCTTATTATAAAATATCCTCAGTTGTTTCCCGGTACGCTCAAAATGCCTTCAAAAAAATTTTTTCGCCTGGTTCCGGCATGCCAGCGGTCATCCAGAGAATTACGATTCAATACCCAGTGATGGAGGCCACCGTCATTGAGCGCCCTGAAGGTCAGGGCTGTTAAATACTGAAAAATCAGCGTTTCTCCGGTACCCCGAGCTTTCTCAGGATGGCCACCATGGGGCAGGTCTTGGAAAACCCGCTCTGCAGAAGATTCGCCCCCACAAAGGCCGTGAAAAAATACCAGTACGGGTGGACCCAGGTCCCCAGTGCCAGGGTGATTAAAATAAATGTTCCCGCGATTACATGCAGCCAGTCATCCATGATCATAAAACACCGCCTTTCGTTATCTTTGGTTTTCCGGCAGTTTTAAGCGGATTTGATCCCGGGTGTCCAGATACTCGGGCTTTGCCGCAACGGTGATGGCTTTTTCAATCAAATCCCTGGCTTCGAGGTAGTCACCGTTTTTCAACAGGGCATAGGCGAGGTTGTTCATGATATCCGGATTTTCGGGGTTCCGTTTCAAGGCTGCCCGGTAATATTTTATCGATTGATCCAGTTCGGATAATTTAAAATAGACATTTCCCAAATTAAAATAGGGGAGATACGGTCCCTTTTCTTTTTTAATGGCAAGACGGTATTCTTTTTCAGCGAGCTTTAATTTACCCTGTTCTTCATAGGCAAAGCCCAGATCATTATGCTGGGAGGCCGTGAGGGTATCGTTGACCACAAGGATGCCCAGAGAAGAACATCCGGCCAGGGATAAAAACAGGGTAATGAGCAGGATCCGTTTCATGGATAGATAATCAGGTAGGGCCGGCCTACCTTTTTCCACATTTTCTCAAACCGGGGATATTCGAATAATACCGAAGGGTTTCTTCCATCATGAGCGATAAAACCCTTTTCATCATAGCCGAATACCACGATATAATGGGGTTTTGCGGCAAGCCAGATGCCCAGATCCATCAGTACGATAACCGGTCTGCGGGAACGGATACTGTTTTTTATCGTATCAGGGGTCCCCTGCCCGCTTTCCGTCCTGAACCCGGTCTTTTCGGCAAAATTTTCAAGATCGGTAATCAGGCTTCCCTTCAGGTTTTCGTTATAGGTTTCCCGGATAATCCATGAAATGTCAACCTGCTTCCCGTAATAGGCAAAAACGCTCGCAAGGGAAGACGGGCCGCACTGATACCGGTCCTGTTTGAAAAAAGGAACGCCTTCAATGCGGTAAGCGGCCGGGCTTACAGCCAGTATGAAAACAAGTAAAGTTCCCCAGAATGAATTCAAAAGTTATATTATCGGACGATGATCTCTTTGTTTAAAAGTCTCAGAATGACAATAACCAGAAATACAATTAAAAGTACGCCCACTATAAAACCAATCCCGTCGCCCCCGGCTAAAACAGAATCCGAGGCCTGGGCCAACAGGTGTATCTGGTGATCATTCATTTGACTTATTTTGTCTTTAATTTCAAAAGGTTTTAAACCATATGCCTGCAGTTTGTCGGTTACGATCTGATTTTCCAGGGCGCGTTGAATTTTATGGATCTCCATTTGCCTTGTCCGGCTTAAACCGGATTCATCGGATAAACGCGATCCCATCAAGCCCGCCATGGCCGGAGAGGTCCAAAATACAACGAGATAGGCGGCAATACACAGTACAAGCATGGAGTTTCTGAAGTTTTTTAACATGATCATATCCTCCTGTTAAGATGGTTTTTCCCGTAGTGTCGCATCTTAAAAAATCTTCATGGTGATAAAATTATCATAGGCGAAATAAAAAAACCATACTCTTTTGCAGCAAATTTAACGCTTGTCTTTTCATCCTGCTTCTGAAAAACTTCATTTCATGAAAAGCTGATGTGGGATTGAAAAACCCTTCTCTGCTGTTAACGGGGAGAGCGAAACCTCACCCCCGATTATCATGCCATAAAATCAATGATCGAACTCTATCGAAATCTATCCCGGGAACAGATGGAAATCTGCAGCCTGGTATTAAGCGCTTCGGGCATTTACCACCGGACCCGAAACGGAAACACCGGCCGGCAGATCTGGATCAGAAGCCGGGATTTGTCCCGTGCTCTGGCCGGGATGGATGCTTATTTTAAGGAAAACCCCGATCGTTCATTTGAAGAAACCCCTCAAGAAAGATCACGCGGATTTTCTTATGCCGGCCTCTGGGCGGCACTTGTCCTTTTGGCCTTTTACCTTGCCGTGGGAGATGACCGCCGGGTCTTTAATGAATTTTTCGGTTCATCGGCGGAACACATCCTCAAGGGGGAGGTTTATCGCATGGTCACTTCCCTGTTTCTTCATGTGGATGCGGTCCATCTTACGGGAAATTTAACGGCAATAAGCGTCTTCGGATCTGCCGTCTGCAGCATCCATGGGGCTGGTCTGGGAATGCTGCTGATTCTTTTTTCCGGTTTTCTGGGAAATGGGATCAATGCCCTGGTGTATCAGAGCGCGCATACCGCCGTTGGGGCCTCCACAGCGGTTTTCGGGGCCATCGGCCTGCTTTCCGCCAGGGGTTTCTGGGACAAAATGGCGCTGCCCGGCCGGCATATCCGGGCCTGGCTCCCCCTGGGCGCGGGTCTGGCCCTTCTGGCCCTTCTGGGCTCCGGTGAAGGACGGGTGGATGTTCTGGCGCATCTATTCGGGTTTATGGCAGGGATCGTCCTTGAAACAGCGTATTTTTTAGGAGTCAAAAAGGAAATTACCGGATATGGGCAGGTGGTGTGCATGGGGTTGGTCGCCGGTATCGCCGCATTGTCCTGGATTCTGCCGCTTTGGATTTTATAGCGGCCTGAAGGCACTTTTAACCAATTTCATCAGGAGGTATTCAAATAAGGAAGGGGCACTGGCCTTTGTTGAAAAAAGAGCGCCCATCTTCAAGGGAAAATAAACCTCGATTTTATTTTTTTGCATATGGTTTTCAATTCTTTTGAGTTTGCTGTCTTTTTTGCCGCTGTTTTCGGCCTTTGCCTTATTTTGCCGCATAAATGGCGGAACCGGATGCTGCTGGGGGCCAGTTATTATTTTTACGCTTCCTGGGACTGGCGGTTTCTCCTGTTAATCTGGTTTACGACCCTTCTGGATTTTTTTTCCGGACTTCGGATCGATAACACCACTGAACAAAACATCAGGCGGCTGTATCTTGTCATCAGCATCTGCGCCAACTTGACCATTCTCGGTTTTTTCAAATACTTCAATTTTTTTGCAGACAGCCTGCACGACTTTCTGGCAGTCTGGGGCGTTTCCTTCAATCCTTTCTTCATCGATGTTGTCCTTCCGGTCGGCATTTCCTTTTATACGTTTAAATCCATGAGCTATACCCTGGACGTATACAGGAAGGAGATACGGGCGACGCGCAGTTTGCCGGAATATGCGCTGTTTGTAGCGTTCTTTCCCCAACTGCTGGCAGGCCCCATAGAGCGGGCGAAAGACCTGCTTTCCCAGATCGGCAGTCCCGGGAAATACGATCTTGAAAATATTTATCAAGGCGCCTTTTTGATTTTCTGGGGTCTTTTTCAGAAAATTTTCATCGCAGACCATCTGGCCCGGATCGTAGACCCGGTATTTTCGGCCCATCCGCCGTATAACGGCTTAAAGGATATGCCGATAAAGTAACGCTTGAGATCAACAGGATTATCAAGCTGAGGGGCCTGACCTGTCCCGATTCTTTCTATCTCGATACGCCCGCGCTGATGCGGTCCTATTATCCGGAAATGGAAGGCAAGAAAATCCTGTTTGAGGATACCACGCACTGGGTGGAAACAGGGCATGAAATGGTTGCGGAAAAACTTGTGCAACCGGTTTTGTCTCTGATTAAAAAAAGGAGCCCATAAATACCGTCACTATCTGAATTTGTGATAGGTGAATTCCACATACCTCACCCGATCTGAAATCACCTCACCGGATTTTGGACTCGGAGCGCTGAAACTTGACATACGATCTTCAACGGATCGAATGATATCCTCCCTGCACCCCCTTTTTTGAGAGCACGATTTGCCATACCTGGATGTTTCTCGCACGAAAGGCGCCGGCGCAGGACAGGAGGTAGTATCTCCACATCCGGTAGAATCCTTCATCATAACGGGATTTCATGCGTTCAAAATTATCATGCCAGGCCATGAGTGTCTTGTCGTAGTCGGCGCTGAAATTGTGCCAGTCCTCCATGATCAGAAGACCTTCGAGGGCTTTTCCGATCTGTTTGATGGACGGCAGCATGCCGTTGGGGAAAATGTACTTGTTCATCCAGGGCTCCACCGAGGTCACCGACCGGTTTCCGCCGATGGTGTGCAGTAAAAAAATTCCGCCGTCCCTCAGGCAGTTATGAACAATCTTGATATATTCCCGATAATTCTTGCAGCCGACATGTTCAAACATGCCCAGAGATACGATATGGTCGAATTTTTCGTTCACATTCCGGTAATCCTGCAACCTGATTTCCACAGGAAGGCCCCGGCAGAGTTGGGTACCCAGAACCGCCTGTTCCTCTGATACCGTGATGCCGACGACCTCGACATCGTAATGTTCCGCGGCGTATTTTGGGAAACTGCCCCAGCCGCAGCCGATATCCAGCAGCCTCATGCCGGGTTTCAGCTGGAGCTTCCGGCAGACCAGATCCAGTTTTTTTTCCTGGGCTTCCTCCAAAGAGGCCGCATTGCGCCAGTACCCACAACTATAGACCATCCGGTTGTCCAGCATTCCCCTGAAGAGATCGTTGCCCAGATCGTAATGCCTTTCGCCGACCTGAAATGCTCTGGCTCGGGATTGCATATTGAAAATCCTGGAGCCTAAGGCATGGAACATCAGGGATGGGTTTTGTCGAACCTGATGGTCAATTTCATACTTGAGAATCCTGAAAAAGAATTCGTCGAGCTTCTCGCAGTCCCACCACTTGTCAATGTAAGATTCCCCAAGACCCATCGAACCCTGGGACAGGACCCTTGCATAAAAATTTTCATTCCTGATCCGGATGTCCCATGGATGATGACCGTTGACGGCTATGCCTGCAGTTGAAAATATTTTTTCAACGGTATTTTTGAGCCTGGGTGATTTCACTTCATCAGCCTTGTCGGTTGAGGGGTGAAACCTGAGAGGCTTCATGCTCTGACCATTTCTTCGATAATCTGTTTTACGGAAAGGATGTCGTGAACCAGTCCAGCGACCTCGCCCGCCGCCAGAACACCCGCGGACAGGTCACCCTGGAGCCATGAGGCGTTCGTAGAAGTTCCACCGAAGCCGAATTGGGGTTTTACCTCTCCCCGGATGATTTCCTCTGCCAGAGGCGTTCTCAAGGCCCTGACCTGAAAGGGACCGACATTGATCAGGCAGGTGCCGGTTTCGTCAAATTCCACCAGCGTGTTTTTGTAGTTCAGATGGGCGATGCACTCCCGGCTGGCGATAAACCGGGTTCCCACCTGGACGCCATGCGCCCCGAGCGCCATTGCCGCCCTGAACCCCCGGGAATCTCCGATGCCACCGGCGGCGATGACCGGGACGTTCACGGCATCCACCACGGCCGGAACCAGGACCATGGTGGAGACGCCGTTAAACCCCTGAATGCCCCCGGACTCCGACCCTTCGGCGATGATGGCGTCGGCGCCCAGGCTTTCGGCTTTCCTGGCCACGGAAACCGTGGGAACCACCACCAGGGCCTTGATTCCCCGTTCGTGCAGATAGGGAATCAGGGTTTTCGGGGAACCACCGGAAACCGTGGCGACACCAATGCCCTCTTCGGCCAGGATTTCGGCGATTTTAGGGGTCAGCGGACTCATCACCTGGAGATTGGCGCCAAAGGGTTTTTGGGTCAATTTCCGGGTGTCCCGGATCTGTTTTCTGACCATTTCCGGGTCCGGGGCAAAGGCTGTTGCCAGAATCCCCACTCCCCCCGCTTCGGAAACCGCTGCAACCATTTCCGGGTTGCTGATATTGCCCATGGCCCCCTGAAGTACGGGATACGTGCACTTTAATAATTCGCAGACGGGATTCATTTTTGTTTCTCCGCTTATAATTGTCGAAAAGGCATTATTTAGCGCCCGGAACCGGATTGACGATGTCCTTCCCCAGGGTTTGGGGGATGATTCCGGCGAGTTCGTCAACGGTCCAGATTCCGGCCTTGTAATTCACCTTGGTGATCTCCGGCAAGGAAACCAGACCGATCATGCCGCCGCCCACCACGAAATCCCGGCCGTTGATGTTGGCCGCCTCATTCAGGCACAGGAAAACCGCAAAAGGCGCCACCGCCTCCGGAGTGAGGGAGCCAAGGTCCATCTCCGTTCCAGGGGACTCCACACCCGAGGCTTTTTTCTTTTCCATGGCCGCACGGAGCTCGTCGGTCAAGGTCAACCGCGTTCCCGCGCGCGGCCGGATGGAATTGCAGGTCACCCCATACTTTCCCATGTCCCTGGCCACAGTCCGCGTAAAACCGATAATGCCTTCTTTTGCCGCGCTGTAGTTGGCCTGGCCCAGGCTGCCCAGGCCCGACTCGGATGAGAACGTGATGACCCGGCCGCTTTTTTGCGCCCGGAAAATACGGCAGGCGGCCCGGGTGCAGTAAAAGGTCCCGTAGAGGTGGACTTTCAAAACGTCGTCCCATTCCTCGTCCGTCATGTTGAAGAGCATGCGGTCCCTTAAAATGCCCGCGTTGGTGACAAGAATGTCCACGCCGCCGAAATTGTCGACGGCGCATTGGATGATGGCTTCGCCTCCTGCTGCCGTTGCCACGGTATCCCCATTCCGGACGGCATGTCCCCCTTTTGCCTTGATCTCATCGACCACTTCCATGGCGGGAGATTGATCGGCGCCTTTTCCGTCCGGTCCGCCACCTAGGTCGTTGACCACGACTTTGGCCCCCTCCTCGGCCATGAGAAGCGCTATTCCCCTGCCGATGCCGCGGCCGGCCCCAGTCACGACAGCCACTTTTCCTTCGAGTCTTTTTGCCATGATGATGTCCTCCACTGTTTTATGCGTTATTCTTAAAGGAGCAAATCAAATCAGGGTTTTTCGCCCTGAATCGGGTTGAGCAATTGCGATTTCCGGGTTACACCAGGTGTGAAAGTAAAAAATCACATTACCGTGTTTTTCGGGTTTTGGAGAAAGTTTTCGCATGTTTTGAACTGCAAAAAAGTCGGATGGCAATTTAAAATGAAAGTCCCGCACATTTCCAAAGCGGAATTTTTAATAATTTATAACCGAATTGGAAGGTTATGTCAAATATTAAAGGACATCCGTTTGAGGACGCCGTTGTTGATCCGGGGAATTTCATCTGATATAGATCAGTAAGTCACCTGAACCACAACTTTTTTAAAACCCAGGAAAGAATTTTATTACATGCCCAAAAAAAACGGTTCGTTCAAAAGCATGTCCCATGGCTACCCCCATACCGTCAAAACTGAACGATTGAATGAAACCGGCATCGAACTTTCGAGTTTCTTCTTTCGTTTCGGCGCCAACAGTTACGTTTTCACCTATGAGAAAAGCGGAGAAAAAAAACACACCTTCATTGATACGGGATATAAGGGCCATCAGCGGCAGATCTTTTCCATCCTGGAAAACAACCACATCAACCTGAAAAATATCGAAAATATCATCATCACCCACCGGCATCCGGATCACAGCGGACTGGCCGACACCCTCGTGGATATTTCCGGAGGAAAAATCCTGGTTCACGCCAATTTCAAGGAATTTGTGGAGGGCGGAATCAGCGACCGGGAGAAAAGATGGCTGGGTAAATTTGATCCGTCCCGCCTTAAAAATTGCCCCATCGAATATCTTGATCCCGGAAACGGCGATGGATCCATCCGAATCGGCGGGATGGATTTCCCCCGCATGAAAAGGACGGTTGACCTGGGTAACGAGGGAAAACTTGAAATCCTCGCCATACCCGAAAGTACGCCGACCCACAGCCCCGATCAGCTCGTTATTCTCTATTCCCCGCGAAACGTCCCGTATGTCTCGGACGGCGTTCGGGAAGAAAGCGGTTTCCGCCCCACGGATGAAATGATCTTTGCCGGTGACCTGTGGCTGATGAAGGGCCCTGTTTTTCAGAGAAATCTGAGAAGCCTGTCCATGACCCTCAAGTTCTTTTACTTCCGGTTCCTGGATTTTATCTCCGGAAAGGACCAGTTCAAAATCGTCCCCAGTGAACAGGACGCCGGGGCCAAAGACGCCCTGAAACAGGGATTTTCCCTGATCCGGGTGAAACCCGGTCACGGGAATGAATTCCTGGGGACCAACATGATCCCCAAAACACTTCTGGCCGACCGGGACCTTTTGCTCAAACTGGGCTTTAAAATGGATCACGACAAGTCCGTATTGCAATCCGACCCCTTTGCCGGGAGGGTCTCCGAATTAAGAGAAACCGCCTATGCCGGCTTTCTGGATACGCTGAACCTGTGGCTTAAGATGGGTTATGAACCGGATGAAATATGCGCCCTTTTGACCCGCATCTACATGGAACAAAGCGACGGCGGGAAGCTGGTGGAAGAGGACCGGAAAGAAAGAAGGAAACGGCTCGAGGAGACCCTTGATCGGCTTGCATCTGAAAAAATGGAAACCGACCCGCTGTATCACATCGGAAAGTGCGCTTTGGCGGCTTTCAGTCGGCGGGTTTAATTTTTTTTGGATTTCACAAACAACCGGATGCCGGAATTACCTTTATGGCCCTTAATATCATTTGGATTGGATTTTTTCTGATCGCCTTCATCCTGGGGCTTATCCGGCTGGTCTTTTATGGGGATACGGCGATATTTCCCGCCATGATGGAGAGCACCTTCGAGATGGCGAAAACCGGATTCGAGATTTCCCTGGGACTGACCGGGGTGATGACCCTGTGGATGGGAATCATGCGGGTGGGGGAGAGGGGCGGGATCGTAACCCTTTTGTCCAGGGCCGTGGACCCGCTTTTCCGGCGGCTGTTTCCGGAAATTCCAAAGGGACACCCGGCCGCCGGAGCCATCATGATGAATATCGCCGCAAACATGATGGGGCTTGACAATGCCGCTACCCCCCTGGGGCTTAAAGCCATGACCCAGCTTCAGGAGATCAACCCGGAAAAAGACAGGGCATCCGACGCCATGATCATGTTCCTCGTGCTGAACGCCTCCGGGCTTACGGTCATTCCGGTCAGCATCATGGTTTACCGGGCTCAGCTCGGGGCCAAAGACCCGTCGGACATCTTCATTCCCATCCTGCTGGCCACGTTCTGTTCCACTGCCGCCGGCCTTGTTTCCGTGGCCGTGGCCCAGCGGATCAACCTCTTCACCAAATCCGTCCTGGCCTACCTGGGAACCTTCACGCTTCTGGTTTCCGGGGTCATCTGGCATTTTTCCGTCCTTTCCCAGGATAAAATCAATACGGTTTCCGCCGTTCTGTCCAATGTCATACTGTTTTTCATCATCATATTATTTATCCTGCTGGCCGTCCTGAAGAAAGTTAATGTTTATGAGGCCTTCATCGAGGGGGCCAGAGACGGCTTTGGCATCGCCGTTAAAATTATCCCCTACCTGGTGGCCATCCTGGTTCCCATAGGTGTTTTCAGGGCATCCGGGGCCATGAATTTTGTTGTGGAAAATATAGGCGCCGTGGTGGGCGCCATGGGCGTTGACAACCGGTTCGTGGAAGCCCTTCCCACGGCATTCATGAAACCCTTGAGCGGCTCTGGAGCCAGGGGCATGATGGTGGATGCCATGAAACAATTCGGGGCGGATTCCTTTGTGGGCCGGTTGTCGTGCGTCTTCCAGGGGACCACGGATACCACTTTTTATGTCATCGCGGTTTATTTCGGGTCGGTGGGAATCCGGAAGACCCGTTACGCCCTGGCGTGCGGGCTGATCGCCGATCTGGCCGGAGCGGTCGCCGCTATCCTGGTGGCCTACCTGTTTTTTTATGAACGCAACCCTTAATCGTAAACCCAATCCGAAAGCGGAGGTGCACGGGCATGGACAAAAAAGACATAGAAAGGATCATCAAGGATTTTATCAGAACGTCCCCGGAAAATTCCTTAAAGCTGGATCCCCCCGAGCCGGCCTGGGAGGAGGTGTTGATCGGTTACTCCGCGGGGGATGACCCCATTTTCGAATCCTACAAGGAATACGTGGGAGAATCCCATTTCACCCCTGTTGAAATTTTCAACCTGACCTATCCGGATGACCCGGCAACGTCTGAAGAACTGACAGTGATCAGCTGGGCACTGATTCAGCGGGAGGCGGTGAAGGCGGACAACCGGAAAGAAGATTTCTATCCGTCCAAACGCTGGGTCATGGCACGGTTTCCCGGGGAATGGTTCAACGAATTCCTGAGGGACCATGTAGCGCAAACATTGACGGAAAAAGGGGTTAAGGCCCTCTCCCCCACCCGGTCTCCCTTGTGGAAGTTTGAACGTTCGGAAAAATATTTTCTGTCCTCCCGCTGGTCGGAACGCCATGCCGCCTATGCATCGGGGCTGGGGACCTTCGGGGCCTGCGACGGCCTTATCACGGCAAAAGGAAAAGCGCACCGGGTGGGGTCCGTGGTGGCGAGAATCAAGCTCGCTCCCACTCCCCGCCCGTACACGGATCATCATGCCTATTGTCTTTTTTTCGCCACGGGAAAATGTCTGGTGTGCGCCAGGCGATGCCCGGTGGACGCGGTTTCCGAAAAGGGGCATGACAAGCAAAAGTGCATGAAGCATGCCGCAGGCACCTGTGGCAAATACGTCAAGGAAAAATGGGGCTTTGACGGTTACGGCTGCGGCCTCTGCCAGACGGCGGTTCCCTGCGAAAGCGGCATCCCCAAGGCCATTCTGAAAAAGATGGAGACTATTTCTTCAACAGATGGATGACGCAGACCCCGCCTGCCCCCACCATATGCGCCATGGCCAGGTTGACGGGTTTGACGATCTGCCGTTTTCCGCATTCCCCCCGCATCTGCCAAAGGATTTCGGCCACCTGCCCCACCCCGGTGGGCCCGAGGGGGTGTCCCATGGCAAGGAGGCCGCCGCTGCTGTTGATGGGGTGTTTTCCGGTAAGGGTCGTGACGCCCTCTTCCACCAGCCGGCCGCCTTCTCCCCGGGGGCACAATCCCAAAGCCTCGGCATAGATGAGTTCCTCGATGGTGAAGGCGTCATGAAGCTCGATGAGGTCGAGGTCTTCCGGGCCCACTCCTGCTTTTTCATATGAAATCTGAGCGCAGAGCTGGGTCAGGGAAAACAGGGGATCATCATCGGGAAGCGTGCTTTTCAGGACGGAAGCGGCGATGACGGGGCAGACCTTGTCGGTTACGGCCGCGGCCTTTTCCTTCGTGCAGACGATGACGGCTGCGGCCCCGTCTCCCCATGGACAACAGTGGAGTCTTGTCAGAGGATCTGCGATCATCCGGGCTTGATGAACCTCTTCCAGGGTGACCGCGTCCTGAAAATGGGCATGGGGATTCAGGCTTCCGTTATAGTGGTTTTTCACCGATACCCCGGCCAGCTGGTCCATGGTCGTCCCGTAAGATTCCATGTACCGTCGGGTGATATCGGCAAAAATTTGGACCGGACTGGCAAAGGACTTGTCCCCGGCCTTGCCCGCGGCTTTGGGCTTTTCGCCGTCGGTTTTGGATTTGGAAGGCGTCGGGATCTTATCCACCCCAAAGGCCATGGCGATATCATGGGCCCCGGAAGCCACGGTGAGATAGGCCTCTCGAAACGCCGAAGATCCGCTGGCCGAGGCGTTCTCGATGTTCATGATGCCAAGCCCGGTAAGACCCATTTTCCCGCAGACCAGATGCCCCGTGGACCATCCCGGCTGGGTGGTTCCGCAAAAGGCGGTCTCGATGTCTTCCCATTTCATGCCGGCGTCTTCAAGGGCCTTGGAAATGGCATGGGCGCCCATGTCTGATATGGATTTTTCCGGAAACACCCCGTAGCGGTGGATTCCCGCGCCGATAACCACAACTTCTCTCATAATCTCTTTTTCCTTTCTAAGGGGAATCTTTTTTGGGCGGCCTTGCATACAGCATAAAAAAGGCCCCCAGCAGAAAATTGACCAGGAAGACGCCATAGGGAACCGCGTAATTATCGAAAGTTTCATACAGCCATGAGGCAAGTATGGGACTTAAGGCCATAAAAACCACATTGATGGGCATGACCACGCCCCGGATGGCGCCTAAACACTCGTGGCCGAAATAATCGGCGAAAATAACTTCCCGGAGGACCATCATGCCCCCCAGGGACAATCCGTAAATCACGGCAAAAGCAAACACCGTCCCGTGGGTTTTGGCCCACAGGAGGGTGAACAGTCCCAAAGCACTTCCCAAAAAAACGATGATGACGCAGTAACGGACCGAAAATTTTTCCGCCACCAGTCCCCAGGGAATTTTAACCAGGGCGCAGCACACGGCGTAGACGGTCATGGCCCCGGCCGCCACGTCCGTTCCAATGCCTTTGTCTTCCATATAAGGATAAAAATGAATATTGATGCCGTTCAGGCAAAGGGCGATGAGGTTGAAGGCCGCCAGGAGTATCCAGAGGGATTTTGTCTTCAGGGCTTCCCTCACGGTCCACTGAAGTGTAGAGGGAATGCGCGGGACCGTGTTTGCCGGCCGGTTAATTCCATCGGGGATTTGGAGGGGCGTGTCCCCGTCGGGATAAAGGCCGATATCTTCAGGCCTTCGGCGCATGAA
Organism: Desulfobacteraceae bacterium UBA5616; assembly: GCA_002423615.1. Classification (GTDB taxonomy): domain Bacteria; phylum Desulfobacterota; class Desulfobacteria; order Desulfobacterales; family UBA5616; genus UBA5616. The sequence continues at coordinate 23,311 of DIKO01000065.1, forward strand.
AGCCAGGGCGGGTAGAAAGGCCGTGGCCAGAATGATGATGCCCACCACCCGAAGGGAGGTTCGCCATCCGTAATTTTCGATCAGGTAATGGGAAAGGGGAATGAATATCAGGCCGCTGACCGACACCCCAAGGGCGGCTATGGCCATGGCCCGACCCCGCATCCGGACAAACCACTTGGCAATGATGGTATGGCTTACCAGACCGCCGAATCCCACCATGCCGACAGCCCCCAGAATTCCGTATATGAAATAGAACTGCCAGGGCTTCTGCACATAACTGACCATGTATGTAGTGGCTCCGGCCGCAAAGACCCCGGATGACATCAGTATTCTCGCCCCGTATTTTTTATCTGCGATAAAACCGATGGCGGGTCCCAAAACGCCCGACATCAGTAATTTCAGGGTCATGGCCCCGGTGATGGTCATGGAAGACCAGCCCAGTTCCCTGTGCATGGGCAGGATATACAGACCAAAAGTGTAAAATCCAAAGGCATCCGCCACCAGCCAGCTTAAAAAGCAGACTCCCACGATGATCCATCCGTAATAAAACCGTCCCGTAATCGGCCACGGAAAAGGCGTTCTGTTCAAGTTTCCGATTCCCATCAATTTTTCGCCCGCAGGAGTATGTAAAGGTATGACGTCGCTTTATGATGAATCGGCATTAAATAGTCAAGTACCGGCATTGTCAAGGGGGTACATTTTCAAGAATCACTTTGTCAGGAAACCCGAATCAAGGAAGGATCGATCATGTATTATTAAAAAAAAGAATACAAAAATGGTTTTAAAAACAATAAATAACACAAATATGTAATTAATACAGGTTGTCGGTACGGTTCCAATGAATATAAAAAATATTTTAATTACAGTTAGATAGGATTTATATCCCCCTTCATGCAGATATTTGGCATGGCCGTTGCTTTATAGTGAAAAAAACAACCCCGGGGATCATTATCCAGGATCGAATGTCAAAAAGGAGAATAAGGAATGAAAAAAATTGAAGCCATAATTAAACCATTCAAGCTGGAGGAGGTGAAAAGCGCCCTGAGCCATGTCGGCATCACGGGTATGACCATTGCTGAAATCAAGGGGTTCGGACGCCAGCGCGGCCACAAGGAAGTTTATCGCGGTGCCGAATACCAGGTAGAGTTCGTACCCAAAATTCAGATCGGCATTGTGGTGGAGGACGGCATGGTCGATGCCGCGGTGAAAGCCATTCTGGACAGCGCCAAAACCGGCAAAATCGGGGACGGCAAAATTTTTATCTGGGACATTGCCGAAGCCATTCGGATCCGGACGGGCGAATCCGGCAAGGACGCGATATAAGAAATAAGAAAGGGAGATTCAGGACCATGAAAACATTATTTTTTGCTTTGTTGTATATTTTCGGCATCGTGACACTGGCCATCGCCGGTGATGAGGACCCCACGCCGTTTTCAAATAAGGAGGCCATCGCGCTGGTCCAGACCCATGCGGATTATGTTTGGACGCTGGTCGCGGCCGCCCTGGTGTTTTTCATGCAGGCCGGGTTCGCCATGGTGGAAACGGGTTTTACCCGTGCGAAAAACGCCATCAACATCATGATGAAAAACCTCATGGATTTCTGTGTAGGATCTCTCGGCTACTGGGCTGTGGGATTTGCATTGATGATGGGAACCTCGAGCGGAATTACCATGATGTTTTTCGGACTTGACGGTTTCTTCCTTGCCGGAGATGCCTATGATGTTATGAAAATCGAGATGTGGTTCTGGCAGATGGTATTCTGTGCAACCGCTGCTACAATCGTCTCGGGTGCTATGGCAGAACGGACCAAATTCTCTACGTATGTCATAGCGAGCCTTCTCATCAGTGCATTCATCTATCCGATTTACGGGCACTGGATATGGGGCGGCGGATGGCTTGCGCAGC
>DIKO01000056.1 GCA_002423615.1 Desulfobacteraceae bacterium UBA5616
TTCTGCGTCAACCGGATAGGCATGGAAGATACCTCGCGGTGCGGGGCTGCCGGGGAAATTTCAATGCAGATCTATGAAAACGCCTTTGATTATCTGGACGCCCCGGTTCAGCGGATCGCCACCAAGAATTATCCCATCCCCGACGGCGAACTTGAAAATATGATTCTTCCGCAACCCAGGGACGTTGTTGCCGCGGTTGAGCTGTTGATGGGATAGCACCCGGGATAAGGGTTTTTTAAAAACAAGTTGAGGGAAATTCTTTAAGGGGAAGTACCTATGGATGATAAAACAAAAGCCCTGTTTGATTTCTACGACAAGGGCAACAAGAACGATTTTTATAATGCTTTTCTATACATGAAGTTCCTGCATCAGTTCGAGGTCAAAGTGATGGAAGGCATGGGACTTCCCGTAAACCCCGCCATCGAGAAAATCAACCCGGATCTTGAAGAGATGCTTCAGGCCAACCTGAACATCATTATTGAGGCCGGGGGAAATGCCGATACGGACATCTACCATGCCAAGATCGTTCAACTGAGCGACGCTAAAAAACTGGTTACCGAATCCCTGGAAGTGGATATCGAAGTGCCGGAAACCATTCTGCCGTTTAAGATAGCCCGAAACATCCTGCTGAAAACCAACGAGGCCATCGCGATCGGCACCTGCCCCTGCCGTTCGGCCCAGGAGCAATGCAATTGCATGCCGGCCCCCATGGAAGCCTGCATGTTTATCGGGGACCCGCATGTCTCGTTCATTTCCTCCCAGAACCCGAGATTCCGGAAAATCGGCCGGGAAGAGGCGGTGCACATTCTCGAAGACTGCCATAAAAGAGGGTTTGCCCATAACGCTTATTTCAAGAAAGACATGGGCAACCGGTTGTTCGCCATCTGCAACTGCTGCAGCTGCTGCTGCGGCGGCATCAAGATTCAGAATTTGTTCGCAAACGGGGCCATCCCCTATTCCCACATCGCTCCCTCGGGATACATCGCCGAAGTGGGGGAGGATTGCACGGGGTGTGGGGAATGCGAAACCCTTTGCCAGTTCAATGCCGTTACAGTTGATGCTGAAAAAGACAGGGCGGTGGTTGATTTCAGCAAATGCATGGGCTGCGGGGTATGCGAAACCGCCTGCCCGGCCGGGGCCATCGCTTTAAGGGTTGAACCCAAAAAAGGGGGAATCCTGGATCTGGATCAGTTAAAGAAGCAGGCGTCTTAATCGATTGATCCCTGGGAGAGGGGTCAGTCGATCCATCTTCCGGGGATGATTCCGGACATGACTTGGATTCTTCAAGCCTGTGCGAAGGGGGGAAAGATCCGTGGAATATAAAACACTGCTGTACGAAACCCGGGGAGATATCGGGATTCTGACCTACAACCGGCCCGAAATGGCCAATGCCATGAACTCCTTGATGGTGGAAGAATTGATTCATTTCTGGCAGGAGAGAATGGCGGATCAAAAAACCCGGGTCATCATCACCACCGGGTCGGGCGAAAAGGGATTTTCATCCGGCGCGGATCTCAAGGAAACCGGGGATCTCCAGAAAGACAAGGAGCGGATGACCATCGACAATTTCTTTTTCGGTCAGTCCCGCTACTCATTTCTTTATCGGCTCATGCGGTCCTGCCCTCAACCCATCATCGCCGCGGTAAACGGTCCGGCCCTGGGCGGCGGCCTGTCCCTGGCCCTGGCATCGGACATCCGCCTGGCCAGTGAAAAAGCATGGTTCTGCGCCCAGTACATCAATATCGGTCTGGGCGGCGCGGACATGGGGTCCAGTTATTTTCTGTGGCGTCTGGTGGGGTGGGGCAAGGCCATTGAGATGTGCCTGACCGGCATGCGGGTGAGCGTCGAGGAAGCCTACCGTATCGGACTGGTCAATCATGTGGTTCCGAAGGAAGATCTCATGGCCAGGGCCATGGAGATGGCGACCCTCATGGCCTCAAAAAGCAGATCGGCCCTCTACCTCACAAAGGAGGCCTTTGATTCCGCCCTGAACGGGATCAGCCTGGAAGATGCCATCAAAATGGAAAATCGCAATCAGGCCTTGCTCATGGGAAGCCTGAATACGAAAAAACAGGTGGAATAAATTCTTTTTAAGCCAATTTCCTCTCCACCAGAATCTGCTGCATGGTCTCGGCAAAGGTTTCATTCATAGGGAGTTCGGGTTTTTCAACCAGGCGGATGGCTTCCACAGGACAGGTTGAAACGCAGACGCCGCATCCGATGCATCTGGCCCTGTTGATTTCATACGCATCCTCTCCTGCAACGACGGCATTGATCTGGCAACGCTCCTCACAGGTTCCGCAGGCCGTGCACAGTTCCTCGTCAATGGTTGCATAAAAGGAGGACCGGACCTGTTCCCCGGGTTTCCCGCCGAGTTTCAGCATTTTCAGAAGCACGCAGCAGCACCCGCAGCACATGCAGATGAAATCGAGATTTTTGGCATTGCCCACATTCAAAACCAGTCCTTTTTCTTCTCCCATGTCGAGGAATTCTGTGAGCTCCTTCTGGGAGATTTCCCTGGCAAGGTTTAAGGATATGAGGTTTTCCGCATTAAAGCCGAAGGAGATGCATCGCTCAAGCGGATAATTGCAGGATCCCCCCAGCAATTCCGTTTCGATGCCGCAGGTACACCGGGCCACGGCGATTTTGTCTTTTTGGGCAGCCAGTTCCCGGATTTTGTCGTAAGGCCCCACGGCGGAGGTTGATGCTATGGCCGAATTCACCGGAATGACCCGGGTCTGCTGGGTTTTGAGATTCGACCAGACTTTGGCGATATACGGAAAATAGGCATTGGCCAATTCGGCGAATTCCCTGTCTCCCCTGGTCCATACCTGCCCCTCCCAGGCCCCGATCAAAAAAGGAATGGCCACAAAAAGGGATTCCTCGCCTCCGGGGATCCGGTAGATGATCCCCCTTTTGGCCATGGCTTCCAGTTGCATTCCCACATCGGCTTCATCCCGGCCGGCATTTTTTGCTATCTCCCGTACCGGCTGCGGTATCTGAGACAGGTTCACCACGATTTCGGCTTCTTCCGGAGTATACATTTTCTGTAGGATTTTGATTTCAACGCCGGAGTCCGTTTCCGGAAATCCCCCGGGGAGCCTGTCGTAAAGTTCTCTTAATCTTGCGTAGACGTCGTTTTTCACTTTTGATCTCCTTTTACGGCAAGGGAAAATATTGCAGATTCAACAGGAAAGCTCCTCGGTCGGTGGAAAAATCATTGCAACGAAGATATTCAAAAAGATAGCCCATCATGGAATGTGCCGGGAACTATAGCCGGATATCCATCTTTTGTAAAGAGCAGATCCTAAAAACGGTGGGCCATGAACTCCCCTTATCCAACGCATAACCGGGACACAATGGAAATCTACGCAGAGTTAGCGTTAATATATTGAAAATAAAACGTTTGACAACTTATTTGGATTTGGATATCGTTTGTATACGATCAAATTTAACGGGCCAGGGGAAATCCATGACGAAAAGAACCGGGCGTCCTTCGGACTGTTATGTCTACCTGCTGTCCAAGGCAACGCAGAAAGGCCAGAGCCTGGTCCAGGAGCGGCTCAAAAAATACGGTCTGACCAATATTCAATACCTGGTCCTGGAAGCCCTCCGGAAAAAGCAAGGCCTGACGGCGAGTGAAACCGGAAGATTCCTGTCCATTGATAAAGCGACCTTATCGGGTGTTGTTGAGAGAATGGTCGATTCCCAATGGATTATCAGGAAGCGGGATGAGACGGACAGGCGTTTATTTCGACTGTATCCATCGGAAAAATCCCAGCACCTTAAAGAACGACTGATTGCTGAAAGAACAGCGGCAAACGAGATCCTTCTCTCCGGTTTTACCGTGGAGGATCGTGTTCTGCTGAGGCGTCTCTTGCTGGCATTGCTCTCTGAAGGCAACATCACAAGGTCTGCGTGAAAATGGACTAATCATCGAAAATACAACAAGGAGAACCATCATGAAAGACATGCTTTTTGAACCCGTCAGGATCAACGGGATGGAGGTGAAGAACCGCATCTATATGCCGGCCATGCACATGAACATGGCCCAAAATTATTTTGTTCCGGATGCGATGGTCGATTTTTATGCGGAACGGGCAAAAGGAGGGACCGGCATGATTGCCGTGGGCTTTGCCTCGGTGGATGAGAACTCCGCCGGTCCCACCAATATCGGCGCGCACTCGGACGATTATCTGCCGGGGTTGAAGAAACTCTCCGATGCCATCAAGGAAAACGGTGCCCGCTCCGTGGCCCAGATCAATCACGGAGGGCGGAATATCCACTCTTTTTTGCTGGGGGGAAAACCGGCCGTGGCCCCATCCCCGGTACCCTCCCGCCTGACCCGGGAAACCCCAAGGGAATTGACCCTCGAAGAAATCCGGCGCATCATATCCCGTTTCGCCGAAGCGGCCACCCGGGTCAAACGGGCGGGTTTCGACGGGGTGGAAGTATTGTCCGGAACCGGGTATCTCATCAGTAATTTCCTTTCCCCCTTTACCAATCTTCGCACGGACGATTATGGGGGATCCCTGGAAAACCGGATGCGTTTTGGTGTGGAAGTGATGACCGCCATCAGAACAGCCGTGGGAAAGGACTACCCGGTCCTTTTCCGGATGAACGGCAATGATTTTGTGGAAGGGGGACAGGGCCGTAAAGAACTGATCCAGTACGCCAAAGCCCTGGCGCACGCGGGTGTGGACGGTTTGTGTATCAACGTGGGCTGGCATGAAGCCCGTGTTCCCCAGATCGTCGCTTCCGTTCCGCGGGCTGCTTTTGGATATATGGCCCGGGGCATAAAAGAGGCTGTATCCGTTCCGGTGATCGCCAGCCACCGGATCAATGATCCGGGCATAGCGAGAGAACTCCTCAACGACGGCCTCTGCGATATGGTGGCCATGGGACGGCCGTTGATCGCGGACCCTGAACTGGTGAAAAAGATCCAATCCGGACGGGAGAACGAAATCATTCACTGCATTGCGTGTGCACAGGGGTGTTTTGACCATTTACAGACAGGAAAACCCGTGGAGTGCCTGTGCAACCCACGGGCGGGCCATGAGAGGCAATTCGTTGCATCAACGGCAGATGAACCGAGGAAAATCATCGTGATCGGGGGCGGCCCGGCAGGCATGTCCGCCGCAGCTGCAGCGGCGGAGCGTGGCCATAAGGTCACCCTCTATGAAAAATCGCATCGATTGGGCGGTCAGCTTCATATTGCAGCCGCTCCACCGGGTCGTGAGGAATTTTCCCATCTTGCCCATGACCTGGCCACGCAATTGGGAGTTAAAGGGGTGAAAGTCTTTCTGAACAGAGACGTCGATGCAGTCTCTATTCAACAGGAGAAACCGGACCTGGTGATTCTGGCCACCGGGGGAATGCCCATCACGCCGAATATTCCGGGCGTGGACAAACCCCACGTAGTTCAGGCATGGGATGTCCTGAACGGGTCCGCCCTCACCGGGAAGCGGGTGGCGGTGGTGGGAGGGGGCGCCGTGGGTGTGGAGACGGCCCTGTTCCTGGCTGAAAAGGGAACCCTCACCGGAGACATGGTGAAATTCCTGCTGATCAATGAAGCAGAGCCGGTGGAAGACATCCGTCGCATGGCGTTAATCGGCACGAAACAGGTCCATATTTTCGAAATGATGGCTAAAATCGGAGCGGACATCGGAAAAACCACCAAATGGACCATGATGCAGGACCTGAACCGTCATGATGTCAGGACCACCACCGGCGCCACGGTTGTGGAAATCACGGATAACGGTCTTAAGGTCAGGCTGGGGGACCGTGTCTCGGAAGTTGAAGCGGACAGCGTGGTCCTGGCCGTGGGGACCAAACCGAATAATCCTCTGGAAAAGGAACTGAAGGACAAGGGGATTTTAAGTCTGACCTGCGGAGATGCAAAAGGCGTGGCCCTGGCTTTCGACGCCGTGCACAGCGGCTTTGCCGCGGGCCATTCCGTATAATCCGAAAACCCGGATGCCTTCCCGGCCCCCGACTCTTCGCCGAGCCGGGGAGTCATCCGGTCTCAAGGGTCCTTACCGCCGCTCCTGATACATGGCCATCATGGCTTCCATCATGTCGTTCTGGGGAACAAACTCCTCTTCCTTGTTCTTCCGGCACATGGCGATCGCCTCGGTAGGGCAGGAAACGGCGCAGGCCCCGCAGCCGATGCAGCGGTCGAGGTTTACCACAGCGATATCGTCAAGGGAAATCGCGGCCATGTGGCACCGGTCCACGCAGGTCCCACAGGCGGTGCAGAGTTCTTCGCTGATTCGGGCGAAGAAATTGCTGTTGGCCTCCAGGGCCGGTTTGTCCAGCTTCTTATACTCTTCCAGAATGGCGCAGCAGCAACCGCAGCACATGCACAGGCCGGCAGGGTTCTTGGATGAGCCCAGCTGGAGGACCAGTCCCGCTTCCACGCCTTTTTTCAGGGCGTCCAGGGCCTCCTCCTTTGAAACAGGGCGTCCCAGACCATTTTCCGCATAAAAAGCCGCCCCCATGCCAAAACTGATGCAGGTTTCCACCGGGTATCCGCACGCCTTGTCCACGAGACCCCGTTCTTTCCGGCAGATGCAGTCACTCAAGGTGATGTTGTCGGCCCCCTTGATGGCCTCCTCGGCGATTTCATAACTCATCACTTCGGATTGCTTGTCCACGGTCTGGTTGACCGGAACGGTCCGGATTTCTCTGGTCTTTCCCTTCAGCCAGGTCGAGGCCATGAGAATGGGCTTGAAATCTTCCATGAGCTCGGAAAATTTGCGGTCCAGCCGTTTGAGTTGAAACTCGTAAATTCCTACGAAAAAGGGCATGGCCATGTACATGTAGCCGCCCGGCGGCCCCATGCGCATGATCTGCCCCTTCCTCGACATGTCGTAAAGTTGCTTTTCCACTTGTTCGGGCTCTGCTCCGATTCTCTCGGCGACCTGCCTGCCGGTTTCCGGCATCATCTGAAGCGTCATCGCCATTTCCGCTTCTTCCGGGGTAAAAATGTATTCCAGGACCTTTAATTCAATGCCTGAATCCGTGTTGACGGGAAATCGCTGGGGAAACGTGTCGAGAAATTCCGCCAGTCGTTGATAAACGCTGCTCATGATTTTTCCTTCCTTATTTATGATTTACGCAATGACTTTGTCCAATCCCAGATCGGTGATCGCCTTTTCTTCGGGTACGCCGGTGGCCGGGTCCCATTGAAAATTTTTCCAGTACAACCGAACCATTTCCTCGATGGGCAGGGTAATGCCTTTCAATGCCCCGCCGGTCAGGGGCGGATCTCCTTTGAGGCGGCCCTTCATGATAAAATCCTTGGGCTTAATGCCGTGCTTGATATTGAACATCTGGCGCAGGGTCTGGATCCTTTTGCCGATTTCCATGTACTGGTCAGCCGAGAGGTTCCAGCCGGTGGCAAAATTCAGCATGGTAAACAAATTCCAGTGATCGAGCCCCAGCACCTCGGCGAAAAAACACCCGCCGGCGCCGTCGGTCAATTCCTTATACGCAGACATGGCAATACTTTTCAGGGCTTCCGTATCCGACGGCGCATAGTCTTCCGATTTCGGGTGCTTCCGGACCTCCGGGGCCCAGGACACCTCATTCCACAGGTGCATGATGTTGTAGTATACAGTGCCGCCGATGGTATGCCTTCCCGGCGTGGGGTCCGTGCTGAAATGAACGCCCAGAAGAGGATCCAGCTTGGGATCATGCATCCCGGGCTCCTGGCCTCCCACATGAACGGCGAATTTTTCGAACTGCGGGCCCAATTTGGCAACTGCGCTCTTCACCCCGTCGGCCAGAATATCGCCGATGCCCTCCCGTTTGATCATTTTTTCCAGAAGGGAAATGACGGCGCCCGCGTCCCCCCATTTCAATTTCAGGCCGCCCGTGTCCTTTTCCGTGAACAGCCCGTTTTCAAAACATTCAATGGCAAAGGCGACAGTATTGCCAGCGGATATAGTATCCATCCCCGCCCGGTTGAGCATCTCGTTGATGTAGTAAATGGCATTCAGATCATTGCTCAACAGCCCGCAGCCAAAAGACGAGCAGGTTTCATACTCGGGTTTGTGGGTGTGGCTGAATTTTCCTCCCCGGACGTCCTTGATGTCCAGGATACCCCCGCAACCCATCACACAGGAACTGCAATAGTACTTCCGGGTTTCCCGGGCCAGGATGCGGTCGGGATTGAGGTGTTTGTATTTTTTGAAGGGGAAGTCCTTGACCGATCCGCTCCAGTTTTTCACGGGGCAGTCTCCGGTGGGCATTCCCAGGGTATTCACGGCGATGGTGCCGAATTTCTTGTTGACCATGCCCACCAGCATGCCGTCTCCCGGAGCGATGCTTTTTTGAAGGGACTGGACCTTGCCCATGATGGGAAGAAGATAGCCCTTGAAAAATTTCGGGAGATTGGCGTTCTTGACTTTATCGGAAAATTCGCGACTGTAGGCTTTCATGGCTTCACTGTCATGGATGTCGGTTCTGCCCGACCCGTTTAAAACCACCGCTTTGAGGTTTTTGGACCCCATGACGGCCCCGACGCCGCTCCTGGCCGAAATTCTGCCGGCATCATTGACGATGCCGGAAATTAAGGATTTGTTTTCACCGGCCTGACCGATAACCGCCACGGCGGGCTTCTTTTTGACTTTACATTCCTCCTGCAGGACCTCTTCGGCCTCCACCGCGTCCTTTCCCCACACATGGCCCGCGTCCCTTAATTCCGCTTTTTCCCTGTCCATGTAAAGATACACCGGCTTGGGGGATATGCCGGTGAAGAAAATCCCGTCCACGCCGCACTGTTTGATGGCCGGGGCCAGTGTGCCGCCGCAGTTGGCGTCTCCCCACCCGCCGGTCAGGGGGGATTTGCACACGGCCATCCACCGCCCCGTCATCAGGCTTCCCGTATTGGTCAAAAGACCGCTCAGGATTCCCAGGATGTTGTCCGGACCCAGGGGGTCCGCTCCCGCCGGGATATGGTTGTACAGGTAATAGGCGCCCAAGCCCACGCCGGATAAAAAGTTCTCATATACGGCGTCGGGTATGGTTTCGGTTTCAATATCTCCGTTTGTCAGGTTAACCTTAAGGACCTTCCCCAGATATCCTTTCATATGATCTCCTCCATAAACGTTGTGATTTTCGTCCGGGCATAACGGATCAACCTCCGGCCAAACCGGAAAAGAAGCTGACCACATCTCCATCCTTCAGCCGTTCTTTCATATCCGAGTGCTGATAATTCACCGTGGCAAACAAAATTTTTCTGAGAATAAAAGGAATCCGCAAGTTTTTGTACACATCGTTCAAAACCGCCCCTTCCTGTAAAATCATATAGCCCTTTTCGTCAATATCCTTGAAACTGCAGAAGGAAGGGGCGTACACTTTTATTTTCATGGGGTGAGTCTCTGGTTGAGTCGGAGCTAACTATTCTGTTTAATTGATATATCCAACAGCTCATCCGGAAAGGGTCAGGACTTTTTCCGCTGTTGGATATCCTATATAACAGGAACTGTCATTCCTTCAAGCACTGATACGGGTGTATTGCAAATCTTTTTCAAGAGGCGCTGCCATGAATCCGCAGGCCCCTCCGGCGGCAAATACCAGGACCCTTTCCCGCGTGAGAACAGGGGTCTTGGTCTCGGCCCCCTGGTTGATAAGCTCTTCGGGAATATTCAGAAAACCCAGGAGACGAAGGGCCTGACTCGGGTGTTTGGTTTTTCCCGGCACCGCAGGTCGGGTTTCCTTACCCGGCATTAAAACGTCGGGATATGAATCCCGACCTGCGGTTTGAAGCAACAACCGGTATATTTTTCAATATCCCCTGTTGGTTTTCTCCCAGATTTTATCAAGCCCGAAGTCCTGGGCGATAATTTTGAAAATGAACGCGCCCGGGGAAAAGCCGGACTTTTATGCGAATGAAAGCATACCTGAAAGTTTTTCCTCCAGAAATTTAAATTTGTTTTCAACATAATATCCGCGTAAGTCCTCTTCCAGAATTGAGCCCAATTTTACTTTGTAATCATTGCCGTTTAAAACGGGAAATCCTTTTTTTAAGGGTAAGGAGATTTTTGGGATCATTTAACGGCAACTCTACCCCCCTTCGAAGAAGAAATTCGATATCAAAGCAGTCCCGAATCTCTCCACGGTCCAGAAATGCGTCGATTTTATTCTTCATCGTCTGGTCCAGCGTATGGGCCTTAAGAAGAACCTGTCGCGTGCTGAACCGTGAAAAGGCGATCTTTTCCTGAAAGTCGCACGCCATTATTTTTTTTCTGATTTTAATTTTGAGTCGCTTTGGATAAAGGGCGGAACGTAATTCGTACAGAATTGTGTAATGTTTGATCTGTGCGTCTGTAATCTCATGGTTTTTCTCAAAGATGCGTTTTACCTTTTCGAAATAGGTGTTTTCATCAATTGTTTTTACAAGCCAGAAATCCAGATCGACGGAATAACGATTCAATTCATGGCAAAGCCTCAACATGGAACCTCCACCAAAAACAAGCGGATCAAGAACCCTTGAACTTTTCATTTGATCCAATACGTCTATTTCAAAAATTTCATGCTGAGCCAAGATATCCATGTTTTTTTAAGAGGCTCCGTGTTTTTTCAGGGAAGTAACGCCCCATCTGATCTACATCGACCTTTTCCCGGTCAAGGGCGGACAAGTCAAGGCCATAACGACCATAGGACATCAAATAAAAAGCATCCAGCAATGCTTTCTCCGGGGTTGCTATAAAAAAATCTTTTTTTTTGACAAATCCGAAAAATAAATCTTTTTTGATTTTTGTATAACGAAAAATCTGTTCGTTTACACCAATTTCCTTGGTTCTTTTCAAGGCGATGCATTCGATGGTATCTCTCTGCAACTGAGTCGTTATTTCACAGTAATCCAAAGCGGTCATCAGGGATATGTATGAAGGGGATTGACCCAAATTTGCCAGCACGAATTTTTCTTCCCGTCCTGCATTGTTCAGGGTTTCACGCAGCACATACATGTTTTTCTTAATACGCAAAAGCAGCCCCTGCTGGACATAACGACCGGCGGAAACCTTTGCCGAAGAGGGCCTGATGCCTAAAACCCGGGCAATTTCCTCATAACCGAAATAGGGCTTTTTAATGGTGTATAATTCTGCAAATTTCATCAGATATACCAAATAAACAATATTGTTAATTATATATATTTTAAACTCGGGAAGGCGTCAACATTTTTTTGGTAACCGTTCACTCGAGTTTTCTCACTACCATAAAGGTTTCGTAAGCATGGAGGACTTCAAATTCGAATTGACATTTTATGGGAGCGGGACTATCTAAACCCAAAACAAGCGTAATTAA
>DIKO01000074.1 GCA_002423615.1 Desulfobacteraceae bacterium UBA5616
ACGATATCCCCGCGGTTGGCTCCGCCGGCTGCCAGAGACCGGGCCATGAGTTCGGCCCACATCTCAATATCGCGTGCCGTATACCCGACCACCGTCGGTTTGCCCGTTGTGCCGGAAGACGCATGGATGCGCACCACCATATCCATGGGAACGGCAAACATGCCAAAAGGGTAATTGTCCCGCAAGTCCTGCTTGGTCGTAAATGGAACGTTTTTCAGGTCCGCCAGCGATCGAATTTGCCCGGGCGTAATCCCCGCCTCCTGAAAGCGCTTTCTGTAAAATGGAACCATCGCATAGGCCCGCTCCAAAGACGCCTGAAGCCGACGCAGTTGCAGCGATTCCAAGTCTTCTCTCGGCATGGTTTCATGCCTGATGTCGTATATCATGGCCTGCTCCTTTGCTAAATCCTTCATATTATCTGTGGGGTACCAGAAATCCGGCCCCATGCCAATAAAATTTTAATGAAAAAGGCCGCGGGTTAAAACCCACGGCCCAGAAAACAACAAAACCATGGGTTGAGATTCTTTCCGTCCACCCATGGTTTTAGTTCCGATTTTTGTTTCCCGCCTTACGGAGTCAGCCCATGGATAGACTTTCGAAAAAAAGAAAGTCTTCCATAAAACCCCAAAAAACTGAGGTGGAACAATAACTGCATTCCGAGGCCCCCCAATTCAATGTCTGAAGATTACCGGCTTTCCGGCGGTATTTTTTTATTTTCTATAAAAAATTGAGCAGCATCCTGTCAATAAAAAAATACGGCGCCTTATCCCTGGGAATCCTCGCCGTGATTCATGGAATACGCAGTCGGATTCAGCTCGATTATATATTTTCGAATACCCTTGAAAATACCTTCACACAAGCGGTCCTGATACTTTCCTTCGGTGAGTCTTCGACATTCCGTAGGATTGCTGATAAATGAAGTCTCCACGAGGATCGAAGGCATCTGCGCGCCCAGCAGCACATAGAAAGGCGCCTGTTTTACTCCTTTATTGCGGATGTCCGGATAAGCGCTTCGCATCCGGCTGATCAAGGATTCCTGAACATGTCCCGCCATGCGGCTCGATTCATTGACCTTGGCATTGTACATCAGATCGTTGAGGATGGACTGCAGATCGCTTATATTTTTGGTCGAAGTGGCATTCTCCCGCGCTGCCACCAGGATGGCGTCATCATCGGTGGCAAGATTTAAAAAGTAGGTCTCAATGCCGTTGGCTTTGCTGTTCTTGGCTGCATTGGTATGAATTGAAATAAAGAGATCCGCATTTTTGGTGTTGGCGATCGCGGTTCTTTCCTCCAGGGTCAGATACCGGTCGCTGTTTCGCGTCAGAATAACCTCACAGCCAAGCTCCTTTTCAATTTTTTTAGCCAGACGCCGGGCAATTTGCAGCGTAATATCCTTTTCGTGAACGCCTTTGGCATGCCCGGGAGCTCCGAAATCCTTTCCGCCATGTCCCGGGTCGATTACGATGCGGCTGACCCCGAGCGCCAGTTGCTTGGCCAGAGCGCCTGGAGAAAGTTTTCCTTTCGAACCGGGCGCGATCGGTTGGGCAGGGGATTCTGAAGCAATTTGCCCTTCTTCTCCCCAGACATCGATAACAATTCTGAAAGGATTTTTCAGAGAGAAAATCTTATAGCTTCGAAATGATTTGATGTCCACAACCACCCGAACCGAATCCAGGGTATACTGTCCGGCCCGTACATTGCTGAGCAGATCGTCGTTGATCGGAATGTTTGTTTGCATATCCTTGCGCAGACGGCTGTTGGCCATGTCTACATAAAGCCGCGGGGGCTTGCCGATCGAAGGATCTTTTTTAAGAATGTGATGCGTAAAGGTTGTCTCATTATCCGCATTGACGACAATCCGGGTGTAGTTCGGGTTCGACCAGAACCGCAGATCTTCCACAACAGCCGCGCATGGAAACACGGTATCCTTCACATCGTTTTCAGGTTTCTGAACCAAAGCGGGCTTTTGTGTTTTTTCAGTTTTAACCGGTTCCTTGGTCCGGTTGACGGAAAGATGGTCCAGTTCAGCCTGAGCTTTTGCGCAATAGCGGCTTTTGGGAAAACGTTTTACGATACGGCTGAAAATATCCGCCGCCTCCTTTTCATCCGCCTTCAGCCCTGAGTATCGGTTCAGCTCCAGAAAAAGCTTCCCGGACATATATAAGCCCGCTGCAGCCCAGGGCCCTGATGGATCGTTGTGATACACCTGCTGAAACTGTTCGATGCATGCTTTCCAGTTTTGCCGATATCGTCTTTTGGATGGATCTTCGACCATTTTTCGATAAGCGAGATCGGCTTTCATATAGAGCTCTTTGGGATCCTGGGCGAGGCATTCATCTCCATTCAGAATGCCGGACAGCGCAAAAGCCAGAACCAGACAGACGGCGAATTTGATTCCGGCTTTTAGAAAAGCAGTCGGTCTATCCCATTGTTGTTTATGATCGCAGATGAAAGCCATAAGTTAAACCGGTATGGACTTTGTTTTTTCCTGAAGTTCGCTCAGAAAGTTCAGTGCGTCCAGAGGTGTCATTCTGGATATGTCCAATTCTTTCAGCTTGTCCACAATCCGATTCGAAGGATTCCGGAACAAAGCCAGCTGAACGGGTTTCTGGGCCGCGTCCGCTTCGGCAACAGCATCAAGGCGACCGCAAAGAGGCGGTTTCTTTCCCTCTTCTATATCGGCCAGAATCCGCCTGGCCCTCGCAATCACAGTATCGGGAATGCCGGCCAGGCGCGCTACCTGAATGCCGTAGCTGCGGTTTGTGCCTCCTTCGACCAGTTTGCGCAGGAAAATAATCTCCTCGTTCCACTCCTTGACGGCTATGTTGTAATTTTTCACCCTGGCCTTTGTCAAGGATAGATCCGTCAGTTCGTGGTAATGCGTGGCAAAAAGGGTTTTGACGCCTTTGGATTTCAGGTCATGCAGGTATTCCACTACGGCCCAGGCAATGCTCAATCCGTCAAAAGTGCTGGTTCCCCGCCCGATTTCATCCAGAATCACCAGGCTGTCTTTTGTGGCATTGTGCAATATCCGGGCTGTTTCCTCCATTTCCACCATAAAGGTGCTTTGCCCCTGGGAAAGGTTGTCCAGGGCGCCGACACGGGTAAAGATCCGGTCGGTGATGCAGATGGATGCTTTTACCGCCGGAACAAAAGAGCCCATCTGGGCGATGATGACCGTCAGAGCCGTCTGACGCAGCACCGTTGATTTGCCGGCCATGTTGGGTCCCGTTATTACCAGAACCTGGTTGTCTTTCATATCAAGCCGGATATCATTGGGCACGTAGCGCTCGCCGTGCATCATCTGCTCGATCACCGGATGCCGGCCCTGCTCGATCTCGATGCGGCCGTCCGTATTGATTTCCGGTCGGCAATAGTGGTTTGTCTCAGCGATCTCAGCCAGAGCCGACAGACAATCGAGCCTGGCCACAAACCGTGCAATCTTTTGAATTCCCGGATTTTCTGCGATCGCCGCCTGGCGGATTTCATCAAAGATCTCATATTCAAGGGCCGATCGCCGTTCTTCGGCGCCCAGTACATTGGCCTCGTAGGTTTTCAGCTCGTCGGTGATATACCGTTCCGCATTGACCAGGGTCTGCTTGCGTATGTAATGGGCCGGCGTTTCCTGAATTCTGGCTTTCGGAATTTCAATGTAATACCCGAACACCTTGTTGTATCGGACTTTCAAGGAATTGATTCCCGTCGCCTTCTTTTCCCTGGCTTCGAATTCGATGAGCCAGCGCTTGCCGCCGGTGCTGATTTCAATGAGCTCATCGAGTTGAGCATTGAAACCCGGCTTGATGATTCCGCCTTCGTGAAGTACGGGCGGTGCATCATCGCGTATGGACTTCTCTATTTTTTCGACCAGCGCCGCCAGGGGGCCGGGGTCTTCTTCAATGGAAAACAGCGGGCATCGAAAGGATTCAAGCTGAATCAGGATTGGAAACGCCATTTCAAGGGACTGCTTAATCGCCAGAAGATCCCTGGCGTTGCCGTGTCCCATCACGATTCTGCTCCCCAGACGCTCAAGGTCATAAACCGATCGAAGAATTTCCTGTATTTCCTTGCGGATTCTGGATTTCTCCCTGGCTTCCTGCACAGCATCCTGCCGGGTTCTGATAGCCTCTGTATCCAGAAGGGGATACCGGAGCCATTGGCGCATCATCCGGCCCCCCATGGCGGTACGCGTTTTGTCCATTACCTCGATCAGGGCGCCCTGCCGGGTTCCGTTCCGGATATTTTTTAACAGTTCAAGATTCCTGCACGACAGATCATCGACCAGCAGACAACTGTCCAG
>DIKO01000037.1:0-31368 GCA_002423615.1 Desulfobacteraceae bacterium UBA5616
CCATTCTCGCAAACAAGCTTTTCCGCTGGCAACTGTTCCATATATCAGCATATTTCCGCTCATTAGTCGATGCCTTTCGGCCCTGTTGAAAATTACGCTTAACTCAGTGTCCGTTATTATTAAACCACATTAGTTCCCCACACCCGTGGGGATGAACCGGATCGTACTCAAAGATAACTTTGATATGGATGCCGTTCCCCACACCCGTGGGGATGAACCGTATTCGCATAACGCCTTTCTATCCTTGAATTTCCGTTCCCCACACCCGTGGGGATGAACCGCGATTATACAGGGGGCCAGAGAACACGTTGAACCGTTCCCCACACCCGTGGGGATGAACCGCAAGAAAAAAATCAATGGACAAATACAAATGTCCGTTCCCCACACCCGTGGGGATGAACCTTGAGGTTCCCGACCATGGCATTGTACAATGTCCCGTTCCCCACACCCGTGGGGATGAACCGCCTACGAGAAGATGGCCGGGAACATGACCCTGCCGTTCCCCACACCCGTGGGGATGAACCTTGAGCCCGTATTTCTTCCACCGGATACAGCCCCCGTTCCCCACACCCGTGGGGATGAACCGCCCATTTACGGTCCTATCGTCCTGATATAGCTCCGTTCCCCACACCCGTGGGGATGAACCGCCTCCCCTTTTTCCGTGTAGCCGGATACCGATCCGTTCCCCACACCCGTGGGGATGAACCGAAAAAATAAGGCCAGAGGCGATAGGTCATAGGCCGTTGGCCGTTCCCCACACCCGTGGGGATGAACCGGCAAAACTTTATGGTCTTGAGGAAATGAGGAATTTAACGTTTTAGGTTCCCGAATTATATCTCCTGTTCGGGAATTCTCTGCAGAAATGGAAGTTCGATTAGGTCGGGGTCGTTAATCTTGAGGATGTGCACCTGAAGGAAAACCAACGGACGGTAGTGGCTAGTCATTTTGGCCTGGCAGGGACGCCGATGACCGTGGTGCTTGCCGGTACATCCTTATTCACCAGGGATCCGGCACCCACTATGGCATTTTCCCCGATGCGGATCATGGGCAACACCGTTGCCCCAGCCCCGATCCAGCTACAGGCGCCGACTTGAATCAATCCGCATAAGGTGGCGCCCGGAGAAATCTCGACGCCATCCCCCAGAACCGTTTCATGATCGATTCCGGTCCTGGCGTTGACGATGCACTGTTTGCCGATTCCGGCCCTGGGACCGATCACGACGCCGGCCATGATTTGAGATCCTTCTCCGATTTCAGCGTCCCGGGCAATCACCGCCGACGGATGAATCAGCGTGATGGGTTTCAGTCCCCTGCCCGTTAATCTTTCATGCTGCGCCAGTCTTCCGCTCCCGTTCATATTCATGCTCAGACAAAACCCCATACGGGAGGGATCCTTATCCTGTATCCAGGATTCAAACCGTTCCCAGCCGCAAAATACGGGGATGTCCTGAAACGGGCCTTTGTGGCTGTTATCGTCAGCAAAGACCGCGACGACCTTGCTTCCATTGAGTTCAATGGTATCACGGATCAGGAGAACCTGGCCGAAAGCGCCCCAGATAATGATCTCTCGGGGAAGAACCGGTTTTGATGGTGACCCTGTCATAAGGAGTCCTTTCCGGGTTTCAATTCCCCCAAAGTATGATCCTGCCGGTTTTCATGCGTCCAGCAAATCCTCAAGCGTTTTGCGGTCGGCTCCGAAATGGACCTTCCGCCCGATTTCAACGACGGGACGGCGAATGAGCCTCGGTTCCTTCATCATCAGGTCCACCATTTCCTGATCGCCCATGTTTTCCCGATCAAGTCCCAGTTTTTTGAAGCTGGGACTGCGGAAATTAAACATGTCGGAAGCCGGCCTGCCCTGCAGCAGGCTTTCAATCTCTTCCCGGGTGAAGGGGTTTTTAAAAAAATCACGCTCGCTAAATTCAAACTTTTTTTGCAGGAGGAACTCCCTTGCTTTTCGGCAGGTGGTTCAGCTGCTCCAGCAGTAATAATGAACCTTCATGATCGACTTCCATCTGAATAAAATGATCCCGGGGCAGACAAAAACCCTCCGGATCCGGGGTTTTGATCGGAAATGGGTGTTTAATACCTCTTTTGATCCCTTTTGTCCAGGTCTCATTTTAACAATCTATTGATTTTTTTCTATTTTTATGGTGTGAGAGAAATCTCTGATCAAGTGCCGGAGCATCCAGCGGGCGCAGCATTGATGAGGAAATGGTCTGCGGCCGGATTCCGCAAACATTCCTGCCCCTGCAGGCAGGTGTGGGAAACCTGGCCAACGGGGTGATGCCCACCATCGGCAACACGCCGGAGATACCGCCCTTCATGATGTATTCGGATGTTTTTCAGATTGAACGGTGTATGCGGCAGCGGAGAATTCGCCCGAAACAGCTATTTATCCATATTTGTCACGTCATCCACCATGATCTTTTCCGCTGCTTTGAGCTCCACCGGAATCTCCTGGAATACGGCGCGATGCTGCCGGATATGATAAATTTCGGAGGATAGAACATGACGGCCAGACCTTTTTCGTATTTTCGCATGCCGCTTTTACTGCTGGGTATTGTTATCGTCATCTGCATACTCACGGCCATGGATCCTCCGGCGGGACGGCTGAGCTGGCTTCTGGAGGTGGCGCCCGGCATTGCCGGCATAACGGTTCTCATCGCCGTCCACAGGCGTTTCCCCATGTCCCGCATGGCATATTTTCTGGTTTTTCTGCACATGCTGGTTTTGATTTACGGCGGCTACTACACTTATGCCCGGACGCCACTGGGCAACTGGGCCATGGCGGTTTTCGGGTTCAGCCGCAACCACTACGACCGGATCGGGCATATCGCCCTGGGGGTGTTCCCGGCGTTCGTCATCCGCGAGGTGCTGTTAAGGAAAACTCCTCTGATACGGGATGGATGGCTTTACTTCATCGTGATCAGCGTTGTTCTGGCCATTGCCGCCTTCTGGGAGCTTCTCGAGTGGTGGGTCGCCCTGATCGCCGCCTCTGACGTCGGAACCGCTTTTCTGGGTTCCCAGGGCGATATCTGGGACGCACAGTGGGATATGTTGCTGGCGCTTCTGGGCGCCATGATCGCCCTGCCCCTTTTATCCGGACTTCACGACCGGTCCATGGAAAAGCTTTATCTTACCCAATAGGAAGACCGGCTTTTTCAAACAAGGGACGAAGGTGGGCCAGGCTTTTCCGGCCGGCTTCTTCCGGCATGTTTTCGTAAGGGTAAAGTTCCAGGGTGATATGGCCCCCATACCCCAGCCTGCGCATGGCGGCGAACACCTCGGAAAAATCGATGGCCCCGTCTCCGGCGATGAGGTGGTGGTGGGTCCGGCTTCTGCCGATGTCTTCTATGTGAACATGCCCCACCCAGGGAAACAGTTCCTCAAGGGACCGGGCGGGATTTTCACCGGCACAGAAAAAGTGCCCGATGTCGAAATTGATGCCCACGGCCGGGCTCCGGATCTCTTTCATGAAATCCCTGAATTCAGTGGAGCGTTCGATCAAAAGGCCCGGTTCCGGTTCCACCAGTAGTCTGACGTTGAGACGTTCAGCCCTGGGGATGACTTTCTCAAGTCCGGCATAAAACAGTTTAAAGGCGGCCTTGCGGGAAACAGGGCCAAGGGGTCCGCCCGGCGGAATGGAGATGCTTCTGCAACCCAGTTCCACCGCTATTTCCAGGCAGTCCAGGGTATGTTGAATGCGGACATTCCTGCGTTCCTGATCGGGTTCTATCCAGGACGGGAGATACGTGTCTCCAACGGCAAAAAGGGTGAAGGAGTTCAGGTTGGTCACGGTTAAGTTGTTTTGCTCAAGGCTTTCTTTAACGGATGCCAACTTTTTTTGCGGGAGATAATCGGGTGGATACAGATGGGGCCGGTCGCACATGATCTCGACACCGGAAAACCCCAGCCCCGCAATTTTTTCAAAAGATGAAACCAGTGGAAATTTGACGAACGCATTGGTGCTGTAGCCCAAAAGCATATTTCATTCCCCCGCAGACCCCTAGACCGAAATTGGCCCCGGTTCCTTTTATCTCACGACAGGGCCGGCGCATTCCCTGTCCAGAAGGTTCAACGCACGGACCTGTTCCTCAAATGTGACGCCTGAAACCGGTCCCACCGGCTTTTTGAAATAAAAAGCCAGTTCCGCTACGGGCCCGGATCGCCCCACACGGAAAAGAGCGGCCATCCAACGGCTGAGATCCAGTACCAGGGGCGCCGCCAAAATGGAATCCCTTCCCTGCAGATTCAGCCGCATGCTCATGGGCATATTAAAAATTCCCGTAAAATCGATGACATCCCAGGCTTCCTTGGCGTCTCCCCGGGGGGGATAATAGTCGATATGGACCTTATGGGACGGGGCATCATAGTCTTTTCCCACACGGTATCCCAGGACGTCGTCCAGAAAATCGGTCTTGTTTTTCAGTTTCCCCGCCACGTTGCCGGGTTCCATCAGGTTTTTCCCGTCGGCATTGCCGAGGATATTGAGGCTGTACCACCCGTCCACCCGTAATTTTCTGGCTTTTAAAGCCGACGCCAGAACCATCTTGAAATAGGTCTGTCCGGTTTTGCCGTCCCTGCCGGCGACGGGAACCTGTTGCCTCCGGGCTTCTTCCAGAACCACCGGAAGTTCCACTTCATTGGGTGTGAAGTTTATCACCGGAACTCCGGAAAGCACACCGGCAAGGACATAGGCAAGATCCGGTATGTTACGAGATGCTTTGGCTTCATAGAGGCTTTCAAGGGAAGAAACAGAGGCAAGACCGTGTTCGGAACATGCCGGAAGAAGGTTCACCAGCACGGGAATATCATCGGGAAAATTCATGCGAAATTCCCGGATATCCGTCATCAGGTGCAGGACCTTGGATTTTAAATCCATATTTTCGTCAGGAGGCGGTTTGATGCCGATCGTCAGGAGATTTTCCCGGTAGTCAAGGGAAATGTCCTTGGGAACAACACCGCTTGCATTCACGGCATCCCGCAGGCTTATGGGATTTTTATCCCATCCGGCGAAATTGAAAAAGGAAGATATGCCGAGACGTTCAAACCGGTCCTGGGTGGCGAGGTAATCCCCGACAATTTTTTCACCCTGGTTCAGTGAACAGACGGCAGCGGCGAGCGTGGAGCCGATAGCGCCTTTCGCACCTGCGGCCAGAATGAGAATAGATTTTTCTGAGTATTTTTCAGCCATGATCTCTAAATTATACCCCCCGCTCGAAAGAATTTCGTGCATCAAGGGTTAAGTCTTCGGGTTTAAGTTTTGACCAGCCTGGGAGATTCGGGTCCCCTGGCCCAGGCCAGGACCACGCCGATGAGGGCGAAAACGGTCCCGGCTGACATGGCGTATTGATAAGCCGTCATGAAATGCCCCACCATTTCAGGGCGGTAAGTTCTGAGGCCCTGGCCGTGGGTTAAAGCCTGAAATGAGCTGTTGAAGATCATTCCCGCAACCGCCACGCCGATCACCATTCCCAGATTTCTGGCCGTTGCAACCGTCCCCGCGGCGACGCCCCGCTGATGGATGGGAACCGCACTCATGATGACGGAATTATTGGGGGATGTAAACACCGCCGAGCCGATACCGGCTGCGGCAAGTCGCCAGATGATGGAGAACGCGCCGTCCACGGCGGTCAAACGGGACAGCAGAAAAAGGGCTGTGGCCATGATCAGCATGCCCAGGGTGCAAAGTATCCTCGATCCCATCCGGTCCGAGGCAGCCCCGGACACAGGGCTGATGAAGAATAAAAACATGAAGGGCGTCACCATGATATACCCCACCCGGTCCATGGGCAGATTTTTCACATAGGTCAGGTAAAAGGGCATGAGAAATATCATGGTGAAAAGGCAGATGAACAGGATCATGGACGAAAGTGCGGGCAGGACGAACAAGCGGATTTTCAACAGGCCCGGATGAATCAGGGGATAGGAACCCCGGGTTTCATGGCGCACCAGCATAAACCCGGAAATCAGGACGGTGCAGAGTACTGCCGCTGTTTTCAGGGAAAAAAAGCCCCAGTCGTCCAGACGGGAGAGCATCAGGACAAAGGAACAGCACCAGATGGCGATGAGGACTCCGCCCGTCCGGTCAAAGGGTTCCGCCTTTCGGATATCCAGGGGCCCGTCCCTGAGAATTCGGGCTGCCATGACGGTGGCGACGAGGCCGATAGGAATGTTGATAAAAAAAATGGCCCGCCAGGAAAATACATCCAGGATCAGGCCTCCCAGCGCCGGTCCGATCATCAGGCCCGATGCCACGACGGTCCCGATCATTCCCAGTGCCTTCCCTCTTTCATTTTCCGGAAAAATGTCCACGACCAGGGCTGTCGAGCAGGACATGATCATGGCGGCTCCCACTCCCTGAAAGGAACGGGAAACAATCAGCCACGCCGCATTTCCGGAAACACCGCAGAGAAATGATCCCCCGACGAAAAGGGAAAACCCCCGGCCAAAGACCCAGGGGCGGCCCTTGATGTCGCTCAATCGGCCGAAACTGAGCAACAGAGAGGAGATGGTCAACAGGTAAATCATCATCACCCACTTGATGGTGGGCAGATCCGTATCCAGGCTTTTCAGCATGGACGGCAAAGCTACGTTGACGATGCTGCTGTCCAGGGTGGACATAAAAACGCCTGTTGCCACCAGGACGAAAACCACCCATTTGTTTTTTTCTATACCGGGCAAAACTTTCAAATTCTATGCCAGGGCTTCCTGAACGGCCTGATCCAACTCATGGAAAAAGTCGTCAAGGCTGGTGTTCTGATAGTTGAGAAGCCTCTGGGATTCCGCCGTGTCATACCAGTTAAACCAGCCCGGATGGTCCAGAAAATGCATTTCCGCCATGGGAATGTCCATGATCCTTGCCCATCTCATGACATATTCCTTTCCGGTCACCTGCCAGGTTTTTCCACCGGCCAGAATCAGGGTTTGGCCGAACGCCTCCGATTTTCCGGGTAACGCCGCCATGGCATGAGACAGGTCTTTCAGACAGATCAGCTCGATTCTCTGGTTTTCCTGAAAAGCCCAGGGCTCGGGCGGGTCGAGGAAAGCCGGGATGACGACTCCGGAAATTCTCAAATTGATAAAATTCAGCGGGGTGGAAAAGAGGACTTCTTCCGCGGCGACCTTACTCTCCGCATACCAGTCATCCGGGTTCGGCGGATCTTCCGGTCCGATGGGCTTTACCGAAGCGCTGGTGTCCCCGTAGACATGAACCGATGACGTAAATATGATGTCGGGAGGCGAGGCCATGGCCGCGCAGGTATCCAGGAGCACCCGGGTTCCGTCCACGTTGATTCTGAACGTCCGCTCCCGGTTCAATTCACTTGCCGGCGGCAGAATGGCGGCAAGGTGGTACACCAGGTCCGCACCGCTTAAAGCGCTCTTCAATGACGCGGGATCCAGGATATCGCCCCGATGAAGCGAGGTGTTTTCCCAGCCCTTATAGTGATCATAGTTGCATGAAGGCAGATCGAAAATCCGAAGGGTGTGCCCCTTCTCCCTCAGCATCCCGGCCAGCATCCGCCCGAAACTTCCCGCGCCTCCGGTAATTAAAATATCCGACATTCCCGGTATTCTCCTTATGCGTCCAAATTTATCCACCGGCCAGGTGAACGACAACGGAAATCGTCTCACCGGATTTCAGCGGTGTATTCACATCTTCCAGGTCCCTGCCTTCCCCCACACAGAGTATGCCCGGCAGGAACACCCCTTTTCCTTTATCCCAGAGGCTTTTGGGAAGTTTTTCACCATACCGTCTGTTGATCTCCGCGAGGAGATCTGCGAAAAGGGATCCTTCCGGCAGTTCCATGGAAACCAGGTCCGTACCGATGTACTCCTTAAACAAGCCTAAAAAATTTATCGTAACCTTCATGATGTCAAGCGCCCTTACTGAAATCCATTCCGGGTTAGGTCATGATAACGGTTCTGTCCTTCAAGGATCCGGCAAAGGCCATCACCGCATCTGCAAATCCCTCCAGACGCCATTTCAGGTCATCCACATCCTGAGAGTCCCGGGCATCTTCCCAGGCTTCTCCCAGATTCCGGGCTGCGTCAAAAACAGGGAATGCCAGGTTGGTTCCCTCCTTGGTCCTCAGGGTGGGTTTATTTTTAAGACCTCCCAATTCCTCGCACGCTTTCCGAACAGCTTCCAGCATCGCGACTTCATCCAGTACGCCGGCGTCTTTAATGCCGGACACAACGGTTTCAGCCACCTCAATAGCCTGGGTTACATAATCTTTTCCGTTCACTCAGACACCTCTCAAGCGATTCATAAGGTTAACCATCAAAGCTCCAATTTATCCCCGGCAACGGGTTTGAATACCGGGTAAAAAAAAAGCCCCATCCGGATAAAGGATGGGGCGAACTGGATTTTTATGCGCAAATTTCTTCCGCGGCCTTGCCCAGCCCCAGACTCTGAAGCTTTTCCCGGGTGGGAATTCCGTTTTCATTCCATCCCCTGACCCGGTAATATTCATCGAGCTGGAATTCCAGGTTCGCGGCCTTGCCGGCGGCGCCGCCGTCCGGAAGGGGTGTGACCAGGCGTTTGGGCAGTTTGTCGTCCTTACGGCTGATGCCTTCCCGGCAGGCAAATGCACGCTGCAGGTTTAAAATCCGCTCTCCCACCTGCAATATGCTCGGGTAGGTATAGGGGAATCCGGTGGTCAGGGTCATTAAAATCGCCATGTGGGAGGGCTGCAGGGCAAGGCCTCCGAACATGCAGATGGCCATGGAATTGAAAATATTGCCGACATCCTGTGCGACTTTTGCGGCAAGTCCCTTGTTTTTCTTGTCGAACCGACCCTGCTTGTACCGGATGCCCGCCTCGGTGATGATCACCCCCAGCTCAAACATGAAGGAGCTGCCCTGAACATGGCAGGCTCCACGGGTACCGGTGGCATAGTTGACGGCAAGGCTTTGAAATGCCCTTGGGTCATGCATGGGCACTTCCATCCCCTTGACGTGAATGGCATATTCATCAGACCCCTTGCCGATTTTTTCAGCAGCCTTTCGAGAGCCCTGGGCCAGGACGGCGCCGAAGCCCTCCCCTTTTCCCATCTGCTCGAATATCTCGATCGCGGCGTCCACATTTCCCCAGGTCAGCTCGATTCCACCGGTGTCCGCCTTGGTGATGACGCCTTTTTCATAGGCTTCCATGGCCCAGGCCACGGTGCAACCCGCGGATATGGTATCCATGCCATGCTTGTTGCAGATTTCCCCCAGCCAGGAAACGGCTTCCAGGTCGTCTATCAGAAGCATGGATCCGCAGGAACCCAGGGTCTCGTATTCCGGCCCCGGTCCTTCATAGGCAAAACGTCCCTCTGGAATTTCAACCCAGCGGGCACACCGGATGGGGCAGTTGAAACAGGCGGCTGAATGGGGTTTTAAAATGGTGTCCGCCATTTTCTGCCCCCCCAGTTTCAGACATCCTTCCTTCCACAAGCCCACCTGCCAGTTTTTCACGGGCACGTCTCCCGTTGTCCAGCCCATGTCCATGGAAGATGCCGTTCCCCACTTGCCCATCTGTTGAATCTGGGGGCTGTCCGTCAACCCCTGGATAATCTGTTTGGCCATTTCGTTAAAGAATTCGGGAACGGCCACATTGATTTTCTCGTTTCCCCGGGCTACGACGGCTTTGAGGTTCTTTGCGCCCATCACCGCTCCGATGCCTCCTCTCCCCGCTGCCCTGCCCTCATCGTTCATGACGCAGGCGATGGGGGAAAGGGTTTCTCCGGAAGCGCCGATGCAGGCGATCCGTGCGCGTTTTTCGCCGGTTTTATCCCTCAAAATTTCCTGGGTTTCGTAGGCGTTTTTTCCCCATACCCCGGCGGCATCCCGGATCTTGACACTCCCGTTGACCAATTCAAGATAAACCGGTTTGTCCGCCTTTCCGGAAAATACGATGCCGTCGTATCCGCACTTCTTGAGTTCAACACCGAAAAATCCCGAAGACGTGGATGTGGCCAGAATTCCCGTGAGCGGGGATTTGGCGGCCACGGTAAAACGCCCGGATGTGGGGAACCGTGTGCCGGTTACCGGTCCGGTCATGAAAATCAGTTGATTCAATGGCCCCAGCGGATCACACTTGGGCGGAACATTCTCATATAAAATTTTTGTGGCAAACCCCGCGCCGCCGATAAAGTCCTGGGCCATCTGAAGGTCCACGTCCTTTGCTTCGGTCGATCCTTTGGTAAGGTCCACATACAAAATTTTTCCCATATATCCAAACATGGCGCCGCCTCCTTTCGTTATCCCATAACCTTATCTCATATCTTCGAGATCGACTTCATCAGCCCGCTTAAATCCGCCGGGAGGATAAATATCCCCTTTTTTTGCAAACAACTTGCTGTGTTTGGCACCGGCCGGTATCCGTGAGAATGTAAACGGGACGTCGTTATCCATGGGGGGAACATCTACCAATTCATATTCCCGCGATCCCAGGCCGATTTTTTGCCCCACATTGGGCTGAATTTCCTGGCTGATACCCATGAAGGATCCGCATGCGGTGAACTTGGGAAGACCCGGATCCATGACGCCTTTGGCCATGGCCACGGAACCCGGCATTCCGGAGGACTCTGTAGCTTTCTGAAGGCAGGCCGAATCAAGGGCCACGGGATCCCAGGAGGCGAACACCCCGAGATTCGGGACAATGGCCCGATCGCTGTAGGTAACGCAGTCGCAGAAAGGCGAGATATCCAGGGCCAGATTGATGTAACCGATTTTCTTCGGTCCCAGGGCCTTGGCGGCAGCCAGGGCCGAGTCGGCTATGGCCGCGGAGGTGGCGTCAAAATAATCGTCGGCCATCATGGCCACACCGCACATGGCGAGAAGGGGCAGGCAGGCCAGGCAGCCGACACATTTCTCCTTATCCCACTGAATCCTTTTTTCAGTTACCTTGATGGCGCCTACCGAACAAATTTGCCTGCAAATATCAAAATCCGGGCAGTTTTTCCCCACACACCGTTCCGGCACATAGGGCCTTGCCCGGAGTCCGTACCGGGGATGGCCGCCCAGGTGCAGGTTCAGTTTTCCCCGTTTGGAAGCGCATCCTACGCCCATGTTCTTCAAAGCGCCGCCGTAAGTCCCCATGGGGTGTCCCTTAAAATGGCTGAGCATGATCATGGAATCCGCCAGAGCGATTCCGGCGCCGATGTACTGTTCCTTCAAAATAAACCCTTCGGGAAGATCGATCCGGACGTCATCCGTTCCCGCAAAACCATCGGCGATGACAATGGGGCACCCCACCGAGGCCATGGTAAAACCGTTTCGGGCAACGGTCTTCAGGTGATCCAGAGCCGTCACCCGGGATGCGTAGGTAAAATAGGGCAGCGTAGTGGTGTCCACCACCATGGGGTCACCTCCAAGGCTTTTGATCTTATCCACCAGAGCCCGCACATAAACCGGTCGAATATACGCCGTGTTGTTGAATTCACCCATGTGGAGCTTAACGGCCACTACATCGTTGGGTTTGATCATATCGCCGAATCGGGCGGCATCAAACAAGGTGAGCATTTTGGCAACTAGGCTCGTCTGATTTGATTGCGACCGGTCGTCCATGAAGTAAACTTTCTCCATGTCAGGCCTCCTTGATTTTAATTGGGTTAAAGAAACGGATCGTCAAAGACACTGGAAGTTTCAATTGGCGAGGAGAAGCTGTCGGCCCCGTTGAATTCCAAGCTTACATGCTGGCAAAGATCACTTAATTCCAAACCTTAAATTTGTCAACCATTTTAAACAGTTCGATCAGGTTTAAAATCGGGGTTGTTCGTTTGGGCTATTTCCGGAAATAAGGGCTCCGATATCCACAACTTCCAGGTTTTCTTCCAGATTCAAATGCCGAATCCCATCTTCCAACATGTGACGGCAGTACGGGCAGGCAGTGACAATGGCATCGACCTTGGCATCAAGGGCCTGACGCACCCGGATGTGGCTGATCCTCTCCCCCTGCTTTAAATCCATCCAGAAATGTCCGCCGCCGCCGCCGCAGCACAGGCTTTTTCCTCTGTTCCCTGCCATCTCTACACGCTTTATGCCGGGTATGGCATCGATCAGTTTCCGGGGCGCGTCATAAATCTGTTGGTACCTTCCGAGGTAGCACGGGTCGTGAAAGGCGACGATCCTGTTTCTACCGGGAACCGGCTTTAATTTCCCCTGTTCGACCAGATCATACAAGAGTTCGGTGTAATGTACCACGCGGTAATGACCGCCGAACTGGGGATATTCATTTTTCAACACATTGTAGCCGTGGGGACAGGACACCGCCAGGGTGTTGAATTTTCTGAGGTTGAGTTCCGTCACCTGCTTTTTGGCCATCATCTGGAAAAGATTTTCATCTCCCAGAATACGCGCTGGATCACCGCAGCAGTGTTCTTCCTCTCCCAGTATCCCGAAATCCACACCGCAGGTTTTCAACAACCTGCAGAAATCCTCGGCGATTTGACGTTTGACCGGATCCATGAAGGCGAAACATCCCATCCAGTACAACACATCGCAGGATTCATGAATACCGATAACCGGAGCATCCAGTGCCCTGACCCACTGGTTTCCCTCCTTTTTCGACCCGAAGGGATTCCCCAGGCTCTCCATGAGTTTTAAACAATCAGATGCCTGCGCCGGCAGACGTCCTTTCATGCTCACCTCATTTCGGCGGATCTCCATCAGGGTATCCACGTGCTCCACATGGGCCGGGCAGATATGAACACAGGCCATGCACGTCCGGCATAACCAGATAAATTGCTCATCAAAGGCCTTCCGCACGATGTCCGTTGTTGAATCCTCATGGGGCTTGATCAGATTTCTCATGTTCAGAACAAAGGCCTTGGGAGAAAGAGTCTCTCCCGCCATGGCCGACGGGCATGCATCCTCGCATCTGCCGCA
Source organism: Desulfobacteraceae bacterium UBA5616 (assembly GCA_002423615.1). Lineage (GTDB taxonomy): Bacteria > Desulfobacterota > Desulfobacteria > Desulfobacterales > UBA5616 > UBA5616. Next base: position 12,880 of record DIKO01000037.1, read on the forward strand.
GGAGACGCATGCATCCAGATCCATCAACTGTTTCCAGGTGAAATCGCCCGTGTTGCCGATACCGATAGTAAAATCGTCTTCCGAAAGATCCGCCCTTTCCATCAGGGTCTCGATATCGATCCGGGAAAGTTCGCCCGGGGGTTTGACCTTGCCGAAAAAAGCGTTCACAGGCACAAGCAGAATGTGCATAAATTTCGAGTAGGGAATGGCGGCGATCCACACCATGGCCATTGCCAGATGCAACCACCATGAAATGGCATGCAGATTTAACAGAATGTCCCGGGGAACCCCTGAAAAAAAGGCCGAAATGCCCTGCCCCAGAAAAGACCATCCTGCCCATGGGTCGTTTGTGGCTGAAATTCTCAACCCTTCAACGAGGTATCCCGTTATCACCAGCAAGGCCATAAACAGCAGCCACGCGGTGTCCTGAAAAGACCTGTCAAGAGATCGGGGCTTGATGACATGACGCCGCCACAGGGCCATGGCGATTCCGGCCAGCAACATCACGCCGGCGGCTTCCGCCAGGAGGGTCCAGAAAAGATGCCATTGCCCCACGAATAAGGAGGTCCCGAAATCATAATCCATTCCGATAACCGTGGTGACCATGACAAGAGCTAAAAAAGGGAAAAAGATCAGGCCATGAAAAACGCCCGGGTAAAGGGTGTTGAAGGTCTTTTGCTGGAAAATCGTCGACCGCGCCATCCGCAGGAAACGAAGGAACAGGTGAGAAAAGCGCTCGGAATCGGCTTTCCCCCTTTTCCAGGCGGCTGTTCGCCGGTAAAGACCGTATAAAAATATTCCCAGTGCCCCTGCAAAAAACAGATACATCAGCCCGGGGTTTGAAATGTTCCACATGATTTCGCGGGCGGCATCAGGACGCATTGCAATTCATCGACTCCAGTGAAGTTTCCGTTCAGGGCGTCTTCGGATTTTGATTTTAGCCCTTGATTCATCGAGCGTTTTCTGATTTTCTAATGACGCATTCAGGAAATATCAATATGACGGAACGAAATCAACATCAAATCATGATTCAAAACGGGCTGGAGCGACGCATCCTCCATGGACTCGCCCATGAATGGGAAATCGGGATCACCAACCTGGAGACGCATCAACAGGTATTGATGAAAAAGCCATTGTTCTCACTGGGCGATTTTTCAGCAAAACTCGGTTTCTGGTCCCCGGATTGCAACGAAATCCGCCTTGGCCGGAATCTTGTCCTGAACCACCCGTGGGACGCCGTGCGGGAAGTGCTCCTCCATGAAATGGCCCACCAAATGGCCCATCAGGTGTTCAATGCCCGGAACGAACCCCCCCACGGTCCGGCTTTCCGGAAAGCCTGTGTCTGCCTTCGCGCCGATCCCCGGCCGGCCGGGAGTTACCGTCCTCTGGACGAACGCGTCTTCAATACAGAGGACGAGGCCGAGGACAGGCGGTTGATGCGGGTCCGGAAACTCATGGCACTGGCGGAAAGTAAATATCCCCATGAAGCGGACGCCGCAATGGCCAAGGCCCATGAATTGATCGGCAAATACAATATCCGGCTTATCGAAACCGATCGGAAACGGGATTTTTTCAGCGTATTTCTGGGACGCCCCCGATTGCGCCATACGAGGGACCGATATCGCATGGCCGGGCTTTTGTGTGAATTTTACTTTGTCAGGGGGATTTGGATCCCGGCCTATGTCCTGGAGAAGGGCAAAGTCGGCAGCGTTCTGGAGATCACCGGGACCCGTACCAATATCCAGATCGCCGCATACGTGCATGACTTCGTTCATCAGTACATCGCCGCACAATGGCAGAGCTACAGCGGAAAACACCGCCTGGACCAGCATCGGAGGACGGATTTCGCCGTGGGCGTCATCCAGGGCTTCATGAACAAACTCGGTCAGAGATCCTCCGCAGCAGTTGTTTCCGGCACGGATCAATCTTTGATGAACATTGAAGACCCTCTGCTGGTGCAGCACATGGCCAACAGGTACCCCCGCGTCACGACGATTGTCAGAAAGTCCGGTTCACAGAATAAAAAAGTCATCATGGACGGGGTTGAAATCGGAAAATCCATGGTGATCCACAAAGGGATTTCAAACCAGACCCTGGACGGCGGTTTGTTTAAAATCGAGGGATAAATCCTTCAGTGCGATTTTCTTCATGTAACATCGCATGGGCGAATGTAAAATCTTCCGGCGTGGTGATCTTGATGTTGTAGGGACTTCCCGGAACGATCCTGACGGTTCCACCCATGGCCTCCACCAGGGAGGCGTCATCCGTGCCGGACAACCCTTTCCGCTGAGCGCTTTCATGGGCCTCTTTCAGAAGGCGGCATTGAAACACCTGCGGAGTCTGGGCAAGCCAGATGGATCTGCGATCGATGGTCTTTTCGATGAAAAGATCGCTGTCCGCCTGTTTGAGCGTGTCCATGGCCGGAATGCCCAGGATGGCCGCTTTGAATCGTCTTGCCGCATTCAGGCAATTGACGATGTCCTCATTCCGGACAAAGGGCCTTACGCCGTCGTGGACGAGGACGTAGCCGTCGCCCTCAAGCCCGAGGATACCGTTGTGTACGGAATCCTGGCGTCTTGCCCCTCCCGGGACCAGGTCGAGGGCCTTGGCGGGACGAATAAAGGGCAGAACAGTATTCTTCACCAATTCAAAATCAGATTCCGGAACTACAAGATGGATCTTTTTTATCAGGGGGCATGCATTAAAAATCAAAAGGGTCCTGGCCAGAACCGGAACACCATATATATGAAGGTATTGTTTGGGGATACGGCTTTGCATCCTTTCGCCCTTGCCGGCGGCGACGATGACGGCTGTAACCATAAGGTCGGGGGTTTCGATCATAGGGGTTATTTCAGATAAGTAAGCTCTTTCGGCAGGGGAACGCCCTTTCCCATGGTATCTTCCCCGTAATTGACGCCCGACAGGATCCGGATATCCGAAAGCGCCCTGGAATCCCCTTCAAACACCACCTGCTGGATGTTCTCTTTACTGATTTTCCCGCCGGCCCACTGGATATCCAGGACACTGCTCGCATCAAACCGGTCATTTCCCACGCAAAGCTCCACCTGGCCGCCGTAGTGCTGGACAATCCTGGCCACCAGAAGGCTCGGGCGGCTGTGAAATCCCAGCTTCACCGGAATCCCCACCTTGATGGACGTCCGCTCGATGTTTTCGTTCAGGATATCCCTCGCCAGTTCCCGGCCCGATGTCAGGTAGTGGCAGATATAATACAGACCGTAGTTAATGGTCCGATCCAAAAGCGCTTGTTCGTCTACCAGCACACTCAACCGCTGCTGCACGATTTTATAGATGTTCTTGTAACCAGTCTTGAAGATGTGTCTCTCATAAAAGTGAAGCAGCCGTCCCGTCATCTGAAGGAGGTGGAAAACGCAGGAAAAATAGCCCCTGAGCTGTTTTAATTTCCGGTTCCCGAACCGGTACCCGCCATGAATAACGTAAGTGTCGAAAGAAGACTGCAGGTTGTGAACCAGCATTTCAAACCGCCGGATTTCAACCTCGTTGACCTTGTCCGGCACAATGGCCGGGATATCTTCTATGGCATAAGGTTCAAAAAACCCGAATTGATCGAAATTGTCGGAAATGCTGAGAAACTCACTGGCGATCTTGACGATGTTTTCCTTCTGCTGGTCCTTGTCGGCATCATCGATATCATAATCCAGCATTTCCGATGTGGTGATTCCGGGAAATTCTTCCAGTCCGAACCCCTGGTCCGGCATGGGGATTTTCAACCGACGGGCTTCTTCCAGAATAGCCGGGGCAAGGGCCTTGAGGGACCGGGTCAAAAAGGCCATGGTCAGTCGCCCATCGTTCTCGAATTCGGTGGTGTCCCCCAGATCATAGAAACTCAATCGGTTTGAAATATGTTTCTGGGAGTAGCTGGCCATGCTCAAATGGCGGACGGCGGCTGCCAGTTCCCGGTAATAATACCATTCGTTGCTGTTCTTGGCGCCATGATAATCCAGAAAATCTTCGAGTAACTGGGAGTCGGACATCAGCTTGGCGTAAAGCTTTTTGGTAAAAACGGTTTGGTTCCGATCAACACTTGCGATATAAAGGCAACACTTTAAATAATCATATGAAAATATCCGTATTTTTTCAAAAAAAGACATTTCATTTCCGGGTGTTGAAGATGCTGTCATGTTTTGTTTAATATCCGAATCCGATTATTTTTTTTTAAAAATGGGTCGAAGCAGTCCATAAGCCGAATTCTGTCCCTTAACCGGGTTTCCCCGGAAAAGGCAACGATCATTCATCTGTGGATGACGGTTGCCCGGCATCTCTTGCGACCTACCCGGAAACTTAAGCGGGCAGCTCTCAGTCGTTTCCCTATTTGGTCTTGCACCGGGTGGGGTTTACCGAGTTCTCCGGTCGCCCGGAGAACTGGTGCGCTCTTACCGCACCTTTTCACCCTTACCAAGGGGAAATCATCCGGTGACCCGGCCTCTTGCCCCATGGCGGTATACTTTCTGTTGCACTTTCCTTCGCGTCGCCGCGACTCCACGTTATGGAGCACCCTGCCCTGTGGTGTTCGGACTTTCCTCGAAATCATGATCTGATTCCGCGATCGTCTGGACTACTCCGACCCGTCTTTATCCTTTTCCCAATAAATAATTCTATGACAATTCGGACAATACTGCAAGCTGTCAAGGCGTTGAAGTTCATTATACCGCTGGGGAGGCAGGTTTACATGGCATCCAAGACACAATAAATCCACAACCCGGACAATTGCCAGAATCCCGACGATGTTTTTGACCTTCTCGTATTTCTTCAAAAAATCCGGATCAACATTTCCAACAAGACCGGTTCTGTCCCGGGACAGCTCGGCAAGCACGCCCTGGATTTCTTCATTTTCCTTCAATACGCTCATTTTTTGAACGCCGGTCTCTTTTGAAAACCTTTCAAGCTCGACTTTTCCGGATTTGATCTGTTTCTCCGCTTTCTCGATGTCATCCAGGATTTCAATCTGGGAGTCTTCAATTTCCGATTTCCTGACCCGAATTTCTTCAATCTCTTTTAAGATCGCCTGGTATTCCTTATTGTTCTTGACCAGCCCCAGCTTTTCCTTGCTTTTTTTAATCTGGGCGTCATTCTGCTGGATCAGGGCATCTAGTTCCCGGTATTTTTTCTTCAACTCGTCCAGGGTTCCGGATTCCCGGTTTACCTGCTCTTCAAACGCCTTCAAGCCGTTTTCCAGTTCTTCAAGTGTCGATGGAATTTTATCAAGCTTTTTAGTCAGGTTGAAAAATCGCCTGTCAACTTCCTGAAGTTTGACAAGATAACCGATCTGTTCTTTGATATGTTCTGTCATCGTTTTTCCCGGAATGTTGTTATAGGGTCTGGAACGGGTCGTTCTCCAGCTTGCAGGCCTGGACAGCGACATCCAGCCCGCGTATTTTGGTTTCTTCCTGAAGCCGCCCGGCCAGCACGTCCAGGATCACATGTTCGGATGCAAAATGTCCGATATCGATAAGACCTTTGCCGGCGGCCTCGGCATCCCTGGCATCATGATACCGGAGATCTCCGCTGACAAAAACCTCGGCATCCGACAGGAGGAAGGTCTTCAACAGGCTTGAACCGCTTCCACAACACAGAGCCACCGACTTCACCGGCATGTCCGGCTGACCGGCGATTCTTACGGAAGTCAAGCCCAAGCGCGTTTTTAGGTGTTCCGCAAAATGGAGGAGGTGTGTTTTTTCCTCAAGGCACCCCTTTCGACCCATGCCCCAATTCGTTTCCCCCGGCTGATGTGCATCGAAGCCCTTTCTTGGAACATCAAGGCCGGAAATATCCTTAAGACCGATTCTGTCGGCCAGAACGTCATTAATGCCTGAACTTGCCGCATCAAGGTTGGTATGGGCGGAAAACACGGAAAGTTCATGCCTGAGCGCAAGGGAGATAATTTTCCCCGATGGCGTGTCAAGGTCGATGGTATCGAGGGGTTTAAAAATAAACGGGTGGTGCGTAATCAAAAGGTCTACACCCTGGCGGCAGGCGGCGGATATAACAGGAAAGGATGGATCAAGCGCCACCCACAGTGTTTTAACGACCTGATCGCGGCATCCGATCTGAAGCCCCGGGTTATCCCAGCCCTCGGCCAAGCCGGCCGGTGCCAGGGTTTCCATGATTTCCATGATATCGCCGACGGTCGCCCTCATCTGCAAATACGATATTCCCTGTCGTCCCTGTTCGGGTTCATTTTATCGGGCCGGGTTCGTTGAAAAAAAAAGGCGCGGTCTCCGGTTGCAGACCACGCCCCTGTTCCACCTTTTCATGGACTAATTTGCACGACATGTTCTCTTTTCCTGCAAATTTTCCATTGGGCAAATAAATCCTCGATTGAGTTACAAGTGGGCCCACCTGGGTTCGAACCAGGGACCGACCGGTTATGAGCCGGTGGCTCTTCCAGCTGAGCTATGGGCCCGTCATCATCAGGCGTCTGTTTTTAGCGATAGAATATTTTTTTGTCAAGAATTAGGTTTCGATAAAACTTTTTAATTTGCGGCTTCTCGTGGGATGCCGCAATTTCCTCAAGGCCTTGGCTTCGATCTGCCGGATGCGTTCACGGGTCACCGCGAAATCCTGCCCCACCTCCTCCAATGTGTGATCAGCCTTTTCACCTATGCCGAAACGCATTCTTAAAACTTTTTCTTCACGGGGCGTCAGGGTGGCCAGCACTTTCCGCGTCTGCTCGGCAAGATTCAGGTTTACCGCCGCTTCCGAGGGCAGGACGAATTTCTTGTCCTCGATGAAATCACCCAGATGGCTGTCTTCCTCCTCCCCGATGGGGGTTTCCAGGGAAATGGGTTCCCTGGCGATTTTCAGGACCTTTCTGACTTTATCCAGCGGAATCTCCATTTTTTCGGCGATTTCTTCGGGGGTGGGTTCCCGCCCCAGTTCCTGCACAAGGTATCTGGATGTCCGAATCAGCTTGTTGATGGTTTCAATCATATGAACCGGGATTCGTATGGTCCTGGCCTGGTCTGCGATGGCCCGGGTGATGGCCTGCCGGATCCACCAGGTCGCATAGGTGCTGAATTTATAGCCCCGGCGGTATTCAAATTTATCAACCGCCTTCATCAGTCCGATATTGCCTTCCTGGATCAGATCGAGGAATTGCAGGCCCCGGTTGGTGTATTTCTTGGCAATGCTGACCACCAGTCGAAGATTGGCCCTGGTCAATTCGCTTTTGGCCGCCTTGGCCACCAGATGCCCGTCATCCACCCCGGAAATAATTCTTTTAAGGGACCTGCCCTTTGATCTAATCAGTTGTTCCTTTTCGCTTATCTGGTCCAGAAAGTCCTTCAATTCAACATATAATGCACCGATGTCATTCTTGGTGAGGTCGCATTTCGGTTTGATCCACTTATAAAAAGAGGCCTTGGAGGAAAGATTGGAACGCAGCTCTGAAACCGGAACCCCCAGGCATTCCGCACATGAAACAATGAACTTATTCATGGTGTCGAACCAGTCGATCTGCTCCCGGATGATTCTTTCAATCTTATCGATGACACCACCTTCAAACCGCCATTCCTTTAGCAGCTCAAAAATTTTGTTGTTTCGGCGATTAATGGACCGCCTGATCCGGCGTTGCTCATCAAAACCTTCGGTTGCAAATAGTTTTTCCCGGTATTCCTCATTCTCCGTATGAATTTTCTGGATATCGTCCACCGTTTTCAGGTAATTTTCAATCTGAACAGCCTCATCGATATAGGCGTCCCCCTCATCGATATCTCTCAATACATGCTTGGGTCTTAACGTCTCCTGTTCGATGAGCTTGCCCAGGTCCAGAAGGCATCGAACTCCGGTGGAAGTGTCGATCAGCGCCCTTAAAATTCGCTGCTCGCCGGTTTCGATTTTTTTGGCGATTTCAACTTCCCCTTCCCTGCTCAGCAAGGTTACCATTCCCATTTCCCGAAGATACATCTTAACCGGATCCGTAACGCTTCCATATTCGGATGAAGTCTCTTCCTTCGACAAGCCGTCATCAAAACTTTTTTTAGGCTTGTCTCTCGGATCCATCTTTTCTTCGTCCAGGATTTCAATGTCGTTATCATCAAATATCATCAGGGTTTCATCGAATTGATCCGAAACGAGCATATCTCTGGGAAGTGCCTCATTGATTTCATCATACGTCAAATATCCCTGTTTTTTCCCTTTTTGAACGAGATCACACAGCACTTTCTTGTTTTTGTTCTCATCTTCTGTTTTTATTTTCGTAATTTTGGTCATTTTTCCCTTGTTACCCTTGTTAGCAGCTTTCTTTTTGGGAGAGGATTTGGCCGTTTTCGCGGATTTCTGTACCATAAATAATTGCCTCCGAAATATGCCGATTAGTAATGCGTTGTATACGGACAAAACCCTTAAGACCGGAGAATGCCGTCAAAAGGTTCTTTTAACCCGGTATCCATTCAGGTCATTAACGATCCGCAAATATTTCCGTCAGCGGCCCGCTATCAGGCTCATCTTCAGCCTTTCACTGCGTTGGGCTTTCCGCTGTTTTTCGCTTAATAATTTTATCAGCAAATCATGATCATTATTTTTTTCCGCGGCCCTGATCTGATCAATCAGGTCTTTCTCACCAAAAATCCGAGAGTTATCGACAAATTTTTGTATCAGCTTGATACATCCCTGATACTGCCATGCCTCATCACCGATCCCGAGTTCGGAGACAATGCGTTTATTTTCATCGTCATCTAAATCGTTCAATACCTCCGCAACAATATGATCCGCTTTGTCGATATGTTTCAATATACACATCCCCAGAGATCTTAACTGATCGTCCCGGAAAAAGGACAAAACATCATGCCGCTCTATATCGGTTAATATTTCAGGGAACTGAAGCATCATGGAGATGATCCGCCGTTCCGACCGGATGTTCGGAGAGACGGTATCGGATCCTCCTGAGACGAGTACCGATTCTTTTTTTGCCGATTCCCCGGAACCCGTCATCCGGCCCTGCAACTTTCCCTGGGACTGGAATTCTTTCAGCTTGGCCATTACGGCGGATTCGGGTACATCCACGCGTTCCGACAATGCCTTGATATATAAGGACCTGGCCACGGTATCCGTGATGGAGGCAAGGGGCTTTATCATGTCATGAATAACGGCGATTTTCCCCTCCACCGTCATCCCGTGTTTTTTAACCGCCGCATCCATGAGAAAGCCCATGACACTCGATGCTTTTTCCGAGAGTTCCCTGAATTTATCGGGCCCCATGGCCCGGATATAGGAATCCGGGTCATGATTTTCCGGGAGCACCAGAATGCGCGCCGCATTGTCATATTTCATAAAGAGGGACACACTGCGTACAGCGGCCTTGATGCCCGCGTCGTCTGAATCGAAAACCAGAATGATCTTCTCAGCATGTCCCTTGACCATCCTGAGATGGTCGGCGGTCAGGGCCGTTCCCAGGGTCGCGACGGCATTTTCTATCCCGAACTGGTGCAGCGAAATGCAATCCAGGTAGCCTTCCACGATGAAAACCGTATCGGTTTCCCGGCATCGTTTTTTAGCGAAATTCAGTCCATAAAGCGACCGGCTTTTGTGATAAACCGGTGTTTCGGGCGAATTCAGGTATTTGGGCAATGCATCGTCAATACTCCTTCCCCCAAATCCGATGGGAATGCCATTGACGTCGAAGATGGGAAACATGACACGGTTTCTGAACCGATCATAAACCCCGTCTCCGGTCTTTCTCGGAATAACAAGTCCTGTTCTCTGCATCGTGGGCGAGGGAATATTCTTTTTGGACAAAAATCTCAAAAGGTGATCCCACCCCTCCGGTGCGTAGCCTACATGGAATTTCTCCAGTGTTTCCGGATCCACCCCCCGGCGTTTAAGATAGGCTGCCGCCTTTTCACCCCCTGTTCCCTGGTTGAGGCATTTCCGGAAAAAGATCACCGCATGTCGGTTGATTTCCAGGATTTTCTCCCGTTCGCTCATTTGGCCTTTTTCCACAGAGCTCAGGGGTCGTTCCGCTACGGTTATCCCGAAACGCCTGGCAAGAGATTTAACCGCTTCAGGATAGGAAAGATTTTCATTTTTCATCAAGAAGCTGAAAACATCCCCGCCTTCCTGACAGCCGAAACAATGAAAAATCTGTTTGTCTGGATTAACGGTAAAGGACGCTGTTTTCTCTGAATGGAAGGGGCAAAGTCCGATGAAGTTCCTTCCCGTCTTCTTCAATCGAACGGCTTCCGAAATCACCTCGACGATATCGGATCTATCCCTGATTTCGGAGATCTTTTCATCTGGGATTCTAAATGACAATAAATTCGCCCCCTCTTTTCGGGATCTCAGCAGTCTCGGCGTAACGGCAGGCTGAATAAACGGGAAGTGGAACACTTATTAGAAATTGCCGGAAGGCAAGGTTGGTTCCCCACTTCATGTAAGGGTGCATCAATCCATAAGCCCGATTTTTAAAGACTGTATTTATTTGGTTAAACTAATTAAATAATGTTCGGAACGGAATTTGTCAAGGATTAGGTGGTGGTTTTTCTGGTGAGCCGAACGGCCTCCCTAAGGCTCATCGTGCCGGCATACAGGGCTTTCCCGGTAATAATGCCCGTAACGCCGACCTCTTCCAAGGGCAATAACCGTTTTATGTCTTCAATGGTGGATACACCCCCCGAGGCTACCACGGGTATGGTTATGGAAGCGGCCAGACGCCGGGTTTCCTCGATATTCGGTCCGGTTTGCATGCCGTCCCGGTGGATATCGGTAAAGTTGATGGCCGCCACGCCGCAGTCTTCAAACTGTTTTGCCAGGTCAACGGCCTCGACGTCGGTTGTTTTCGTCCAGCCTTCGATCGCCACCTTCCCGTTTCTGGCATCGATGCCCACGACGATCCTGCCCGGGTGGTTTTTACACGCATCTCTGACGAGCCTGGGATTTTTGATGGCTTCGGTTCCGATAATCACCCGGGCCGCACCCAGTTCCAACAACATTTTAACAGTATCTTCGTTTCGGATGCCCCCCCCGACCTGAACGTCAACATCAACATTTTCAATGATCTTCCGAATGGCCGCAATGTTTTTCGGATGTTTTTCCATTGCTCCGTCCAGGTCTACGACATGGATGATCTTTGCGCCCTCTTCCTGCCACTTCAGGGCCATCTTCTCCGGTTCGCGGGAATAGATCGTCTCCCTGTCCATTTCCCCCTGCAGCAATCGGACGCAACAGCCGTTTTTCAAATCAATCGCCGGTATGATGATCATAATCTGGAAAATTCCTTAATAATTCTTCTAGCCCGGACATGGCCATCTCCCCGGCGGTAATCCATCTGGCTTTTCTTCGAATGAAAGCTTTAAGGTTCAGCAGGTTTTCGCTTAACGGCTGCTGGGTTTCGCTGAAAATTCCCGACCACACGATGGATCCATCTGCGACATGGATAAGATGGATTTCAAAAATTACCGACGCCGGAAACTCCACGGAATGTTTTGTGCCCACCCGCTCTTCGAACCGGTAAACGCAGCCGGTCAGGACCGCATCCGCTTTTGCGTTCCGCCCGAGTTGGACCAGCTTCTGTTTTTCCGGAACGCCACCCGGGCCATCTATCAGCCAGTCTGTCGGTCGTCCCTGGGAAGCTTCGGCCTGAACACTCAGATAGCCGGGCCTGCTCTCCAAAAAAGAGACCAGTTTGTCGGTCAGCAGTTCGTCAGCCGGTTCCATCACCTTTCCGGTAATGTAGAATTTTCCGGTGATGGGGCTTGTGACGCTTTTGTTCACACCATGAATGAAAGCCATGTCCTTTACCGGCAGGATCAGAATTCTCCGCCCCTCATAGGTCATGGCCCCTGTTTTCTTTACACCCGTTCCGGCCGTTGTGCAGGCCGCCGTCAACCACAGCGGGACAAGCACCATCAAAGCCCATATCGCGGGCATGCGATATTTCCTTTTGCAGTGGATCATAATAACCCCTTTGATGAACGGACATCTTCAAGGCGACCCTCGCGGGAACATGCCTGGTCCAGGGCCCTTCCCAGGGATTTAAAAATCGATTCGAGGATGTGGTGTTCGTTTTCGCCATAGCTGACATTAATGTGGAGGTTCATTCCCCCGTGAACCGAAAAAGCCCTGAAAAATTCTTTCGCCAGCGATATGCCGAAGGCTCCGGAAACCCCGGATACAGGAGGTACATGGTAAACCAGATAGGGGCGCTTCGATAAATCCACAGCAACCGCGCAAAGCGCATCATCCATGGGCGTTACCGCAAAACCGTATCGGGTGATGCCTTTCCGGTCTCCAAGTGCCCGCGAGAAAGCGTCGCCCAGAACAATGCCCACATCTTCCACCGTGTGATGACAATCCACTTCCAAATCCCCTTTTGCGGTCAGCGAGAGGGCGAAGAACCCGTGTATGGTAAACAAGGTGAGCATGTGATCGAAAAAGGGGATGCCCGTTGACACCTGAGGCGGTTCGGCTTCATCCAGCCCCAGGCCCAATTCTATCAGGGTCTCACGGGTGCTTCGATTTTCAACCGCCGTTCTGTTTATCTTTGAATCGTCCATTTGATCAAATGGCTCCTCATTTGCACCGTAATTTTTAGGTATGAGTAACTGGTTGAATTTATTTAATATGAACATCAATTTTAGTTTTGTTAGGTACAATAGTCCCACTGCAAAAGTCAAGCAATCTTTCTGAAAAGAAGAACTTAAAGTGTTTTTTCAATTTTAATCACCTTTCGCATCCTGATATTTTCAAAAAATAAAAGTAGAATTTTTTATCAAAATGGGATAATTCGCGATGTATTGAAAGATTATTTTTTTTCTACCTTAAGGCATAGTTCAGTGAAAACAGCACGTCACATAAAAACCCGGCCACGAGTCGCCCGGTTGATCATCGGGATCGATATCGGCGGCACCACCACCAACATCATCGGCTACGACGGCAGGAAGATCCTCCATCCCACTACCGTAAAAGCCGATGATCCGGTTGCCTCTGCTTCAGGAGCCCTGGGGAAATTTTTATCCGATACCCGTCAACATCTTTCCGATATCGAGTGTATCGCCCTGACCGGAGTCGGTTCGGGAAGCATCGGAGATGCCCTGTTCAACATTCCGGTCTGCCATGTGGGTGAATTTGAAGCCACCGGCCGGGGGGGCACATTTTTATCCGGTATATCCAAAGCCATCGTGGTGAGCATGGGTACGGGGACGGCCCTGATTGAAGTGGACGGCGAAAGAATCGAACACTGGGGTGGAACCGGCGTCGGCGGAGGAACGCTGGTGGGGCTCTCGAAATACATGCTGGGAATCACCGATGTCGGGCTCTTGTGCCAGAAAGCCGGAAAAGGGAGATTGAAACGGGTGGATCTCACGGTGGGAGACATTGCATCGTCCCGGATGACCGGCCTGTCGGAATTCCTGACCGCATCCAATTTCGGGAAAAACGAGGATGATTCAACAGAAGCCGACCGGGCCCTGGGCATCTTCAATCTGGTCTACCAGACCATCGCGGTGGCCGCAAACGGTGCCGCAAAGGCAACTCGCAATACCATGGTCATCCTGACCGGCCGACTGGCCACCCTGCCCCAGGCCAAGCCTGTTTTCGATGGCCTTTCCGATTTTTTCGGCCTTACTTTTCATACGCCGAAATTCGCCCAATATGCGACGGCCGTGGGGGCCTCCCTGTCAGCCGATCTTTACCGCCGTCGTACGGCAGGGGGAAACCTTGAAGTTGACAATCCCCGATTGATAAATAAGTTGGGTTAATTCTTTGAAAAACTACGGAATGAAACAGGATCCGCAGATGTTTCCGCATCAAACCTGTTCCCTTTCCAGGATAAGAGGATGATGAATTCTATAATCGCCATTTTTTCGGAAACGCTCCACCTTCTGGTGGAATCCGGCGTCTACGTGATTTTCGGGTTGATGGTCAGCGGCCTGATCAGGGTATTTTTGAGCCCCGATTCCGTAGCGAGGCATCTGGGTAAAGGCCGTTTTCGATCCGTTTTCAAAGCGGCGCTGCTGGGCATCCCCCTTCCCCTGTGCTCCTGCGGTGTGCTGCCGGCCGCGGTTACGCTTAAAAAACAAGGGGCCAACAATGGCGCGATATCCTCGTTTCTGATTTCAACACCCGAATCCGGAGTGGATTCCATCGCCGTCACGTATGCGCTCCTTGACCCCATCATGACACTCGCAAGGCCTCTTTCGGCATTTGCAACAGCCCTCACAGCGGGCATTGCTGAAAATCTTTTGAACAAAACCACCGAAGCCGATTCCCGCACAGCGGATTTAACCTGCCCGGTGGACGGATGTTGCGACGGCATCGGCTGTTCCGCAGAGGACCACAAGAGGCATCATTCGTTTTTTGAGAAAATCAGGCACGGCATGCATTATGCTTTTACCGAGGTCTGGAATGACATGGCGCCCTGGTTTGCTGCAGGCCTTATCCTGGCCGGCGCCATTTCCGCCTTTATACCCGAGGCCATTTTAAGCCGTTACCTGGGCGGCGGACTGCTTTCCATGCTGATTATGCTTACCGTGGGAATTCCCATTTACATCTGCGCAACCGCTTCCACGCCGATTGCGGCGGCCCTGATCCTGAAAGGGGTCAGTCCCGGGGCCGCCCTTGTTTTTTTACTGGCCGGACCGGCCACCAATGCGGCGTCTCTCACGGTTCTTCTGGGCATCCTGGGGAAGCGCTCCACAGCGGTCTACTTAGCGCTTATTTCCATCATGGCGGTTATTTCAGGCCTGATCGTCGATCAGATTTATGCTGTTTTGGCACTGTCACCGATTGCTTCCCTCGGCCGGACCGCCGAGATCATTCCGGAATGGGTCAAGTGGACAGGGGCTGCAATTGTTTTGCTGCTTTCGGTAAAACCCATTTACAACAGCCTCAGGTGCCGCTTCATGTCAATTTTGAATAAAATCGGAAAACCATCGGGTAAAATGCCCGCAGGGGAATGTGCACCGGAAAAGCCGGGATGCGGTTTGTCGAATTGCGGCTGTTCATCAGGAATATCCAGGGAATGGAAATAACTGATGGGCGTGTTGAACTGACGGGGGTTTCATCCCTCGTCAAATATATTCTGCAAAAGCGACCTCCTTTCGTTTTCGTTCAAGTGCCGCCATGCCCCCTCCCTGAGACGACCCAGTTTAAGAGAGGCGATCCGGATCCGTTTTAAACCGGTCACCTCGTTGCCTACTTTTTGCACCATTCGTCTGATTTGCCGGTTTCTTCCCTCCTTGAGGACCATGCGAAACCGATTTGATGACAGCCTCAGAATCCCGGCAGGCCTGGTTTTTTTCCCCATCAGCGTAATCCCTTTTTCCAGGGATTTAAGAGCTCCATCGGTAATGGGGGCTTTTACAGTCACCTCGTATTCCTTTTCATGATCAAAGGAGGGATGAGACAGGCGATGATGAATCCTGCCGTCATTGGTCAGGATCAAAAGACCCGTGGAATCTTTATCCAGTCTTCCCACTGGAAACACCCGTTCGTTGATATTGAGGAGATCGAGAACAATCAGGTCATCCGGTTGACAACAGCTGGTAACATAGCCTTTGGGTTTGTTCATGGCAATGTACACCAGGTTTTTTTCAATAGCCACCGGAGTGCCGTCCACTTCAACATGATCGTTTTCCGGATCCACCATCGAGCCCAGGCGGGAGGCCGTCATCCCATTGATGGTGACACGCCCCCCGACAATAAGGTCTTCTCCATGCCGTCTCGAACACACCCCTGCCAGGGAAAGAAATTTCTGTAGCCGGATAAGCGCCATCACCGCCTGTCGTCAAGATCTGTAATCGGCATTGATTTTGACATAATCAATTGAAAAATCACAGGTCATCATGGAGGCGGTCCCTGTTCCCAGATTCAAATCGATGGTGACCCGGAATTCTTCTTTTTTCAGCACATCCGTAGCCTTGGACTCAACTTGCTTCCCGCATCCGCTACCGTTTTGAACCATCATGACATCATCGAAATAGAGGTCGATTTTGGCCGGGTCCACATAAACGCCGGCTCTTCCCACAGCCCCGATGATTCTGCCCCAGTTGGCGTCCTGTCCGAAAAATGCCGTTTTGACCAGATTGGAGTTGGCCACGGTCTTGGCAACGGCCAATGCATCCCGGTGAGTCAAGGCGCCCCTGACCACGATATCCACCAGTTTTGTAGCGCCTTCCCCGTCTTTTACCAGCAATGCGGCAAGCTCTACGCAGACCTGTTCCAAAAGGTTCTGGAAATACTGCAGGGCAAGCTCATCATCAATGACGGCGCCGGAGGTCCCGTTGGCCAGAACCAAAACCGTATCATTGGTGCTCATGTCGCCGTCTATGGTAATGCGGTTAAAGGATTGTTCGGCGGAGACCGCCAATGCGTGCTTAAGCGGTCCGGGATCAATTTGGACATCCGTCAGGATATACCCCAGCATGGTCGCCATATGGGGCGCGATCATCCCGGCCCCCTTTACCGTTCCCACAATATTGAACGGCTTGCCGTTGATAACACCTTCCCGGCACACGAGTTTGGGAACGGTATCCGTCGTCATGATGGCGTGGGCAAAACGGGTCAACCCGTCCGGCCCAAGTCCGTCCACCAGACCGGGAACGGCGGCCTTTATTTTTTCAAGAGGCAGGGGTTCACCGATTACACCGGTTGAACCGACCAGCACCAGTTCTTCTGAAATGCCGAGGGCATCCCCCACTATCCGGGTGGTTTCCCGGGCCCGCATCATGCCTTCATCACCGTTACAGCAATTGGCATTGCCGCTGTTGACGATAACGGCCCTGCACTTTCCCGACAAAACCCGTTCCTGGTCGAGCAGGACCGGAGCAGCCTTGACCAGGTTCTGCGTAAACACCCCGGCCACCGTTGCCGTTGTTTCCGAAACGATCAATCCCAAATCAGGCTTACCGTTTTTCTTGATCCCGGCTGATAGCCCCGATGCTGCAAATCCTTTACACATGTAGTTTTTCATTTTTTTTTCAGTCCCGGTTCCCGAATGCATTCCTTATGGCGTTGGTCGGCCGAACATAGCAGATGACGCCCATAACAATCAATACGGATTTCACCCTGTTTTTTGGTTTCATTTCAATTCGCTTCGTTTGAAATGAGATTGACCTGAATGCCTTTATGGAGTAGACAGGTATCCTTAAATAAAACAACCAAAGGCGATGTATGACGCATCCGGATATCGTTTGCAGAAATTGCCGAAGCCCCTTGACGCTCAGAAAAACCTGAAACCGGGTTTTTCTGGCGTGCAGGTTCTGCAAGGCCGAGTACCGTATTGAAGAGTTTTCCGGCGATGCCGCCGACTGGCTTGAAGAACAGCTGGCCGACATTCCCTGCAACCGACTCTGAATTAATCCCCCAAATGCCCGTTTTATGATTCAAAATTTTAAGCTCATTATCGAATATGACGGTACTGCCTACCACGGATGGCAGCGACAGAAAGGTATACCTACCATCCAGGAAGAAATCGAAAAAGCCATCGCAGTGATGACCCGGCAGAAGGTTTCACTGTTCGGGTCCGGGAGAACGGACGCGGGTGTCCATGCACTGGGTCAGACCGCGAATTTCCATTGCGACACCCGGCTTTCAGCCGCAATTTTTTTGAGCGGGCTTAATGGGCTGCTCCCTGAAGACATTGTCATCCGGGATTGCATCCGGGTGAATGACGATTTTCACGCCAGATTCAGCGTTAAACAAAAAACCTATCAATACCGGATAATGAACAGGATCCTGCCCTCGGCGCTCTGCCGACGATATGCCTGGCATGTTCGAAAAGAGCTGAATATCGAGGCCATGGAACAGGCGGGAGGCCATCTCTCCGGAATTCATGACTTCAGATCTTTTCAAGGCCAGGGAAGCGAGGTTGCGGATGCGGTCCGACGCCTGATTTCATTTGACGTCCAAAAAACATCGGATATGATTTTGATGAATTTCACAGGAGACGGGTTTCTGCGGTTTATGGTTCGCAACATGGTCGGCACGCTTGTGGAAGTGGGTCTGGGGAAGATGTCTCCTGAAGCGTTTAAAAGGGTGCTTGAATCCAGAGACCGGAACCGGGCCGGTATCACTGCGCCGGCCCACGGGTTGTTTCTGATGCGTGTAGACTACCCTCAATGACGCTTTTTAAGCCTCATTTCCTCAATTTTCTGATTGTAAAAGGAAATCACTTCCCGTCTGTAAAGCATGCCGATCAGTATCCCCTGATCCTCTTCCCGCACAACGGGCAGGCCGTCAATATTTTTCAGGGTAAATTTCTTCAGCACTTCGTTAAGGTCTTCGGACGGTTTTGTGAAAATGATGTCTGAAGTGCCGATATCGCTCATCACCACCAGGTCCTCAAGGCTCTGGGAAAATAGAATGCCCCGGATATCGGTGCTGGAGAAAATACTCACCATGCGTTTATTTTCATCCATTACCGGGAAATACCGCTGCTGGGTTTCCGTAAAATATTTTTTGAATTCGGAAAACGTCATGCCTTCGGGCACCATTTCGACCTGCTTGATGAGATGC